>JBEKXU010000031.1:0-80365 GCA_049511715.1 Anaerolineales bacterium
GTCCTCGTCGCAGAGCCCATGCCCCTGCGCCTGGCTCCTGTTCGGTGATGCTCGTCTGAACAACAGTTCATTCATGCTGAGGCACAACCCTGATTTACACCATTGACAAAGACGCTAACCCCCCCTAAGGATACTTGGAGACCAATAAGTCTCTATTTCCTGGCCCGGACTCTTCGTCTGGGTCCAGAAGAGCGCTCGTGGAATCAGGCAAAGAAGAGAGGCGGGTTGACAACCAGACGAACTTGGATTACTATTCCGTTGGGCGCTATATCGCATCGCGGTAGAACAGGAGACGAAGTATATGGATGCCTCCGGACTCGGACGGTTCTCCGACCCAGCCATGCTGATCCTGGCCAGTCTGGCTGGCGGCCAAAAACACGGCTACGTCATGATGGAAGATATCGAGGCGACAGCCGGCGTTCACCTGGGCCCCGGAACCCTCTACGGAGCTCTTTCGCGCCTCGAGCAGTTGGGTCTGATCGAAGCCCTCCCGGCAGACGAGCGTCGACGACCTTACCGGCTCACGGCCCAGGGCGCCGCTTCGCTGCGGCAATACCTGACCAGCCTGGAAAGATTTGTCTCCCTGGGTCTCAAGAGGCTCGAAGCGTGATCGCAGAAAGAATCAGGCCCTGGCTTAACCCGCTTGTATCCCCGCGGCTGGCGGGACCGGTACGCGGCCGAATTCGACGCCTTGCTTGAGCAGTGCCTGCACTCGCCGCTGGACGTCTTGGATGTGCTCTTCGGGGCCTTGGACGCGCACCTGCAACTTCTGAACGGAGAAAACGTCAGCTGGAGAATGATGAACATGGTTAACAAGCTGCGCACAACCATACTGATCGTGTTTGCGGCCTACATCGGGTTCATCATCGGCGGCCTGAGCCTAGTCGGCCTGGCGGATGACAGCCCCATGATTCCATTGATGAAGCAGAACCTTCCTCTCTCCGCCGCCTGGACAATGCTCCAGGTCGGCTCGGCCGTTGCGCTTATTGCGGTTGTGATCGGCGGCCTTCCGCTTGCGTTGGCCATCGTCCGCCGCGCCATGAGCACCGGCCGCCGCAACCTGGGCCTTTTGCTGGTGCCCGTATTTTCCTTCCTGGTCCTCGTGCTCTATGTCGGGTTCGTGTTCCTGGTCGGGACCAGCCGTATCCAAATCCCAGGCGTGGACGCGGTAGTCCCGCGAGGGAGCTTCCCACCTGGGAACCGTCTGATGATGGAGGGACTCATGCTGATCTTCATCCTGGGCGCCATCGCCAGCACGCTCGCCGTCTGGAAAGCGGTTTCCCGCACCGACGTCGAGCAGGAGACATTCCAGGCTGGGCGTCGCGTCCTGTCGGTCAAGATCTACCGCTTTGCCGTCGTGCCGGCCATGATCACCGCGCTTTCCATGCTGGTCATGCTGATTGCGACGATGGTCTGGGGCTGGCTGTCCTTCTCCGCCCTCCCGCAAGTGTTCTCCGGGAACTTTGGGCCCTGGAAGACAAGCACGCAGGCCTGGTTCTTCAGCATCGTGTCGCTCATGATCCTCTGCACCCTGGCTGCCTTTTTGGGTCTGGCTCGCGGCCATTCCGCCCGAGCGGAGGAGTGATCCTCAAGGGTCACGTCACGCCTCCCGCTCGGTCTCGAAGAACCGGGGGTTCCCTCCCCGGCGCGTTCGCGGGTTGGCTGCCATTCGCGGACTGCAACCTCCGACATCCGCGCTTCACGCCAGGGAATGGGAGCCTGGCCATCCCTCAATAGCTTGAGTGAACTCGGCGGGGTGAAGGTTCCAGCGGCTGGCTCGACGGCCCACGGGCTTTGTGCCTTTTCGACCCCTCGTCCCCCTCTGTGCACAAAAGACCATGAAGCAGGAACTCCTGAAGCCAAGTTAGGATGGGCCCCGGCAGATCGGTTAGGCCCGCTCTCGGCTTGATCCGAGGCCTGCTCTCCCTCGCTCTTACTCCTCCAACGCGCAAGGGGCTCTGCAGGCATCGGCGGCTCCAACCAAGGTGGCATCTTCCTCAAAGCCGATGCAGTTCCCCAGATGAGGCGATAATGAGGAGCGTGTGTGCCGCTCTGGGTATCGGGCTGCCCACGGCCCTTTCCGCGAAGGGTCTGATTAGGATTGGACGTCTGTGGGCACCAGAACCCGGCAGCTTCCGTGTGAGGGCGCAGGGCAAGGGCGAAGAGTCTTCTGCCTTAGGATCGATCCACCCAGGACGGTTAGGAGATAGGAGATGCCTCAGATCTTTACCCTTCCGCTAGCTGATCCGCAAGCCACCCTCGAGACGGTTGGGGGCAAGGGAGCCTCACTGGCTCGCCTTTCGGCGGCCGGTCTTCCGGTGCCGAAGGGTTTTTACGTCACGACCGGGGCTTATCGCCGATTCGTTTCCTTGCATGCATTGCAGGATCAGATTCTGACGGCCTCATCCGCGGCCTCACCCGATCGCCCTGAAATGCTCGACGAGGCATCGTTGCACATCCGCAGGCTCTTTGCTCAGAAGGTGATGCCCGAGGACATTGCCCAGGCGATCGGACGCTCCTACTCCGAACTGGGCGGGGAGGAACTGTCTGTTGCGGTGCGCTCCTCAGCCACGGCGGAAGACCTGCCGGAGATGTCGTTTGCCGGTCAGCTGGATACCTATCTCAACGTGCACGGAGAAACGATGGTTGTGGAGGCGGTCAAACGTTGCTGGGCTTCGCTGTGGACCGCGCGAGCGATTAGCTACAGGGCACGGAACGGCATTGCCCCCCAAGATGTGAGCCTGGCGGTAGTGATCCAGGAGCTCGTGCCCGCCGATGCGGCGGGAATCATGTTCACAGCCAATCCGTTGACGGGGGCACGTGACCGGGTAGTGATCAACGCCGCCTGGGGGCTGGGTGAGGCCATTGTCGGGGGCCACGTTACGCCCGATACGGTCGTCGTGGACAAGGTCCACGGCAAGATCACGGAACAGCAAATCAGCAGAAAGGATGCGATGACCGTGCGTACCCCGGTCGGCACGCACGAGGAACCGGTGCCGGCAGATCGGCGCAGCCAGGCGGTGCTCAACCCGGCACAGGCCGCCGAGCTGGCCCGTATCGGCGCGCAGGTGGAGGAACTCTATGGTCAGCCCATGGATATTGAGTGGGCTCTCGACCATGGCCGGTTTTCCCTATTGCAGGCCCGCCCGATTACGACGTGGCGAGGCCACAATCCGGCGGTCGGGGAGTGGAATGACAGCCTGGCCGGCGATTACCTCTGGACAAGGGCGAACTACGGCGAAGCTGTGCCTGACGTCATGACGCCCTGCACCTGGTCGCTCGTCCAGATCCTGTTGGACAATGCGGATCCGTCCCTCGGCCCATACGGCCCATACAGCCAATACGGCAATATCGGTGGACGGCTTTTTAATAACCTGAGTATGGCTGCGTCCGTCGCCGCCGCGTTCGGGATAAACCCAAGGCGCTTCGCCAAGATGATCGAGACGGGCTTCGGGCGGCTTCCGGAGGGTCTGGAGATTCCAATCGTCCCCTTGTCACGATGGCACGTGCTACGCATAGCGTTGCCGCTCGCCATCCGCACATTCTCCCGGATGCGCACCGACCTGAAGAGACTGCCTGCCTTCCTCGCTGAGGCCCCAGCGCGCTGTGAGGCCCTCAAGGCGCGGATTCAGGTAGCCCAGAGCTCCACCGAGCTGGCGGCCCTCTGGCAGGCCGAGATCGCACCGTTCTTCCTTGAGTGCTGCCACATGGTGCAGGCTACTGCAAACCAGGGCGGAGCTGCCATCCTCACGATCCCGCGCAATCTGCAAAAGCTGGTCGGAGAGGAGGACGCCAACGCCCTGCTCACGGTGCCCGACACCGGTTCAGGCCAGCTGGCCAGTCTCGGGCCGCTACTGGGGCTCACCCAAGTGGCCAAAGGCGAAATCGATCGGGCGGCCTTTGCCCGGCAATTCGGTCACCGCAGCCCGCACGAGGCTGAAGTATCCATCCCGCGCCCGGCTGAGGATCCGGACTGGATCGACCAACAGCTCGCCGGCTTGCGCCAGGCAAGAGAGGATGTGACCGCATTGCTCGCCCGCCAGGAAACCGCACGTAAGGCCGCATGGGAACGAGCGCATGAGCGTTACCCGCGGAAGGAATCCTCCATCCGCCGCCAGATTGACCACTGGGCGGCGATTGCCCGGCAACGCGAAGCGGCTCGGTCCGAGATGGTCCGGGCTATCTGGGTGCTACGCGCCTTTGTCCAGCGCGCCGGCGCTCTCACCGGGCAGGGCAAGAACATCTTCTTCCTCTCAATCGACGAGATCCTGAACATGTTGGGAGGCAGCCAGGCTTGCCTGGTCTACATCCCGGCCCGACGCGCTGCGTATGAGCGCTACTGCTCCCTGCCGCCGTACCCGGTGCTGATCCGCGGGCGATTTGACCCGTTTCGGTGGGCTTCAGATCCTGAGCGACGCAGCGATCTATTCAACCCCCTAGGCGGTAGTAGGCATGCAAGTGGTGCCATTACCGGATTCCCTGGCGCGGCCGGCGTCGTAGAGGGCCGGGCACGCGTGATCGCCACCTTTGAGGAGGGCGACCAGTTACAAGCCGGCGAGATCCTGGTGACCAATCTGACCAATGTCGGCTGGACCCCGCTTTTCCCGCGCGCTGCCGCCGTAGTGACCGATGTCGGCGCGCCGCTATCGCACGCCGCCATCGTAGCGCGCGAGTTGGGGATTCCGGCTGTCGTCGGTTGCGGGGATGCTACGATGCGCCTGCACACCGGGGACCAGGTCCGGGTCGACGGCGGGCGCGGGACGGTGGAGATCCTGCGGGCCGCGCAATGAGGTCCTCGGGCGGATTGTGACGGGGCCCCCTGGCTGAACCAGTGGAATAGAAGCGATGAGCGGCCGGTAATTGGTGAACCAGCCAGTACCCACTGGCCAAGGCGGCCAGTATGACCAGGACGGCCAGAGGGACCCTGAGTTTCGCGTCCCCACCAAGACCGCGATTCGTTGCGCCGCCTGTCGCAACCGTCAGGGTTCATCTCCGCCGTCGATAGCGTTACCCCAGAGCCGCCTTGCGACTCCGTCAGCTCGGCCCGGAAAAAGAATCAAAGGCGCCGCATTTGTTCTGGAGCAAAGTCGGAGAATCGGAAGAGCCCGGTTTCCCCTTCTCCCTTGAACGACAACCGTCGCGGCCGCATCCCCGACGCAGGGTCGCAGGCCTGCAAGGTGCGACCGCGTGCGCGGACCGGCGCGACGGCTCAGATCAAGGGCGATGCCTTATTCGAGTCCGGGTTGTCTCCCTTCGAAAAGGAAGAACTTGCAAGGACTATTCTGAACCAACACTGGCCACAAGTTTAGATGCGGCAGGATCCTCGCGGCGAGCTTGCCCGGCAGAGCCGTGCCCCGAGAACAAGTTCCGCTCTCGTTCTGAGGGCTTGGCCTACCGATGCAGACCGACCCCGTTGCAGCTCACCAGTTCCTGTTCGCGCTTGAAGGTTCTCGCCTCCGAGAGACTTGTCGGACTTCGGTCGATTCCCTTGTCCCCCTCCAGGCACCCTGAAGACCATCGAGCAGCGTATCTCCTGCACCCAACCTCTCCGCGAAGAGCTTCCTTCTGGGAAGCTCTGCCCTTGGTTGGAGGGTCAAGTGATCACGCCACCCAGTGCTGGCCCCGGATGAAACCGGTGACGACCGGGACGTCGAAATACTTCCCCTGGAAGGCAAGGTACGCCGGCCAGAAGAAGAGCAGCCAGAGTATCGGAAGAATACAACCTGCGAACCCGCAAAGCCCGATGGTCAGATGGGCGAGGATGGAGATGATGATGTTAACAACTACCACGATGACCAAATAAACGATCCACAAGACAAGAGCCTGAACCGCATGAAACCTGATGAAAGGCCGATCCCTCTTCTCCTTGATTAGAAGCATGATCAGCGCAACAAGACCAATGGGATAACCAATTGCGGCCCACAGTTTATCGTCACTGGTAATTCCGGAGCTTGCGGGTTGTTGAGTCATGGGTTTCTCCTTGGCTTGCGAGATCGAATGGAGGTTGATTGAGCTTTGCGCGCCGGGGCTTCCCGCCGCCTGACCGACGACCCCTGAGCCCGACCCGCGCTTCTCTCGAAATCCCCCGCCTGCTGTCCCGGAGTAGGCACCGCTCACAACTTGATGCCCACAAGGGGCCTGTTTCCCAACCTACCGCTCTGCCGCGGTCAAGGCGCTTCCCTACTAGCCCAGGGAGAGTATACTCTTCGCGGCGGCGCCATGCACGCCAGCCAGCGCAAGGCATGTTCCCCTCATCCGGGCGCTTTGTCCCGATCCTCATCGTCCCTTCTTCGCAACAGATGGATCCCAATGCAGAACGACACACCGCACGGCACCGTTCCACGTGCATCAGGAACTCCTTCCAACGCCAAAGCATCAGTAGGTTACCGTACAGGACAGGCCCCGTGCGCAGCGTTGGGCGCGCTCGCGCGGTGCCCCCCAGGGGGATGGCACCTATCCCTCTGTCGCCTCATGGCCCCACGTGACAACACAGGACCCTGTCGCATCCAACCTTCTTAGGCTAGAATCATGCGCTGACCCCCAGGGTTCCTCGGGATCGCGGCCAGGGGGGGCCACTCTTCGTGCGCGAATCGGACGGGAACCCACTCATCGAAGGCAGAAGGCGGGAAACTTGGCTCAACCGAATTTTTCCTCAGGTCGTGGACCGGGCTATTGAGCCGGCGTCATGGCAATGCTGATTGGGGCTGTCATCCTGGGGATCACTCTCGGCCTGATCCCCACTAATATCCATCCAGCATTTATGCTCCGGGCCGGGTGCTCGTCCTGACCGGCGGGTTGCTGGTGCTTGTCGGCGCCTGGGCAATTCTTCGACGGGCCAACCAACCCACCACCGCAGCGGCCCATTGGACCGATTTCGTGGTCTCCTTGGTCCTCCTGAGCGCCATATCCCTCATTTGCCTGTGGGTCGGATTCGGTGCGGGCCAGCGAGTTCCGGTGCCCGCGGATCCGCTCACTGCCGTGCCAACGGCGCTGATTACCAATCTCACTCTCGGACGGTTCTTCTTCGGCGCCTTCGGGGTTCTGATGTCCATCGCTACGATTGCCATTCTGATTCTCCAAGCACAGAAACCCCTCGGGACAGCAAGTGCTCATTAGGAATCGCGATAGGGGATAGAAACCGAACGCTGCGCTGAATGGGGAGGGAACCTTGAGCTCCTTTGCAAGAGATCTTGAATGCGTTCATCGCTCCCCTTTCCTTGCAGCAACACGCCAACGATAGCCGGGCAGGGAGAAATCAACCAATCCTTGGTGACCGCGACCGATGGTCCTGAGGTCAAGAGGCCATCTCCGTAGCGGCGCGTTGTTCGCGGGGCAGTAATGGGCCGCGCCCCCTGAGCCACAAGGACCAAGGCTGAATCCTTCCCGGCAAACCGATGGACGGCGATGCCAGCAGCCGTTTCCGCCCAGCCCCATCGCACCCTCTGCCGCGATCCCGTCCCGGAACCGACGCAATCAGTTAAAGGCAAGTCCTCTTCATCAAGAAGGAGACGGCTATGGTAAAGCTCGACTTGCGCAAGGAGTTGAAGTACCTTTATCTCCTTCCCCCGAAGAAGGTCGCGGTGGTAAATGTGCCGTCGTTCCAGTTTCTCATGATCGACGGCGAAATCGAGCTCGGCCAGGGCCCGAGCACCTCCCCTCGGTTCCAGGAGAACATGCAGGCGCTGTACGGCGCCGCCTACACCCTCAAGTTCATGGTCAAGCTGCGCAAGAAGAAACCGGTCGACTATCCGGTCATGGCGCTGGAAGGCCTGTGGTGGGTACAGAACGGGACCTTCGACATCCGCCGGCCGGGAAACTGGAAATACACCGTGATGGTCCTGCAGCCCGACTTGATCACGCCCAGCTTGTTCGAAGAAGCTCTGGCCCAACTGCGCAAGAAAAGAGGCGACCAGCCTGCCTTCTCGCGCCTGCGCCTAAAGCGCTTCCACGAAGGGCTCTGCGCCCAGACCATGCACATCGGCCCGTATTCAGACGAGCCAGCCAGCGTGCAGAGGATGCAAACCTTCCTGGAGGAGAACGGCTATCGCGATCAGGTTGGACGGGGCGGCAAACACCATGAGATCTATTTGGGCGATCCGCGCCGTGCCGATCCGGCCAAGCTCAAAACCGTGCTGCGGCATGCGATCGCGAAGGTGCGCAGATCCCGCGCTGCTCTCTAGGAGGCCAAAGGCAACGACTTTCAGCAAGGCAACCGACAGGCGGTCATCCCCGGGCCCCAAGGTTCAGAGGGCCGTTGAAGCCGCATTCAAGGGGCGATCGCCTCAAGGCCTTCCCAAAGCTGGGAGGCTTCCTACACGTTGAGCCATACCGCCATCTGCGACTCGCCCCGGTTGGCCCACAATTGGTAGGGGATGGCTGTGAAACTTCCTCCTGCCTTTGTTTTCCCTCGCAGGACCTGGATCCCGCCGAGCAAGTTCCGATCGCTCTCGACGCGGATCGTCTCAGGGTCAATTCTCGTTCGAAAGATATCCATCCCGGGGTTATCGACGCTTTCCAGGCAGTAAACCAGCGGCCCCTTCGAGAGGGCAACCCTGTTCTTGTGCCCCCGCAAGCGCGGGGAAGCTTTCCGCAGGACAACGGGCAGTTCAAATTCCAGATCAACACGGTCATCGGGGGACCAGCGGCGTGGAATGGAAAAGAAGCGCGAGTGATGAGGATCGTACCCCGAGGCCGGGAGAGCGGAACGGGCATCGTTCGAGCCGGAAACGGCCAGGGGAGATCCATTCACCTTCAGAGAGGTGTTTCCTGCCCAGGAGGGGATCCGCAGGTGCAGTGTGAAATCAACCGGATGCTCCGGGCGGACTGTGAGCCCGACCCTGCCCTCCCATGGCAAGCTGGATTCCAGCTTGACATTTTTCCAAGCTGCCGCCACCATCTTCATTTCGTTTCCGATGTACTGGTGAATCCAAAGCTCGTCTTGATCAAATGAGTAGATGTATTTTCCCAAGGAGGCCCAGGTCCGGGACAGGTTGGAGGGACAACAGGGCACCAGAAACCAGGAGCGCCGCGTGATCCCCCCTCGGCAGAGCAGTGGATTGTTATACAGGTAGCTGTCTCCGCCCAAACCCATTCCAACCGCCGCCGCGTTATAAAGCTGCCACTCGAAAAGATCGCTGTACTTGGATTCCGCGTGAATCAGCGTCATCTCCCAGTTCCAGAAAAGGCTCGCCAGGGAGGCGCACGTTTCCGCGTAAGCGACCTCGGGGTCCAGCTCCTCATCCCGGCCGAAGCCTTCCACTTCCGGCAGGGAGCCCACTCCTCCGGTGACATACATTCGATGGTTGACCATGTGCTCCCAGGCTTTTTCCAGCGCCGGCAGCAGGGTCGGGTCAGGGGCAATCCGGTGGACCATGGCGATGGCCGTCTCAAGATAGCCGAAGCGGACGGCATGCCCTACCGGAACGGTCTGGGAGCGGATGGGGGCATGTTGCTGGAAGAACTTCCCGTTCAGCGCGCTGAGCAGAGAGCGGATCTTTGCAGAAGTTGGCCTCTTGGCGTAATTGTCAGGAGGAAGTTGGAAGGAACTCTGCGCCGGGTTCAGGGCCAGATAAGCCTGGCGCTGTTCTCGGACGAAGGCACTGCGTTTCTCGACCCGGGAGTTTTGCTGGAAGATCAGGGGCGCAAACGGGCGGACCCTGCCGCGCCGTTCCAGGAATTGTTTTGCCAATTCCAGGTAGGGCTGATGGCCGGTGACCGGGTACAAGCGTAGCAGGGCGATCTCAATCTCTTCGTGCCCGGAGGTCCTATCCGCTCCCGCTGACAGGAAGTCCCGGACCAGCAGATCGGCGGCTTTCCGGCCGATTTTCAGGGCGGAGGGATCGTTGGTGGCTTGAAAGTGGGAAACGGCCGCTTCGATGAGGTGGCCATGGCAATAGAGCTCGTGCTCAATCATCAGGTTTTCCCAGCGCGAGCCGGGGAAATGGATCTGGTTGTAGGTGTAGAGGTAGCCGTCCTCCATCTGCGCCCGCGCCAGGAGGGAGACGAACGTGTCGATGAGTGCCTTGAGATCCTCCGAAGGCCAGCCGGAATAGATGCGAGCGGCGGCATCCAGCCATTTATAGGCATCCGAATCGGCGAAGAACCAGCCTTCCCGAAAGCCCTTCTTCAATCCTGCGGCGATCCGAAAATTATCAATACAGCGGGTGGCTTCCAGTTGCTTCCACTGATGAAAGATGGCGACCCGGGCATTGGCCACCAGGCGCGGGGTCCAAAAGGGATCGGAGATCGTGACCTTGGAGGGGGAAACCTCATCCATGCCTCAAGCCTCTCGGAGGATCAACTTAGCGACTTGGCGATGCCTGCGGCAACCCCGGCCGCTCGACAAATAAGTTTAGCGTCACCGGCAGATATTGTCCAAGGGATCGCGTGCTCCCCGCGTTCCAGCGAAGCGGCGAATTCTGTTGGTGGAGCCTCCGTTCGGAGACGTTGCTTGGATCGGGTATATACTCGCCTGCGACCAAGAAACAGCGAGGAGGAGATGGCATGTCCGCGAAATCGGTTGTACCCGTCCGCGAGAAAATCGCCTTTGGCCTCGGCGACTTCGCCATCAATATTGCCTACACGGCCATCGGGTTTTATTTCGTCTTCTTTCTGGTGAACGTCGCGGGGCTGCCGACGGCGATTGCGGGGATCGTGTTCCTGATCGCGCGGGCGTGGGACGCAATCATGAACTTCGTTGCGGGCAACGTCTCCGACCGCACCACAACTCGTTTTGGCAAGCGACGACCCTTTATCCTCGCCAGCGCTATCCCCATGGGCGTGCTTTTCGCGCTCCTGTGGATTGCCCCGGGGCGCTCGACCACCTTCCTGTTCGCCTATTATGTCGTGATCGCGGTGATCTACAACACCGCCTTTTCCTTCGCCATGACCCCGTACAACGCCCTGATGCCGGAGCTCTCCCAGGACTACGACGAGCGCACCAGCATCTCGGGCTACCGCATGGCGCTTGCCATCGTCGGAAACTTGGTGGCAGCCGCCGGCGGGTCGGTCATCGTGGACACCCTCTACGGAGGGGCGGCGAACTATCGCCATTCCTACCCGGTGATGGGCGCCGTGTTCGGCGGCATCATGATTGTCTCGCTGCTCATCACCTTTTTCGGGACGCACGAACGAGTGCCGCAGCGTCCCGGCGCGCCCATGGGGTTTATTGCGACGCTGCGCTCGGTGCTTTCCCTCCGGGAGTTTCGGATCGTCCTGGGCATGTTCATCTTCAACATGGTCGGCTTGGATCTCATACAGATGCTGTTTATTTTCTACCTGAAGTATGCGGTCCGAGTTAAGGAAAGCCTCACCTTTCTCCTCATGGGGATTCCGCTCGTGACGGCCATCTGCGCCGTGCCGCTCTGGGTTTGGATAAGCGGGAAGCTGGGAAAGCGCGGCGCGTATATGACAGCGGCCGTCTATTTCGCCGCGGCCTTGGTGGTGGCGATATTTGTCCCGGCGGGCGCCATGATCTTTGTTATCGTTCTGGCGGTGATGGCGGGCATCGGATTTTCGGCGGCGTCGGTCATCCCCTTTTCCATCATCCCGGATGTCATCGAAATCGACGAACTCACGAGCGGTGCCCGCCGGGAGGGGATCTTCTACGGCACATCCATGCTGCTCTACAAGGTCTGTTCCGGCCTGGTGATCGCCCTGGCTACAGCGGCGCTGGGCTGGTTCGGTTATGTGGAGGGTCCGTGGTCTGCCGAACCCGGCTCGGCGATCCTGGCGATCCGCCTCTTCTTCGGCATCGGGCCCGGCGTGCTGTTCCTGCTCTCCGCGCTCTGCGTGAAGATTCTCCCCATCACCCGGGAGCGGTTTGACGAAATCAAGAAGATCATCGAGAAGCGCGAGGGCCGGGTTGAGGCCTAGCGGAACGGCAACCCAGCGGGGACCCGGGCCATCGGTTGCCTTTCATCACCCCCGCTTCCGTCGGAAGGGGTGTCTGCTCTTGGAAATGGCCTTTCCACCAAACAAGCCTTTCCCAGCCCTTCCTCGAGAAGGCCCTTGTGGTGCAGCGCGGCCTCCAGCCCCTGGCTTGGAAGCCGGGAGTCACTGAGCGGCACCCCCGCTCTACGGGCCCCTTAACCCTGCGCGAGGCCACCGGCCCTAGGGTCCAGAAGGGCAAACCCGCCCCGGGACCGGAAGACCAGCCCCTTGGCTTGGTCCGCCAGAACCAGCCGCAGGCGCGAAGCACCAGAAGTCGCGTTTCTGCCGACAGCGAGAAACGCGGCCCCCCGAAATCTTCCGGGACCTGAGTCACTCTTTCAGGAACTTGCTCGCGAGTTTGTACGTTTGCAGGACGCGGCTTTCGGAGGTGTCCCAGGACTTGAGCTCGGCCGCGACCCGGTCCTTGTGCTTCTTGCTGATGTCCCGCAGCGCGTTGCCGACCGAGCGGCGCACATACTCACTCGGGTCGGCGCGCAACCCGCTCAGCATCCGGATCGCCTCCTGGGGGTGATTGCTAAAGAAGGGTCGCCCCGTCCAGATCCGCAACCCTTCGGTGACCGCCCGGCGCACGTTGGGGGAGCTGTCGCCAAGCCACTGCCGGATGGTCGGAAGGGCATTCTCGTACCCCAGATCCGCGCAGTACTGGTCGAAAGCTTTCGCCAGGATCTCCTGTACTCGCCAATCCGGATCCCGGCTCACCCGTGACCTCAGGAAGGTCAGGCTGGCCTTCGAGCGCCCCGCCAGCCGGCCCAGAATAAAGACCGCGACGCAGCGCGCCTGATAGGCTGGCGAACGGAAGAGCCCCTTTGCCACGAGAAGGCTCTCCTTTGGCTTGTGGCGGGCAACTGCCTCGTCGCCTGCCCGCCGGAGGTCGAGGAAACCGTTCCGGGTTCTTCTTGCCCTCCGGGCGAGGTCTTCAATCTCGTTCGTGGTCCCACTCCTCCTTCATGCCGCCCGAGTCTCCTGCCGCCTTCAATCCCGGTCTTCCCTGGGGATCCGAACCGTCCAGGGCTGCCTGGATCCGTGCCCAGCCGGAACCCAGCGGCGATTCACCGAGAAGGATCGTTTCGGGCGAGAGATCGCTTCCAAACATTGTCAAGCGGTGAGAACGAGTATATGATGGATGCACGTCTTCTCCCTTGAAAGGAGGACAAGATGGTCCGGAGAAGAGGAGCTCTCCTCGTCGGCGTGGTGCTCCTCGCCAGTATACTGGGGTGTAACTTGGTTCAGGCGGTACAGGGGGGCGGAAGTGCGTCCCCTGCACCCAATCCGACGCCGCTGGTCCCAGCGACGAACTCGCCGCAATTCACGCCGCTGGCCCCCGCCAGTCCGCCGCCCACGCTCACCCCGACTCCATCTGTCCCCATGGTGAGCGTATCAACTGACACCAACTGTCGCTCTGGCCCCGGAAAAGCTTATGACGTCGTGGGGGCGCTATTGGTTGGACAGACGGCCAAGGTTGTCGGACAGGACGGGTACGGCGTCAACTGGATCATCGACAATCCCACCGTCGCCGGCGGGACCTGCTGGCTGTATGGCCAGTACGCCACGGTCACTGGGGATACAAAGACTCTGCCAGTTGCTACTCCTCCTCCAACACCCACCCCGAGCGGAGATTTCACGTTCGCATACCAGATTTTCGGGATCGGACCAGGCTTCGATTGCCTTGTGTTCAACGTAAACAATACCGGCTCCTTGACCTGGGAGTCCTACACATTTGAAGCGCGCGACAAGACTCAGAGCATTAACGCGACGGGTTCCAGCAACGATTTCGTCAAATACAGTGCCGGGTGGTGCACGAGCCCTGTATCGTGGCCATCCCTCGCGCCCGGCGCGTCAGGCACCGTCAGCGTCAATATGAACATGCCCTCCAATCCGGGCGGCAATCATTTTGACGCCACGCTCACGCTTTGCTCCGACAAGAACCTGGGCGGAACCTGCCTCCTGC
The DNA here is from genome assembly GCA_049511715.1 of Anaerolineales bacterium. Taxonomy (GTDB): domain Bacteria; phylum Chloroflexota; class Anaerolineae; order Anaerolineales; family RBG-16-64-43; genus JBEKHT01. The sequence goes on from JBEKXU010000031.1 coordinate 13,901, forward strand.
GCAAGATTAGTTTCGTCATGCCCTGATCGCTACGGAGAAGTCGCAGAGCCTTCATCCTCGCGGGTACCACGCGTTTATTGCCAAAATGACTGAAAGCTGATGGGTATCAGTCCCTTACTCTGACGGGACCGTAGGCCGCTAACCTGAGCTTGGCCTATGGTTTTTTATTAGTGGTATCCATAGCGTTAGCCCAGAAAGCCTGTGCCCAAGCCTTCACCCTCTGCCCATCTTCCTGGGGATGCGGCGCGGAGAGAAGATCGGCGACCGTGAAGCCTCCTCGCTCGACCGGCTCACAGGGCCGCTCGAGCTCCACCCTCCCGTTAAGCCACCGTTGGATGGCCTAGTAGAACTGAGGGCTGCGGTCATGCTCCAGACCGCAGCAAAGGCGCGTGAGATGGGCGGCATAGGACTTCGCCGACCGGCGGTAGCGGCTCGGAGGTGGCAGACAATAGGCATCAAAGGCCAAGTCGTGCCAGCGAGCCCATCCGGGATCGCTGGAGGCCAAGGCCGAGAGCTGGTCGAACAGGGCCTGACATGCGCCGCAACCCTCCACGACGCGAGCCCCGCAGTCCGGGCAGCGGCCTCCCTCATCGTTTGCCGTCAACTTCCCTTCCCCGCATGCTGTTGGCACTCTTCAAACTCTGTTTGAAAAAGGAGCGAAAGCCGCGGGGATTAGGATCTTGCCCGTCAGGACCCAGCCGCCGTCGCGCACGGCCGTGCACCGGTCGGGTCGTAACCGTGAGGCTCTCTCGAGGTTTGGCCCACCCTCCCACCGCCTTCTCCCGGCGAGCGCGCTTTCAGTTTACTCTGCCTCTCCGCTGGTGAACGCGTACTTGTCCAGGTAGCTTCGGTAGGCCCGCTTCGCTTGCCCTGCCGGGTCCCGGTAATACTCCTCGGGCGTCACGGTCAGGGTGATCTGGCGCCGCGCAGGCTGCACCCTCGGATTCGTGGCCGCGAACCGCCGCACGACTTCCGCGTGCGGCTTCAGCGAGCCGTCCGGGCGCACCAGTCCAAAGGAACGCTCGTGCCAGGACTCCTCGCACGGCGGCCGCTGATACAGTTCTGGATCATAGTCCGCATAACACCACAGCAATGCGCCCAAGGCTCCCACTTCCACGAGCTTGGGCAGGACCTCTTCCACATAAGCCGCCAGTCCTTCCTCCGAGGCCATGAACTGACGGAGGGGCTGCCCGTAGCCGGTCCACTCCAGGGCGGAGGCGGGTTGTCCCTGCGGCGCCGTGCAGCCGCCGAATTCCTGCATCAGCGTGGGCTTGCCGCATAATGCGGAGGTCAGCGCGCAAAGGAAAGGGACGAAGTCGGGGTCCAGCGGGCCGACGGACCAGTCGGCATACATGGGGTATCCGTGCATCACGGCCTGGTCGACCTCTGCAAACACCTCATCCACCCTCAGGCCGTTGTCCTGGAGCAGGCTTGCCTCATGCAGCCCGCAGGTCACCGGATGGACGGGATCGATCTCGTGGATCAGATCGGTCATGCGCCGGACCCAGGCCCGCCCTGCCTCTGCCGTCGCCGGCCGGGCAAACAGGTCGGGCTCATTCCCCAGGTCCCACAGACCGAGCGCCGGATGATCCTTATACCGAGAGACCACCGTTCGGAGCTGCAGCTCAGCCGCACCGATCGCCGCCGGGTCCTCAAAAGGATTGAGATAACCGCCTTCCACAGGCTTGCCGGCGCTGACTACCTGTCGGACCCAGGGCGAAACTGGCAGGTCGCTGCGCAGAAGCCACCCCGGGGCCCAGGAAGGACCGCTCATATGTCCGGTGAAGAAAGTGACATTGAGTTTGAGCCCTCTCTCCGCGGCCGTGTCGCACACTTTTCCCAGGTTGTCCAGAGCCTGAGGGTCGACGCGGTCGGGGGTTGGCTGCCAGTCTTCCCACAGCAGGAAGATGCGCACCATCTTAAGGCCGAGCTCGTGGATCTGGTCAAATTCCTTCTGGACCTCGACCAAGTCAAAATCCGACCACCAGTACATCGCTTTGCGGCGAGGCCAGTAGTTCACACCAAGCAGGAAGGGTTGTGCAGGCATGATGGTCCTTTCGATGCGCCGGGACTGGTCTAGTGTACTCGAGACGGCTCGTCCCTGCCTCCGCTGAAGATCCCCGGCACGGTTACAAGACCTACAGGATTCTTTCCAAACCGGGTGGGGCTTTGCGCATCGGGAATCGTCCTATCCGCCCCGCCCCACGACCCGCCCCATCCCGAGGAAGCCGACCCAGGCGGAAGCCTGCGTACCCAGCCGAAACGGAGCGCCGCCGGAGAGGCCTCCCCTCCGTTGGGCCAGGCTCGCCCGCATGGCCCGTCACCAAGATACGCCCTCAGGCGATGAACTGCTCCATGGCCGAGACGATCTGCCCGAGGGCCAAGAGAGGCGCCGGAACGCTTTCGGGGACCTCGAGACTGTGATCTGCCCCCGGGAGCACAAGAACCCGGCCGCCCGTGACCGCCTGAAGATGATCTTGGATCGCTGGATCGTAGAACGGGTCCGCTGTTCCGACCACAATCAGGGACTGCGGATGCAACTGTTCCATGCGCTCGACCAGCCAGCGAACTGTCAGGAGAGGGGTCAGCCAAACGCAGACCGATTTCTGGAAGGCTTCCAGGGCCAGCAAGTGACCCATCGCCAGGGTCCCCAGGGACTTGCCGACCAAGGTGGTCCTCCCATAGGTGCGCTCTGCCAAAGCCTGGGTGCCGGCCGCCTCGACATCGGCCCGCAGCCAGGCATCCCGCTCGGGTTCAGGACGAGACATGAAATCGATCTTCCAGTAGGCATACTCGACCCGAAGAACATCTGCGCCTCGCTCCAGCAGTACGCGCTCGGCGTAATGCAGCTCGGGCCGGTCCACCGTGTGGCGGTGTCCCGGGAGAAGAATCCCCAGGCGAGTGGCCTCGGCGGACTGGCGGAAGAAGGTGTTGGGCACAGGCTCACGCTGATACCCGACCACAGGCAGTGAGGTTGCCGCAACCCCGGTCATGACCTATCCCTTGAATCGGCTCCTTGGCGTTCCACAAAGCATCCGCCTGGGGATCCAGTCAGGCACTCTTCTATCGCGAGGCTTCACCGCAGCAATCCGTGGAGCCGCCGGAAACGAAGCCCACAACCTTCACCCGAATCCCCCCTCCGAAACTCCCGGAAGAACAAAACCCCGATCGAGAATCTCGTCGTCCCCATCCCCAACTTCCGGCACAGCCGATGCCGGTGGTCCGGAAACGGAGCTCAGCAATGGACCGGAGCCCTCCCCACCCAGGAACTGAACCCGGCGGCCGCCACAACCGCCGCACAAAAGCTGGCGGGCCGCCCCCGGTTCAGGCGTTCGAGGCTTCCCTTGCCGTCTCCTCCAGGAACCCCATCAACTCCTTGTGAAAGAACTCCGGCGCATCCAGGTTGGGCGCATGCCTGGCGTTGGGGACCACGACCAGCCTCGACTTGGGCTCCTCCTGGGACCAGAGGGGCATTGACTTGCGGATGTTGCCTGTCGCATCCTTCTCCCCGACGATCAGCAGCAGCGGCTTGTTGATCCGGTAGCCCGGCTCGTAATGGAGGCACTGCGTCGTGGCCATCGTGACTTCGATGAACTCGTCCTTGCTGAGAAGGGTCACCGCAAGTCGCAGCCGGTCTTGCGACGCTCGGGCCGTCGCCGTGGCCGCCAGGGACTGGTTCACGAGAAGGCTGTACGGATACATCTTCAGCATCGGCCTCGCCGCCTTCAGGGCAAAGGCTTCCACAGAAGACGGCTTTTGGAAGTTCCAGGTGCAGTCCACGCAAACCATGGCCGCCACGCGCTCAGGGTGATGGAACACCAGCTCCTGGTGCAAGTTGCCCCCCATCGAGTGGCCCACCAGGGTCGCCTGCCCCACCCGGAGATTGTCAAGGATGCCCAGGAGATCTGCGACCGCGTCCGCGATTGTAAATGACGCCGGGCGCGACAGCCCATGCCCGCGCACATCCCAAGCCAGAACCCGGTATCGCTCCGCTACGATCGGCAGAGTCGCGTCCCATTCGTGGTGATTCAGCGAGGCGCCGTGGGTGAAAACGACCAGGCCCGCGGCCGGATTGCCGCCCACCCAATAGCGCGTCTTGCAACCTCTTGCGTCGAGGACTTGCTCCTGAAGCTCCATGACTTTTTCTTCTCTGAACGGCAGAAATTTGGCCCGTGCGGGCCCCTTTTGCCCAGCGGCTCCGCTCGGCGCGCAGCGCGCTGCTGGCACCTCAACCTGCGGAGGACCGGGGTTTTCTCGAACCAGGGATCCGGAGTCCCTGGGAGCCCCCGGACGAACCCGCGCTGATGGTTCTCGCGCAACGACCCCGGGACAGAACGACGACCCGCCCTGGGTTCTGGGCGCCACGTGCCCTCTTCGAAAATCGCTCTCCGCGTCCCCGGAGGCCAGATCCCCCAGGCCGGATCGGACATCCGAGGACCGGCTCATGGGCGACAGATGACCGCCACCTGTTCTATCATTTCCACAGGTCCTTGTCCATCACCGCTAATGGACTGAGAAGACCCAATGTTGCAACGACAAGTCGATTCGACGTTAAGTGCCTCCGGCGGCGCACGCCAGGCATGCGTGTCTTGGCGCCCCGGCCAGCCGGACAGGTGGATGGGCAACGGCCTCCGAGGACTCACAGGCATTGACGCGTTCGCAGAGCTGGGGCGAACGATGATAGCGAGCGGGACCTGGGAGACCGGATGATCGGGTCGGAGAGAACTCCCTCGGGCCCTGAGACGGCGGCCAGAGACTCATTCGCGGAACTGACCCAGATCGGCCAGAAGACTGGAAGAGTACTCCGCATACGCGTCCTCAGGAGATTTTGATAGGATTGAGGTAACGGCGGCGTCTCATCCAACCGACATGGGCCTACGAAGCCGTACCCCCTGCTAGGATTCGCAGGCGACTCAACAGGGAAAGCGCAGCGGCCGTGAACTTTATCCTGGGATTTGACCCCCACGCGCCGCCCTGAGCTGTGTCTCTCCCTAGGGAGCGGCCACCGCACCCTCCAGAAAGACGGACTCTTGCAACCCATTCCCCCGACAACCTGGAGGCCCAAAGAGGAAAATGAGCATGGATCGAGCTATCCTTCTGGAGGTGGTGAGAAACACCCCTCTCGTTTCCATAGACCTGATCATCAGGAATCAAGACCACGACGTCCTGCTCGGACTCCGAGTGAATCAACCGGCGAAGGACACCTGGTTTGTGCCAGGCGGTTGCATTGCCAAAGGAGAGCATATTGAGGAGGCGTTTGAACGCGTGGCGCGCATGGAGCTTGGGGCATCGCTCTCCCTCAGGCAAACACGTTTCTTGGGCGTCTTCGAGCACTTTTACGATGAGAATTTTGCCGAAGTCCCAGGATTCGGCACCCATTATGTTGTGCTGGCATATGAGGCGGCCGTGCCGGATTTAGCACGAGAAAACCTAGGCCAGCAACACAGCGACTACCGTTGGTGGAGCCAAGCCGAGATCCTGCGATCAAGCGCCGTCCACCCTTACACCAAGGCCTACTTCAAATAGGCACGCGGCAATCTCGTACTCCATCACAGGATCTTGTCGAGTTTCCGCCGGGGCCGCTTTCGGTGGGGGAGGAACAGACCCACAAGGTGGAAGGGACTAAGCCAGACACCGGCACACTGCTCGTGATATCGCCACCGATTCGGTGAAGGACAGGCTTGCTTGGTTCTGTCATGCTGGAGACAAACAAGGTCTGTCGCAGGCGGTCCTGATCACTAAGCAACAGAAGGTCGACCTTCAAGTCATGGAGCAATGATCCCGGTCCGAAGGAAAGAGCAAGGAGTTCGGGGCCGTCAAGAGGCCCCCTTCTGGATGACAGGCGCAAAAAGATCCATGAGGCTCTGCGTGTTCGCCGCCCCTCCAAGCTCTTCCGTGGCCACCCCTGTTTTCTGGCCCAGTTCCCGCTCGCCATTCTCCCCCGCTTGCTCGTTCCTTCCAGATCTTTCCTGTCTTCCATATTCCCATCACCATCCCACCGCGTTGAGGATCACTTCACCAGAGGGTTGCGCCCTCCAATGGCCGGAATCGACACCTGAGGCTGGCCGCCGAGCCCTAAAGCCTAAGACTCGAATAGCGTAGGTCCGTGAGAACCCTCGCGTCCCGACAGATTGCCCTCATCCAACGCTGCTCATCCCACCCCCTCCCCTTCCAGGTCTCCGTCTTTCCAAGTTGGCGCACAGAGTCCCTGGGCAAAGGCCTTCTTTGGTTATTGATCATGCAGGCGCCTGCTTACACCGTCTAGGCGACTTGACAACATTTGGCACCCTGCTGTAGTTTTAATCGCGGGTCCCTCGACGACCATCCATGAGGTCAATCAAATGCCTAACACCACCCGCACTCGGACAGCCCAGCGGAAACGCCCGGCGGCTTCAAGCAAAAAGGTTGTCGCAAAACGAAAGGAGAGCGTCATCGCCGATCATGTCGGCAAGTACATCCTGGCCATCGACCTGGGCACCTCCAGCGCCAAGGTAGCCCTGGTTTCTGAGCGCGGAGAGGTCGTGGGCTGGGAGGGGGAACCCCTCCAGCTATTCCTCCTGCCCGGAGGCGGGGCTGAACAGGATCCCGAAGATTGGTGGACTGCCGTGGTGAAATCTGCCAAGCGCCTGCTGGCAAAGCGCTTGGTCCCGGCCGAAGCGGTAGTCGCCGTTTGCGCCTCCACCCAGGGACAAGGAACCGTCCCTGTGGACCTCGAAGGGAACTGCCTCACCCGCTGTCATATCTGGCTGGACGCGCGAGGGGCAGCGTTTGTTCGGAGCCGGGTCGGCAGCGGGCTGGCAGTGGCCGGATACGAGCTAGTCAAACTGCAGAGATACCTCCGCTTAACCGGGGGCGCGCCCTCCCTTTCCGGCAAGGACCGCTTCGGCCATATGCTGTTTATCAAGCGCGAAATGCCGGAGGTCTACGCGAAGACTTACAAGTTCCTGGATGTCCTGGACTACATCGACCTGCGTCTGACCGGCCAGTTCCTCACCTCCACCGATTCGGTCGTCGGGACCTGGATGACGGACAACCGCAATCCAGGCTCGATCCACTACGACCCGCAACTCGTCCGCTGGGGGGAGATCGACGCTGAGAAGCTTCCGAACATCCGCAGAAGCATTGATGTGCTGGGGCCGCTGAAGGCGGAGGTGGCTGACGAACTGGGTCTGGGGCGCGATGTCAAAGTGGTCACCGGGGCCTTCGACATTCCGGCCGCGGCGGTCGGATCTGGGGCGGCCCGAGACTACGAGGCTCACCTGTACCTCGGCACCTCCTCCTGGGTGGGCGTCCATACGCCGTTCATGAAGACAGACTTGTTTCACTCCATGGCCTCGCTGCCTTGCGCGAACCCCGACCGGTTCCTGCTGATGGCGGCCCAGGAGACGGCCGGGGGGAACCTCACCTTTCTGCGGGACAACCTTCTCTATCACAAGGATCGCCTGCTGGGCGCCGTAAGACCCGGCGACTACTTCGCCGCCCTCAACGAGGTGGCCGCAGACGTCCCGGCCGGGAGCCGGGGTCTCATCTACACCCCCTGGCTGTACGGGGAGCGCGCACCGGTGGACGACCCTTGGGTGCGGGCGGGAATCCACAACCTGTCGCTGGATAGCACGCGCAGCGATATCGTGCGGGCCATGCTGGAAGGCGTGGCATACAACACTCGCTGGATTTTCGTGCTCGCAGAGAAATTCTGCGGGCGCCGGCTGGACGCGATCAACATGGTCGGCGGCGGGGCCAGTTCCGATGTGTGGTGCCAGATCCAAGCCGATGTGCTCAACCGCACCGTCCGCCAAGTCCGGGATCCCGTCCAGTCGAACGCGGTAGGGGCCGCGTTCATCGCCTGGGTTGGCCTGGGATTCATTCGCTTCGAGGACATCCCTTCCCTGGTTCGCATCCAGAAGGAATACCAGCCGAACCCGGACCACCGGAAGCTTTACGACGGCATGTACGCGGAGTTTCTTCAGCTATACAAAGCGACGCATGCCATCTACGGGCGACTCAACTCTGCAGGATCGCCTCGGGGCTCCTGACGCACGAGGTCGCCACAGCGCCGCGGCCCGGAGAGCCCGCTCATGCTCCCGTCAGCGCGAAATACAAGAAGCTGGCGGCAGGGTCCCCACAAGGCTCTCCGCCAGTTCCAGGTTTTGCCTTGTCCCCACGATTAAAGGAAACTGGCGCCATGCACCCTCCCACATGGCAAAAACGAGGAACCGCTCATGATTTCCGGGCGACTCGGGCTGCTCGCTAATGAGTGGCTTCGGGGAGACTTGTCTCGTACTGATGCGTACCGGGTGAGCCGCTTCGCGAGCGCCGCCAGGATTTTGCAAATGAATCACGGATGCAGCGACCATCCAGGGGCTTGAGTTTTGGCCGCCTGAACGAGAGGTGGGCCGTGGTTGAAGCAGGAAGCGTCGATCTGGCCGCTTCAAAAATAAAGCACCCGGCGGATCGCGCCGGGTGCGGTATCTCTGCCCTCCCAGGGGGGCGCTCGCCTGCTCCGATTTTGCAGGAGAAGCGAGGGCGGGCCGCGCCAGTCAGTCTATCTTGCGTAGTAAGCGATGTAGTTGGAACCCCAACTCTTCGGATACAGGATCGTCATGTTCGAGACGTTCGTGCAGCCATCCTCGGTGGATTGGGCATAGCCTTGATTGGCTCCACGAAAGGTATTCAGCCAGTCGGATTTTCCATAGGCCCAGGTCTGCACCTTCACCACAACCGCCACATGGCCCGTGCTCCATATGCCGTGGCCAAATCGGGGCTGGAAAACGGCTACGTCTCCGACGTGGGGCGTGCCGTCCTGCCTGAAACCATTGGCGACCAGCAACGGTGCCATGCTCTTGCCGTTCGTAGGATGCCCCGTCAGGTGAAAGCGGTTCATGATGTAGTCAACGCACTGGCATGCCTTCGCCCCCTGGACTACGCTGGCCTGGACCTGCGGAACAGAGGCTGTGGTCACGAGCATCATGCCTCCTAAGAGGAGGCCCAGGAAGGATTTGTAGGCGAGCTTTCCAACGCCGGTGAGCATCGGTCACCTCCCGTGCTGTCAATGGGTGTCGCGGCGGCGCACCCAACGGACCAGGGCTAGGCGGGCTAGCCAGGCGCGGCCCGTGCTTTCCTCTCCCTCAGGACCCGTTCGGCACTGAGCAACGGATCCCGGCCACGGTCACGCAAAAGCTGCCTCCCGTTTGAGGGACTCATTCTTGCATCGATCTCCATGGTATTCGCAATTGGGAGCGGTTCACCCTCGATTCTTATTCTGCAACGGAATTGCACCGCTGCGGGAGCCGCTCACCACCGGCCCGCCCCCCGCCCCATCCCGAGATTCATCGTAGGCGAGGGGAGGCAGCATTCGGCAGCCCAGTCCAACCGCGGAACCTTCCCGGCACCTCTCCCAGTCGACGCCCTGCAGAAATCGCGAGTGCTCGGGTTTGGGGGTCCCGTTTCCGGCCGGAGAATTTTCTCCCCTCGAGGAACCAGAGCGGTTCACGATCCCATTCTTGGGCGTATTTCCATCCCCCTGCGATCGAGGCGGGACTTGTGGCTGTGTCACCTTTCCAATCGCCGCCGCAAACTGGGATCGACCTTCCCTTCCCCTTCGGGCGCCTGCCCCACGAGATTCAGCGCTGCCAGCAGGTCGGCGTCCGGGGCCATTACAACCCTTGGATCGAGGCCAACCCACGGTCGCTTCTGTTTGAAAGAAATGCCACCAAATTCATCTCTTTTTATGGTCTCCTTGTTCATGTCCAATTCAGAGATTTGGAGTAAGCTTGTTGCGTCAAGCAAGGGTCATCCGGCGAGCGATCAGGGCCGAACCGGCCGGGTACCTGGGCTGGATCCTTAGGCGGACCCAATCGAGCGAGATGCCTTTTCTTCGTCACGCTCCGATGTCGTGCACCTCATTGTTTTGGAGCCCCAACCGGCAAGGATGGGGAACCATGCAATCCCTGAGCCTGCGTCCAGCAGAAAGTGCTCTTGCGCCAGGCTCTCAACCCAGATGCTCAAACCAGATTCCCATCGACGTGCTAAGATATAGGGGGTCCGGCGTGTCTTTCCCAGGCGGATTTCCAGGTTAGCTTGATTGCGGAGGGCAGAGCCGGCGGCAAAAGCGTTTGTTGGCAAAATTCAGAGAAGAGGCGAGCAACATCGAGGCGGATGGCCTGCTCGGGGCCGCCGCAAACGCGCTGCGGAATGATCCGCCCGAGCATGACTTGGAACAGGAAACCGACGCGCATGCACCGCGTGCCTTGCTCTTGCCCCTCAGAACCGCGGGCAACTGCTAAAGGCGTACAAGGAGGAATCCGAAGATGAAGACATCTATTCGCACAGCCGTCTTTGCCCTGATGGCCCTGTCGCTGGCAACTGCCGGGTGTGCTGCGGACGCGGCTCCGGTGCCGGACGCCCCCTCCTCTCCAACGCCGGACTTGCTCGGGACCATTCAGGCCCTGCAGACCCAGATCGCCGCGGTCACGCCGACACCGGTTCCCGTTGTCGTGCCAGCGGCGACTGCCGCGCCAGCCTCCACGATTTGCACGGGGACGAACCTGGCCAATATCCTGTCGGTGTCCATGGCCGACCGGACTTACGTCGCGGCGGGTTCCGCTTTCACGATGACCTGGACCCTGGAGAATGTCGGCACCTGCACCTGGACTCCAGACTACACCCTGGTCTTTGACGGCGGCACCCCCCTGAACGGGCCATCCTCGCAGGCCCTGAACGCGACGGTCCCGCCAGGTGGGTCGATCGCGATCTCGGTCCCCCTGGTCGCGCCAAGCACGGACGGCACGTATCAGGGTTGGTGGAAGCTGAGCACTCCGTGGGGGGTTCACTTCGGGATAGGCACTAACGGAACAAGCGACTTCTGGGTGTTGATTAACACGACGCCAAGCGTGACCTATCCATCCTATCCCTACAGCGCGCCTTACTACTACACCTGCACCTGGGGAACGGTGGGGAACCTGGCCGAGTTCATCACCGAGACCATCCCGGACGGGACCTACATCGCGCCGGGCAGCGCCTTCACCAAGACTTGGACCCTGGAGAACATCGGCAGCTGCACCTGGACGACCAGCTACTATTTGGTCTTTGACGGCGGCACTCAGATGGGAGCGCCGTCTTCCATCCCCCTGCCGACGACCGTCCTGCCAGGGCAGGAGGTCACCCTCTACGTCAACATGGTGGCTCCGTCGAGCTACGGCCGATATCAGGGGTACTGGAAGCTGAGCACCCCGGAGGGGTATCGCTTCGGGCTGGGTTCCAGCGGCACAGGCGACTTCTGGGCGTTGATTAGCACGGGGACGGTCTTCAACTATTTCACTGGCTTTTTCTCTCGCCCTCCCTTTCACTACGGCTATGGCTATCACGGTTACCATCCCCCCGCGCCCACGCCTCGCGGGTACTGCTGGGGGCCTCACGGCTGGTATGTCTGCCTGCGCTGAGGCCTGAGGCACAGATCGCAGAAAGACAGGTTGCTTAATCCGAGCGGGGCCTCCGGGCCCCGCTCTTCAATCTCCGAAGAGCAGAGCCGGGGTCTCCTCGGCGTGGCAATCAAGTCAGGGCTTTGCGGGACGAGCCGAGTGTCGAGGCCCTGAGGACTTCAGGGAGCGTTCCCCGGCCCGTCCAGAGCACCTTGTCGGATTCCCTCTTCTCTCGACAACTTGGCAGGTGAAAGGCTGGATGACCAAGCGTCGCACCTGGGGCCGCGACGGTCAGGGCCCGGCGGAGACGAAGGGAATCCCCTCTGCCGGCGTTGTCTGGATCACGGCTCCGCCACGGGAGAAGGCAGGCGTCCCGCCTGTTGCAGGACCCAGGCCGCATGCAGCGACACCCAGCAATCGGTTTCCGCCCGGCCGCCCAGCGCGGCATACGTCCGCCGCCGGTAGGGGCTGCCGCCGTGCCAGCGGCCGTCCTTCCCGCGGCGCTGCTCAACCCAGTCCAATGCCGGCGCCGCGCCCGGATGGTCAAGGAGCCCCAGCTCGCCCAGGACACGCAGGGCGAACAGGATGTCGGCTTGATAGAAGAGGGGAAAGCTCATCCGGAACCAAAGCGGGCTGGGCCGGCCCTTTTCTGGCGTCGGGTAGTCCGCCTCCTCCAGGCGGAAGGCGTCGAGAAGAAAAGCCGTCCCTTCCTCAATCGCGCTTTCCACCTCCTCCGTACGGCTCTCTTTTGGGACGGCCGCCAGCCCCCACAGGGCACGGAGGGCGCCCCACGCACAAGCGCGCCCATCGTTGGCCCGGCAGCGGCATGGCCCCCGCGCAAGATCGTAGCAAACGTGGCGGACCACCTGCTCGACTTGCGGGTCCTCAATGCGGCACGCCGGAACGGCATAGCGGAGCAGGTTGCCCCACAGGCAGGACCAGTCGGTGGTCCCGGCGCTCATATGCTGATCGAGTATCCCGCGGGTTGCCGCCAGCATATATTCGGAACCCTTGCGAAAGCGCCGATCCCCAGGTTTCACATCGAGTTCGGCCAGCAGCACCATGCTCCAATGAGTGCTGAAGTACTTCGGGGTGTAGAAGCTGTGCTCTCTCTTCCACGATCCGCTTGGGGTCTGGCGGCCCAGGATGGCGACCGCCGGCCCGCGCCTCAAGATGTCCTGCCGAGCTCTCCGAGCCCGCAAATCCTCAGACGAGTAGCCGAGCAGGCCGGTCAAGGTCAGGTAGCGGATGGAAGGAGTTGAAGCGCCGAGCAGCCAGTCCGTAAATTCAGCTTCCGCTTTCACAGGATCTCCCTCCCCTACGTCCGTGCGTCCCCGAATCCGAGTCGGCCGATAGTCATCCACGCTGAGACCCAAGGGAAAACCCCATGGACTTCCATCTCAGTCTATACCTCTTGCCAAGGCCTGACCCTTGTGGCCTTGGGCCGGCTTGGCTGGTGGCCCTGCCTCAGGACAGGGACCGCAATGCAGGCTCGTCTCGGCGGACTGCCGGAGCGGCGCGCCGTCCGCGGAGGCAAGGCGACACCCCCCTACCCCTGCGGCCAAGTAATTCTCCCCGGGAAACTCAGCGCCCGCGGTCCAGGGAACGGATAGAAGACCAAAAAACTTTCCGCCAGCAGTCAGCCGCTCGCACCGTGCCTAGCGCTGAGGCCTGACCTGCCGTAAGCCTGGCAACGCGCCGCGACTTGTGGCGTCCCAGGGATGTGATCGCCAAGAATGTCTTTTTGGCTTGCGTCCCTTGCCAAGTGGGGGGGCCCAAGCGGGATGGTTCCACGGCAGAGAACAGAGCCCCCTTACCTCACGGGCCCCGATGGCCCCTGGGCATATCATGCCGCAACGGTCGGAACTGCGGGCGGCATCGTCCGCTTCTTATGTGGTCGCCTAGGGAGTCGAAGTGGCCGTGGGCGGGATGGCCGTGAACGTACTTGAAGGAACCGGCATTGACGTATTCGAGGGGACGGGGGTCGAGGTGGGGGCCGAAGTGGATGTATTCGCAGGGACTGAGGTAGAGGTGGCGGCTGGAACCGGGGTATAGGTCGTCGTTTGCGCGGATGTTGGAGCAACCGTCGAGGTCGCGACCGATGTATCGCTGCGCGTGGGCGTAATCGTCGGCGTGCTGGTTACACTGGAGGACACCTGGATAAGCACATACACGGACTCACCGAATTGGTTGCCGTTGTCATCCGCCATTCTCCAGTAGCCGGTGTAGCTGCCATCCGAACTGGGCGAGACCATTGACACCGTGATATCGGTTGTATCCCCGGGCGCCACGCTGTCACCGATGGTTGTCGTTGCACCGCTCATCTGGTCCCCGCTGACAAACGTGATGCTGTAGTTCGCATCCCACGTGCAAGTCCCGGTGTTCTGGATGGACCAGGTCTTGTCGAAGCTTGCATCCGCAGCCAGAACGGTGTTATCTGGAAAAGTCACATCCGCCACGTAAGCCGAATCATTGCATGCGCTCGATGTGGCCTCAACGGCATACGTTGCATAAGGCGTCAGCGTGGGAAAGAAAGCATAGGTGCTCGTCGGCATCAGCGTCTGCGTGGCGCTTGGCAGCAGAGGAATAGCTGTCGCATAGATGGGAAATTGCGCCGCGGCGGTTTCGGCGACGGAAGTGAAAAAGGGCGCTTGACTGGTGGCCGTCGCGTGGGAGCCACAGCCGCAGGCGCAGTAGCCGATCAAGACGGACAAGACAGCCCAAGAGGAGAATTTCGACAAGGATTTCATGGTTTTCCTTGGGATTAATGATAAGGAGAGAATAGCTTCAGGAGATTAAGGTCTGGTTTAGAGTTCTCTTTCGGATTCCCGCGGAAAAACCTGCCCGGCTCAGCCAATCCGATCCGGAAAAGGGCCACGCTGCCATTCGCCCCTGAGAGGTCACAAAAGCATTTCCGCCCCCTGCCCTCCGAAGGCGCCGCCGGATCCCTGAGGGCCGGGAACGGGCCGATCATGACGCGACCTGGCCGTCGAACCGATGAGGTCCCCGCAGGATTCGGAAAGCCTTCCAGCGCGACAGCCATCACGAGCGCAATAGCTCCTGGCGTCGAGAGGCGGCTCAGGGACATCAGGAGCAGGTCCCCGAAGCCTTGCGCCCAGCGGCCGGGATCCAAGGACTGAGCACTGAGGGCCACTTGGTACCCTGTGACTCGAACCCTAACCACCGCCAGTCGGTGTTTGACATATCATAATAGAAGAAGCGGGCTACGGCCGGGAGGCCGCACGAGCATAGCCCCTCCCCAATGAGGGCGGGCGGATTCGGCCTTGGTCGCCTCGGGGCAAATCGACGGATGCGGTATAGGGCGCGCGACGGTCGCCGGACCGGGTATCGGCTCCCCGAGCCGGCCCCTGCAAGGACGCAATGAAAGTCTTTGATCTCTGCTTGGCTTGGAATTGGGAGTACGACGCCGATTTCGTGGGATGGCTGGGCAAGGCCTGTGGCTCACGCGGGCTCCTGTTGCTCCAGGTCACACCCGACAACCTGCCCGATATGTCGCGCGCTCTCGATGCTCAAGAAACTTCCTTCCGGGCTTTCCTGGACCGTGCCTCGGAAGGCGACGAACGCTTTGTCCCCGTAGCTCGATGGGCGGCCGAGCATGATGTCTACCGCATTAACCCCTCTGAAGTCTCCTCTCGCTGCTCGGACAAAGCGGCCATGCATTCCCTTCTTATCCAGGCGGGCTTGGAAACCCCCCGCACCATCCTGCTCCCCTCGTATCAGGAGCGGCCGGTCCTCCCTGCGATCGACTTGAATTGGGTCGGGGAAAGATTCATTATCAAGCCCGCGCACGGCGGAGGGGGCGAGGGGGTTGTCACGGACGCCAGTTCCCTGGACCAGGTACTTGAAGCGCGCAGATCATGGCCCCAGGACAGGTACTTGCTGCAAGCTCGCGTTGTGCCCCGGGAGCTGGGCGTTCGCCCGGCTTGGTTCCGGGTCCTCTATTGCGCAGGGTGCGTGTACCCCTGCTGGTGGAACCCGCGCGACCATATCTACGCTCCCCTCTCCCCCGAAGAGGAGTCCCTCCATGGGCTTGGGGTCCTGCGGGAGACAGTGACCGCAGTCGCCCGTCTCTGCAAGCTGGATCTATTCTCGACGGAGATAGCCCTCACGGAGCAGGACCGATTGGTCGTGGTCGACTACGTGAATGACCAGATCGACTTGCGTCAGCAATCCAAAGCCGCGGATGGGGTTCCTGACAGAATCGTGGAGGACATCGCCAAGCGTTTGACGGAGTTGGTCATCACCCACATACAGCCAGGCCGGAGTCACGAAAGGTACACGGGCCCTTGAAACTCCCGATGAGTCCTTGAGCCGCGAACCCGGCCTAAGAGAGCCTGCAGGTGGCTTCTCTCAGGCAGGCGGAACGAGCCGCCTGCGGGGCGCGGCAACCCATCAAGCCAGAAGGAGCATGTGATGAGCAAGAAAACATTTGCCTTTACGGCGCGGGTGAGCACGGAAAACCATGTGGCGATCCAGCGCGCCCTGGAGCAGCTCGTGGCCAAGAAATCCATCACCCGGACCGAGGACGGCTTCCTGGTCAAGGCGACGATGCAAGGGGAAAGCGCCCGGGAACTCAATCGGGCCCTGCTCTCCGCCCTGCGCCGCGCGGAGCGCAAGACCCGTTTGCGCTCAGAATGGGTATCGGGCGGAACCGCCGAGCGGTTCTTTGATTATGTGCCCAAAGGATCGTCCGAGGTCTGAATTGGAATGCTGATGCGGCGGGTGTTCCCTTTATCGAGGCCTTTCCCGGCGCACCCCGCAGTATCCCTAACACGGATGAACAAGGACGTTCTCCTTTCGCCCGGCAGGGGATGCCACAATGCGGCACCCTTTCGGTCTTGTCGCGTTCTCCAGGATCCTCGATCCCACTCGACTATGAGGGTTTCTTGCCATGACCAGCGCGAGCTACGCACCCCTGTACCACTACCTCGAGACATTGCCGGTCGTCTCGAGCCATGAACACCTGCTCCCCGATGATTTCCAGTCCACCCTGACGCTGGATCGACTCCTCGAGAATTCCTATCTCGGGAAGATCGTGCGCCCCCGAATCCCATCGGGCGTTTCGCGAGAGGCTGAGCCGGGGGATCGAGGGTCGTCCACTTGGTCGCCGGAATTCCCCTCGCCCGACCCCCTGGCAAGGCAGGAATTCCTGGAACACGTCCGCCTCAATTCCTTCCTTGTCTGGCTCGAAAAGGGGATCCAGAAGATTTACGGGATAGATCAAGAGATCACCATTCAAAGCTGGGATGAGGTTTCCGGAGCCATTTCAGCCCGTCAGGCCGCGCCCGGTGCCTATCTGGAGATGCTGCGGAGCGTCGCTGGCTACCGCCGGGCCATTCAGGACTGCTACTGGTCCTATGGAAGTGACAACGGGCATCCCGAGCTTCTGTCCTCGACCATTCGCACCGACATGTTTGTCACCTCCTTTCACCCTTCGGTCCTGGACCATGACGGAAACACGCCGTTTCGCTTCTATCCCCAGGCGCCGACCGAGGACTTTGACGACTACCTCGCCTTCCTGCAAGCGATGTTCCGGAAATGGCGGGAAAACGGCGCGGTGACCCTCAAGTCCGCCTCCGCGTACGATCGTTCACTCGACTACAGCGAGGGAAACCGGTCGGCGGCAGCGCGGGTGTTCTTTCGGGAACCCGCGACGGTGACGGCCGCCGAGCGCAGGGCATACGAGGACTTCATGTTCAACTGGTTCTGCCGCCTGGCGATCGAGCTGGAGCTGCCCTTCCAGGTACACACCGGACTGGGGAAGCTCGCCGGCTCGAGTCCGCTGAAGTTTGAGCCGGTCCTCCAGCGTTATCCCCAGATCCGCTTTGTCCTTTTCCACGCAGGCTACCCCTGGTACGATGACCTGGCCGGACTGGCCCACACCTACTCCAGTATTGCCATCGATATGGTCTGGGCGCCGATTCTCAGCACCGCGGGCGCAGTTCTGGCGCTGCACGAATTCCTCGAAGTGGCTCGGTCCACGAACCGGATTGCCTGGGGAAGTGATGCGGGGACCTCGGAAGAGGCTGTTGGGGCCCTCTTGGCTTGGCGTCATGTGGTCGCGAAAGTACTGGCCGAGAAGGTCGATGACGGGTACCTGGACCGCCGCGAGGCGGAAAGGATGGCCGAAAGGCTGATGTATCGCAACGCGGCTGAGCTCTATGGTTTTGGCCTCAGCGCGAAGGCCGTCCCAGAGCCAAGCCGGTGACCCCATACCGATACTCTGAAACCCGGCAGGGGCCGACCGAATGCAGCCAAGGGACGCTCTCGCCGCAGGAGGCAACGCATGCCCGCGATTGGGGCCACCCCGAGGCCCGTCGCCCTGCCATCCGTGGCGACCCGCATCCCCGGCTCGGGCCCGGGGCGCAGGCCTTCACGTCTGGCGTCTCAGCCCCAGGATGCGGCGCCGAGAAAACGAACGGAATCGGGCGCCGCATCCGTTTCTTGTATTCAATACTCTGAGCCAAACCCCTCAACGAGCATCGCTTCCCCGGCCCGGATTCTCCTCGCGTACGCGGCTCCCATGAGCACCAGGACCCCACCCGCGGCCATCCAGTTCGCCAGGGAGATCGGAAGGCCGAGCCATACCAGCAGCGAACCCAGATAGCCCGGATGCCTGATCCAGCGATAGGGCCCGCTTTCCACGATGGCCTGCCCCTCAGAAACCCTGAGGCTGCGCGTGTAGAACACGCCCAAGGTATTCATCGAGCACAAGCGGATGGCCAGGCCCAGAACCATCAAGCCCACCCCCACCGCACCGATGATGGCTGCCTGCGGCAGTCTGCCCAAAGAGAAAGTATGACGATCGGCGCTAAAAGGACTCCCAGGATTAGGAAGCGCCGATCAATTGCGAGTTGCCTCGGTCCCGAACGCCCGGCGCATGGCATTGGGCCTTGCTGCCCCTGCGCAAGAAGGATTCCATCCCAAAGAAGGCGAGAACCATCACATAGGCTAACGCCGCCGCGATCATCTTCCCATCCTCGAAACGATCACCGCAAATGCCAGGACTCCGGATCGACCATGTTCCTGATGCGCTGTGTATTGCCGCCAAATCTGCAGCAAGACCCGTCAGGTGGAGGGTCCGTGGACCGAGTGCCTGCCGCCCTGGAAACTCCTGTGGCAGGACTCTAACCCAAGCTGACTTCAAACCCCAACTGCCCTTCCCTAGTCGCGCACATTGTTCCGGAACATCCCTCCCAAGAAGCAAGGCCTCTGTCAAGTGAGCATTCCATCAGCGCCCGCCCGATTCCGAGGCAACAGAGACCTGCACTAATTGGCACCCAGTCCCAGGGCCGCAGAATCGCGGCGGAAAATTCTCACGTGGCATTCCAACAACCGTGCTCAAGACCCGAGTGGCCTCGTCAGTCCCATGGCCGCTTTCTCCGCTGTCAGAGGAGAGAAATGACCGACATGATCCCTCAGATCAAGGCTGTGGCAAGGGATGTCAATTCCCTTCCAAGGGACCGCCAAGGACGCAAGGCGTCCGTCCTATCGGGGCCCTCTTATTTTGGTAGGATCTCCTTTGGCTTGACGGTGCCCGAAGCTGCAACTGGACGCATTCGAGACCCTTCGCCCAGGGCCAAGCCCGAATTCGGTTTCTTTTTCCATTGCACGGCCGCTACAAGACCGGGAACAACAGCCGACGGCCTCAAGAGAGAAACCTTCCACAGCCTCAGGCCGCAAAAGGCTGGTCCCCATCACGACCGCCTGCAAACGCTGCTAGAATCTGCTTCAATGTCGGCCTTGGATCCTTGGATCCATTGCCCGGGGCATGGCCAAGAGGGCGCGAAGGGAATCAGCCTGAGAGGTGGTGGCGGATGGCTCCGAGAACATCCCGGTCGCTGCGCGTGATCGTCCCGGTGCTCCTGGCTCTTCTGGCGGTCCAGTTTGAGTTCGGGATGACGGTCAACCTTGCGGGCCCTCCTTCACTCGCCCCGTTGGCATTCTCTCTGTCGCGCGTTTCGGCCGCACTCTCTCAAGCCGGGTCCTTGGCCGTGACTCATGCCCTCCTGGGAGGGCTCTTGGTCGTCCTCTCGCTGGTCTCCCTGTGCATCTCCCTGGTGAGCGGGGAACGGAGCCTGCAGTTTTTCGGATCGCTTGCCTTCATGACCACCGTCTTCGCGGCGTTCACGGGCCTGCTCTTTGTGCTCTCCGGTTTTCAGAACGACGGGGAGTCGCACGGGATGGCGACCAACTTTATCCTGGCATTCTCCTTCTACTTCGTTGAGCTGTACTTCCTGAAACCAGCTGGCGGACCCCGAGGCCAGAACACCCGCCGATGAACGTTACCGGCGTCGCCTGGAGTTTTCCTTGCAAGAGTGGGCCCCAGTTCGGTACGGGCACCGGGATAGGATGCGTGAGCGGAATGCCCCCGGAATCCGCCGGGGCAACTCAGGAAAGACCGTACTTTCGGACTGAGGATGGGCTCATGGATTCCGGGCTCCGAGCGAGGCCTACAGGGCCGAGGTTTCCTGGTAGTGCCGGAATTCTGGTCTCCGTGGGGCCCCTGGACCAACCTGAGCGGATCCTGGGGAAGTTGCCATCGCCACTTCTAGGGTTGCTTGTACCTCCCGGGCTAGAAAGGGACGGCAGTCCACTTGGCGCAATTCCCGGTATCATGCGGGCAGGCAGGATCGCCCCCAATGCCGCTTGCAGGTGATTGAGCAACCGATGGCCGACAAACCGTCTGACGTTGGCTCCCGCAAAGCCCTATCACCCTTCTGGTTCATGAACCATTTCGGCAACCCCTTGGTAGGGCTGATCCTAAGCTCCCCGCTTCATCCCCTGCTGAGCCAGTCTCTGCTTGTTCTTTCGTATCGGGGACGAAAGAGCGGGAAACGGTTCGACATCCCGGTCGAATACGCCCAGAGCGGAGAGACTCTCTGCATCCTTCCGGGAAGGCCGGAGCAAAAGACTTGGTGGCGCAACTTCCGCGGCGGTACGCCGGTCGACATCCTGTTGCGCGGACACCGCCTACACGGCCTAGCGAGCCTCTTGGACGGCAGGGAAGATGCGTTCGCGCTGGCACAAGCACTGGCCATCTACTTGCGTCGATTCCCAGCCTCATCCGCATCCTTTGGAGTTCACCCAGACCCAGAGGGGAAGTTTGAATCGGCCGAACTGAGCCGGGTTGCGAAATGTCTGGTGATCGTGCGCGTACAAGTTGAGGGGGCAGCCGTCTACTGAACGGGGCGCGCCGCGACGGCCAGCTCTTGGCCTCTTTAGATAGCCGGGTTGGCGCATCCGCAACGGCCGTGTGCCTGCCCCCAGGACCCAGGCCAACGACTTAATGATCGGAGGGAACCCAACCTATGGACAGTCAGTTCAGAGACCACTTTCAAAGCCAGTGGAAGAAGTACTTTGGCGAGGCAGAACTTCCGATTGCCTATTACTACACGGACCGCGTTCCGGATAAGGACCGAGCGGGGTCAGATACTGTGCACCGCTGCCTGATCGGGAATCTCGGCCGGGTCCGAGAAGGCCACCCGTTCGTCTACCAGGGGGACACGGAGGGATGCTCCGGTGGCAAGCGATATACCGGGTTCTCAAAGAATCTTCGCCCGAACTTCGAGTTCTTTCTCTCCTGCGGGATTCCCGGCGAGATGGAAGGGGAGCGGTACAAACAGTCCCCTGAGCTCGTCCGGGCGTATCTGGAATCTCATCCCCCATTCGATGCCCCCGGAAAATACCTGGTGTTCAAGCGCTGGGACCAGCTTGCCGACGGGGAAACGCCTCTCGCGGTCATTTTCTTTGCGCGACCGGATGTCCTCTCCGGCCTCTTCGCCCTGGCCAACTACGATTCGGCCGACCCCCAAGCCGTCATTACGCCGATGGGGTCCGGCTGCGCCTCGATCATCGGCTACCCCTATGAGGAGACAAAGTCGAAGAACCCGAAGTGCGTCCTCGGCCTGTTCGATGTCTCGGCGCGTCCGTGCGTGCCGGCCGACCGCTTGACCTTCACCATACCCATGAGGCGACTTGAGCAGCTGATCCCCTACATGGACGAGAGCTTTCTCACCACCGCGTCCTGGAAGGCGGTCAAGAACCGGATATAGGGAGGCCTGAAGGATCCAAACCGGGATCCTGCCGGCTCCGCCTGCGTCGGGCAGGAGCGAGAGGGTCCCTTTGGTCAAGACGGCCGTGACCAGGAGCAGCCTGTGGTGCGCGGCGGCCTGCCGCGCCCTCCCTGTCCCTGGGGCAAGGCAGGGCTGTTTTCCGGACCCTCCTCGGCCGAGATTTGACCCCCGCGCTTACCCCAAATCAAGTGCGGGGTAGCCAGGTTTTGCCCCCGCAATTCTCGGATTCCCCCATTGTCGTTTCGGCAACAGATTCGTCAAGGGAACGGCCTTATTATGTAGAAGGCGTGGATTGCGATCCACCGATGACGTATTGGCCCCTGATTGCTTCGTGAAAGAGTGCACTTAGTGAGCTACACGATCAACCTTGAACCGGTGGGGATTCGTTTGCTGTGTGAGGAGCCGCTGACCATCTCCGAGGCGATCCGCCGGGCCGGGATCCGCCTGCGCTCGGAATGCGGGGGAAAAGGGGTCTGCGGCAAATGCCAGGTGCAGGTTGACGGGGGTGGACTGCTCCCCCTGACCGAGGCGGAGCAAAAGCACCTGAACCCGCAACAGATTGCGGAGCGCTGGAGATTGGCCTGCCGCACTGTTATCTCCTCCGATGCGACGATCTTTGTACCCCCTGGATCGCTGACGGAAGATCAAGTCATCCAGACAGAAAGCCTTGAGGTTCCGATTGCGCCGGCGCCCGCGGTGCGGCAGTTCTCTCTGGCTGTTTCCGCGCCCTCGCTCTCCGACCAGTCCGCCGACCTGGCGCGCGTTTCCAAGGCCCTGCTTCAGCAACATCAGCTGGCCGACTCCTGGGCGAATCCGCCGGCTCTGCGAATGCTCAGCCGGGCACTGCGCGAGTCCGGATGGAAAATCGACGTAGCCCTGAGAGGGAGTGAAATCATTGGCGCCTATCCCCCCTCGCATCTCGGGCCGGTAGGATTGGCCGTGGATGTGGGGACGACCAAGCTGGCATGCTACCTGGTGGACCTGAACCGCGGACAAACCCTTGCGGCCAAGGGCGTGATGAACCCGCAGATTGCGCACGGCGAGGACGTCATGTCGCGCCTCGAAGCCGTGATGGTCGATGCGGACAATGCGGTCCGGCTGCAACAGGAGGTGGTCTCCGCCGTGAATTCGGCGGCGGCAGAACTGTGCGCCGCCCAGGGTCGCGCCCCGGAGGACCTGCTCGACTTTTGTCTGGTGGGCAATTCCGCGATGCACCACCTTCTGGCCAGACTTCCCGTGCGGCCACTGGCCCTGATCCCCTTTGTCCCGGCAGTGAGTTCCCCCCTGGAATTCGAAGCGGCTCAACTGGGGCTGGAAGGGGCGCCTGGCGCCAATGCCTACCTGCCGCCCCCGGTGGCCGGCTTTGTTGGCTCCGACCATGTAGCCTTCTTGCTCGCGGCGGGCTTCGAAAAGGACGAGCGGACCCGCGTCGGAATCGACATCGGGACGAACACCGAGATCGCGCTTCAGTCCGGAGGCCATCTGGTTTCCTGCTCGACCGCTTCCGGCCCGGCCTTCGAAGGCGCCCATATCCGCCATGGGATGCGGGCGGCGCCGGGAGCCATAGAACGGGTAATCATCGGGGAAGACCGACAGGTTCACTGTGACATCATCGGCAACGGTCCGGCGGTCGGGATCTGCGGTTCGGGGATCCTGGATGCGCTGGCAGAACTGCATCAGGCCGCAATCCTCAACGGGCGCGGCCGAATGAACCCCGAGACCCCGGGCATGGAACGGGAGGAGGATGGAACACTGGTCTTTCCGCTGGCCCGGGGGCAAGACGGACACCGGGATGTCACCATCTCCCAGCGCGATGTCGACCAAATCCTGCTGGCCAAGGGGGCGATCCGGGCGGGGCTGGATATCCTCCTGAACCATTTGGGCCTGAAGGCGGACCAGATCGAAGAGGTCGTGATCGCCGGAGCTTTTGGCTCGTACCTCTCTCCTCGGAGCGCTATCCGGATCGGCCTGCTGCCAGATGTCCCCCTGGAGCGGGTCCGCGCCGTCGGCAACGCGGCGGGGGCGGGAGCGCGCCTGATGCTGGCCTCGACCGAGGCCCGGGCCCAGGCTCGAGACCTGGCCCGGCGGATCGAATACCTGGAGCTGACAGTCGTCCCGCGTTTCAACCGCTATTTTGCCAACGCCGTCCGCCTCCCAGCCTGAGGATCAGGAGGCGAAGACAGGGCGCGGGCACCAAAGGATCTCTCCAGCAGCAACCCTGGAGCGTTCTTCCCGGTTCAAAGGAGGCTGGAATGGCCAATGACAAGTACGGTTCGATCAGCAAGGCGGTGACCGAAGGAGAAGATGCCCTCGCCGGCCGCCTCGTCCAGGAAGCCCTCGGCGCCGGCCTGCCGCCTCTGGACCTCTGGACATCCTCCAGAAAGGCGTCGTGCCCGGCATCACCAAGGCCGGGGAACTCTGGAAAGCCAACGAATACTTCCTCCCCGACGTCATCCTGGCGGCCGACGCCTTCAAAGCCGCCATGCAACCCCTCTCCCCACGCCTCAAACAGGCCCAGGGCAGCGCCCGCGGTAAGTTCGTCATCGGCGTGGTCGAAGGCGATATGCACGACCTCGGCAAAAGCCTGGTCATCGCCATGCTCTCCTCCGCCGGCTTCGAAGTGATCGACCTGGGCATTGACGTCCCCCTCAAAAAGTTCCTCGACGCCGTCAAGGAACACCAGCCCAAGATCCTCGGCCTGGGCGCCTACATGTCCACCACCATGCTCCAGATGAAAACCGTGATCGCCGAACTCCAAAAGCAGGGCCTGCGCCCCAAGCTCAAGGTCATGGTCGGCGGCGTGCCCACCAGCCAGGAATTCGCCGACGAGATCGGCGCCGACGCCTGGGGCAAAGACGCCCTGACGGCAATGTCCCAAGCTCTCAAACTCGTAGGAGCGTGAACCATGGCCAACTCAACCCTGGAAATGATGCACGGCCTGTTGTACCCCGCAAGTACTACTGGGACGCCGAGCTGCTGGTCGATGTCCACCTGGCAGTCGACCGCTGGTACGGGTTCGACTCCGACACAGTGATCGCCGATGCCTACAACTTCGAGGTCGAGGCGCTGGGCGCCAAGATGATCTACAGCGACCGGGCCATGCCGACCGTGGACGTCAGCCACCCGCTGATCTCCACCGCCGCGGATCTGGACAAGGTCGGGTCGCTGGACCCCTCCAAGGGCCGCATCCCAATGGCCATCGAAACGGGCCAGCTCTTCTTGAAGAAGGCGCCCGGCCCCTTTGCGGGAGGCTTCTTCTGCTCGCACTGGAGCCTGATCTGCCAGGCTATGGGGTATCCCCGGGCGGTGCGGGCTATGAAGCGGGACAAGGGATTCACCAAGGCGTTGTTTGATTGGGCCGATGAGCAGGTCCTCTTCCCCTTCATGCAGGCCTATGCCAAAGCCGGGGTAAAGAACGCCTCGGGCGCCGACGCCTGGGCCGCCTTCCCCGATCTCACCCCCGAACTGGTAGACGAATGGGTCGTGCCCTATGCTCAGCGCCTCCGTGCGCGCTGCAAGAAGGAGCTGGGGATGACGGCGGCCGCAGGAACGGCTGCCGGGGACTACTGCGAGGAGGACCCCGCCAAGTTCGACAAGGCCATCATGTTCAAGTGCTGGGCGGTCGCGGCCAAGACCTTCCCGTTCAAAGTCGCGTTCGGCGGCATGGGCCGCACCCAGGATTGGAACATGGCCTGGCTGAAGGAATATGCCATCCAGGCGGGCAAGGGGGGGCATCCCGTGCCCATTATGCCCTCGCTCAACGGACGCTTCACACGCGACAGCTCCCCGGATCAAATTGTCGCCAAAGTCCGCGAGTGGATTGACCTGCTCGGGCGCGATGGTCGCTTGGTCCTCTTCATTGGCAATGTTCCCGCCGACACCCCGCCGCTGAATGTACACACCGCTCTCCAGGCCACCCATACGCTGGGCAAGTATCCCATCCCTGCCGATTTGTCCTCAGTCAAGTTCCAGCTGCCCAGCCCTCAGCCGTTCGATGAGTGGCTGAAAGGACAGCCGGAAGCGGAGGTGATCTCCAAGGCCAGGGAAAAGAAGTAGGCGAAGGCGAAATGACGACCGACTTGCAGGGGACAGGCGATCCGATCACCCTCGACCCCTCTGGGCCGAGCCGCATCATTGGCGAACGCATCAATCCCAGCGGCCGCAGCCGCCTGCTTCAGGCCTTGCTTGACCGGAATTGGGAGTATGCGGCCGGGGAAGCCCGGCGGCAGGTCGAAGCCGGGGCGGATGTGGTGGACGTCAATGTCGGCGGCAAGGGGGTGGACGAGGAAAAAGCGCTGCCGGAGGTTGTACGCGCGGTGGGGGAGGCGGTCCGGGTTCCGCTCTCGGTGGACACCCGCCTTCCTACCGCGCTGGAGGCCGCCCTGGCCATCTGCCCGGGACGGCCCCTCGTCAACTCGATCGGCGGGGAGAAAAAGATCCTGGCGGAGAACCTGCCGATCGTGGCCGAACACGGTGTTCCAGTCATCGCTCTCTGCATGGGCGCCGAAGGAATCCCTTCCAGCGCAGAAGGGCGCCTGAGAGTCGCCCATCAGGTTTTGGAGGCGGCCGTGCGCGCGGGGATCAAGGAAGAAAACGTCCTCTTTGACCCTCTGGTGCTCACCGTGGGGGCGGACGACCAGGCGGCGCGGATCGTCCTGGAAACCATCCGGCGCCTGCGCGAGGAATTTCCTCAAAACAGTATCACCGGCGGAGCGAGCAATGTCAGCTTCGGCATGCCGGCCCGTTCGTTGCTGAATGCCAGCTTCCTGACCGCCGCCTCGCTGCTGGGCATGAATATACCCATCACGGATCCGACCAAGCCCGAACTGCGTTTTGCCCTGCGGACCGCCGATATCTTCCTGGGCCGCGATCGCAAGTCTCGGCGCTATATGCAGTTCTACCGGGAAGAAGGAGCAAGGCTCCAGCCGGGCGGCCGACCGGAAGCCGGTGGGTAGAACGCTTTCCGCGACCGCATTCTCGACGCCAGGCAAGAGGTGAGCGGCGCCCGGGAAACGATTCGGAAGCCCGCTGCTGCCCGATCGGCCTTCAACCCGGACCCGGAATGCGAACGCCGCAGAGCACGCCGTCTGCGGCGTTCGCTTGTCCCCTTGTCGTTACCACCGAACCTCAGTCTCCCCCATTGGGTGAGGACCGCGCCCGTCCGGCTGGCAAGGCCGCCAGGATTCCTGACCGACACGGCCCGGCGAGACTCTTTGAGGCCCTCCTGTGCGGGGCCCTCCAGAGAGGTCCCAACGCTCGTCAGGCGGCCTGCGACCGGTGCGGTCTCACCCGATCTTTCTCCCGCTGCTTGCGGATCAGGCGATACGCCAGTTCCACGGCTCGCTGGGCGTTGGGAGCAAAACCGGTCGCCCCAATCTCCTGGCCGTACTTCTGGGTGACCGCGCTGCCACCGATGAGGACCATGATCTCCGTGTTCAAGCCTTCGGCCTTAAGAGCCTCGATGACCACCTGCTGTTCCAACGCCGTCGTGCTCATCAGAGAAGACATCGCCAGGATATCGGGGTGGTATTCCTTCGCCGCGGCAATGAATTGTTCTTTGGATACATTGATCCCCAGATCAATGACATGGAACCCGCGGGCGGTAAGGAGCATGGCCACCATCGTGTGGCCGATATCGTGGATGTCCCCGAACACCGTTCCAATCACCACCGTTCCCAGGTTCCCCGGGCCGGCTCCCGAAAACTGCACGGCCTCCTTCAGGCAGGTCAAACCCCTTTTCATCGCATAGGCGGAAAGGACAATGTCCGAAACATCCATTTCCTTGTGGATGAACAGGCGGTCGATTTCCCGCATCCCGCTGGCCAGCGCGTCAAAAGCCCGCACCGGATCCACGTGCTCCGAGATCGCCTCTTGGGCGCAGGAGGCGACTTCATCCTCGTCTCCCTCGACCACCGCCCGGTTGAGATGATCCAGGATTTCCATGTGTTCCGGGGAGATGATGACCATCGAGCGGCCGTCTCTCCAGAGATATCCGCGGCGCTTGAATTCGTTCAAGTACGAGGTGATCGTCGCCCGGTTGGCTGCCACCAGCTCCCCGATCTCCTCGTGGGTGATATTCAGGTCGATGCGGATCCCGTTGCCCGCGGGGATCCCATACTCCTCCGCCAGATCCCTCAGCCGTTGCTTCAAGCGCTGCTGGACGTCCAGAAAGCCCAGCTCCTTGACCTGGCTGGTCATGGTCTGGACCCGTTGGGCCAGCTTGCGCATCACCATCTGCGCGAGCACCGGGTTCTGGGAAACCAGCTTCTGGAAATCGATCGCCGCAATCGCGATCACGTCGCTGTCCTCGCTGGCCTCCGCCATCGCATCGTACTCTTTGGCCAGCAGGAATTCGGACGCGCCCAGAAGGTCCCCCGGACCGGCGAAGCCAAAGGTGTAGGACTTGCCTTCCGGGGATACGGAGAAGATCTTTACCGCTCCGGAGGAGACCACATAGACCTCATCCACCGGATCCCCCTGCCAGAAAAGCATTTCTCCCTTACGCCGGAGCTCCCGGCGTCCAACACCGGCCTGTTCCAGGAGGCTGAGGAACCTCCCGGGAAGATCACTTTCTTCCCGCCGATCCCCTTCCATGGCCGCTAGCGTCCTTCTAGGCGCGTGGCCTCACGTTGTTTGTCACACGCTCCGTCCCACACGCAGTGACTGCAGGCAATCAGGCATTCCACGCCGTGCAACTCAGGCCCGGCATAGAGATTGAAGGAGAGGGACTTGACCGGAACCATCACCCGTTGCGCCGTCAGCCTAACCGCGATCTGCCCGGCTGGCACCCAGCGAAACAGGTCCTCCTGGGTCTGGAACGATTGATCCTCGGCCTGATCCCCCGGGGCCCACCGCACGGCTCCGTGCTCCTTGCACAAGAGGTTCGCGGTCTGCTGGGCCAGGAGGGAGACGGCAAACGTGCCGATCTTGTCGAGGAAATAGCCGAGCGTAAACTGCTGGCGGCGAAAAGTATCGCGCGAGCAGCTCTCCAGCGCCTCGCCGATAGTGCACACCACCCCAAAATGGAGCGTCAGCCGCGAGGACAGTTCTTGCGGCAGCCCGATCGGGATTTCGCCAGACGCCGGCTCCAGCCGCTTGAGGGCCCAAACCGCCCTCGGCTTCAGAAGAGGCAAGGCAATCCGCTGCGCCTCTTCCAGCTTCTTGGTGATGTTCGGCCGCGGGCCCGACCGGTAGCGCCTGGACTGGCGCAATAGCACCTGGGGGCTTGGCATCACCTCCTCCCCGCGAAAGGAAATTACCGTGAAAAAGGAGCTGGAGGATATGGGGACGTGAGCAAGGCGGGATTCGGATCCCAAGAATGGAGGAGCCTTGTATCGCTGGCTTGTTGATCCCATCGTAGAAAAGCCCAGCACTGATTGGCGAAGAGAGCCCAGGTTGCCGGGAGAGGAATCCAATCTGCTTCAACCGCTATGATATCCCGGAAAGCCCAATCCTCAAACCCGGCTTCCTGATTTAAGTGCTGCCTCAGGAAACATTTCAGAGATGTGCGAATCTCCGCGAAGAACAGGCGAGGATCTCCTCTGGCCTGGCCTGAGACGCTCAACGGGGAACAAACGAAGAATGAGGCCCGGGTTGGTGTAACGCCAGGACAAGGCGCTCTCCGCTGACCTCGGGCGCCCCGAAGCGCCGAGGACACCTGCGCCTTTGCAACGCGCCCGCACACAGGGTCCTCTTACCTCATGCCTCTGCGCTTCTGGGGGAAACCGCGCCCTTCACGCCATGCCATATTCGGGCGTCAGTTTTCAGACGGACTGCAAGGTTACCTTCAAGGCCCGGGCAGCGCCGCCCCTGGCGAGGCCGTGGCCGGATCCGATTCGATCTTGACCAACACAGCACCCACAGCCACCCGATGAGCGTACGTATTGGTCAGCGGGTTGTAGTCCTTGCACGTAACCAAGGTCAGCCAGGGCAAATCCTTGTGCCCGAAGGCGGACGTGTCGTCCGGCGCGACGACCTTGTTGGTCTGGACCTCATAAATATACCGCTGCGCGCCGAAGAGGATGATCAGCTGGTCACCCCATTTCAGGGACTTCAAATTGACAAAGGGACCGGGCAGGCCGTTGGCGCCATAGACATGGCCGGTGAGCACACTGTTGCCGGACCAGGTGGGGAAAGCCGTCCCCTCCAAGTAGCCCACATCGTTGCCCAGCCAGGTGATATCCCAGCTGTCGCCTGACTCGGGGACACCGACCACCGCCGTGTTCAGGCCCAGAGTCGGGATTTCAATCGTCATCCCTGAGTTCGCCTTCTGCCCGGCATCCGCCTGGGCAGGCAGAACGGTGACCCTTCCGGGCGCAAAACCGGTCGCGGGGAGGACCCGGTGTGCGACGATCGTCAGATAGGCGGAGGCCGAGTCGTTGAAGAGCAGGTCGCCCGGGGAGGTAGTGGTGATCGAAGCCGTGTTGACCCCTCCGGGCGGATGAGCCGACCCGTTGACTTTGGTCACGACGATCACGGTGTAGTAGTCAGTGGGTGTCACCGTGCCAAATTGGATAGTAAAGGTGTTCCCGGCAATCGTAACAGGGAGGCTCGGATTGGGCAAAATGGTGATGCTGACCACATCCAGGAAAGACGGCAGGGTGTCGGAGAGATTCACGTTGCTCGCGTCCGTGGCCCCATTGTTTCCCACGGTAATGGTGTAGGTCACCGTGTCGCCAATTCGGGCGACGGTGGGGCTGGCATACTTGGTCACCGCCGGGTCGCTGATTGCCGCCCCCGTGCTCTTCTGGTCGCCGAAGTCTACCACGGCGCTGGTCCCCGGAGCGAGAACGACGCTGACGTGGTCCAGGGTTGTATTGATAGGATAGCCCGCCGGATTGGTCTGCACCACTGTATACGTGCCGGGCAGCAGGTTATCGAAGCTGTAGTTGCCGCCGGAGCCCGTCGCTGTAGCCGTCAGTACATGGCCGTATTGATCCAAGAGCGTGATGGTCACGCCCGAAAGGACCGCGTCACCGCTGTCGAACACCCCGTTGGTGTTGGCGTCGTAAAAGACAATCCCGCTGATCTCACAGGCGTTGGGCGAGCGGTTAAGATAGTCCGTGTCCGTCGCGCTGTTGTTAGAGAGATTCGAGTCGGTCACGCCGGAGGGCGGCAAGACCGAAGCCGTATTGACGATCAGGGTAGCGGCGGTACTTGAGACAGTCGCGGTGAGCCGGTAAATGACCTTCTTGCCGACGGGAATGGTCACCGTATCGTTAATGTTTCCGGAACCGCTGGAGGTGCAGCTCGCGCCGGGATCGGCGACACAGGTCCAGGTGGCGCCCAGCAGCGAGGACGGCACGGTGTCCGTGACCGAGGCTCCGACCACAGTGCTCGGCCCCGCATTGCGGACCACAATGACATACGTCACAGTTGCGCCGCGGTTTACCCCCGTCAGGCCATCGTTCTTGGTGATCGACAAGTCCGCCGATGGGTTGACCGTCAGCGTGGCAATATTCGACGGGGCGCCCGTTCCGCCGTTCGAAGACCTCACCGCTCCGGTGGCGTTGTTGTAGGTGCCAGCCGCCAGCGCAGTGACACTTACCGTGACCGTGCAGGTGCCACCCGCCTGGATCGTACCGCTGGTGAAAGAAAGGGTCGTGGCGCCCGCGGCGGGCGAAAAGGTTGGGGTGCCACAGTCCGCTGTGATGCCGCTCGGCGGGGTAGAGACGACCAGATTAGTGGGGAGATCATCGGTGAAGGTAACGCCCGCTAAGGGCACGGTATTCCCGGCCGGCGCGGTGAGGGCGAAGGTCAGGGTGCTCTTCCCGCCAAGTACGATCGCGCCCGGCGCGAAGGACTTGCCGATCGTCGGAGGCGCCACGACCGTCAGCGTGTCGCTGGCCGTGTTGCCTGTCCCGCCGTTCGACGAGGTGACGGGACCGCTCGTGTTCTGGTAGCTTCCCCCCGACCCGGCCGTCACGCTGACGGTTACCGTGCACGTGCCGCCCGGCACCACCGTCCCAGAATGCAGCGTGATCGAAGTGCTGGTGCTGGTGACCGACCCGCCGCACTGCAGGGAACTGGGCGCGGTGGTGACCATCAGCCCGGCGGGAAAGGCGTCCGTGAATCCGACCCCCGTGAGCGCAACTTTGTTGGTCGAGGGGCCCGTGATCGTGAAGGTCAGGATCGAACTCTGTCCCACCGCAATCGGGTTGGGTGAGAAGGCCTTCCGGATGGACGGGGCGACGATCTTGTAGACCGTCACGGAGCTGGGCGGGGAGGTCACGGTGCGCCCTCCGGCGGGAGCGTCCTGGGCCGTCGCGGTCGCAGTGTTGGTCACCGACCCCTTGGTCACATCGCCAGGAAGGACGGTGTACAACGACGGAGCATCGCAGCTGATGTTGGCGTAGGGGGCAAGAATCGTGGCCGAGCTGCACGTGAACTGGGCCTCATTGTTGATATGGTCGTCCGAGACATAGAACGGCCAATAGAGAGTCACCGGCCCCGTGTTCGTAAGCGTGTAGCTGTAGCTGATCGTATTCCCTGCAGTCTGGTAGCCCACCGTCGAAGTGTGCTTGGTCAAGGTCAGCGCCTCGAGGTAGGCCGT
Organism: Anaerolineales bacterium; assembly: GCA_049511715.1. Taxonomy (GTDB): domain Bacteria; phylum Chloroflexota; class Anaerolineae; order Anaerolineales; family RBG-16-64-43; genus JBEKHT01. Next base: position 45,967 of record JBEKXU010000031.1, read on the forward strand.
CGCGCTGCTCGGATTGGATGTCACCGGGCTGGTTTGTGACTGGGTCCCCCAGCCCGTCGCCGTCGCCGTGTTCTGGACTGACCCCGCGGCGACATCCCCCGGTTTCACCGTGTAGCTTGCAGTGCAGCTGGTCTGGGTGTTGACGTCAAGGTAGGTCGCGGCCCCGCATCCGAAGACTCCAATCAGGTTATCCTGCACCTCGAACGGGCCGTAGAGAGTCCGGTCTCCCGTGTTCGTTAGCGTGTAGGTGTAGCTGAGCGTGTCATCGGCGTGCTGATAGGTCGGGGTGGAGATCGTCTTCTGGAGCGTCAGCCCCGCCCCCGCCACGTACAGCGTGTCGGTTGCCGTATTCCCGGTTCCCCCGTTGGCGGAGGCAACCGCGCCGCTTGTGTTCACGTAGGTCCCGCCGAACGCGGCCGTCACCGTCACCTGAACCGTGCAGGAACTGTTGACCGCGATCGTCCCGCCGGACAGGGTTATTGAGTCCGACGTGTTGGTCACCGTTCCGGCGCACTGTGGCGAGGCAGGCGGCGAGGCAACCGTCACGCCGGCCGGAAGCTCATCCGTGAAGCCAACCCCCGACAAGGCGAGCGGATTCGCCGAAGGATTCATAATCGTAAATGTCAGCAGGGAGGTTCCGCCGGCGGATATGGAATTGGGGTTGAAGGCCTTTCCGATCTGCGGAGGCCCCAGCACGTCCAGCGTGTCCGTCGCGGTGTTCCCAGGCCCGCCGTTCGTTGAGCTGACTTGGCCGCTCGTATTCGTGTAGGCCCCCCCGGAAGGTGCGGTCACACTGACAACGACCGTGCAGCTCTGGCCCGCACCGATCGTCCCTCCCGCCAAGGTCACCGAGGCCGAGTCGGGCGTACTGGTCACGGAACCGCCGCACTGCGCCATATCGGGCACGCTGGCGACCGTCAGACCGGCGGGGAAATCGTCTGAAAAACCGACCCCGGTCAATGCGGTGTCCGGATTCGGATTCGTGATCGTAAACGTCAGGACGGAGGTTCCGCCCGCCGCGATCGGGTTGGGCGAAAAGTCCTTGCCGATGGACGGCGGAGCCAGGACCGGATTCACCACAAGCGTATCGCAGGCCTTCTGGTTGGTCGCGCCTTCCGTGTCCTGCAGCGCGCCCGCGGCGATGCAATCCTGGTAGCTCCCAGCCACCGGAGCTGTCACCTCGACCTGGATCGTGCAAGAGGAACCTGAGGCGAGCGACCCGCCCGCCAGGGTGATCGAGCCGGCCCCCGTCGGGCCCGTTACCGTGCCCCCGCACTGAGAGGTGGAGACATCCGTGGCCACGGTCATCCCCGACGGGAAGTCGTCGGTCATTCCCATTCCATCCAGCTCCGTGCTCCCTGTGTTCTGGATCGTGATCTGCAAGTTCGAGGTGTTCCCCGAGCCCGCTGAGATCGGGTTCTGGAGGAAGAGCTTGGTGACGGAGGCCCCGGGAAGGTTGGTCAGCGAGGCCGAGGTGGCCTCGCTGTTGATGGCTCCGTTTTCTGACTTGACCGCCCCTGCGGCAATGGTGTTGGTCAGGTTGGCGCTCACGGTCATGGTGATATTGAGCGTCAGTGTGCAGCTCGCGTAGGCTGCCAGGCTGCCTCCACTGAAGGAGAAGAGTGTGGCCCCTGGGGTTGCGCTCAGCGTCCCGCCGCAGGTCCCCACGGAGGGAGAGGGCGGATTGGCGACGATCATCCCGCCGCCTGTCCCCAGCATGGGGTCCGTAAACTGGATGCCAGTGAGGACCGCGTTGTTTGGATTGGACAGCAGGACGGTCAGCGTGGAAGCCGAGGCGGCAAAGACCGTCTGGGGGCTAAAGCCCTTGACCACATTGATCTGGACCGATTCGATGGTCAGGTAGGCCCCCGCCCCGTCCGGATTGGACACCAACAGCGAGGTGCCGTGGATTGTCCCGGAGACATTCCCGCTCGGGATGTAGTTCCAGTACGCCCCGGGTACCCCCTGCCCGATCACATCGACGCTCACTGTGCATAGGCCCGGGACGCCAGAAACATCTGCCGGCAGGATCCCCCCGCTCATCCCGATCAATTGGCTTCCGGAATTTGCGGTGATGGTTGCGTTGGGGCAGGTCGTGCGCACGTTCGGTGTCGAGGCGACCGCGACCCCGCTCGGTAGGGTGTCAGAAAACGAGACGCTGTCCAGCTGGCTGGTATTGGTGTTGGTCAGCGAGACCGTCAGGGTGGAGACCCCGTTGGGTCCAACCACCGGGGGATAGAACGCCTTGCTGACCGAGAGGCCGCTGACATTCAGATTGGCGGTGAGGTTCCCCGCCAAGTCGCGCACCTCGGTATCGGATATGTTCACGGGGGAAATGGTGTCCGTGACCGTTCCCGGCGTGCTGCTGGTGACATCGACCCCCAGGGTGCAGGTCCCGCCCTGCGCGACCACGCCTCCCGTGAAGGTCAGAGAGGTGTCACCCGGCTGAGGAGTGAACGTCGGGGGCGGCGAGCTGCCGCAATTCGTTGTAGCCGGGCTCGGGGTTCCTGCCACCTGAACCCCGGAAGGCAAGGCATCGGTGAGGGAAAGGTTCGTGAGGTGGGTGTCGGCCGGTGCGGTGATCGTGATGGTCAGCCGCGAAATGCCACCCACAGGGATCGAGGACGGAGTGAACCCCTTGCTCCCGCTCAGACCCAAGCCGGTTGCGTACACGGTCAGGTTGGCCGTCCCCGCAAGCACGTTGCTGGCCCCCTGACTCGTGGTCACCCCGCCGACCGGGATGCTGTCCGTGTACGTTCCAGGGATGGATGAGGCAATCTTTAAATGCACCTGACAGGTGCCGGGCGTGGACACCGAGCCGTCCGGGACGGTCCCACCGCTGAGGCTGACCGACGAACTGGTGTTTGCGAGGCTTCCGCCGCAGGTGGTCGTGGGCGCAGGGGACACTACGCTCAGTCCGGAGGGCAGGCTGTCGGTGAAGGAGACCCCGGTATAAGCTGAAGGGGTGGGGTTGCTGAGCGTGATGGTCACCTGGCTGCTGCCGCCCTGCTGGAAGGCAACGGGCGAGAACGCTTTCGTGACCCCGATCGATTGCACATTGAGAGTTGCCAGAGCCGCCGCGCCGTTGGTCACGTCCTGATGGGTCTGAATGGCATTGGCCGGAATCGTGTCGGTGTAGATTCCCGGAGTGCTGGAGGTCACCTGGACCTTGAGGGTGCATGATCCGGCAACCGCAATGATTCCGCCGCTGAAGTTCAGGGCGGTATCGCCCGGGTTCGGGGAAAAGACGGCCGTGCTGCCGCAGCCCGAGTTGCTGGCGCCGGCTGGCGAGGCGACCTGCAGCCCAGTTGGCAGGGAATCCGCGAAGGCCACGCCCGTCAGCTGGTAGTTACCATCGTTGTTCGTGATCTGGATGGTCAAGGTGCTGGGCTGGCCGATCCAAACCGTGTTTGGCGCAAAGGTCTTGCTCAGGGAGGGTGGAAGAACCGCATTGACCTCCAGGGTCGCGCTCGCCGGGGTCGAATTGGATACCTCGATCGTTTGGGAGGGATCCGTGGCCTTCAGCGTGCCGGCCGGGATCGTGTTGACCAGATTGCCGGCGGTGGTAGAGGTGACATCCACCGTCACCGTGCACGATCCCGGGGTCGTGCCGCTCTGCGCGGGAACTGTCCCGCCAGAAAGGGAAAGCGTGCTGCCCACCGCGCTCACGCTTCCGCCGCAGGAGTTGGTGACGTTGAGGGAACTGGCGAAGCTCATGCCGGCCGGCAGGGTATCAATCCATGCCGGCGGAACCGCCGAAAGGGTCAAAGAGAACGGGTTGGGGTTGTAGATCGAGACGCTGAGGGTCGAGATCCCCCCGGCCGGAATGGAGATCGGGGAAAAACTCTTGTTCATTTGGGCCGAAAAATAGGGGCCCTGGGCCTGGGCGGGGCTGTACTGCCAAAAGGTGGCCAAGATGAAAAGAAGCAGTATCCCAATCGGGGCAACGCGGTGAAGGATCGCTGTGTGGTCAAGCTGCGAGGAATGCATCTTCACACATGGCAGCGCCCTTGAGAGTGGCGGAGGGCGCAGGTCCCTTTCATGACTGCGGGCCCGTGTCCAACCTGAGACCATCCTTGTGTCTCGGCCAGCGGTGCGTGCAACAACCCTGTCCGCTTGGGAAAGCTCACACACCTGGGATGCGTGAGTACGCCAGACTTGATCCGAAGGCCTTCGGCCAAAACTATGGGCTCGATCGCTCACGCCCCGGCGGGGCTACGCGACCAGCGCGCCATGACTCAAACTCGTTGCCTTGTTTGGAGCGAAACGCGACCCCGGTGCGAACATCCGGGGTCACTCCAGCACTGGCTATTATGACACCGAGCGGCCAAGTCGGCAAAGTGCCCGATCCCCCGGCCTCTCCATTCGGGCGATTCCGACTTGGGACCATCAAGCAGAAGAAGACGGGACTGGATCCCGGGCACGGCAATCGTGGAGGCGCGCGCTTGAATCTTGGATTGTGAAGGCTTTAACGGCCTTGCTTGTGCCGAAGCAAGGGCGACGGATCCCCGGCGGCCACTCGCCCCGCGGGATGGTGACAAACCGGTGAAGCTGAGGCTTGCGCTTGGTGAAAGATAGCCCATAGTTAGGCATATCGGTTGCTGTTCCGTGATAGCATCTTACGAGGCGTGAGACGATCTAGAATAGTGGTTGTAATGAGGAATAGGAACCATGCCCGCCGGGAATACAGTTGAGCCCAATTTCAGGCTCCGGGGGTTTAGGGTTGGCGGCGATGTAGATCTCCGCCGTCAGTTCTGAGGTAGGAAGGCCAGCGGCTGACCCGGCGTGGGAGGCCCTGGGCAAGGAGGCGGTATGCCCGAGAATCACTATAGCTATGATGAGCTCCTTGGAATGGTGGACGGGAACGACTATGAGGTTGGTCGCGCCGCGGCCGGGGCGCTGGGCCTCGTGCCTCGCGATGTCGCGGACAAGGTGGCGGCAGAATGCTTTTTCCTGCGGATCAGCCTGGAAGGGGTCTACCTCCCGGGTTCCGTTCTGGCCGGGAGATCGGTGATCGGATTCGAATCCGACTTCTTTGCCAAATACAGGAGCAATCCCACCAAGCAGACCGAGATCATCCTGCGCGAGTGCGCCCACCATATGCTCGGGCATCAAAAGGGATGGGAACACAAGGACCCGGGAGAAGACATGGAGGCCGACATGCTCGCCCACCAGTGGCTTGCCAATTGGGCCACCCTGTAGGAAAAGATAGCGCCTCTGCGTCCGAGGATGAGGCTGGCCCTTGCAGGAGTGGGCTAGTGGGTCCGGACCAAACCCCTCTGCCTCAACCGGGGTGCCAGGCCGAAGGTCCACTCCCCCGAGCATGGCACCCATTCAAAAAGCCCGACCTTACGAAACAGGATTGCTTTGTCTCAAAACCAACAGCCTGTTGGGAGTTGGGCTGTCCCACCGCTCACAAGGTCCTGCGAAGGGGTTGGGCATGTCAAGTCCCAGCCGGGGGCCCAAGAACCAGGGAGCGATGATGCTTGGGCTCTGCCTTAGGGGGCGGTTCAGACAGCCTGGCCCTTCTTTCCGGAAACCCTGGGGCGGTTCTCCAGGATCTGTCGGGCCGAGCTGGTCGGTCCCGATGGAGCCGGGCACAGGGTAGCGGCACCGCCCCCCTCGCTGGCGACCGCATTTATAATGAAGGCCGGTCGCCGCGATGCGGATCATGCGGTGGCGATGCTCCCAGGGCCTGCCGGTTGCCGCCTTGGCTGGCCCGCGTCTGGGCCGTGTTCGGGGCAATCCGCGCACCTTTCAAGTGCAAGCTGTCCCTTGGCGGCGGCCCTTCTCAGGAGCAGCTTCGGCTGCATTGGGCTGCAAATCGAAACAGAGGTGGACCATGGCTTTGGTCACATTGGACACTCCCGCGCCAAATTTCACCCTGCAGGACTATCAGGGTCAGACCGTGCAGCTGTCAGACTTCCGTGGAAAACAGAACGTCCTGCTTGTGTTTAATCGGGGGTTTGGCTGACCGTTCTGCCGCCGGCACATGGCGCAGTTGCGCCAGGACTATCAGGAGTTAGTAAACCGGCAGGCCCAGGTGATTGTTGTAGGCCCGGATGATGCCAAAGCCTTCGCGGCCTTCTGGAAGGAGAATCAACTGCCCTTTGTTGGCCTCCCCGACCCGAAAGCCAGCGTCCTGCAGTTGTACGGTCAGGAAGTGAACTTGTTCAAGCTGGGACGCATGCCGGCTCAGGTGATTGTGGACAAATCCGGCATGACCCGGTTCGTGCACTACGGCCATTCGATGTCCGATATCCCGGAGAACGCAGAGGTTCTGGCCTTGCTCGACCAGCTGAACGCAAGCCCGTCTGCCATCCATTCGGCCAAGTCCAAGGGAACGTCCTAGCTGAAGAAGAAGGATAGGCGCGGAAGGCGGCCCGGGGACAAGTCTGGCAGGTGCTCGCCATAGGGCCAGGCTGAACTCGCCGTCGTCGGTTCCTGCGATTCTTACGTAATTGCCTGCCAAGCAAGGACGAGCAGGGTCTTCCCTGTTTCCCTTGGCGCTCCCCTGACCTCACTTCCTTCCTGACTTACTGCTCCGATTTCGACGTCCGGTCCTAGGGGACTTTGGCCTCTTGTGGAGCGGCTGGTACACACCGAGCTTCCCGCCCCCGGGCAATGTGATATGAGTCAAGTAGCCCCACGTCAGCTGCTGCGCCCGGCTGCATCGAACCTTTTGCTTCTTCATGTCCAGGATGAAATCCTCGATCTTGTCGCAGAGCAGGTAAAACTCGTGACGGCCGCTCCGCCGGGAGGGGTGGACAGCCACTTCCGAGGGCGGCAACCCGAAGATCAGCCACCCGCCCCCCACGTCGACACTCGGCAATCCGATAACGTGCGAGAGGAACTCGCGGTCTGCCTCGGCTTTGCGGCTGTAGAGGATGCTGTGAGCCCCGATGATCATGATCTTCCCTCCGCGATTCTCGAATTCTTTCCAGCAATGCACGACCGGTACCTAGCACGGTCTTCCAGGGCAGGAACCCACTTGCCCTTGGTGAAGTGAACATTCCGACCCATCGCGGGACGGAGTGAAGGATGCAGGCCGCCAGAGGCTCATCGCCCCACGGTCCCCGGAGGGCAGAGAATGCCCGCCGTCATGCGCCCGTCGCTTCCGGCTCGGGCCGAAGAAGCACCGCAGGCGGACCCGATGAGGAAACGGGCCGCCTATCCGGAGTTCGCCTCTTCCATCGAGCGCGGGAAGAGTGTGGGAGAGAAGGCCATGGCCCCCGCTGGAACCATCCAGGGGAACACTCTGACCTCGAATCGGCCTGCCTTGACCGCCGGATCCTGCTGCGTCAGCGCCAGAGCACGGTCCGCATCGACATCCAGGATGGAAAGGCCACGGAGTTCCCGTTCTGGCGGGCCGAGCAACGGACCGGCAGCCAGCAGATGCCCGGCACGATGCAGGTCGGCCAGGAAGGCCAGGTGCGCATCCTGGAGCGCATCTTCATCCCCCTGATCCAGCCTTGGCGTGTCAGGGCGCATTATAAGTAGCGCCGCGCTGAATCGATCAAACTTCATTCGTGCCTCCTTCTTGCTGCGGCTCCTCTCCAACGCCGGGGAGGGATCGGGCTCGCCGGTCACTGGTACTGGGCGGCCTCACCGCCCCCCCCAACCATACAGCCTTCGCAGGCTTCGTGTCCGTGGCAGCCTGGATTCTCTCAGGCGGGCAACCCATTCGCACCTGTAAGCGCTACTCCGTGGCGGCAGTCTCGATCTGGTGCGGCCTTCACATCGGCAGAAGCCTGAGCCAACGTCCTTTAGTGCTGAAGATTTGCCACCGCTCCATTTAGCACGACCGGCCACGGCCCGCTCCAGCCCGCGGGGGGCCCGATTGTCGCACGATTCCGGGCCACGATCTGGCCAGAGGGACGGATTGTACTAACCCGGCGGGAACGTGCTTTGTCGCCGTCCGAGAATTCTTCTCCTCCGGCCGATATGGCAATGGATCCCGGTCCAACCCGGTACCCGGTCAAGGGCGTGCAGTCTTGCGCCGGCGTCGGTTTCGGGCCGCTTAGCAGGTGACGTTCCCGGATTGAAGAACCTGAGATGCAGGCCGGCGACAATCCCTCCTCACGCTGACGGGTTCACGCAAGAATGCAGCCGTAGGCTTGCAAGACATCCTTGATCGACTCTGGGGGCTTTGCCTCGGAATCCGCCTCGAACCGCATTGATGCAGGGTCCCGGCGCTTCCTGGCAGATTATGGGAGAGAGCTGCCGTCCTTCGGCAGTACCAGCTTCGCATTGGGTCATGCCCTGCCAGCAACTTACCACGTCTGCTACTTCTCCCGGCCAGAGCGCCGCACATTTCCCTCGGTGGGAGAAGCCTCCTGATCCGGCTCACAAGATTAGCAGACCCGGGGTTGCAAGGGAAAGAATAGTGGAGTAGAATTGTCGCATTATGGGCCAAGGGCAACAGCCCCGAAAGCCTGTGGCCAGGGGCCCACCGTCGTTTATTCGCTCAGCAAGGGAGGGTTGAATGGCTGAACTGGCTTGCCGAGATCTTGGGATGAATTGCGACGCGGTGATCCGTGGAAGCACGGTCGAGGAAGTCAAGCGCAAGGCCATGGATCATGCTCGCAGCGTTCACGCCAAAGAACTCGCCTCGATGTCCTCACCAGAGCAGATGGCACAGATGGTTCGGTTGATCGACCAGAAGATGAAGAAATAAGCAGAGCGGGCGAAGCAGAATTCACGGTGAGGCTGCCAAAGGGCCGCCTCACCGCCTTCCTCTCCCACGAAGCCCGCAACAGGTCCCACTTGAAAGCCTCAATCCGTGCATTCCATCCGAGAAGAACACGGCGATGTAACCATGTCCGATACCCTGACCACAAATGTGACCGTTACGATTCGTGCTCCGGCTTCCAGGGTCTGGGAAGCGCTTACCAATCCCATACTCATCAAGCAGTATCTGTTCGGGACAGACGTGACCAGCGACTGGAAGGTGGGCAGCCCAATAATCTATCGGGGCCTATGGCAGGGAAAGCCTTACGAGGACAAGGGCCGAGTCCTGCGGAATGAACCGGGACGGCTCCTGGTGTCCACCTTCTGGAGCTCGCTCTCCGGCCTGCCCGACCTCCCGGAGAACTACAAGACGCTTCGCCATGAACTGTTCCCTGGAGGCAACACCACCCGGCTAACGCTCACCCAGGACAACAATTCCACGCAAGAAGAGGCCAACCATTCGGCGCAGAATTGGAAAACGGTGCTCGAGGGGATGAAGATGCTGCTAGAAGCCTGAAAGGCAAGACCAGGAAAGGCGATTCCCGCGAGGCAAGGCCGGGAACAAGTTCGTCCTCGTGCCCTCTAAGCGTGCTTGCGGCGTGCGCCGCGAGGGTTACTCTGGACCCAGGCTGAGAACCGCCGCCCCCCTCACCTTCCCCTCCCTCAGCCGCGCGAGCGCCTCATTGGCCTCCTCCAAGGGAAAAACCTCAACTTCCGTATGCACCGCCGCCCGGGGTGCGAGTTCCAGCAGTTCCACCCCGTCCCGCCGGCTGAGGTTCGCTACCGAGCGCACGACCCTCTCCCCCCACAGGATGTCATAAGGGAAGGAGGGGATGTCGCTCATGTGGATCCCCCCGCAAACCACAACGCCTCCTTTGGCCGTCGCCCTCAGCGCTGCAGGGACCAGGGGCCCCACGGGCGCAAAGATGATCGCCGCATCGAGCTCGTCTGGCGGCAGGCCGGTCGAATCCCCTGCCCAAACCGCGCCCAGCTCCTTCGCAAAGCGTTGGGCTTCGGCGTCCCCGGGGCTGGTGAAGGCATAGACCTGCTTGCCCTGGTGCACGGCGATCTGTGCGATGATGTGCGCCGCGGCGCCAAACCCGTACATCCCCAGGCGCTCGACGCCCTCGCCGACCATGCGGTAGGAGCGGTAGCCGATCAGGCCTGCGCACAGGAGCGGCGCGGCTTGAAGGTCAGAATACTCCTTCGGCAGGTGGAAGCAGTAGCGCGCGTCGGCTAGCGTGTATTCGGCATAGCCTCCCGGAAGGGTGTATCCGGTGAAGCGCGCTCGCTCGCACAAGTTCTCCTGCCCTCTCCGGCAGTATCGGCACTCCCCACAGGTCCAGCCAAGCCAGGGAACCCCAACCCGCTCGCCCATGGACAAAGTCTGGACTTGTTCCCCGATCCCAACCACGGTTCCGACGATCTCGTGGCCGAGGACGAGGGGCAGCTTGGGGAATGCCAGCTCTCCCTCGATGATGTGCAGGTCCGTCCGGCAAACGCCGCAGGCCCGGACCCGAATCAGGACTTGACCGCGCCCAGGGCGCGGGACGGGGATTTCCTCCTTTTCCAGGCGTGCGCGCGGAGCTTGGAGCACCATGGCTTTCATTACCTTGGCAGGTTTCATCTGGTCAGCCTCTCCCTTTTCATCTTGCCATGGAAACCCCGAATCGCGGAAACAACGACGCCGACCTAAAGGGTCAGTCGGCTTCGCCCCGGTCCGGCTCATCAAGCCGCACCAAGAGCCTTAAAAACGGCCGCGCCAAGGGGATGTGACCCGACGCGAAGTTCTTTTCGACCGTTGGGCGCAGTGCCTGCACCAGGCCCGTGACGAGCAGAATGATCGAAGCCTCAAACACCGAATTCCGTCACAAGAAGCTCTGGGGCAGGTGACAGCCACTGTGCCGATTCCAAGCGAGGCTCTGATTGAGCGGATCGCTCACTCGGCGCCGCCCGGCACGCCGCACAGTTCGTGGGGATACCTGCCCGGCGGGAGGGTAGTGAATCCACCCCAACGCTGATCACCTGATAGTCCACTGTGCCGCGCTGCGCCGAGATTTCAACGCTGGAAAAATGGCCAGGAGAGGCGTCGGGCTCAGGAAGCCCTGCGGGATCGTAACCACATTGCGATCGGTGATCCCGACAAAATCGTAGTCATGCTCCGTGTGCCACTGCATATTCTCAGCCGGCGTGAGCTTCCCGTCTGACTCGGTTGTTTGGGTATGCAAGCTACCCTTGAACCATTTGCCCGGTGAACCAATCGGGGAAATCGAAGGCATCTTGTCTTCTGTTATGGCAACCGGCGGGAAGAAATCCCGGGTTCCGAAAACCGAATCCCGCCAGGCCCAGCGATTGCCTCCGTCCCGTAGTCCCCGTGCCAAACCCGTCGATCGCTCCAACCTTCCCCGCTGGACGTCATTCCGATCCTGGCCTTTGGTCGGCCCCGGCCGAATCTCCGACGGGAATTGCCAACCCCTTCCCGGCCTGAGCCCAACCTCACGACGCGATCCCCGCATCTCGCCGAGTCCTCATCCTTGGCAGAGAAATCAGGCCGTGCGCATGTTGCGGAAGAACGATTCAAACGGGATCACGGCCGGCTTGCCGTAGATGACGATATCAATCAGCGCACGCATCAGCGGCAGCTCGTCTGGCTCCAACCCGTTGCGCTGAACCATCTTCGGCAACACGATGCTCAAGGCCCGGACAGCTTCGACGGACTCCAGCGTTTCGTCTGCCATGATCTGACGCGCTTCAGCGTACGACTGCCCTTTCCCCAACAATTGGCCCAGCCGGACCGTCCGTCCGCCGGCGCCGGTCACATACAAGTCCCCTGCCCCAGGCAGGCCCGACGAGAAGAACGTCGAGGCGCCGACGACTCCCAGCAGTCGCTCGATTTCGGTACATCCCTGGGCGAAAACGGCGGCAGCGGCATTGTGCATGAATGCGCTCGCGGAATCGGGGCCGCCGGTCTTCTCCAACATGCCGGCGACCAGCCCCAGGCCTAGCGTGTACACATTCTTCAACGCAGCGCTATATTCCAATCCGACAAGATCCTGGGTCGTCCAGACGTGATAATAGGGTGTGCGAAAAACCTGGGCGAGTTTCTCAACACAATCCTGATCCCGGGATCCAAAGACGACACAAGTCTGGCGACGTCCAGCGAGTTCACCGGCGATACAGGGACCACCCACAGCGGCGTACTGGACTTGATCCCGAATCTCCGGCGGCAACTCACCCGCCAGCACATCCGGCAGGATCGCCAAGTCCCCCTGGGGCGTTGCCTCCAACCCCTTCGTGACCGCAAGAATTACCTGCTCCGGGCGCAAGTGAGGGGCCAGGGTCCTGCCGATCCAATGGACTCCCAATGAGTTCACCCCACTGACAATCAGGTCGGTTTCTTCCAATGCCGCCGCGATTTCCTCGACGTAGTACGAATCCACATTACGCGGGAGCTCGCGATTGAGACGCGGATGAAAGCGATTCTTCTTACAGCCCGAGATGGTTTCCGCGTCCAAATGCGTACCCACCAGGCGAACATGATGCCCTTTGTCCGAAAGCGGCCAAGCCATGGCGGTTCCCATCAATCCTGCCCCGACGATTGTCACGTTTGCCATTCGCCATGTCCGATCATTGATGGAATTCAGCGGATCCGCAGGATGACCAATTCACGGCGGGTGTCTCTACTCTTTCGGGCCCAGCTTTACCCGGACCGGCCGACCCACCGGATCCCGGCGGGGACCAACGACAAGAAGTGACCGGCCCCGGCGCAGCCTCGTCGGGAGTGCATTGGAATTCAGAACCCCCCCTCGGCGCCGAAGAGCTTCTGCCATCCCCGAGTCCTCTACGGGGCTACGGCCGGCTCCTCTGCGCAAGGGCATCCCCCACCGGCTCACCCCGCAACCCAGCCACTCGGTCCATGCCTGCGCCTGAGGAGGCCATTACCCTTTCCCAACCTAGTTGAGGGCGGACTCCCCCCTGGTTCGGGCTTCTGGTTGCGTCCCGACCTTCCCTCGGGAGCTAGTTGGCGGCATTTTCCTTCTCGAGCAACGCGGTAGCAGTCGCGGCATCCGTAATCTGCAGATTGCACTGGTGACCTGCAACCTGCCCAGGATCGCATCGGCTTTGCGCAATCCACCGGCAATCGCGTGGGAACAAATGAAGAAGGGATTGACTCGGCAGGATCGCCCTGGCAACAAGCGAAGCGCCATATTTGCCGCCTCGCCCTGGTTTCCCCCGTTGGACTCCGGGGCTCGAAACCTCTTCGGACCGGCTCCGGTTACAGTACGATTGGGCTGAAGTTCGTGCCGCGGTCGAAATGATCCACACCCTCAGCCCGCTTCAGGGCATTGACCACGAGGTACGTAAGCGGGGTTGCGATCGCCTCGTAGGCGCTTTTCACCAGCCATTGGGACAGGATCGTCGTGCCCAAGGCCGATGTCGGCAGGATTCCCGCGTAGGCCGCGGTGATGAAAATCAGCGAGTCCGCCCCCTCCCCCACCAGGGTCGAGCCGATCGTGCGAGTCCACAACCAGCGCCCTTTCGTGGCCACCTTCATTTTCGCGAGCACAAAGGAATTGAGAAACTCTCCCACTAGGTAGGCCGCGAAAGAGGCGGCCAGAAGCCGCGGTGTGAACCCCAGAATCGCCTGATATGCCTGCTGCGCCCCCGCGGGTCCGCCGTAAAGGGAAGCCGTCCAAAACGGGGCCGGGGGCAGGAGCCCAGCAACCCAGATGGCAATCACGGCCAGAAGGTTGCAGCCGAACCCGGTCCAGATCACGAGCCGGGCGCGAGCATATCCGTAGACCTCGGTGAGCACGTCCCCGAAGAGGTAGGTGATGGGGAATAGGATCACCGCGGCCGGCAGCGCGACCGGACCAACCCCCACCAGCTTGACCGCAATGATATTGGAAATGATCAGCGTGGTGACGAAGGCGGCCATCACGACGGGAAACCAGCGGTAGCTCGGAACCTGTTGGGTGAAGATCAAAGTGTACCTGCGCTAGAAAAGGGGTTGGAAGGGGCTTGCCCGCTATCTGCAGGACAAGCCTCCCACGAAGGACGGCTGCCGAATGCCTGGGAAAGCCATCTAAGCAGTGGGCCTCGCTCCGGGCGTTTTCTCCGCCGAGGCAGTTACCGTGATGGCGATCCCCCCCCGTACATGAAAGGAGCCGACGACCTCGATCCAGTGCGCGTCCAGAGCGGCCTGCAGGTCGTCCAGGATCTGGTTGACCACATGCTCGTGGAAGACCCCCTCGTTGCGGTAGGACCAGAAATACAGCTTGAGGGACTTCGATTCGACGATGCGCTGATCGGGGACGTAGCGCACCGTGATCCGCGCAAAGTCCGGCTGGCCGGTGGCCGGACAAACGCAGGTGAACTCATCAGTGGCAAGAGAGACGGTGTAGAAGCGGCCAGCCGGACCGCGGTTGGGAAAGGTTTCCAGTTTCTTGCTCGGCTTGGCATCCCGGCCGAGCAGGGTCAGGCCGTCCAGATCCAAGGGCTGGGTTGACATCGCCTCTTTCGCCTCCAGGCCACTCAGCCGGGCTCAGGCTGCCCGGGTCGAGCGGCCTCCTTCACTTCGTGCACTTTGTCCCACAGCCGGCAGAACGAGCACTTCCCCGGCGCAGAGGTTGGCTGCCCGCAGCTCTCACAGGCATTCAGTGCTTCGGGTTCCGGCTGGAGGGCGAAGAGCCCGCCCTCCTTTGCTTCCAGGAACGACAGGTAGAACTGCAGCTTGGTGCCGGGCCGCTTGGCCTCCATCTCGTTGAGGACGTCCTTGTAATACAGGGTTGTCGATCCGAACGCATAGACGCATTCATCATAGATGTATTCGATGCCCTGCAGGAGGGCATAGGCGGCGGTCTCGCGCTCGTAGGTGCGGCAAAATGGCTTGGCTTTCCGCGCCAAGCCCGGGTGAGAGGCGGGAAGCACCGGGGCCTGGCGGACCAGGTACCCCCCCGCCCAATGCAGCGTGTTCTGCATCAGAACCGCGACCTCATCGTCGAGGTTATGGCCTGTCACGAGGACATCAAAGCCGCCGTCGCGTGCCACCCGATTCATCACATGGCGCTTGACCATCCCGCATACTGAGCAGGCCCTCCCCCGGCCCCGGTTAGAGATCGTCGCAGCCTCCGGAATCGTAGCCCCGTACAATCCCTCAATGCCCTCGACTCTCAGGGTGACGCCGTGCGCGCCGGCAAACTTCTCGCACATCCGGCGCGAGGTTTCCGAGTAGTCCACGCCGCCGTCGATGCCTAGCCCGATGTACAGGCCCTCGGTCTGGTATCCCAGGCGATGGAGGATATCCCACAGCGAGAGCGAATCCTTACCGCCGCTCACAGCGACCAGGATTTTGGCTTCGCGCCCGAACATCCCGTATTTCTCTATCGCGCGGTCCACCTGCTCGGGGAGCCATTCCAGGTAGTGCTCTTTGCAAAGCGCCAGCTTGTGCTGGCGCATGTTCATGACGGCCCGCTCACCGCACTTACGGCACTTCATCCTTCCCCCCCACGGATTCTCGCCCGCAACGGAGAATCCACAACCTTCCTCACAGCAATCGTCAGGAAAATCAGGGCGACCATCACGGCTTGCCACAGGGGCCAGTGAAGGTAAAGGCCAACCGCTTCCAGCGATCCCATCCCCAGAACCCAGGAGAGATCCCAGTTTGATGATATCAACAGGACCACCCCCGCGATGGCAACGCCGAGCAGCGTCACCCAAGGCTGCACCATCAGCAGAGCCCCCAGGATTGCAGCCATTCCCTGTCCGCCCTGAAAGCGGATATATATGGAATAGTCATGCCCGAGTGCAACCGCAAGTCCCGCCAGGTAGGGGACAAGCGGGTCAGGGGTAAACAGCTGGGCCAGGTGGACCGCCGCCGCCCCCTTAAACGCATCCACGACCCCCACCAGGATACCGGGCACGGGGCCGAGCGACAGGAAGGCGTTCTTGGCCCCGAGGTTTCCGTCTCCTGTCGCGCGCAGATTGACTCCCTGGCGGCGTCCCATGATCCATGCGGACGGAAAGGAGCCCATCAAATACGCCAGAACGAGCATTGCCCAATCCGGGATGACCATGGCTTGCCTCCTCCCCAGCGATATTACCCGCCCGATATCACAGCAACAAGGCGAATTTCCTCCCCCGGTCGCAAGATCACGTCATCGGTTATGAGTTCACCGTTTCGTGTGGCCAGGATCGCCTCCGGCGGGAGCCCCAGGCGCCGGATGGCATCGCGCACGGTCATTCCAGCTGGCACTTCGTGCTGCTTCCCGCGAAAAAGAAGACGGCTTGTCGGAGGGATTGTATCCACATTGTCATTCTACTCTTTCCGTGCCTGAGCGGTCAACATCCGAATTGGCAGAACGGCCCTTCCGAGGCACCATGAGAAGATGATTCCCCCCGAAAGACCAAGTTTCCCGCTTCGTGCGGACCCTGCCCGGATCGCATCCGGCACAGGGAGGTAGTGTTTTACCTCTTGTACCTAGAGGCACAAGTCTTACCCCGGAGGCCCCGATTTGCCATGGCTAAAGTCGTCCTGGTCACCGACAGCACCGCCTACATGCCGAAGGAATTGATCGACCGATACAAGATCCGCGTAGCTCCGCAAGTGCTGATCTGGGGGAACGAAACCTTTCTGGACGGCGTGGACATTCTCCCCGACGAGTTCTACAGACGCCTCAAGACGGCCAAGCTGATGCCCTCCACCGGTCAGGTGACCCCAAAAACCATGCTGGATATCTTTGGCCCGATCCTCGACGCAGGGGACGAGGTCCTGGGCATCTTCATCAGTAGCAAACTCTCCGGGACCTTGGCTTCTGCCGACTTGGCCAGCGAGGAGCTCGGGAAAGAAAAGATCGAGGTGATTGATTCCACCACGACCTCGATGGCCATGGGCTTCCAGATTCTGGCCGCGGCCCGTGCGGTTGAGAAGGGAGCCAACTTGAGGGAAGCGGCGGAGGTGGCCAGACAAACCATCAGTCACACCGGCGTCGCGTTTACGGTGGACACGCTCGAATTCCTCCAGCGGGGTGGACGGATTGGAGCCGCCGCTCGCTATCTGGGCTCGGCTTTGAACCTGAAGCCGATCCTGGAAATTCGGGGGGGCCAGGTTGAGCCGATCGAGCGGGTTCGCGCCAAGGGCAAGGCTCTGGATCGGATGCTCGACATCATCGAGGAGAGGATTGCCGGGCGGACCCCTGTCCGGCTTTCGGCTATCCACGTCCTGGCCGAAGAAGAGGCCAACATCATCCTGGAGAAGGCCGTGGCCCGCTTTCACCCTGTGGAGAGCTACATGGCGATTGTCAGCCCCGTGGTCGGAACGCACGCCGGCCCCGGGACGGTTGGCCTGGCCTTCTGCGCAGGGGTTTGACCCAACATCAGCAACCGGTCCACGGCAAGGCCAGGGATTGGTGAGAAGGGGCTCCAGTCTGCTCCTTTTGCCGAGCGCATTCCCAATGGCGCCCTCCGCCTTCGGAGGGCGCTTTGGTACTTGGGGACCCGACCCAAGCAGAATCATAGGGGAAAGTCAGCGCTGAGATGGGTCGCCCAATGAGATCGTATCGCGAGGCTTGCAAACTCCGAGTGCTCGTGAGAGCGTCTTCGTCTCAATGGAGAACAGCACAATGCCCACAACGCCAGTACGAAGGGGCCACGCGCCCCAGTTACAGCACCTGGCACCAGTTTGTCAGCTCGCTCAGCCTGGGCCCCCTCAGGGGTTAATGCAAGTCACCAACTTCATGGTGCAGGGTGCTCGTGCTCTGCGTTGCCATCGGGCTCAGACAAGTGCTCCCCGACGGCAACAGCTCCACTTGGGGACCCCTCCTGCTGGGCGCATTTGGGCTCTGCCCCATCGGCGCCGGACTGTCCAGGCCTGATCCTCTTCCAGGTTACCCACCGGGAGCGCCAATCACCACAACTCTTCACGGGTTCCCGCACATACTCCTGAGTCTCATCGCCTTCGCCTCGCTGGTTGCAGCCTGCGTCGTGCTTGCCCGCCGGTTCGCCGGAGATTCCGCCTAGCGGGCCTGGCTCTTCTATTCCATTGCGACCGCGATCCTGGTTACCCTATTCTTCATTGCTGCCGATCTGGCTGCTTCCACCAACCCAAACGGGCGGGCGGGCCTCTTTCAGAGACTCTCAATCGTCATTGGCTGGGTCGGGGTCGCACTTCTTGCGTTGCGGCTGATGAGCCAAGAGGCTCCCGTCAGTCGATAAGAAGCGCATGCTTGGATCACGAGCGCCAACCGTCCGAGCGCCATTGCGGCATCCCCCGGAGTCAACCGAGACCGGGAGTCAACGGGTGACCATAGCTGCCGCCCATCCAGACACGCCGCAAATGCTTCCAGAGTGACGGCCCGCCAACTCCCTGGCTAGCCCCTTTGCCGTCTCCCAATCGGTTTGGCCACAGCTTTTTCGTGGAATACCGAGCCTTGGACGGGCCGGGATCACCCCCTGTCTCTCCGCATTCTTGCAACAAATCCCATTGCATTTGATGCCTTGACGGAACGGACTGAGGAAGATAAAATTCACTCGCTTCGAAAGAATAAATCGTTGCGGGGTAGAGCAGTGGCAGCTCGTCGGGCTCATAACCCGGAGGTCGCTGGTTCGAGTCCAGCCCCCGCTACCTTAAGGCAAAACCGAGGCATTTGAGCCTCGGTTTTGATTCATTCAACGGGATTGTAGACCGTCAAACACCAGCGAAATTCCCCAGATTCAAAGTGGATACGTGGTTTGCCAGCTCGTCGGGCTCGTAACCGCTCGATCGTTGGTCCCTCTCCTAACCATAAGGGGTCAGATTCCATGCCGACCTCGGATTGTCGGGTCGGTAGCCTGGAGATCCCCCATTCAACTCTAGAGGGCGTACTCTCCCGCGCTGCTAGCCTGTCCGGGCTCGAGCCTCCTCACCTCTGTGGTTTTCCACCTCAGACTTGCTAGGATGCGGCCCTTGATTTGTACAGGACTGACCTCACGCCTTAGCGCAGGTTCCACTCAGACATTGGCGCCCTATACATCGAGTCTCGGCCGTAACTACGCCCGGGTGCCAGTCACCAGATGCAGCGGGCCCGCCCGGGTTTGAATCCCTGAGCCAGAACTGTTCACATCTGGTTAACCGGTCCCCGCCAAGCAAATGGGCCCCACCATCGGTGAAGCCCATCCGGACGACCAGACATCTCCGAAACCGAACTAGATGGAATTTACGATATTGCTAAAGACGTTACCAATGGCCGGGCCGAGCAGGGACAAGATCACGATCACAACAACCGCAACAAGGACAAGAATCAACGCATACTCTACGAGTCCCTGACCCTTTTGGCGAATGCGTCTGAACATGTTGTCACCTCCTTCCTTTCGGGATTAGGCCCTTTCGTCGACAGTCATTATAGGATCGCATCTCCCTGCTCGACCTTGCAGATTGCGTACCGAACACGTGCAGGCACGCAGGACACAGACCCCCGAGTCATTAGCCCGGAATCTGGTCGTTCGAGTGCATCCGCCGCAACGAGGACGGGGGACCAAATCCATTCGAGTCTCGGCCCTTTCCTTCCGGACTCGTGACCAGGGGGTCCAAGGTTCCAGTCCTGGGCGCGCCCCCTCCCCAACCATTGCCCACCGACACACGCTTGCCCATGACGTTTCGCCCGGTTCTTCCACCGTACGGCATCTTGTGGTGCGGTTCTCGATCACTACAGGGAAAACAACTTCCCTAGGCTACATTCTTTGGAAGAGCGCTGCGATTTCTGATTCGCGTTCGGGGCAGCAAGTGCGACCACGAACGCGCTCGAGTCGCTGAGGTATGCTTCATCGAAGCCCTCAAGATGCCCAACCATGCTCCAAAGGCCAACGCTGTCTGCGAACGATTCCTAGAGAGCGTCACGAGAGAATGCCTCGATCACATCCTGCTTGTCGGGGACAGCCAACTTCATGTAGTGATCAAGGAATACGTCGAATACTTCAATCGCGCACGACCCCACCAGGGCATTCGGCAGAAGATTCCTGAGGGGAACGTGTCCCACCCAGACTGCCCGAAACGGGGAAGGCTCATCACGGTTCCAGTCCTCAACGGATTGCATCACGACTACAGGAACGATGTGCGAGCCGGAAGTCCCCGATAATCTCGGACGGGGTTTCCGGCCAGCACAGCCTAAACCACCTAGATCTGACTAAAGTCATGGTGCATTCCTTTCTCTCGAGTCGCAAGGGGCAGGTAAGCGGGCAAGGATTCTCGCCAGAAGAGGGTCGCGGCGTGATCTCCCATACACCTCCTTGTAGATCGAGGTGATGTACCTCCTAGGTGGTACCGGCGGACTGGGATTGTCTTGCTGGTCGAAAGGAAGCCACATCAAGAGCATGGGGACAGCACCTGGTCCTGCAAGGCTCGGCATCGCATACGGGGTCGCGTCGGGAAGCTGGACAGCCCCGTTCCTCTCGTAGAATAGCAAGCGCCTCATATTCTGTGACGGCATATTCTCCCGATGCCTGACCAAGGGCCGGACCTCAAGGAGGAGCCCGCAGGCTCCTGGATAGAGGTGTGCCTCTCGGAGTGTTGCTCGGAGGAGCTTTGTCCCAATCCCCTGTCCGCGAATGTCATTGCGGACCGCGAGATAGTCAAGGAACACCGCTGGGGTGGAACGCAATGGCGTGATAAGGGCGAAGCCTAGTACGCTGGACTCGAGCTTGGCAAGTACTAGGGTGCTCTTGCACGACGCAAGTGCCGCCTCGATAGCACCGAATGGTACCCTCTCCTGCAATCGGAAACTAGACGCGTAGATACGCTGAAACTGTCGAGCTATAGGTCCGTCGATGGAGCTGGGAGTCGTGAATGAGAGGCGCGCCACAGGAGCTTCCTTAGCGAAGGCGGACAACGGCCAGCCCCCGATGACAAGGGTCTTCTCCTAGCCGCCTGACGGCGCGGTTCTGCCGCGGATATCAAGGCGCCTGTTAGACGGGGGCGGCTCTATTCTGCTTGGTCCCTGCCCTAGGCCTCCAGATGATACGTGTGGAAGGGGTTCTCGCACGGGTTGCCCCAGGCGATGTGCATCTCGCGGGCGGTCAGGTCGATCACCATGGCAGTGATGGTCTTCTCCCGGGCCAGCGGGTTGTCGTCCTCCACGGCGTGATTGCAGATCGCGTTGGGGAAATTGACATGGTCGCGCTGGATGGCCTGCAGAGTTTTGAGGGTGTGCTGGCCCTCGCGTTTGACCAGCCGCAGGGCGCGGAAGTAGCGCACGCGGGAGGCAATCAGATCTTCCTCGCTGCGCTCGACCTCCTGCATGGCCGGCGTCAGGTAATGGTTGGTGTGCACGATATACCCGTCCTCTCCGTACAGGATGGCAAAATGATGGGCGGAAACCTCCACCGAGTACAGTTCGCCGCTCTCGTGGGCCAGCAGGTGGTTGTAGCCGGCAGCGCGCTGGGCCGAAAGGATGGAGCGGATGGCTTGGTCCGGCCTCTTGCTCGCCAGCACGGCGCGTGAGACCACGACCCGCGGGGTGCCGATGCGGGAATCGTTGGGAAAGACCGAATCGCAAAGCTGGGCGATGCCGTAGGCATTGAACCCGATGTTGGGCAGCAGGCAGCCGTAAGTCATGGCTAGGAAAGGGCACCCGTTCTTGGGCGTGGCGTGGATGATGAACACGTCATCCTCGTCCTCCGGTACCCAATCCTCGTTGTGCGCCAGCAGGACGTGACCGTTCGCGCTACGGTCATGGTCGACCGCGAAGCTCGTGCAGCGAGTCAGCTGCAGGGCATCCTCCGTCAGCGCTTCCATGCAGTTGACCACGGCCACATCCTCGAAGGCAACATTGGCCCCCTCGGCGATGCCGGTAAGTTCCTCCTCATACTGGGGGTAGCACTCCTGGGCGAACGGGGTGTATTTGTGGGCCTGGATCCGGGCCCCCTCCCAGGTCAATTGGACCTGATCATACGAGCTGGCGAGCAGATTGCGTACACTCTCGATGCTGTGCTGGACCTGTTTGCGGCAGGCTTCACCGATCTGGCGTCCCATCTCGCGGTGCGTGCCCGAGATGCGGACCAGCGGCGGCGGATTGGGATGATGAGGGACCTTGGTTCCTGTAGCCATACGCACGCTCCCTTCCTACCGAGGAAATTCTATCATTGGCTCCGGGAAAACAAGAAAAGAACCGCACCATGAATTGGGCCCTGTAGAAGACATATAGGGCAACAAGCCCCCCTGTGGCTTAGGTCGACAAACATTTTGTCTGCCCAAACTGGCCGTCTCCTTCCACGCGCAAGATGCAACACGGCGCCACGCAACCGGGTGGTCACCAGAGAGCCTCCTCCGCACCTCCCCCAAGTGGGGGAGGAAAACACCGCCCAACAGACGGATGCCGCCGCCGAGCGTTCATCCTAAAATACTAGGCTGTTGCATCTACCTCCACACTCGAGGCGCCTCACTCATTCGCATCACAAAAGTGTCCGCCATGCCATGAAGGGCACAGCCGAGAAGGCCAACACACTAATTCATCTATCACCGAAAGACTCACAGGCGTTGCCGCCCCTCGTTCGAGGCGCCCAAGGATAGGATTCGTATAGTGCATCTCGAGACGGGAAGGATCACTCACCGCAACCCATTTTGCAGTAAAATGCTGGCGCATTCGTCCCAAGAGGTCGAAGAACAAAAGCACTCGGAAGTCGGTAGGCTGAGAGTATTGAAGCCAGCCACGATGCCTTCAAAGCCTCGCAGGAACACGAATACGGCAGCTCCCAAGATCTTCCCCCATAAACCCAAAGGCCGGCTCCTGATTCAAGTGAAGTTCGCCAGCAGCCCCCACCCAGCGGGCGAAGAAAAAGTGATCCAATGCAATAACCCTGACCCCCTCCAAGCAGAAGCGGATAGTAATCCGCTCATGTCTACAATTCCCCCCTCAGTTAATCAAAACCCAGACAGCATTCTTCATATATCTGTCGGCCAATATCTCGGCCGTCCACAGGGCAACGTGTTAGCAGCTTGAGTTCAGCGAAGGAGGATTCCTTCCGGTGAACACTACAGGCTGATGAGATCCCTACAGAACCCAATCCAACCCAATCAGGAGATAGCCCATGACGCGTGGTGGACAATTGATTAGTATGAAAGTACTGATGGTTGACGACGAACTCGCAACACAGACCGCCAGGGGCCGCGCAGCCCGCGCGCTCGTGCAGGAACTGCGCGACCGCGATGTCGCCGTCATTGAAGCTACATCAGACGACGATGGCCAGGCCGTTGTGTTGTCCGACCCTTCACTGGAAGCCATCCTGCTCGACTGGACCTTGGGCGACGACGACGCGGCGCACGACAAAGCCCGGGCATTGTTGGCTCTCATCCGCCAGCGCAATGCCCATATCCCGATCTTCTTGGTCGCCAAGCGCGGCGATGCGCCCACCATCAACAATGATGTGATGCGCGAAGCCGACGAATTGATCTGGCTGCTGGAGGACACTGCCTTCTTCATCGCGGGGCGCGTCGTTGCCGCCATCCACCGCTACCGGGACGTCATCGTGCCCCCGCTGACCAAGGCTCTGATTGCCTTTGCCAAGGTGTATGAGTATTCGTGGCACACACCTGGCCACGCCGGCGGCACGGCCTTCTTGAAGTCGCCTGTGGGACGCGTCTTCTACGACTATTTTGGCGAGAACTTGCTGCGTTCCGATCTCTCGATCAGTGTGGGCGAACTGGGTTCGCTATTGGATCACAGCGGGCCGATCGGGGAGAGCGAGAAATATGCGGCCATTGTCTTCGGGGCACACCGATCGTACACAGTCACCAACGGAACATCCACATCCAATCGGGTGATCATGATGTCGTCCCTCACCCGCGACGATTATGTTTTATCTGATCGCAACGCCCATAAATCGATCGAACAAGGGCTGACATTGACGGGCGCCATCCCAACGTACCTGCTCCCCACGCGCAACCACTTAGGCATCATTGGTCCGATCCATCCCGAGCGCTTGACACCGAAAGCCGTTAAGGCTTCCATCGCCGCCAATCCGCTCGCCAAGCACAAAGCACAGAAAGCCGTCCACGCGATCATCACCAATTCCACTTATGACGGCTTAACCTACCTTGTACCGCGCTTGGTGGACTTACTCGACCAGAGTGTCGATCGCATTCACTTTGACGAGGCGTGGTACGGCTATGCGCGCTTTAACCCGATCTACAAAAACCGCTTCGGCATGTATGGCAATCCAAAGGACTATCCCAAGGACAAGCCCACGATCTTCGCGACCACATCCACACACAAGTTGCTGGCGGCCTTGTCGCAAGCCTCACTCATCAACGTGCGCGACGGGCGCAAGCCCGTGGAGCACGCGCGCTTCAACGAGGCGTTCATGATGCACGCCAGCACCTCGCCGCAGTATGCCATCATCACCTCCAACGAAGTTTCGGCGGCGATGATGGATGGCGTCGGCGGGCTCACGCTCACCACCGAATCGATCGCGGAAGCTGTGGCGTTCCGCAAAGCATTGTGCCGTGCGCATCGTGACGCCATGACGAAGGGCGATTGGATGTTCAGAACCTGGAATGCCGATGAGGTAACCGATCCGGCGACAGGCAAGAAGATCGCCTTTGCTGATGCGCCCGATGAACTGCTGGTCACCAATCCCGATTGTTGGGTGCTGCATCCCGGCGAGGCATGGCACGGGTTCAAGGATCTGGAAGACGGTTACTGCATGCTCGATCCGATCAAAGTTTCGGTGGTGACGCCCGGCCTGGCGGACAACGGCTTGTTCGAGAAGATGGGAATTCCCGCGACGCTGGTTACAGCCTACCTCGATCAGCGCGGTATCGAGGCCGAGAAGACCACCGACTTCACGATCTTGTTCCTCTTCTCGCTCGGCGTGACCAAAGGCAAGTACGGCACGCTGATCAATGCCCTGCTGCACTTCAAAGAAGATTACGACGCCAACGCGCCGCTGAGCGAGGTGTTGATCGCCACCGCCGCAGCCGCGCCCGAGCGCTACGCCGGCATGGGCCTGCGCGATCTGGCCGATGAGATGTTCGCGCAGATGAAAGAAACGAAACAATTGCAAGTGCAGGAGGCGGCCTTCTCGACACTGCCCGTTCCCGTGCTGACCCCCGCCGATACCTATTCCAAACTCGTGCACAACGAGGTCGAACAGGTGGGCGTCGACAAGATGGCGAATCGAATTGTGGCAACAGGCGTCGTGCCGTATCCGCCCGGCATTCCCATGTTGATGCCCGGCGAGAATGTCGGCGGCGAGGGCGGCCCCTATTTGGGTTATCTGCGCGCCCTGCAAGCGTGGGATCGCCGCTTCCCCGGCTTCGGGCATGAAACGCACGGCGTGGAAAACAAGGACGGAACGTATCATGTGTACTGCCTGAAGTAACATACGCCCTCGCCTCCGCATCCCTCCCCCGCAGGTTGGGAGGACGGCGTGAGGCCCCAAGAAAGGAGAAAAGAGGCTATGAACCAGAAAAAGAGTATTGCCAAACCACTTGGTGTATTTGTGCTGGCGATGATCAACGTCGCCGCCGTGTTGAGCCTGCGCAACCTTCCGCCGATGGCCGAGTTTGGCTGGTCGTCCATCGGGTGGTACCTCATCGGCACGATCACCTTCTTGATCCCGCTGAGCATGGCGGGCGCTGAACTTGCCACCGGCTGGCCCAAGGGCGGCGGTGTATACGCCTGGGTGAAAGAAGCCTTCGGCGATTTGTCCGGCTTCATCGCCGTCTTCTGCGAATGGTCGAATGACCTGGTGTGGTTTCCCACGATCCTGGCCTTTCTCGCCTCGACGCTGGCCTTTGCGATCAATCCGAATCTGTTCAAAAACGGCCTATATATGTTCGTGGTGATGATGATCGTGTTCTGGGGCACGACGGGCCTTGCACTGTTGGGTTCGAAAGTCTCCAGCCGCTATGGATCGTATGGTGTCGTTGTGGGTACGATTGTTCCGGGGGCTTTGGTCATCGTGCTTGGCCTGGCGTACATGTTCTCCGGCAAGCCGATCCAATTGCCGCCTTTCGCACTGGGCGCCGTCGTGCCATCGATCAATCTCAATACGCTCCCCTACCTTGCGACGATCGTGCTGATGTTTGCGGGCATGGAGATGGCGGGCTTTCACGCCCTGGAAGTGCGCAATCCACAGACAGATTACCCGA
This sequence comes from Anaerolineales bacterium, assembly GCA_049511715.1. Taxonomy (GTDB): domain Bacteria; phylum Chloroflexota; class Anaerolineae; order Anaerolineales; family RBG-16-64-43; genus JBEKHT01. Next base: position 71,819 of record JBEKXU010000031.1, read on the forward strand.
AAGCCACGCTGTTGTCCGCGCTGATCATTTTCGTGGTGACGGTGATCGGTACGCTGGCGGTCGCCATCGTCGTGCCGCTGGATAAACTCAAACTGTCCGCGGGGCTGATGCAAGCCTTTCAGGCCTTCCTGGCCGCCTACAATTTGCCGTGGCTGATCTATCCGCTGGCCATTCTCGTGGTGGTGGGCGGCATACCGCTGTTGGCCGCGTGGTTGATCGGCCCCGCGATGGGGTTGGGTGTCGTTGCCATCGATGGCAACATGCCGCCATTGTTCTCGCGCCACAACAAGAACGGCGCTCCGGTGGGCGTGTTGATCCTGCAAGCCGTGATCGGCACGATCATCTCGCTGGTATACGTTTTCATTCCTGGCGTCAACACCGGATACTGGATTATGTCGGCTTTGACCGTGACGTTGTTGTGCATTGCGTATTTGTTCATCTTTGCCGCGTTGATCAAGTTGCGCTACTCGCAGCCGAATGTACACCGCGCGTTCAAGATACCGGGCGGTATCCCGGGGGTATGGATCGTGGGCGGGTTGGGCTTCGCGGCCACGGGTTTGACATTCATCATTAGCATGCTGCCGATCGGGGGCATTCCCATGTCAGGACCGCTGTATGTTGCGATCATGCTGATCGGCACGGCGGTATTGGCGCTGCCGCCGCTGGTCTTCTTGAAACTGAAAAAGCCCAGTTGGAAGACGGCAGGAAAGAAGGCGGTCCAAAGATGAAATGCATATCGATTCTCCTCACTATGCTTTTTGACCCTTGCCCAAGTGGTGGGACGATGGTGTTTTCCCGGGAATGAGGCCCCATGGGAGTCCCGCAGAGTTGGAAGAACGGAGGCGCCGAGACGTTCTCCCCCGCGGTTAACTGCCCGACCGCGGGGGAGAAAAGCTCATGAACCGGATGCTCATGGGCGCCTCAGCCCACGGATCCAGCTATGAGACCCAGCCAATTGCAGGCCGGACAAGCTCACTGCGCTGGAAGACACCTTGCTCACCTCCCTGGCACACGCGCGGAAGCAGCCGCTTGTGCCCAAGGCCTCCTTCCGAGCCACCGGGCTGGACCTCTGAAGGGTTCCATTACTCAAGGAAGGATTAACTGGCCAGCTGACCCAATTCCGCACAACGGCGCGAGGCGCTTGAGGTCAATCTCGGAATGGAGGCGTTGAATGGACTACGACAAGATGTTCGGTTTTCTGATCTGCAGCGCGATGCCCGTGCCGCCGACGGTTTCTTCGTCACGCCTGCAGCGCATCGTCGACGAACTTGGCCGGCTTGGGTACAAAACGACGCGCAGCGTCACAACAGCCGAGGCGCGCTCGGCAATCAGGAGCGAGGCCAGCTTCGGCTGTGTGATTGTCGAATGGTCCCTGAAGGAGCCCGAAAGCGAGGTTGAGGTGTTTGTGCGGTTCGTCCACGAGCGTGGCCTGGACGTCCCCCTGTTCATTCTGGTGAAGCGACACCTGCTCGAAGAAATCCCAGTGGCCGTACTCAGTCACGTGACAGGGTACGTATTCATTGACGAGGACACACCGGAGTTCGTCGCTCGCAACCTGGTCAGCCACTTGCGAAATTACGCCGAGTCGCTGAAGACTCCCTTTTTTGGCGCGATGGTTGACTACGCCGAGCAAGCAAACCAGATGTGGACGTGTCCCGGACACAACGGCGGGGTCTTCTATCAGAAGAGTCCGATCGGCCGCGCGTTTGTCGAGCATCTGGGCGAGGCGGTTTTTCGCAACGATCTCGATAACTCGGTGGTTGAACTGGGTGATTTGCTGGTTCACGAGGGCCCGGCGCTCGCCGCTGAGAAGGCCGCCGCCCGCATTTTCGGGGCGGACCGTACATATTTCGTGCTCAACGGCACCTCCACCTCCGACAAGATCGCGCTGACAGCGCTTGTAGCGCCGGGCGATCTCGTGCTGTTCGACCGCAACAACCACAAGGCGGCGCTTCAAGGCGCGATGGTTTTCGGCGGCGGCATACCCGTCTATCTGGAAACCGATCGCAATGCCCATGGCATGATTGGGCCGATCGATTTCGAAGCACTCGATGAAAAGCGCATCCGGGAGGCCATTCGGAATAACCCGCTCGTCAAGGATCCGAATGCATGGCAGCGCGAGCGGCCGTTCCGTGTTGCGGCCATCGAACAATGCACCTACGACGGCACCATCTACGACGTAACCATGTTGGTCGAAAAACTGGGGCCATTGTGCGAGTACATCATGTTCGACGAGGCGTGGGGAGGCTTCATGAAGTTCCATCCCCTCTTCAAGGGGCATTTCGCGATGGGGCTCGACGGGCTAGGTCCCGATGCTCCGGGGATCATGGCCACGCAATCGACCCACAAGCAGCTGGCGGGCTTCTCACAGGCTTCGCAAATTCACGTGAAGGATGCACATCTCGACGGTCAGCATAGGCAGGTCGGTCACCGGCGCTTCAACGAGATGTTCATGCTGCACTCATCGACCTCGCCGTTTTACCCGCTGTTTGCGTCGCTCGACGTGGGCGCACAAATGATGAAGGGTCGCTCCGGGGAGGTCCTCTGGGAAGACACCATCAAGCTAGGCATCGAATTGCGCAAGAAAATTCGAGCCCTACGCCACGAATTTGAAAAAACCGAAACGGACCCGGCGCGGCGGTGGTTCTTCGACCCGTTTGTGCCGGACGTCGTTCAGGTGCAGGGCCGAGCCGAACGCTGGGAGAACATTCCGACCGACGAACTGGCGAGTGATGCGCGTTACTGGGAACTCGTTCCCGGCGAGAAATGGCACGGTTTTCGCCACTTGATGCCCGGCTATGTGATGACCGACCCGAACAAATTGACCCTGCTGACACCGGGCTTTGATCCCGACACGGGTGACTACGCTGCTCATGGCATCTCTGCGGCGATCGTCGCCGAGTTTCTCCGCGAACAACGGATCGTCCCCGAGAAGAACGATCTGAACAGCATTCTCTTCCTGTTGACGCCAGGGTTGGAATCGAGCAAGGCGGGCACGCTCCTCTCCGCGCTCCTCAGATTCAAACAGCTGCATGACGAGAATACGCCGCTCGACGAAGTCATCCCCTCCTTCGTCGCGGCTCACCACGCGCGCTATGCCGACGTCGGCCTGCGCGACCTGTGCACGCAGATGCATAAGTTCTATCGCGAGCGCAACGCCAGCCAACTGCAGCGCGAGCAGTTTCGAGCGGCGCACTTTCCCGAAGCTGCAATAACCCCGCAGCAAGCCATGAATGAGCTCGTACGTAATAACGTGGAGCTGTTGCCGATCGAGCAAATCCGCGGTCGAATCGCGGCCACGCTCGCGCTGGTTTATCCGCCAGGCATCGGCGTTGTCGTGCCCGGCGAACGGTACGACGAGCGCGCGCTTCCGATGCTCGACTACTTCCGGATGTTCGAGGAAGCGGGCAACCGTTTTCCCGGCTTCGAAAACGAAATTGAGGGCATTTACCGGCACGAGGAAAGCGACGGGAGCGTGCGCCTTTACACCTATGTCGTCAAAGAATAGCTATCGAAACACAATGTTGAGCATTTGAGGAATCGAACATGTTGCTTTCGGTGACACTTAATTGAGTCGCCAGAGTGCGATGAAATTCCTGCATATACCATCTAAAGAAGCCCGGCTAGAAACCAGGCACACCTCCGACCTATGGGCCCCGGCCGCGCGCCAATAGGCATTCATCTTCCGTAGAAGGTCCGGCGACAGCGGCTCATCTGCGGAATCAGTTCTCTTTGTCTTTGTCATGATTTTTGTAACCCTCATGCTCTATTTGTGCGAACTCCCACTTGAGCCGCCCTAGCTTACGATCTATAGACATGCACGGCAATATACATGGCGAGCATCCCCAGCGCAAAGCCTAAACATACCAAAGCGAACGTCTGGAAGCGTGCGATATCGCCCAAAGACCACATGACACCGAGGATAACCGCCCATACGACAGCAACCCCAATTACATATACGATGAGCGGGAAGCGCTTAATACCCCAGCGCCGCCACGAGGCGAAAGCTGCAAGTGCCAGAACGATGGCGAGTACGATGTAATATATTGTGTGTGCATTCATGATTTTTTACACCTTCCTTTCTATTGTGAGATTTAGAACGCAACAAACTGACTTTGCGATCATCTATACCTCGTCCGTATGCATGACGCGGACAGTCACGCATGCAAGAAGCCTTTCTCGCGCTTACTTCAACGGGATCGCTCCTTGGGAGCCGGCTCATCAACCCAATACTCAGCCTTTGGCCGTTGCGCCTAATCCTTCCGAATCTAGCGCTCCGCTAGGCGCCAGTCTTGACTTTCTTGGCCATCGCGACCGCCTCGTTGCTCGTAGAGTTCATCGGCCCCGTGGCGACCTACACTGTAAGATCCACCGGCTTCTTGGCCGGCAAGGGGGCTTGAGTAGGGTCAAGAATCCGATACGCGAGCAGTTTCACGCGGTCATTCACCAGGAACCACACGAGTGCATAGCCCCAAACGAACAGCGCCCAACCCCAGCCGAGAGGCGTCATAAACAGCCCATAAACCGCGATCAGAGTCGCCACCGCTTGCGTGCCCACCACCGCTATCCATAGAACCCGCGCGGGGCGTGTCGACCAGAAGGGGCCGCGCGTGCGCGTCAGGAAAATCGTCAAATGTCCGGCCACGGACAGCTTCAAATACATCAGCGTCTGGATGTGCGCCTGGTCAAGATGGAAGACGCGCTCACTAAGATAAAACAAGCCGAAGGCGGAGACGACCCCGATGACGCCCAGCACCGTGGAGATCCCCAGCACCAGACGCATGTTCCAGGCCTCGGGCTTGTCCTTGTAATGAACGTTGTCATAGGCGATGGACAGAATGGCGCCGTCGTTGAGCAACGCCAGCATCACGATCATCACGGCCGTCAGCGGATAGAAGTTAAACACCAGGATCGCCAGCGTCATGAACAACAGGACGCGCAGCGTTTCGGCGATGCGGTAGATCGCGTAGCTATTCATCCGCTGGAAGATTTTCCGGCTCTCCTTGATCGCGTCGACGATCACCGATAGGCCGGGCGCCAGCAGCACAATGGATGCCGCCGCGCGGGCCGCATCAGTCGCGCCGGAAACGGCGACGCCGCAGTCTGCTTTCTTCAGCGCGGGGGCGTCGTTCACCCCATCGCCTGTCATGCCGACAATGTGGCCGCGTGTTTGCAGGACATCCACAATGTGGAACTTGTGTTCGGGGAACACCTGGGCGAAGCCGTCCGCTTTCTCAATGGACTCCGCCAACTGCGCCGTCTCGTGAACCTTCGTGTCGCCGAAGCCGCTGGCATCCAGGATATTCGTGCCCAGCCCTAACTTCCGGGCGGTTTCCCGAGCAATGGCCATCTGATCGCCCGTCAGCATCTTGACGTTTACCCCTATCTGCCGGGCGTTCGCGATGGTCGCTTTGGCTTCTTCCCGGGGCGGGTCGAACAGGGGCAACACGCCAGCAAACTGCCACTTGCCTTTGGGATCTGCCCGGGCCACCCCCAAAGAACGGAACCCGCGTGCCGCAAATTCGTTGACTGCCTTCTCGACGGCGGGCTTGACCTGCCCGGCATTGGCCGACAACTCCAGGATCACCTGCGGCGCGCCCTTAGCCACCTTGAACTCTTTTCCGTCCATGCCCTTGACAGTGGCTTCGGTGCGCTTATGGACCGGGTCGAACGGCTGGAAATGGACCACGTGGTAGCTTTTCAAGACCTGATCATCTTTCAGGCCGCCGATCACGGCCATGTCGATGGTGTCTTTGTCTTCCGCACGCGATGCGAGTGCGGCCCAGAGGATGACTTGCCCGGCAGGGATATCGTTCACGCTGAACGGATCGCCCAGCGTCAGCTTGTTCTGCGTCAGGGTGCCGGTCTTGTCCGAGCACAGCACGTCCACGCCCGCCAATTCCTCGATGGCCGCCAACCGGGTCACAATCGCCTCTTTTTTGGCCAGCAGGCGCGCTCCAACTGCCATGGTCACCGACAGCACCGTGGGCATCGCCACCGGAATCGCGGCCACGGTCAGTACCAAGGCGAACTGCACCGTGGTGAGGATCGGGTCGCCGCGGAAGAGAGAGACCGTAATAATCACCGCCACCAGGGCTACCGCGAGGACGATCAGGTAATCGCCAATCTTCAGCACGGCACGCTGGAAATGGCTGACGGTGTGCGCCTCCTGCACCAGTTGCGCGGTCTTGCCGAAGTAGGTGTTCGCACCGGTCGCGTACACCATCGCGTCGATTTCACCCTGGCGGAAAATCGAACCTGAAAACACCGCCTCGCCCGGTTTGCGCGTGGCAGGCAAAGATTCGCCTGTCAAAGCGGACTGATCCACCTCCACCGGGTCGCCCGCCAGCAGGCGCGCATCCGCCGACACAATGTCGCCCAGGCGCACGCGGATGACGTCGCCCGGCACCAACTCACGCGCCGCCAGGGTGATCCACTTCCCATCCCGTTTGACCCTGGCCTCGATCGCCAGCTTCGCCTTCAGGGCGGCGATGGCGTTACCCGCCTGGTGTTCTTCCCAGAATCCGACCACGGCGTTGGCCAGAAGTAGAAGGAGGATGATGCCAAAGTCCGGCCAATGCTGGGCTACCGCCGAAAGAATCACGGCCGCTTCGATCATCCACGGGATAGGACCCCAAAAATAGGTGAGAAATTTCAGGAACGCATTGGTTTTCTTTTCTTCAATCTCGTTAGGCCCATATTGGGTCAGCCGTTTCTGCGCCTCGGCTTGACTGAGACCGTCTGGCGACGAACCCAATTTCTTCTCCACCTCAGCGAGAGGAAGGGATTTCAAATCGTCCTTCGCATTGGGCTTCGATTCGGGACTCTTGGGCTGGTCAGTATCCGGTTCCATAATAGGTATTCCCCTTCCTTTAATAGGGGGCAAGTTGCGTGAGTTGAGGGACACGGGTCGTTATGCTCATGCCCTTTGCAGCGCGGCATTGTATTCCCCTCGGCGCGCAGCCCGGCTGCGCATGGCGTGACGATACAGAGTTTGCTGTACGGCCGGCATGTTGGCCTCCTAGCCTCGCCAAATCTCCAAAGCCTGTTGCTGGATGGCGCGGGCAAATGAAAACGTCAACTCCCAAGGCTGTCACGACTTGAATCTCGCATTCTTCGCATTCAAACGGGCCGAGGCCAGTTTGGTTGGTTGGCCGCCTGACAAGGACACAATGCCCGGAACGGCAGCGGCTACGGCTCGCAGGAGACAGCTCGCCGTGCCCTCGGCCACCTTTTCGACCGCTGCTTGCTCGGGCAGGTCAATCCCGGAAGCAGTCTCTATTTGAAGCTATCCTTCCCTTTCGGCCCGAACAGGCTTTCCCAGGCCTCTTCGGCCGCCCTGGGGGCCGTTAGCTCCGCCTCAACATCTTGCAAAGCCTCGAACACTTTCATCATGGGCTTCTTCAGGCGGCCTCTATTCTTCAGGACATGCAGAACATGGCGTGCCCCTTCGAGCAACCAGACCGAACCGACATCTTTCATCAAGGCTTGCACCAGCGGTTCCAGACAAGCTCGATCGAGCGCGATCAGAGCCTCCATGGCTGCCCAGCGCACGCCAATATCTTCATCTTCCAGGGCATGGACAAGCGCTGAACCTGCTGTGGGATCTATCGTCAGTGCCAGGATCTTCGCAGCCTCCCACCGGGCATGGCGATTGCCATTGGAAAGCGCCTGGATCAAACCAGGCACGGCATGTTTCCCTTCTCCGACCAATAACGACCGAGTCTTGAGGCGTTTTGACCCATCTGGACTCCCCAAATCACGGATCCACATTTGGATGTTCTTTCTTGAATCTTGGGTAATCGAGGTCTTCTTCATTTTCAAAGTCCCAGATCTCCTTCTTCGCGTCAGGTGCTCTGGCATGATAAGCCCATTCCGAGCACGGATAAAGGTCCACCCTTGGCCACTGCAAACCTACTTATTCCTGCTCTGCCTCTTCAGCCATACCAACAAGAAGGTGGCTAGTTTTCAACACAGTGTTTGCGCGCGACCAACATCAACCTTTTCGCCGCGGGGATGCGATCACGCAGTACCGAGGCCATGCAAAATCGCATACCGGAAGACCCTCACCTTTGCACCCTGATTGGACCTGCATTTCGACCACTTGGGCCATTTCAAGTGGGGCCGCGGGGTGGTGCAAATGACGGGCCTGAGAGCGGGGAGTATCCTGGCGAGGACAGGCAATCCCCTGACGTGCGTGCCTCTGGGCGGCGTGATAGACCCAACAAATGGCGCTGGCTATCTCGTGTCAACAGTGACGCGCTCGGCCGAATCCCGAATCCCGTGTGGAGCCCTTCCCTTCCGGGATGGATCCCGTGATGTCCTCCTGGCGCGAGGCAGCAGCGAATTCAAACACATGCTTGTTAGGGTTGAGTCTTCCATGCACTTTACTGCGGCAGTTTGTGCGATCTGGGCGAGGGATCGAGTTAGCGTCTCTGTCAATGGTGTACTTTTGTGTGTTTCCATGAGTGACACTGAGTCTGACCAAGGGCTACCGAATGGGCGCCAGCCGAAGCGGGATAGGCTCGGCCGCCAGCGTCTGCTCAG
>JBEKXU010000032.1:0-36092 GCA_049511715.1 Anaerolineales bacterium
AGAGGTGTGACCCTTGAATTGGTTGGCGAGCCGTTGGGGAGCTTCGGTCGGGTCAGACGAAACAAACAAATGAACGTGATCGGGCAGGATCTCCAGCGCCTCAATGGTCACCTGCAACTCTTTTGCCTTTTCCACAAGCAAAACGCGCAGATCACGCGCCACGGTGCCCACAAGAACAGGAAGCCGGTACTTCGCACACCAGACCAGGTGATATTTCAGGGTATATACACAACCGGCATGTCTTCGATAGCGCGGGTCAGCCATAGGAGTCGTCTGGCACCATTATACTATATCTGTCAACCATATAACACACGAAAGGAGGCCGCCTAACAGCGGACACGGGTTTCTCGGTCGCCTGAAGGCGACAGCCCCCACCGCGAATATTTCTATGGACTCGTTGCCCACGCCAAGCCGATATCCACCAGTCCATCGACCAAGTCTTGCGCCGGCGGCAGGTTCAGCCGCGGCAGGCGTCGTAAGGAGATGGCCACCTTGAAGATGATTTCTGTTGAGACCGAGGGGATTCTTCTCCGGGTTGCCCTCAACGAGTCCTCCACTGCCCAAGTCATAGGCCGGGCACTTCCCATGGAGTCCGTTGCCAGCCGCTGGGGAGGCGAGATCTACTTTGAAATCCCCGTCAAGATCCCCGAGGACGAGGGAGCACGAGAGCAAGTTGAGGCCGGAGAGGTTGGATACTGGCCTCCTGGCCATGCTTTCTGCATTTTCTTTGGTCGGACCCCGACAAGCCGGGACGAAAAGCCAAGGGCGGCCAGTCCCGTCAACATCTTTGGAAAGGTAGTCGGCGATGCGACCGTGCTTCAGAGAGTGAAGGAGGGCTCGAAGGTCACGATTCGTAGCATCTCTTCCTGAAACCCCCACTCTCGCCTCCCATCGGCCCTTGGTTCTGAAGGTTCTGCCACGAAGCGCGACCGCCCGAGCGTTTGATGGTCCCTAGCGATCGGTCGGCTTGGCGTGGCCGGCTGGCCGGCGAGGTCATGACACTAACCGTCGACCCCGGAATCCGAGGAGCGGAAAAAGCGCTACCAGCAGGACGGAGTCCCCTCGCTGACGGTTTAGTCACAGGGTTGCTCCGTGATCCCCGGGCGCGAGCAGCTGACCACTCCGGGCCAAGGCCGGAAACTCCTGGAAGATCGTCTTGCCGCCGCCAGGTGTCGGCCCTATACTGACATTAGGACAAAGTCGAGAGGCAAGGGAGAGAGGCCGCACCGACGGGATCTCATGGCAGAAAAGTCGGTGCGAGGTAATCTTGTTCCTCCAGGGACAAGAGTACCCCACAGCTCGCAAGACAAAGGGTGTCCGTGTCACCCTCAAGCGCAACCCGCTGGACCGCGAGTGTGTCGAACCGGATCTGCAAGCCAGGTCCAGGGAGAACCGCTCAATGATGGAAGGGACCAAGCGCGCACTGGCTCCCCCGTTTTTCCGCCCAAGGATCTCGCCCGGACAAACCTTTCCCTGGATACACAATTTCCGGCGGAGGCACCCCGCAATCAAAGGACTGGGGTATTCTGGGTGACCCTGACCTGGCCCAGATCCGACCTCTCTGCGGGGCGGTGAGGAGAACTCGACATGACGAATGGGACCACACATCTTGCCATCCGGCGACCTTCGCCGGCTCGCAGGCGCGCAATCACCGAGGCTTTTCTTGGTCAGATCGCGGAGCCTCCTGCCTCCTCGGTGGAGATCGATGCCGGGAGACACCGAGTCGGGTTCAAGTTTGAAAGCGAGATCCGCTTCGGACCGCCATACTACCGGGCCCGGGTCGAGGGCCCCAACGCGTTGTCCTTGAACGAATTTCTGAAAGATCGTTTCTTCTTCCTGGGCGGCTCCCCCTACCATTCGGAGTTGGATTGGTTTGCCTTCGAAGAGATCCTCGAGGTCCCTGCCGGCCCGAGCCTCCTGCACTTCTTTGACTTCTCCAGCGGAGACCTCATTTTCTCGCTCAAGGAGGGCGGGTACGGTTTCTCCGCTTGGAGGCCAAGATCCACCGAGGCGATCCTTCATCGGCTTGTGGATATTCGACGCCTTTCGTGGTACGCCATGGACCCGCGCAATCCAAACCCGCGCTATCTGACCACGGGGGGAACGAGCGCCTACCTGGGAAGCGACGGCACATACCTGGTGGTGCTGGACCCGCGCGCCTTCTTCGTCGCACTGGTCGACGCCTCGTCCGGCAAGCTACTTGATTGGAAGACCAACAAAGACTTTGCGGGTTTCACCTCGAACCCGGAGACGCTTCAAGCGGTCAGTTTCCGAGCCGAGGAGAACTGCCTGCAGGTCTTGCTGAATTGGAGAGGAACGGAGAGCCGCAAGCGGACCCTCAACTGCGACGCGGTCCTTGAGATCGATGTGGAGGCGCGCGCTGCTGAGTAGCCGCTCTTTCCGTCGACAGTCCACCCGAGCCCAGGCGAGCCGCAATGCTCCCCTGCGCCAGAAAGCAAAGAGCTTTCCTCCTTTTGCTCATCCCGGTCAGAAGGAGGTCGAGGCCGCTCGCCAGCTGCCAGGGCCGGCGCGGCAAAAGGCAGTCACGGTGCGGGCATCATTGGCCAAGGATCCCTCCTCAGCGCATCTCAGTCTGGAACGAGGACGTGGGAGCTTCGATTGAGGCTTCCCAGGAGGAGCAGAACGGGGGACCCAGGGCTGGCCTCGACGAGGCTAGGGGCCGTATTTTCGCTGAGAAACAAGACCTGCGCTTGCCGCAAACCCATGAGAACCGCCGGGGGATCGCCGTTGATCCGAGGCCTGCGGCTCTCCTATCGTGGCCGAGGATCTTTAGTGAGGCTCCATCACGCGAAGGAAGAAGACGCTCTTGTTCAAGGATTCCTCCGCATGCCCAGAAAATGACGGCCTGTGCCCCACTGAAGACTGGAAAGTCGCGGCGTCCTTGGACTGACCCTCTTTCCCGTGGAAGCTTAGCCGCACGAAGTTCTCGTCCAAATCTGACGAAGGGATCCAGGCGCTTGCGGGAGCATCACGGAGGTGACCTGGCCTGGACGAGGGAGACCAGATACGAAGCGGTGGACGAAGCCCTCAGACAAAGGGAAGATCTGAATCTTGCGAAAGACCCTCGGTCGGCAGAGACTCCCTGCATCTTCTCCCGACGGGGCCTGCGGCCGACGCAGGGAATACTGACTCGAGGAAAACGACTGCGGGCAACGAACACCGGCCCGGGCGGTCTGACCGCGAGGGCCGATCCGGCAGCGCTGGAGGCAATCCTGATTCTCCACTAACCCCGGCCACCTCAGGAGAATTCCGATGAAGACTTTCCGTAAAGAGCTCGCCTTCAATATTCCTCGAAGGGAGGCCTATGTCAACATCACCTCTCAGGTGGAGCAGGCTTTGTCTGAAAGTGGAATTCGGGAAGGTCTTCTTCTTGTCAACTCAATGCATATCACTGCCTCGGTCTTCATTAATGATGATGAGGCTGGGCTTCACAGCGACTTTGAGACCTGGCTTGAGACGCTGGCTCCTCATCAGCCAACCAGCCGCTACCGGCACAATGATACCGGCGAGGAGAATGCCGACGCGCATCTGAAACGCCAGGTGATGGGGCGCGAGGCGGTCGTCGCCGTGTCCCAGGGTCGCCTGGATTTTGGCCCCTGGGAACAGATCTTCTATGGCGAGTTCGATGGCGGCCGGCGGAAGCGGGTCCTGATCAAGATCATCGGCGAGTAGTACTCATGGGAGCCGGGCGGCTGAGGACTGGCCTGATCCAAGGAAGTTCGGGGCCCCGCAGAGCCATGATGCCCCTCACTCCGCTTCACAGTACACTCAGTCCTCGATTCCCTGGCCGGAGTCGCAAGGAATCGGAGTTTTATGAGCCGAGCCGGGACTGACTTGGTCTGACGGCCCAATTCTCCCCCGGAGACTGCCCTTGGACGCCAAGAAGCTCCTAGCACAGATCCTATCTGAGTACTCCCTGCCCGTTCTAGGGGTGCATGGAGTGGCCCATTGGGCTCGGGTGCTGGAAAATGGGCGAAGACTCGCCTCCCTCACCGGCGCCGATCTTGAGATCATCGAGTTGTTCGCATTGCTTCATGACTCTCGGCGCCGCAATGAAGCCATCGATCCTGGGCACGGCAGGCGGGGGGCTGAGTTTGCCCGCCGCTTGCGCGGATCACTCATCGAACTTGACGATGCAAGATTTGAGCTTCTCGCCGAAGCGTGCACCCGGCACACGGAGGGGTTAACCGAGGGAGAGGTCACCTTGCAAACTTGCTGGGACGCGGATCGTCTGGATCTCTTCCGAGTGGCCATCCGACCCGCGCCCGCCCGGCTCTGCACCCACTGGGCTCAGGACCCCAAAATGCTCGAGTGGGCGATCCAGAGAAGTCTCTCGGGTAGAATCCCCTCGCTGGTGGAGGAGGAGTGGGGACTGAGGTTTGGCGCGGAATCGCGGGACCAAGGGGTGGGATGAAAAATACTCCCGAGGCCAAGAAGGCAATCCGAGCTGACCTCGCCTCCCGACCGGCCTGACTCAATAGGGTCGGCCCAGCCGGTTGACAGCCCCAGAGGGCAGGCCGCTTGGCCGACCGCGGAAATGGGCTGGGCCAATCCTGACCGCTCGAGACCGTTACGAACTAAGAGGGAGTACAGAATGGTCCTGTGGGTGATCAAAGTGGTCCTGGGAGTGGCCCTCATCCTCTCCGGGAGGCAACTTTTTTGGCTCTTCGTCGCCGGCACAGGATTCGTGGTCGCCCTCACCCTGGCCGCACAGACTTTGGCCTACCTGCCTCCGGCCGAGATTGTCCTCATCGGTTTGGCGGCGGGACTAGTCGGGGCCGTGTTGGCATTGCTGGTTCAGAAGGTGGCGATCGCCGTAGCAGGGTTCCTGGCCAGCGGATATGTCATTCTTGGCCTGGCGGCCATGGCGGGCATGGTCCAGATCCAATACGACTGGCTCGTCTTTCTGGTCGGCGGGATTCTCGGAATGTTGCTGGTCTTATCGGTGTTTGAATGGGCCTTGATCATCCTTTCTTCCCTCACGGGAGCCATCCTCATTGTCCAGACCATCGGAATCTCCTCCTTAACGGGCTACCTGCTGGTCCTCGTCGCCACCCTTGTTGGGATCTTCATCCAAGCCGGAGCTCTGACCGAGGAGGCCCACCGAGCGAAGGACAAGGATAAGTAGAAAAGGAGAGATGAACATGCGGCTCAGCGCCCGGAATATCCTCAAGGGAAAGATCACTAGGATTCAGAGGGGAGCGGTGAACGCGGAAGTGGTCCTGGAGTTGCCAAACGGACCCGAGATCGTTTCCATCATCACCCAGCACTCGCTCGATACACTCGGGCTGAAAGAGGGGTCACAGGCTTACGCAGTGATCAAAGCCTCCAGTGTCATGATCGCCGTGGACGATTAGAGCTCCGACCGAGCGAATCCGTCCCGGTATGATTCCAAACCTCCCGGCGCGGCAAGCCGGGCAACGCCTCCAGCGGAGCAGCCGCTAACGCCGATTCGACAGGAGGCGATCCACGGACGCGGGCCAAATCCCCCTTGGGGACGCTCCCTGCGTGACGTGCGCATCCCGGTTACCGTGCCCTCGTCCAGGGCTTCTCGGTTGGCAGACCTCACCATCCTCGGCGAGGTACATCGCTGAACGCAATCCCTAGCCGTGCGGCCCTTGGCTTCCGGGACGTGGGCGGCCCCTGGATGGATTCTCCTTCGCGATCACTCAACCGTCACGCTCTTGGCGAGGTTCCGCGGCTGATCCACATCGCAGCCACGCAGCACTGCGATGTGGTAGGCCAGCAGCTGAAGCGGGATCACTGTGAGGACCGGACTCAGCATCCAGAAAACGGGAGGCACCCAGAGGATGTGGTCGGCCTTGGAGCGGATGAGTTCGTCCCCGTCGGTGCCCACCGCAACCACCGTTCCGCCCCGAGCCTTCACCTGTTCGATCTGGTTGAGCATCTTGTCATACCAGGGATCCTTGGGCGCAACGGCCAGGACCGGCATTTCGCGGTCCACGAGCGCGATGGGACCGTGCTTCATTTCTCCGGCCGGGTAGCCTTCGGCATGGATATAGGAAATCTCTTTGAGTTTCAGGGCCCCCTCATAGGAAATCGGCATATTGATCCCGCGTCCAAGGTACAGGCAGTGCGTCATATCCCGAAGGGCACGAGCAACTTCCAGGACCTGATCCTCCCGTTCGAGGCATTGGCTGACCAGGCCGGGAAGCTTGCGCAGTTCCGCCACTCGTTCCCGCCGCTCGCGGTCCCTCAGAGTTCCCCGCATCTGACCCAGCAGGATGGCCAGCATGTAGAGATCAACCAGCGGCGCGGTAAAAGCTTTGGTCGAAGCCACTCCGATCTCCGGACCGCTTTGCATGGTCAGGAACCCATCCGCCAAACGCATGGCTTGGGAGCCGATCACGTTGACAATGCTCCAGACGGTGCATCCTTTGCGCTTGGCCTCTTCCATAGCGGCCAGCGTATCGGCCGTCTCTCCAGACTGGCTTATGGCAATCACCAAGGTGTTCGAGTCCAGCACCCGATCCCCATAGCGAAACTCGGAGGCAACTTCGACTTCGGAAGAGATTCGGGCCAAGCGCTCCAGCAGCAGCCGCCCGACCATTCCTGCGTGATAGGCCGTGCCACAGGCAATCAGGACAACTCTGCGCAAACGCTGTGCTAAGTCGCCCCCCAAGTGAAGGTCAGGCAAGGAGATTGCGCCCTGCTCGAAGTCGGCTCGCCCTGCGATCGTGTCTCCGATTGAACGCACTTGTTCGTGGATCTCCTTCTGCATAAAGTGCTTGTAGTTTCCCTTTTCCGCAGCAACCGGATCCCAGGAAACAGGCTGAAGCGCAAGGGCGACCGGATCACCCCGCAGATCGTAGGCCGTGAAGCCCTCCTTCGTTACCACGACCATTTGACCCGGGTCAAGGAAAGCCATCCGGCGCGTGTGCTCCAAGAGGGCCGGCATGTCGGAGGCAATGAGCATTTCCCCCTCGCCTTTCCCGACGACGACCCCTCCGGCGTTCCCAACTCGGGCCGCGACAATCTTGTCGGGCTCGCGCAGGGACATCACCACAATGGCGTGAGCCCCACGCAGGTTGTTGATGGCACGCCGCGTCGCCTCCGCCAGCCCGCAACCAGCCTGCAGGTAACGATCGACCAGGTGCGCGATCACCTCCGTATCGGTGTCGGACTTGAATTCCACCCCCTCGGCCTTCAACTCCTCCTTGAGAGGAAGAAAGTTCTCCACAATTCCGTTGTGGACCACGACCACCTCGCCCGAGGCGCTGATATGCGGATGAGCATTGCGCTCACTGGGCTCGCCGTGCGTCGCCCAGCGCGTATGCCCGATGCCAATATGCCCCGCGACGGGAGCCGCTTGGACTTTGTCCAGCAGGTTTGAGAGCTTGCCCATCTCACGCCGGATCTCAAAATGGCCATCCGTGATCACCGCGATGCCGGCCGAATCGTAACCGCGGTACTCCAGGCGTTTCAGCCCATCCAAGAGAATGGGTGCGGCCTCCCGCGGCCCAATGTAGGCCACGATTCCACACATGGACGCATCCTCCTTGACTCGCTTGCGCTATTGCCGTTTTCGAAGCGCTCGCTGACTTCTTCGGCAGGACAGCGGCAGGCACGAGGGCGCCCCGACTATGCGGTGGCGCCTCATGAGAAGTGGCACACGCTGGCCCGCCCAGAAGAACAATTACTGAGCGCTGGCTGACCACTTCGACAGCCCTTGTCGGCGGGGTTTGCCTCGCCGTGTTCCGCTGTCGATCGGGGCGGACAGGGGTCCGCGCTTGGGGAAGGGTTCGGGGGGTGGCTCACCCGGAGGGCATCCGCTGATCTCTCGATTTTCTCTCCGGTCATAATCCGGAGATTAGCCTCGCCTTGCGGCAAGGAACCCTCATCCTCGTCAACCCGGGCAGGATCGTTCTGTCCGGGTCCATGCGCTAGTCCTTCCCAGAATCTCTTTGTCGGCTCGCCTCCTGGTCGGCGATGGAGTGTGGTCTTGCCGATCTCGCCGGCTTGAGCATCGATTATACCATCGGCCTCGACCGCTCTTCCCACAGCGCCGGAGTATCTTTCGCGCCTCCAAAGACTCAAGAGAGCCGATCGCCTCGCGGCTGCGGAGCATCATGGCGAAGGTGAATTCGGCGACCCCTGATGTCCAATCGGCCTAATTCACAGGCTGTGGGCGAACGATGGCCATGTCCCCCAGCGCCGACCAACTGATTCGCAGATCCGCCAGAGAGCGGCGGTAGCTTACGCCCTCATCGAAGATCAAGACCGAGGTGGGGTTGTACCCAATGAGCAAGACCGTGTGCTCGTAGGGGGTGACCACGCTCGTTACGCCGTCGGAGGCCGTGTAGGGCTCGGGGGTTCCGCTGCCGACGTGCCCGGCCACCCACAGGATCACAGGGCGCCCTGCGGCGATCTCGCGGCGCAAGTCATCCAAGCTGAGGCCCACTCCCGCCTGAGCCGGAACGCCATAGGCGCGGAGCAGGGCCGCGACAGGCCCTGCGTAGACCCCATAGGCATGAGGGGGGACTTGCCCCCACCAACCGCTCGGATCTCCGACGAAGCCAGTCTGGGGGTCATCCGACCGAGGAAGCCTTTGGAAGAACTCGAGTTCGTTGATGTTCTTGCCCCAAAAGGCGGCCCAATCCACGGCCGATCGGGACTCGCAATCAAGTCCTAGAGTTTGAGGATAACTGTTCATTCCAGAGACATGGGCCTGCGGCGGGAGAGGCAAGGAGGCCCAAGAGGTGGCCGCCCCCGGCGGAATAGGCGACCCGCCGGGTTGGGGTGTCGAGGTCGCAAGGATAGCCAAGGGACCTCGTGCCTGGTCCTGCGTCGTCCCGACCGCAATGATTTCCCCTCGCAACAACTGTTGCCTTTGGGGAGGAACGGAATCGGGCACTTGCCCTAGCGCCGAGGAGAGCGCAGCAGAAGTACTGGCGGCCACGGCGAGCATTCCAACCAAGCCCACGGCAACCAGAATCTGGGGACCGGCAGCGCGCACGAGTCAAGACCTCCCCAATACCACGGGGAAAGATTGTACCGCTCCCCAACGCCGAGCAGAAGGCCCATATTCACTCGTCCATGGCATTATTCAGCGAGCCTTGATCCTCCAATTAGCAGGCTCCCCGAGGAAGCCACGACAGCCTTGAGGCCCATGAGCATTACGAGCGGCAAGGCTGCTGTTCCGGGTCCAGAAGGGTTGACGAGAGATCCCCTGCTGGCAGAGAGGCAAAATGCTGAAGCAGATCCCCAACGCCACGGACCTCCGCCGCTTGTGGAGCCGGCCTCATGACAGCTGACGCGCGGTCGCCCAAATTGGCAGGCGCGACCCGCTCCGCTCAAGCATCAGCGAATCCACTCACATCAAGAGTTGTCCGCAGATTCAGGCCCACTCATCCCCGGTTTTTTCCTTGGAGGTGGAGTCCCTGATCAACCCCCAGACACTCCTTGACCTCGGCATCCGCTAGGGTAGAATTCCGCAAGACGGTCCGGATTGCCTGCTCCGGACTCAAATCTGCGCCGATTCGGAGCCCCAGCTCAAGGAAGCACTCGCCATCAGGGGACCCGGGCTGACTCGGGCAGTGATCGCCCCCCATAGACACCGCTTTTCGGCTACGGCGATCGCGAGCGGCTCGAATTTTCTCGGGTTCATTCAACGTCGATGCCCAATTTGCTGATCGCAGTATTCGTTCTTGCCGTGCTTTTTGGGGCGATGAATGGCTATGTGGATAGCTCGGCCATGGTCGCCACCGTGATCGCCTCTCGGGCTCTTCCGCCGCGTCTGGCGCTGGGATTGAGCGCCCTGGCCGGATTCTTAGGACCCTTCCTCTTTGGGACCGCGGTGGCCGCCACCATTGGGTCCAACTTGCTGGTCCCCACTGCGATTACGTTCCAAGACCTTCTTTCCGGCCTCGGCGCTGCGGTCCTGTGGAACTTTCTCTCCGTGAGACTCGGGATTCCCTCCAGTTCTACCCATGCTCTTCTTGGGGGGCTCCTCGGAGCCGGCCTCATCTCGGGCGGGGCGGCCGCCGTGAAAGCTCAGGGGCTGACCCTCGCTCTAGTTGCCCTTTTTACCTCCCCGCCCCTCGGCCTCCTCGCCGGCTACGTCGTGATGCGCCTGACGGTCTGGCTTTCATGGGACGCCTCACCGCGGGCCAATAACTTCTTCCGGTGGGGACAGGTGTTGACCGTGTTTGCCCTTGCCTTGGCCCACGGAGGCAATGACGGCCAGAAGTCGATGGGAGTCATGACCCTGGGGCTACTGGTCTCCGGTCTGATCACCGGCTTTCGCGTTCCGCTATGGGTGGTCGCCCTCAGTGCCCTGGCCATGGGAAGCGGCTCGTTCTTCGGGGCCTGGAGGGTGATCCGCACCGTGGGAGGGGGAATCATTCGCATCCGACCGATTCACGGGTTCACTGCGCTCCTGAGCTCAGCGATTGTGGTCCTCGCGGCAACCCTGCTCGGAGGACCGGTAACCAGCACCCAGGTTCTCAGCACGAGCATCATGGGAGTGGGGAGCGCGGAGCGCCTGGGCAAGGTCCACTGGGAGGTGGGGCGGGACATGCTCATTTCCTGGATCCTCACCATCCCAGCAACCGCGGCGGTAAGCGCGATCCTATCCCTCGCCCTGAGGCGATTCCTCTAGCGCAATCGCGTTCCTGCTCGAACGAGCCAAAACCGCGACGAACCCGAGAAGGATCGAGCGCATGATCGCCTTGCCTCAGGTCTGGAAACCGCCCTCTCGCAAGGTGCGGCCGCTGACCCCCCTCGCCCCGTCGGTGTGGCCGTGGTGGCCTCGGCCCGGACCGCAGGCTCGGGAAGAGTCCCTACGCCGCATCGTAATGCGGGGTTCCATCATGCTCATGGTGATCGGTCAATAGCCAGGTCTCAAGTTGAGCCCGCCAAGAACTTCGCCACAAGCTGGCTGGCTTCCTCGAAAGCCACTGCCCCCGCTTGAATCCAATGGATCTGGGGATCGTCCGGCCGAAACCAGTTTGACTGGTGACGGATGAGGCGCCGTGTCGCCTGGCGGATCGCCGCGACACACTCCTCCATGGTCAAACTCCCGCGAAGATATTCAATGATTTGCCCATAACCCAGAGCCGAAAACGCTGGAAGATCTGGAGAGAAGCCGCGGTCCAGCAGATCTTGCACCTCACGCACCCAACCCCGTTCAAGCATTTCATCGATCCGTCGGTCCGCGCGGGCATAGAGCTCCTGGCGAGGTCTGGTCAAGCCGATCTGCAAGCTGAGAAAAGATACCGGGCCGTGCGTCCGCAGGCTGGAAAAGGGCTCACCAGTTCCTAGCACAACCTCCAGCGCACGGATGGTGCGACGCACGTTTCGGGCGTCGATGGATGCGGCCGCGCGAGGATCCCTGCGTTCGAGCTCCTCGTGCAACGCGCGCCCGCCGTCGCTGCGGGCCCGCTGTTCCAGTTCGCGACGGAGCTGGAGGTCGGGGGGCGCTGGCGGAATTTCCCAGCCCTCGAGGATAGCGTGCACGTACTGACCAGTTCCCCCAGCAAGGATCGGCAGGTGATGGCGGAAGAGAACTCCCTCGATTTCGTGCAACGCCCGCGCCCGATACAAAGCCAGGCTCCAGGGCTGATCAATGTCGGTCACATCGACCAGATGGTGAGGAATTCTCATCCTTTCTTCGCGCGAAGGTTTGGCAGTGCCAATATCCATGCCGCGGTAGACCAGCCGCGAATCCGCGGAAAGGATCTCCCCCTCGAAAACCTCGCACAGCCGCACTGCCAACTCGCTCTTGCCAACTGCTGTCGGCCCGACAACAGCGACCAAGTGCGGGAGAGGGGGTCCATCCAGTCGGGTGCGGCTGTTCCCTTGAACAGTCATGATCCTATCTTTTTCTCCTCTTGAAGACGGAGCCGGATTCCGGCTCTGCTGGGGGGCGCCAACCGGAGCCTTTCTCCGCAGCGGCTTTCCTCTTGGACCCTGCGCCGATCCAAGAAGGGGTGCTCGGCTGAACGACTCGAAACGGTCCGAACCGCACGACCTCAGCGCTGGGTCTCCCGCGATTCGGGGGAGAGTCGCTCCCTCCTGGGAGCGCGGGTTCTTCGACGAGAGCTTCTCTGGTTGCGGCGACCCGCCTGGCACAGAATCTCATAGAAATTGAGAAGGTGCGCCACCGTCACCTCGATGCCATAGCGGCCTGCTGTTTCCATGGCCCCCAAGCGAAGGCGCTGGCGCAACTCCGCGTCCCCGGCCATGCGGGTGACCATGGCGGTGAAAGCCCCAAGATCGTTGTCCGCCAGCAGACCGTTCCTCTCATGCTCGATCAGGTCGCCGACCCCGGGAGAAGCGATGCCCACGGCGGGCAAACCAGCGGCCATGCCTTCGGTGATCGTCAGCGGATGCACCTCCGAGACCGATGCCGTGACGAAGAAATCGGCCGCTCGAAGGTAGCGGGGCAGGTCTTCGTAGCCGATCTGACCAAGGAAGTGAACGCGACCTTCCAATCCGCCTTGGTGGGCCTGATCCTCCAGGTTGTCGCGCTCCGGTCCTTCGCCGACCAGGGCCAGGTGGACCCGGGGACAGGCGGCCGCTACTCCCCGGAAGGCTCTCAAGAGGAAAGCCAGGTTCTTTTCCGGCCCCAGCCGTCCAACGTAGACCGCCAGGACCGTTTTCTCTGAAAGGCCCAACCGATCCTTGAGCTGATCCGGGGTTGCCTCGCGGAAGGGCGCAAGCTCGATCCCGTTTGGGACGATCTCGATTGCCGATTTGACCCCCAGATTGCGCAGAACTTGGCACAGTCCAGCCGAGGGCGCGATGACCAGCGAGCACTCGCGACAGAAGCTCGCCAGGTAGGCCTGCAGGACGGCTGTCGTCAGGATTTCGGGAAACGCGGGAACATAGTACTGGGCATAGAGATCGTAGCGGGTATGGTTCGTGAAGACAACAGGAACTCCCAGCGGGACGGCATAGCGCAGGGCAAGTTGACCACTTACAAAAGGGTGATGCACGTGCAGGAGGTCCATCGAGCGGATGAGACGTCGGATCTCAGGGGTATGTCTCCATCCAAAGGAGAAGCCTGTATTCGACACGGGCAGGCCTGGAGACCGCCAGACATTGGGCTCCGCGTCATGAAATTGTTCATGGCCGAATGTGAAAACGAAGACCTCGTGACCCGCACGCTCCAGGGTGCGTTTGATCAATGCGATGTGGGTCGTCACTCCGCTGACATGGGGCGTGTAGATGTCCGCCATCATTCCAATGCGCATACTCCCCTCATTCGGACGAATCGTAGGCCAGCCAGACATTACCGTCAAGGAAAGAATACCCAGCGTCAGGCGAGACCCTCAAACCCCTCAAAGCCTATGCCACCTTCCCTCATCTTTCGAGATCATCGCTGCGGACGAGCCGGCCCTCCAGCGCGGAGGGTGGCAACCTCCAGTGGAGGGGGCCTGAGTCTCCGCCCCGCTGAGGGCGGAAACCCTTGCCGATGAGCTCGCTGGGTTGCTCGCTGCCTCCGGTGCGCGGGAGGAGCCCAGGACCGGAGGAACGCCCGGCGCCTCGAAAACTGGACAACACCTTGGGACATTAGATCGGCTCCAGAAATGCCTCGCTAACGCTCCCCGGATGGGAAATCCTCCCGCCTTGGCTGACGCCACCATCTCCTGCCGCCAGCCCAAGGGAGTGACATCTGTTCAGATTTGATTTCAATCCTTGCGATCTCATGCCAAACAGCCCAGGGCAGGAATCCCTGATCCGCCCCTTTGGGCCCTGACCCTTGGGGGGCCTGTCAGCCATCCTTTTTGGGTCGGATTTGCCTCCTTGGCAATAACCCGGGCCCAAGCTTCGCTCTTGGAGGCAAAAAGTTGACAAGACGTCCTTCACTGCTATAATCGTCAAAATAAGTGGGCTCAGGTGCCGCCCCGAGATTCGCATACGCCGTGCCCTCGGGAACGATCCTGTCTTGCGGTTCTACGATGGGCCATTCGTAGTTTGCGCATCGCCCCTCAGAATCCAGTGGGGATTTCGAACAATCAAACAGGCGGCATCAACCCGGTCGGGTCCGAAGTCGCATATCTTTCCGGCAGGGCGTGATGCGTAAGGCATGAACAAGGGCCCCACGCCAGGGAGGTGCCATTCCCTCAATGCAAACTGTGCCCAGCTCGACCTAGTCAATGAAGGGAGGTGGATGAGCGCCAGCTGCCGCCGCATGGCGGTACCTGCCCGCGGAAACGATTGGCTTGTTCTTGAGCTTCTCATCGGCAAGAGCATGGTTCGTCGGATAGAGGGGAAAAGGAGGAGTTGAAATGAAGGCTCGATATGTATTAACCGCGCTGTTCATTCTTTCCATGGTGCTGGCAGCCTGCGCGCCCGCAGCCACGGCTCCGGCCGCTTGCAAGACGGACGCCTTCGGCTGCGCAGTGTTCAAGCCAGGGGCGCCAATCGTTATCGGGGTGGGCGCGCCCATGACCGGTGGCAACGCGTCCTTCGGCATTGATATCTCCAATGCCCAGAAGATCGCGGCGACGGACGCCGCAACATTCGATGGTCACCCGTTCCAGATTGACGCCGAGGACGACGGCGGGACCGCAGAGGGCGGCGCGGCGGTCGCCAACAAGTTCGTCTCCGAACCCAGCGTGGTCGCCGTGGCAGGACACGTCTTCTCCGGCGCCACACAGGCGGCGATCCCCATCTACGAGAAGGCCGGCATCCCGATGATGTCACCTTCCGCGACCAATCCGGCCCTGACCCAATCCGGGTCCAAGGTGTTCAACCGGCTGGTCTTCACCGACGCGGAGCAGGGCAAGTTCGCGGCCCAGTACCTCTACAACAAGCTCAACGTCAAGCAGTTGGCGGTCATGGACGATGGCGCAACCTACGGAGCTGGCCTTGCCGGCGTGGTCAAAGACACTTTCACCAGCCTGGGTGGCACCGTGGTTTCCTACACGACCATCACCCCCGGCCTGGCCGACTACAGCGCGCCTCTAGCCGCCGTTGCCTCCAAGAAGCCTCAGGCGCTTTTCTATGGCGGCTATGTTGCCGAAGGCGTGATCATCGCCAACCAGATGGCCCAGTCCGGGTTAAAGGGCGTGATCCTGTTCAGCGATGACGGCGTCTACGGTGCCGACTTCATCAGCCGCGCCGGGCCCAATGCTGAGGGGGCCTATGCCACGGGTCTGATCCCGCCGCCCTCGCCTGCCAAGACCAAGTTCGACGCAGAGTATCTGGCGGCCTACGGACAGCCAGCCGGGAAGCTCTCCCCGTACAGCTGGACCGGGTACGATTCCGCCGCGGTGCTCATCCATGTGATCGAGCAGGTGGGGATCCAGGGCTCGGACGGGAACTTGTATATCCCGCGCGGAGCGCTGGTCACGGCGGTGCGGAGCATCAGCGGGTACCAGGGGATCGCCGGAGTGGTCACCTGCGATCCGACCGGCGAATGCTCCGCCTCGGGACCGACCTTCTATCAGGTCAAGAACGGGCAGTGGGTGATCGCCGGGTCCTGATCCGGTGTTGCCAAGATTGTTGGTATGATCTAGGAGGCGGGGCAGGAAGGAGGATGCCTGCCCCGCCTGCTTGACGGGCTTGGGAAGATCCGCCTGGTCTTCCAACTTCTGAGAGTGGACTTCATGCAACCTGCCGTTGCCCTGCGCAGCCGAATCCCCCTAACCCCCTTCCAAATCGCCCAGATCGTCATCGGGATCGCGTTCACCATTTACCTTGTCTATCGTTTCTACGTCGTTCTCGTCGTGCAGCGCACGTACGGTCCCGATACCTGGTTGCGATTGGCGATCTCCGGACTTGTCCTCGGGGCCGTGTACGGCCTCATCGCCATCGGATACACGCTCGTCTATGGCATCCTGTTCATGATCAACTTCGCCCACGGCGATATCATGATGGTCGGGTGCTTTGGAGGGTACTTCGTGTTCGAGGCGCTGCGGGCGATCCATGCGCCGGGGGGCAGTTTCCTCGATGTCTACCCCATCCCCTCCGTCCTGCTGGCCTTTGCGGGCGGCATGGGGGTCGCCGCCGTCGGCGGCTATTTCCTGGAAAAGATCGCCTATCGTCCCTTGCGCAACGCGCCGCGCCTAGTCCCGCTCATCAGTGCCATTGGCGCCTCGATTTTCCTCGAGAACGCAGCGCAACTCTTGTTCGGTAGCCAGCCTCGCGACTACTCCAATCCTGCCGTTCTGACCCGAGGCACGGGATGGAATCTGTACGTCGGAGGAACGGCGGTCGTGGTGACGTATACGGGCGTATTCACCTTCGTCCTGTCAATCCTGATGCTGATCGGTCTTTATCTGCTGGTCCAGCACACGCGGCTCGGGCGTGCCATGCGCGCCGTCGCCGAGAACAAGCCGGTCGCATCGCTCATGGGCATTGATGTGGACAGCGTGATCAGCCAGACCTTCATCATCAGCGGCGCGCTGGCGGGAGCGGCGGGCGTGATGTGGGGCGTTCATCTGGGGTTGGTCTATTACTATGTCGGGTTCGTCCCCGGCATCAAGGCATTCACGGCCGCGGTCCTGGGCGGGATCGGAAATGTTCCCGGCGCCATGCTCGGCGGGGTGTTCCTTGGCGTGGTCGAGGCTTTGGGCCCTCCAATCCTGGGATGGAGCTTCCAGCTGGCGGATGTCATTGCCTTCGCGATCCTCGTGCTGGTCCTTGTATTCCGACCGACGGGCCTTCTGGGAGAGGTGCTGACGGAGGCGAAGGTATGACCCGCGACCGCCTGCGCCAGTCGCTGACCACGGGCGCGATTTTCGGCGTCGTCCTGGTCTTTCTCGTGCTGATCGGTTTCCAGGCGACTGCCGCCCAATTGATCGGCGGCCTTATCGGCAACGGCTATTCGATCGCGATTTCCGGAACCTCCGGCCTCGGCCTCGACATGCTGGTATTCTTTGCCCTGATCGGCCTGTGGGCCGGGATGAGCGCGGCACGAAGAAGAACCCCTGACCTCTGGAGCTACGCGCTGGAAGGGGCCGCCGTCACGGGGGCCGTGTCGGGCGCGGCGTTGGCCTTGTTTGGATTCCTTGTCGATCAGCTGAGCGCGGCCGGGGTCGCCTTGAGTGCGTATCTTGCCCAGATGGTGACCTCCAATACCCAGCTTTTCATCCTGAACTTGCCGGCGACCCAGGTTGCGGTGCTCTATTTCGCCCTCATCCTCCTTTCGTCTCTCCTGGGGGCGGTGATGATGCGCGGCATGGTCCGCGCCTCCTGGCCGCAGAGGCTAAATGACCACCTGGGACGCCCCTTCGCGCGCCTGGGAGGATGGTTGAGCCACACCCTCCACAGGGTTACGGCCAACCGAGGCTCCCGCTACAGTTTGTATGGCGTGCTGATCCTACTGGCCATCCTCATCCCGCAGGGTCTCGGACCGTTCTGGAACTACACCTTGGGGACCGTGTTGATCTACGTTCTCCTTGGCCTGGGTCTCAATGTCGTCGTCGGCCTAGCGGGCCTGTTGGACCTTGGCTACGTGGCCTTCTACGCGATCGGTGCGTACACGGTAGCGCTGCTCACGGCTCCTGCTCCCCACCATCTGCTCTGGAGCTTCTGGATCGCCCTGCCGATTGGTATCGCGGTGGCTGCCCTGGCCGGGGTCGTGCTCGGGGTCCCCGTCTTGCGGCTGCGCGGTGATTACCTGGCGATCGTCACCCTGGGCTTTGGCGAGATCCTGGGCACTCTAACCCGGGCGGACGCACTGACCTCGTTCACCGGCGGGCCGATGGGTGTCAAGGATGTCGCCGGCCCCACGCTCTTCGGCCTATCCTTCTCAAGCGGCGCCGACTATATCTATTTGATGGCGCTGGGGACGATCGTCATCATCTTGATCACGACGCGGCTCCAGAATTCCCGGGTGGGACGAGCCTGGGAGGCCATGCGCGAGGATGAAACGGTGGCCCGCGCGATG
The DNA here is from genome assembly GCA_049511715.1 of Anaerolineales bacterium. GTDB lineage: Bacteria > Chloroflexota > Anaerolineae > Anaerolineales > RBG-16-64-43 > JBEKHT01. The sequence goes on from JBEKXU010000032.1 coordinate 17,885, forward strand.
GGAGTCAACACCCTGGTCCAAAAACTGCTCGCCTTCGGGATCGGGGCCGCCTTTGCCGGCATGGGCGGGGTCATCTTCGCTGCCCGAAACCAGTTCACCGGCCCGGACGACTACACGCTGATGGTTTCGATCAATGTGCTCTGCCTGGTGATTGTGGGGGGGATGGGGAACATGCCAGGCGTGATCGCCGGAGCCCTGGTCCTCAAGGGGTTGCCCGAGGTACTCCGCCAGCTCCAAGACTATCGGCTGGTTGCCTTTGGGGCGCTGTTGGTCGTGATGATGATCGTGCGGCCCGAAGGGATTCTTCCCTCGCGCCGCCGCAGGCTGGAAGTGCATGCGGCCGAGAGCCCTCCCCAAACCGATTCGGAAGGCCCCGGCGACCGGGAAAGGCTGGCTCGCAATGACGGCCGCTCTTGAAACCCGGCAGCTCACCAAGTCCTTCGGGGGCCTGATCGCCGTCGGCCGGCTGGATTTGGTCGTTCCCGAACACCGCATCTCCAGCGTCATTGGCCCCAACGGAGCCGGGAAGACTACGGTCTTCAACTGCGTCACGGGATTTTACCCGGTGGATTCGGGTGACATCCTCTTCTTTGGCCGCTCCCTCCTCGGGCTCGCCCCTAATCAGATCACCTATCGGGGGATTGCCCGCACCTATCAGAACATCCGCCTGTTCGCAAACATGACGGCGATCGAGAACATTCTGGTCGGAGAGCATCCCCGTCTGCGATCCGTGTGGGTGGAAGCCATCCTGGGAACGCGCCGCATGCGCGGAGAGGAACAGTCTGCCATCGCAGATGCCAACCGACTCCTGCAATTTGTCGGCCTAAGCGGAATGGGGGACGTACTGGCGCGGAATCTGCCCTACGGAGCCCAGCGGCGGCTGGAACTGGCCCGGGCCCTGGGCAGCCAGCCCAAGCTTCTGCTCCTGGACGAGCCCACGGCCGGAATGAATCCGAATGAGACCGGCGGGATGATGCGCTTCATTCAGCGGCTGCGGGACGAATTGGGAATTACGATCCTCCTGATTGAACACGACATGCGGGTGGTTATGGGGATCAGCGAGCAGGTTACGGTTTTGGACTACGGCTTGAAGATTGCCGAAGGGACCGCTCTGGAGATCCAGCGCAACCCTCGGGTCATTGAGGCCTACCTAGGCCGTGGAGCCTCCTCGGGCTTGGGAGGGGCCAATCTGGCCGCCGCCTAGAAGCCGCACCAGGATATCCGCCGATGCCTTTGCTCGAAGTCTCAAACCTTCACTCCTATTACGGGAACATCCACGCACTCAAGGGAATCTCGCTGACCGTTGAACAAGGGGAGATCGTAAGCCTCATCGGCGGCAACGGGGCCGGAAAGTCAACCACCCTGCGGACCATCTGCGGGCTGCTCAAGCCGCGCCAGGGTCTGGTGCGCCTCGATGGAGAGGATCTGGCCGCCTATCGAGCTCACCAGATCGTGCGGAAAGGGGTGGCCATGGTTCCGGAGGGCCGCGGCATTTTCTCGCGTCTGACCGTGGCAGAGAATTTGGACCTTGGGGCATACAGCCGCGACCGCCGGGACTCTGTCCACCAGGATTTGGATCGGGTCTTCTCTCTCTTCCCTCGGCTTCAGGAACGTAGTCACCAGGTGGCGGGGACTCTCTCTGGCGGCGAACAGCAAATGCTCGCCATCGGCCGGGCTTTGATGGCCCACCCCCGCCTGCTGCTCATGGACGAGCCATCGATGGGCCTCGCCCCGATTCTGGTGGAAAGCATTTTCGATACCATCCGCGGCATCAACCGCGAAGGCACAACCATCCTGCTGGTTGAGCAGAATGCTCTTATGGCTCTTTCCGTTGCCGCCCGGGGCTATGTCCTCCAGACCGGCACGATAGTCCTGCAGGACACGGCGAAAAACCTGCGGGACAATGAAATGGTTCGCAAGGCCTACCTCGGGGAAAGCTGAGTTTCTCGCCGCGGCAACCGATCCCCATGGCCATCGAGATCCTCACCATCGGCACAGAACTCTTGCTCGGCGACATCCTCGACACGAACGCCCGAGCCATCGCCCTGGCCCTGCGAGAATCCGGCCTTGACCTACACTGGATCTCGACCGTGGGCGACAATGCGAGCCGCATCGCGCAGTCGCTCCGACTGGCCACCTCCCGAGCCGAAGGCGTCATCACAACCGGCGGGCTGGGCCCCACTGTGGACGACCCGACGCGCGAAGCCGCCGCTGAGGCGTTCGGCCTGCCGCTGGAATTCCGCCCGGAACTCTGGGAGGGAATCTCTGCCCGCATGTCGCGTTGGGGGCGGGCCCCCACGGAGAACAACCGCCGTCAGGCCTTCCTGCCTCGGGGTGCCCTTCCCATCGAGAACCCGGTGGGGACCGCGCCCGGGTTTATCGTGGAGACCTCAAGTTCCGCCGTGCTCTCGCTTCCGGGCGTTCCCCGCGAGATGGAGCACATGCTCAACGCCACCGTCATCCCTTACCTACGAGAAAAGTCGGGGGCGCCCAGCCTGATCCGTTCCACGGTCCTTCACCTGGTTGGGTTGGGTGAATCCCAGATCGATGACCGCGTGGGAGACCTGGAGCGACTCTCCAACCCGACAGTGGGGCTGGCGGCCCACAGCGGGATCATCGATGTCCGAATCACGGCCAAGGGGAACCACCCGGATCAAGTGCAATCCGCGCTGACACGAATAGCCTCTGAGGTCCGCCGACGCTTGCCGGAGGCGGTCTTCGGCCAGGACGATGAAACCCTGGAGGAAGACATCCTGGCCCGCCTAGCCGCCCGGGCTTTGAGGCTGGCCACGGTGGAATGGGGAACGGGCGGAAAGCTGTCCGGACGGCTTGGCGCCACCCAGGCTCGCGAAAGCTACTCCGCGGGTCTGACACTGCCGGGCTCGGCCGCCGATCTGGCTGAGGTGAAGGGCCTCACTCAAGATTGGGGGCGCCAGCGCGCAAGCCAGTGGACGCTGGGCCTGTCGGTCCGACGCAGTACACCCGATTCGGAAGCTCTCATCGTGATTGCGAGCCCGGAGGGGGTTCAGGAGACCTCGCGCCTGTTCAGTGGACCGCCCGCGAGTGCAGAACGCTGGGGGGTCAACGTGGCTCTGTACCTCTTATGGAAAAACCTCGGTGCGAACAAGATTGGCCCCGGAAAACTGGCCTGATATAATCTCGGGGCAGTCTGGCGGGTGTGGCCAAGCGGCAAGGCACTTGCTTCCCAAGCAAGGATTCGCGGGTTCGAATCCCGTCACCCGCTCTCAAAGCCAGAATCAAGTGCATTTGGCCTCCAATCGGAGGCCGAATGCTTTGAAAGGCACTTACCCGGGAATCAAGTGCCCCTGGGATCGGGGCAGGCCTCTTGAGATTAGTGCTTCAAGAAAGCCGAATCCTCCACTTGCATGCCCTGGAAGGAGATTGATCCGAGTGGGAGAGACGCTTTATTCTGTATCTCGTTTTCAATCAGTCCGCAGCCCTTTTTCCTCAGCATCGCCACACGATGCCGCAACCTGTCCCCCAGTGTCGGACCTCTGTCGCCAATAGTGACGTTCCTATCAACTCCTCTGCTATTTGCTGCTCTCCGACGCCTTCCCATTTGCTCGGCCTTCTTCCTCATTCGAATGAGCTTCACATTGCCTTGTTTATCGTCTTAACGGCGGCGACCCGTCAGTCGGAGTAGGAAGAGAAACATGTTGATGAAGTCCAGGTAAAGTTGGAGCGCCCCCATGATACCGAACTTCAACCCCGGCTCGCCATCCATGCTCATTTCCGCTGCCCTGCGGCCGATGCGCTGGGTATCGAAGGCGGTGAGGGCCGTGAAAACCAGAACACCTACGATGCTGATGACCGTATCCAGAGGGCTGCTATTGACAAACAGGTTAATCACCATCGCAATGATCAGCCCGAGGACCCCCATCATCAGGTAAGTCCCCATCTTGGATAAATCCACCTTGGTGGTATAGCCGATGACGGACATGGCCCCGAACAACGCCGCGGTTGAGGCAAATGCCAGGAAAACCGACCCAATACTAAAAGCGAGCAACACCATCGAGAGCGTGAATCCGTTCAAGGCAGCATACACGAGGAATAGCATGGTCGCCGTGCCGGTAGAAAGCCGGTTTAATCCGCGGCTTATTGCAATGACCAGACCAAATTCGGCCAGGACTGCGATCAACAAAACAATGGGGTTCAAGGCAAGATCGATCAGCAGCGGTGAGGTCGCAGTGATAGACGCAACGACGGCTGTGACCAGCATCCCTAGAACCATCCAGACATATACCTGGCGCATGATTGACTGTAGATCGATCCCCCCTGCCATTGGATACGACCAACTTTCGTTCCGATTCCAAGCGCTCATCTTGACATCTCCATTTGAGGGTGGTGTTCTATTCTAAAGCGAATTACCTTGACATTCGTATCCTTCGCAATAGTCATTCGAGGTAAATGGACGGCTATCCGACCAAGTCTTTAATTGAGTGACCCAGGAACTGGTCCTTTCAAGTGCGATTACCCGTGTTACTGTCTTTTCTGTGTTGAGGCCCACCGTGTGTCATGTACCTAGCATGACATATCTGCGACCCACCTGTCGTCGGAAGAACGAGGGTTTTCACATCCACATTTGTGGATAAGAAATCCCTACGAAATGTCAGCCTGATCTTCAAGCTCTTGCATAAGGTATGAAGACGGCTGATCGCGGCCTTTGTTAACACCTCCTTCACAAGGGATACCCTGCTGAGAGAAAGGGGCCGAAGGCATGAGGAGTTCACCCGATGCTCCCACATTCCTGACAGGAAGGCCTTCGCGGAAGCCATCACTCTATCGAGGGGTCGAACTCCGGAGTCCCGCCCGTAGAGGACAGGTTCGCCTGTATCCAGATCGCTGCCAACAAGAGCCACCCAAGCGCCCATGATCTGGGTGAAGCGGAGGTCCGGAGGTATGCCACGTGCAATGATGCGCTCCGAGAATCGCCGCCTGTCTCGGTAGTTTGACGGTCCAGATGACATCTCCGCCGCCAGTCGTTGGATCCGCGAGTCCTTTGGATCGGCGTCAACCGTCTCCATGAAAAGGCGCTCCCGGAAGTCTGCCAGTCCGAGTTCCGCCCTCTGGACGGCCAGGACGGCGGCGTCCTCGGTCCCGATCGAGGCCCCTACCAGCAAGTCGGGTCTGAAGCCCAACCCAAGCAGGGTGCGCAGGGCGCCCGCCTGCAGTGGACCACGCGAGACCCCGCCCCCCCCCAACGAGAAGGCCAAACACCTGTTCATGACCCACCTTCCCGTCCCAGCGCGTCAGGCGGCTTCCTTTCGCCCGGCGCTGCCTCGCCGACGCCGAGAACCTCATGGTGGCTGTCCAGTGTCACCAGCTCCTCCGGCTTCGAGGCCACTAGGGACTGGCTGCTCTTCCGTCTGATCACCGGATCCCGAGCGGAACTCCCGGCCTGCTACGGATTCCAACCCTCACGGTGCAGTGCGCCACGTTCCAACCACCGCCGAAGCCGGTCCCCCATCAGTCCGCGCATCGCCCGGATCCTTCGATCATCGAATCGGCAATAGGCACTCCAGCCTCCTTCGGCACGGATACTTGATGCTCAGAAGGCGCACTGGCGGCCCGCGATTGACAGTCAGGCCTCGGTACTGTAAGATTGGCCTATCTCGGATAATTAGCAATATGGCTAAACAACTGAGTTGGGGCCTCCTGGAACGAACAGTTCGCCAGAGCGGGATGCACCTCTTCTCTCCTCAGGATCTGCAGCACCTCCTCGGTGCATCGGAGATCTCCATCCGCTTCCTGCTCACTCGTGCGACCAAGCGAGGCGATGTCCACAAGCTGCGCCGGGGACTCTATTCCCTATCGGACAGCGAGCCCTCCGAACTCGCAATCGCTAATGCGCTAATTAGGCCGTCCTATGTCTCGTTCCACTATGCACTGGCGTATTATCACCTGATACCCGAGGCGGCGTATCGCGTCACCTCCGCCACGACCCGCAATACTCGCCGCTTTGAGGTTGCCGGGACAGTGTTCTGGTATCACCACCTCAAGCCGACCGCATTCGACGGATACCGGCCGATTCGCGTAGGTGGTAGCGCTGTCCTTATCGCCGAACCTGAAAAGGCGTTCCTCGACAGCTTGTATCTGGCAACGCAGCGAAAACTGGCACTGCCGGAAAGACTGGATACCCGGTCCCTCGACTGGAAGAGAGTCCAGAGGTTGGCACGTTTATTCGATCGGCAAGACCTAATCGCTGTGATGGAGGGATACCGGTGATTTCCCGGGAGACGTTGGTCCAGACTGCGAGACGACTCCAGACGACAGAGCTGAATGTCGCACGCGAGTACTGCCAACACCTTTTCCTGCGCGCCTTTTACAGCGAACGCGGCAGCGAGCATGTGATGTTCAAGGGAGGCACAGCACTCCGGATCCTCTATGGAAGTCCGAGATTCTCGGAGGACCTGGACTTTTCAGGCTTCCGCGTTCGGGTCAAGGAGATCGAGGATTGGGTAACGTCGGCCGCTGCAGAGATGGAACGCGAGGGCCTTGCTGTCTCGATCCAGGAGAGCAAGGTAACATCGGGCGGCTATCTGGGCATCGTGGCGTGCCCAGTTCACGATCTTCCGGTGCAGATCCAATTGCAGGTCTCCCTTCGCCAGCGCGGCAAAGTCGCAGGTCGCGGCGTGGTTGTCACGCCTGATCTCTTGCCTGCCTACACGCTCACTCAGCTCCTCGAGGAATTGATAGTGAGAGAGAAACTCGGAGCGCTCGCCTCCAGGGGAAAGCCGCGTGACTACTACGATCTCTACTTCATGCTGCGAAAAGGAATGGTCTCTCCAGAGATGCTGTCCTCGCTGAGCCGGGTCAAAGGACCGCTGGCCAAGCGCGCGATAGACTTCGATCAGGACTTGGGGCCCTTCCTCCCTCGAAATCAGGCGACATTGCTTAAGGAGTTTCCCAGAGTTCTGCTTCAAGAACTGGCGCGTCATGGCGTTTAGGGAGCACAGGCAAGGACGCCGAACTTCGCCTCGATCCAAGAGGATGCACCGCTTCCGAAGGGCGACCGGATACGGAGCCCTCGACAAACCCGCTGGGTCAACTGGCCTGGCCGAGTCTCCCCGGCATATCCGCCAGGAGAGCCGCTCATAACCACAAGATCGTTGGCCCCAAGGCCCGGTCGACCAGGCTACCCTCGGCGCACGAGGTGGGGGGAGGGGCGAGGAGAGCCTTGGCTATCTGAGACCCAGGACGCAGTCGCACCGAGCCGCTGGGGTGACGTCAGTCTTATTCCGCGCCTGCTTCCGCAGATCTTCGCTCCCATGGCGTTGTGCTGCGAAGGGACTCGATATTGAGCTGAGGTACATTGAGGGGAAGGCAGACCCAATACAACATCCCGATCGCCTGCCATGATTGGCGGGGCTCCCTCTACGCCATACAACAAGCATGGCTTCGGCACCTCGCAGTAGTCCGTCAGTCCTCATCCTGCTGGACATGCGTCTTGGCATGATATAAGATGGAAGAGGACGACTAGCTGAGGATCTATCTTCCCACGCTTCAATGTGCCGAGGCGAATTTGCCTGAGGCTACTATTGAAACCGGTGAGGCACCGGATATCCCAAGGCGGGAGCAGTTGATAAAGCGAACGTCCTGTACAACGAACAGAAATAGGACACTTTATTCGCCGGAATCTTGACGGCGTCATCGCTGAAGACCACGGAAAAACAAGCCCTCCGGGTGAGCTGAAACCCGCTCTATTCCCAAGCAAGGATTCGCGGGTTCGAATCCCGTCACCCGCTCCTCCCCCTTGTTTTGACCTGATTCTCGCGCTCAGCCCTGCTCCAAGGAGCAGAAAACATGCGCGAGGAGTCCTTTATTCGGGTACTTGCCCCTGCCACATTTTGCGTTCCATCACCCGCAGATCTGCGCACCTCGCTTGAGGATTTCTCCCTCTACCGTCGAGCTCTGCGACTAAGCCCTGCGACGCTGGAGCATTATCGCTACACGGCCGGCGAGTTCGTCTCCTGGCTGGAGTCTCAAGGCGTCATGTCTCCCTCAGATGTTCGTGCATCGCACCCAAGGGCCTGGGTGGCCGCGGTATCCGAAAGAGGCGTCAAAGACACCACCCTCCATGCGAAGGCCCGAGGGGTCAAGACCTTGCTCCGCTTCTGGCACAGCGAAGGCTATATCCCTCAGGCGATCGGCTTCGCCATGCCGGAGCTGGAGAAGAAGCGATTGCCATTCTTGGACTTGGAGGAATTCAGGGCCGCTCTGAAGGCGTGTTCCACACCCAGAGATAAGGCCTTGCTCCTCGTCTTCGCTGATTCGGGAGTGAGGAGGGCCGAGGCTGCAGCCCTCAACTGGGAGGATGTTGACCTTGCCACTGGCTCTCTGCTGGTTCGCAGAGGCAAGGGGGGCAAAGCCCGCATGTCGGCTATCGGTGCTCGTTCTCGCAGGGCGATCCTTGCCTATCGGAGGACACTCCCCGCCCCTCCCCAGCCCTCCGCCCCGCTGTGGCAGACGAGGGACGCGATGAGGCTTACCGAACGAGGGATGCACGCCCTATTCGACCGCCTCAGCAAGCGGGCCGGCCTCAAGGTCACGCCCCACGCGCTTCGCCGCACCTTTGCCCTGATGTCCTTGAGACAGGGCATGGACGTGATCACCATCTTCCGTCTCATGGGCCGTGCCACCACAGAGATGATCTCGCACTACTTGATGCTTGAGGAGTCCGATTTGCTTCGCTCCCACGAGGCCCACAGGCTCGACTCGTGGCTGTGAAGGGATCCACACTCCCCTGCCCCTCGTGGCCGGTCCGTCCCCTCGGGTCGCGCTACGAGGGGGACTTTTTCCAAGACGATGCCGATCAGGGTGAACGGGGGCGATGGCCCAGATCATTCAGGAGAAGGAAGTTCGCTGGCGATGGGGGAGAACTACACGGGGACACTGGGGCTAGATGAGGTGCGCTGTTTCCCCGAGGTGATGGGAAAAGACAAGCGGCCCATCAAAGCTGTCTCCCCCATGCATCCGAAAGCAGCCCGGACTTGGCCTGCAATCTTAGGACAGATCTGCTGAAAGTGTCCGATGCGTACCAAGTCGAGGGACGACGGTACCTTGGCCTCAAGTCTATGGCCCAAATGACCGAACCTGAGTTCATGGAGGTCCATGTGTCAGGGCCCTTTCACTCAACGAGTGTTCTTCGAAGATCCCAACTCTGGCTCGCAGCAATCATCGAGCCACACATCACGCTCCACTATGTGCCTGGCGTATGCGCCATCCTGGGACCGCCACGGATTTGCTGTTAGTTCGAACGGGGTAACGAGTTTACGCTGGGTCCGATCTCGCAAGATCGTTGAGGAACATCAGGACCCGTTCACGCACCTCGTCCCGTACGCGGCGGAAGCCCTCCAAACGCGAAGGTTCATCGCCTTGGGCCTCGGCAGGATCATCTAATGGCCAGTGGAGCCGAACCGCGTTGCCTGGAAAGACCGGGCAGGCCTCGGCAGCAGGTGCGCAAACGGTGATGACGTAGTCGAAGGGTTCTTGAAGGAAGTTATCGATTGCCTTAGACCGGGCACTCGAGATGTCAATTTCAGCTTCTGCCATCACCCGGATTGCCAGCGGATGCACAAAACCAGCAGGACGGACACCGGCGCTGAACGCCTCTACTCGCTCTGGCGCAAGGGCTCGGAACCAGGCCTCGACCATCTGCGAACGGCAGGAGTTTCCCGAGCACAGGGCAAGGATGCGGATACCTGCAGGGTTCTGCGTGAGACCGGCATCTTCTGTCATGGCACCATCGCCTTTGGGCTGTCGAGGCCTGCTCTTGCCCAGATCATAGCTTCCAGCGTTGCACGATGATCTCCGAAAGCCGGGTATTCACACAAACTCGGACATTCGGCCACCTTGTGGGTTTGTTGGAGAAGGCCCAACGCAAAGGCCATACAAGTGGGCTCCCCGCACTCCCGGCAATTGGTGTGAGGAAGAAGATTCCAGACGTCGAGGGGCCCGGGAGCCCTGGTCCGAGGCGAGGCCGGTGTCAACTCAGAACGATGTTGAGAGGTAGCGTTGATTGCCGCAGTCAAGGCCTCCAGGAGATTCTCGCCTTGGTCCGCATCATCCACTCGGGTGATGCAGATCGTCTAGTCGAGGAGAGTTATGAAGCCCGGCTTCCGCCGCAGCGTGAGCGCCCGTCCATCCGGGTTGTAGCCGATCACATTGGAGAGCAATGCCAGGCGCGGCATCACCTCCGCAAGGCCCCGGCAGGGCCAGCCCAGGACCGTGACCTTCCCGGGGTAGGCCAGAAGGGAATCGTCCGGACCAGCGCGACCGAGTTTGGATAGGGCTCAGGCATCCTCGGAGAAGGGCTGGCGACCATCCGTAAGATTCGCAGGCCTCGTGTTTGGCACGCGAGTCTTCTGGGCGGACCTCAACCTGGGGTCCTGGGGTTCACCCGTCAACCGCCCTCAAGGGCCTCACGGGCCTTTCCCCTTAGATGGGCGCCCAGAAAAAGCAGCGCTCCCTCGGCATCCTTGTCAGTAAGGATCCGATTCAGTTCGATGACTTCCGCTTCGTCCAGAATGAGGGAGATGACCTTCTTCGGAGTGCCTCCAGAACCGTCCTGCTTCATGTTGGCTGTCCCTCCCCGCGCATGCATTCGACGAAGGCCGGGCTCTGCCCCGTCTCCTGTGACCCGAGACGCTAGCGTCGAAGATCGGCGAGATGCTCTTCGACCGCCTGAACCTCGGATTTCAGCTCCGTCAGATAGGCTTCGAGTTCAGTCACTTGTTCCGCCTTCGTCTGATAACGGCGCCGAAAGCCCTTGCCCTCATGGCAACCGCAGTCACAGTCGGATCCACATTCGCAGCCACACTTGCACCCATCGTCGCATCGATTGCACATAATTCTCTTCTCCTGTGGAGTGTCTCCACACGCAGTGTTACGCGGCTGCCAGGCTGACGGGCCAGAAATACCGTTTCCGTAACCAGAAGGCAACATTCACCAGCCCAATCATGACCGGCACCTCAACCAGCGGTCCAATGACCGCGGCAAACGCCTCCCCGGATGAGATCCCGAAAACGGCCACCGCCACCGCAATGGCCAGCTCGAAGTTGTTGCTCGCGGCGGTGAATGACAGGGTGGCCGTCTTGGAATAGTCCGCCCCGGCGAGCCGGCCCATCGCGAAACTCACGAGAAACATGACCGCGAAATAGATCAAGAGCGGGATGGCAATCCGCACCACATCCAGCGGCAGTCGGATGATGTACTCTCCCTTGAGCGAGAACATCACCACCACGGTAAACAACAGGGCCGCCAGGGTCACGGGACTGATCTTCGGAATGAATCGGCCGTGATACCACTCCTTGCCCTTTATCCTCAACAGGACCCAACGGGTGAGGAAACCGGCCAGGAACGGGATCCCGAGGTAGATGAACACGGTCTCAGCGATCTCGCCAATTGTGATGCGCACCGCCGCCCCGGGCAGTCCGAACCAGGTTGGCAGGACGGTGATGAAGACATAGGCGTACAAACTGTAGAAGAGAACCTGGAAGATGCTATTCAAGGCCACAAGCCCGGCGGCGTAGTCGGTATCGCCCTTTGCTAATTCGTTCCAGACAATGACCATGGCGATGCAGCGCGCCAGGCCGATCAGGATCAGGCCGGCCATGTAATCGGGGTAGCCGCGCAGAAAGATTACCGCCAGGGCAAACATCACAATCGGACCGACCACCCAGTTCTGGAGAAGCGAAAGCCCCAGCACCTTCCGGTTGCGGAAGACATCGCTCAGTTCCTCGTAGCGGACTTTCGCCAGCGGCGGGTACATCATCAGGATCAAGCCGACCGCGATCGGGATGTTAGTCGTCCCGACCGAGACGGTCGTGTTGAAACTCTGCACGGCAGCCGGAAAGAGAAAGCCGATTCCCACGCCGACCGCAATCGCCAAGAAGATCCAGAGGGTTAAGTAGCGGTCGAGGATCGAGAGGCGTTTGGTTAGGCCGGCCTCAGCCACGGTCCGCCTCCATCAGCGTGCTGGTCAGGAAACTCGTGATTTCTGCCTCGCCCGGTATCCGCCCGGCCGACGTGACTCTCTCGTTGATGATCAACCCGGGCGTCGCTGGCACGGAGTAACTCTTGATCTGGGCGGGGTCCGTCACCTTCTCGACACGCGCTTCGATGGCGAGGGTGGCCACGGCCTGTTCGGCCAAGGAAGCCAGCTTCTTGCAATTCTCGCACCCGAAACCTAAGTCCTTGGTCTTTTCAAGAAACCCGGACATGTTCGCCCTCGCCCTTTCTTTGTCGGCGCGGCCGAGTCCGGCTCGGCGCCGGGGACACTTGCCTCGCGATCTCGCTGCACCGAGGGCATGTGCAGCAAGCGGGGTCCAGAGGCGGGAGGGGGCTGTCGGCCGACCCGGCGACTCGCTGAACGGAGGTGATGACATCAACCAGTCGCTCATCTGCCAGCCGGTAGTGGATGAAGGTACCCACCCGGCGCTCGGCCAGCAGCCCGGCATCGCGCAGGATGCTGATCTGCTGCGAAAGATACGCCTGGCGCAGGCCCGTTCGGGCCTCCAGGTGGCAGACACAAGACTCTTCCTGGCTGACGATCCGTGCGATCTCCAGCCGGACCGGGTGAGCCAGGGCCTTGAGAAGTCGGGCTTCTGCGACGGGCAAGCGGCGCTTTGAAATATGCATCTTCATGAATATATATTACTCAATTGCCGCATGAAAGAGGGCGTCAGATGTCACATCATCTAGGGAAGGTCGTCATGGGCGGAAGAGGGTCCTGCGGCCAGAGGTTAGGAACCCCACGGGGAAAGGGCAGGATTCACGTGAACGACCCTCATCGCTGGACAACAAATGCGGCCGACGGTCACCGCACCGTAGCACAGCTAAGTGAATGCCTTTCTATTGACAACGAGGAGCGAAACCCTTATCGTCCCCCTTGCCCCTGTCATCGAGGACATCCAGGCATGCGAATGCCCTGGAAAAGCCGGCAGCCCAGGCCAACCCTGGGCGCTAATCAACAAGACACTTTCCCTATACCTCTTGGCCATGGGATCGATGCGGTCGGACTCGAATGTATGTGCCCTCCTGTTTGCGCAGGTCCGCATTGATACCGTGGAGAGGTCCAGGCCCTCTTCGCAGAGCTCATGTGATGCAAGGGGCGGCGTCACGATTTTCCCCGAAAGGAGGTTACCCAGTGGACGAATCCCTCCAACGGGAACGGGCCGAGCGATTGAGGGAATTACATCGCGGCCCCGCTCTCCTGATTCTTCCCAACGCATGGGACGCCGCCAGCGCCAGGCTGTTCGAGTTAGCCGGGTTTGAGGCCATCGGCACAACCAGTAGTGGCATCGCCGCTTCTTTCGGCTATCCTGACGGTCAGCGTGTCCCCAGGGCAACAATGCTGACCACCGTTGAACGCATCGCCGCAAGCGCCGCTCTGCCTGTCAGTGCAGATATGGAAGCCGGGTATGAACCCTCGGTCGAGGGCGTCATTTCCTCGATGCGACTGGCACTTCGGGCCGGGGCGGTTGGGATCAACTTTGAGGACGGGACCGGGAACCCCTCGCGCCCCCTGGCTTCCATCGCCTATCGGGTTGAGGCGATCAGGGAATACGCACGATGGCAAGCCAAGCGGGGATACCTCTGGTGATCAATGTGCGCCTGGACGTCTTCCTGCGCGAGGTCGGCTCGCCAAGAGAACAATTGGCCAGCGCGGAGGAACAAGGCAACGCGTAATTGGAAGCCGGAGCGGACTGCGTCTTTCCGATTGAGCTGAAGGATGCGAACACAATTGCTCAGCTGGTGCGGGAGATCGACGGACCGATTAACATATTGGCTTCCGAAGGCGTTCCCTCCATCGATGAGCTCGAGACAATGGGAGTGCGCCGTGTCAGCTTCGGATCGAGTTTGATCCGCTCCTGCCTGGGCCAAGCCTAGAAGGAGGCTCAGGAAATAAGAAGATCAGGGAGCTACCCCCACTTTGCTGAGGCTCTCCCGCGCGATCTGTGGCGTAACCTCTTCCCCTAGATTCATTGGACCAAGTGGCTTGAGCTGGAGAGGGCCTCGGCCAAAGGTTGGTCCCGAATCACCTTTAGGCGGTTTCCCCGTCCGAGAATGATGCTTGAACGTCCACGGCCTTTGCCGTGAATGCGTGCTTTAGAGATCTGCGACTTCCTTTTCGAACCATGCACCGCCAGGCTGGCAGCCTAACGGTCGCTGGTTTCCTGCGGCCCTCGGCCTGCTTCCTAGACGACCAAGGCCCCGCCCCGCTCATGATGGACATCACACCCAGGCCTAATAATGAGAATTATGCCGGGTGTAGAATCGCGGCCTCATCCGAAGTTCAAGCCGCGAGACTAGGGGAAAAGGTTGTTTGACGAGGTGAGACGTTCCCGGCGAGAATTCCTGCGAGGGCTCGTAGGGGCGGTTGGCGCCGGCCTCTTGGCGCAAGCTTGCCGGGTTCTGGGCCTCCAGCCGGCAGCTACCTCCTCCACGCCCTCCGTCGCTTCCTTTCTGCCACTCACAGAATCCGCGACCCCTTCCGCCGCTACCCTGCCCACGCCAAGCCCAACATTTGTTCTTTCTCCTACACCCCCCTCGATGATCGGGCGCGTGGCGCTGGTGGAGACCGAGGATCGAGCCGAGGGGGTCCGCCGCGCGCTCGAGCTCCTCGGCCTCAACCCGGTCCAGGGGAGGAAAGTTCTGATCAAACCCAACTACAACACGGCCGATCCCGCGCCCGCCTCGACGCACCCGGATGTCCTGCGTTCATTGGTCGAATGGCTCCGCGATTCGAGCGCGGGGTCGATTTCGATTGGCGATCGCAGCGGAATGGCGGTCACCCGCCAAGCGATGCAGACGGCGCAAGCGTTCTCCATTGCCCAGCAGTACGGTCTGACCACGGTTGTGTTCGACGAAATGGCGGCGGACGGCTGGGTGCGGTTGATGCCGCCAGGAAGTCACTGGAGACAGGGGTTCTACTTTGCCCGCCCCGCCTTGGAGGCCGAGGCTGTCGTCCTGGCTTGCTGCTTGAAGACCCATCGCTTCGGAGGGCACTTCAGCCTCTCGCTCAAGGATGCGGTTGGCATGGTTGCCAAAACCGTTCCCGGCGAAGCCTACAACTACATGGCCGAGCTGCACAACTCACCCGATCAGCGCAGCATGATTGCCGAAGTCAATACCGCCTACACACCGGCGCTGGTCGTGATCGATGGGGTGGACGCTTTCGTGCAGGGCGGCCCGGAGGTGGGCACCAAGGTTCATTCGAAGGTAGTTTTAGCCGGGGCGGATCGCGTGGCGCTTGACGCGGTTGGAGTCGCCCTACTTCGCTACTACGGCACAACCGCAGAAGTGAGTGCGGGACCGGTCTTCGGCCAGGAACAGATTGCCCGGGCCGTCGAGCTCGGGCTCGGCGTGAACAGCCCTCGAGCAATTCACTTCATAACCGGCGACGCGCAGAGCGAAGACTACGCCGCTGCCCTCCAGCCGATTCTGGGCACCTGACCGACGAGCCAGATCCCGCATGCGCTCGGGCGAGCGCATGCGGGATGAGTGCCAAACTCCTCGGCTAGGCAGGGCTGGCCTTGGGAATTAATCTCACAGCGGATGGAGAACTACGGTGGCAGAAAATTTCCTCCTTCCATCACGAATCCGGGTGATGGTTGATGTTCAGCTGCAACTGCACTCGGCCTCCTTTTGACCTTTCAGTGCCGCCAAGAGGATGACCGTGGCACAACCGACCCCGCTGGCGACCGTGATGGCACCGGTCACGCAATTTACCTGGCAGGCTCCGCATTCCATACACGCTTCCCCAAGCACCACTTTGGCAAGGCGGCCATCCATCTCGAACACAGCATGTGGGCAGACCTCGACACACCTGCCGCAGCCATTGCAGAGTTTCAGGTCATAAACCAGCGTGTTCTCTTGGTAGGAGTTGAACATCCTCGATCTCCATCTAGCGGACGAACACGAAAACTATGGCAAGAAGAATGCCCAATCCGAAAGCCCAAGCCATCGGCTGAATGTAGGCAAACATCTCACGCTTCACCCCGCTCCGCGAAGTGAAGCTCGTTGAGCCGGTGAAATTGAGTGCCACAAACGCCGTCGCAGCAGGCATCGCCAGGAGGAACGCAAGAGCCTGCCCGACTTGGCGCCACCAGACCCAGCTCGGATGTCGCCAGATCACGGACAGCGCGAACGGCAGGGCCACCAAGACGCCCAGCAGGAAACCTTTGGTGCTGAAGTCACGTGTGGGGATCCAGGGCAGCAGGATCGGAAACAATACGTTCCCGGCCAGCACGGCGGCAAGAGCTGCCAGAGCAAACACAGGACCTCCCACGAAATAGAGGATGATCGCTGCCGCCACCATTGGCAGAAGGCCCTGCAGGACTTCGACCGAAATCAGAACCACCCGGTTACGCAGGGTGAATCGGACCAGGCGCATCTCCGGACTGGCCTGGTGAGTCTTCAGGTACTCGGGCAAGTCGCCGGCTCGCACCGGTCCGTACTCTACCCCGAAGCCGGACCGCTTCTTGACCTCGTGGGCGGCAACACCCGGCGCACCCAATTGGGGCAGGATCATCTTCCGGTGGCCAACTACCTCCTTCAGGCGGGTGGCCTCGACCCGCGCCACGAGTTCATCCGTACCGAAGGTCCCCTTCCCCGCCGCGCACCAGACGTTGATCCCCTGCGTGTCCAGCACCAGAATGTATCCGTTGATGCCTGCCAACGAGGAGCGCAGGGCGTCAAAGCTGAGGGTGTAGTTTGCTGAAACGAAAACCGGCGAATCCGACGCGGGGTTCCCCAGCGCATACAAACCGGGTTCCACCCGATGCTCACTGCGTCTTACGCCCATACGCGCAAGAAAATGGTCCCAGCGGTCGGCCGAAGTGAGGCGGTGCGTCGTTTGAAGAATCGCCGGTTTGGATGTGACTGACGCAATATCACTCATTAGGGCAGCACCTCGCTCATGAAATCGCCTTCCTTACGGTCTCGGTGATTTCTTCCTCCGGCGCGAACCTCACCATCAGCCGGCCGCAGCAGGATGTCATCCGCCTTTGGTCCAACTGGTAAAAGGTTTGTTTCCCCTCTTCGCGCACCTTTACCAGCCCAGCCTCGCGCAGGATGGCCAGGTGGTGTGAGACCGTCGGCTGGGTGACGCGGGTCTGCTCGACAATTTCATTGACCGAGAGCCATCTGCAGCAGCAAATCTTCATGATCTTCTGACGGGTCTCATCAGCCATGGCTTTTCCAAAGAGCACAAGGTCAGTCCCGGTCACATAGATCTCCTTCTATTTGACATTATATAGATGATCGTCTATTTGTCAACAGGATGTGAGGGTTTGTACCTCTGAGACAGTCTTGGGGCGAGTTCGGGGTGGAAGGTCCGGATGTGGCCACCCGGGTGCTGTCCTGATCTCAAGGTCACACCCCACGCGCTTCGCCGCACCTTTGCCCCTTTGTCCTTGAGGCAGGGCATGGACCTGATCACGATCTCACGTCTCATGGGTCATACCTCTTCAGAGATGACCTCGCATTACTTGATGCTTGATGAGTCTGATTTGCTACGCTCCCACGAGGCCCACGGGCTTGACTCGTGGCTGTGAAGCGATCCACTCCCACCGCCCCTCGTAGCGCGACCCGAGCGGGACGAGCCGGTCACGAGGGGCATTCTTCCTAAAACGACTCTAACCAGGGAGAACGCTAGCCTTGGACGACATCGTTCAGGAGGAGGAAATTCCCTGGCGATGCTGGAGCACTGCACGTCCACACTAGGGCCAGATGATGTGCGACCGTTCCTGGAGGCGGCAGAAATAGAGAGGCAGCCCGTCACGGTCGCCTCTCCCATGCATCCGGAGCAGCCTCGACATGGTCTGTAACCCTGCCGATCAGGGGTCCGGAGGTTGCTGGCTCCTCCCGGCCTCCGGCGTGCCCGTGTGCTGTGTGCTGAGTGGTGCGCGCTGTACGCGAATGCCACCGCCGAACCGACAGGAATTGGTCCGGTCTTATGTGCTAACTTCCCCATCTCATCCGCCGCTTTGGCCAAGAGAAGGGCCACCCATGCCCTCGATGCACATCGGCGGTAGACTGTGTTTTGGAACAAGGAACAATTCAGATCGCAGATCATGCTGAGGAGGAATAGCAGATGAGCACCTATAAGACCCGTGATGAGCTAGACGCCGTTCTCTCATCGTTCTGCGCGGCCCATGGTTGTCCCAGTCCTCTCAGTGGTGCC
>JBEKXU010000033.1:0-34646 GCA_049511715.1 Anaerolineales bacterium
CGTACAGGTATTTCCGGCGCTCGTCAATTGTCATGGGGTCTTTGGCTGCCATGGTTCCCTCGGTAACATTATCAATTGAGAGAACCACACCCCCCCGGTAACATATTAGCTGAGTGAATACGACCACTAGCGCGCCCAGTCGGGGAAGTATACAATCGGTGCCTCATCTCCGCGCCCACGTGATCGCCAATCTCCAGGAGGAGAATGCCATGCGTCGTCCATCGACCCCAAGGACACGCCCTGTGGCCCTGGTGCTTATCATGGTCATGGCCATGCTCTCGTGCAACTTGCCGTTTTCTCAGCCGACGGCCACTCCACCTCCAACGGCAACTCCGCCTCCCGCACCAACCCTCACCCCTGCCCCGCAGGCGACCGCAGCCGGCACCCCAACCATCGCTGTGACGCACCTCCGCTTCCCTGGAAACCCCGGAACCCCGGTGCAGTTTCTCACGGACACCGCCTCAATCGGCACGGCCGCACAGCACCGCGCCCCGGGTGGAGACGACTACAACCTGAACCTCTATGAGCGCCCCTTCACCTCCCAGACCATGGATTACCTTCCCTGGGTGGACATTCTGGGCGCGCAACTGGCTTGGGACGGCCAGTGGTTTTATGTCTCCATCAAGCTCCAGGCCACGCCGGTCAACGCCCCGCTCACCGACTACGACGCGGAAATCGACGTGAACCGCGACGGCCGAGGCGAATACTTGATCGTGGCGACTTCCCCCAAGACCACGGACTGGACAACCGACGGGGTCCGGGTGTATCAGGACCAAGACCACGATGTGGGCGGGGCCATTCCCGTGCTCCCCGACACCCACCCGGGCAATGGGTACGAGACCCTGATCTTTAATCAGGGCCAAGGGCCGGATCCCGACGCCGCCTGGGCCCGGATCTCCCCCTCCGATCCGGCCACCGTGGAACTCGCCTTCCTACCCGACGCAATCGGGAGTTCCACAACGTTCGTCTGGTGGGTCTGGGCTGACCGGGGCATCCGCCAACCCGGCTGGTTTGACTACAACGACCACTTTACCCAGGCCCAGGCGGGCTCGCCCCTGGTGGAAAACAAGCAGTACTATCCCGTCGCGGCTCTGTGGGGCGTTGACAACACCTGCCGCATGGCGTACGGATTCACACCTCCCGCAAACATGCTGGGGTTGTGCACGATGTATGCGCCGCCAGCGCCTCCGGGTCCAGCCGCGACCGGCACTCCAGGCATCATCCTCCGCCCCTACCCGCCCTTCCATACACCGACCAGGGAGCCGATTTATTAAGGGAACTCCACCGGGGCACTTGGAGGTCTGTGAGCTCAAGGGGACGGATCCCGCGCGAGGTCGTTGGGTAGCTCTTCCAGCCGTTTCCTGGGGTCCGGCGGGATCCTGGTAGCTCCCGAGACGGGAGGCTCTCACCCCGGGGATTTCCAAGCCGCAGGTTTCGCCTATTCCCAGGGGCAGGGGGAACAGCGGACGGTTCGGCCTTCCGGTGGTTACCCCAGCCGGAAGGCCGGACGGATCTCACCCACCGCGAGGTCGCGCCAGTTGCGAATCGGCCGAGGTCCAAAGGTCGACAGCGCCTCCCCCTCCGCGGCGCTGATCAGTCCCAGCTGCCGCATGGTCTCCAGGGCAACGATCGGCCGTGCTCGGGGCTCGCCCTCGCCGAGCGCCGACCTGCGGTCCGCCCGGTCCCCGTCCGAGATCTTGATAGCGATCCCGATCCCGTGTTCGTACCCCGCGGACCCGGCTCGCACCCCGATCAGCAGGTACCCCTCGGCGCCGGACTTGGCCACCCAGCGACCGCCCCCGGCCCGCATGAACTCGGTGTCAAAGGACCCCGCCCCCCGGATGAGCTCAGGATAGGTCGTCATCGCCCGGGTGATCCAGCCGCACGCTTCGGCACGGCGCGGCGGCAGTTCGTGGGGGTCGATCAATCGCGCCATGCTGAAGGCGGCCGCCTCCAGAGGCACGGCAAAATTCGGGGCGGAGCACCCATCGATTCCCAGCTCCACCTGCTCCTCGGTCAGTCCGCCCATCTGGGCCAGTGTTTTGCGGATCTCTCTCTGCAGAGGGTTCTGGGGATCCACATAGGACTGCCCGGAGGGCGAGGTGGTCTTTCCCCAGCGGAACCTTGAATAGGCCAGCATGCCGGCGTGCTTGCCGGAACAATTGTGGCGCAAGGGCGTGGCCGGTTCTTTCCGGAGAAGGAGACGTTCGGCCACCTGGGGGTCTCCGACCGGATGGGTGCCGCAAAGCAGGTCCGTTTCCCGGGCCCCGGCCTTTTCGAGCAGCGCGGACACAGCCTGCACGTGCGCATCGCTGCCCAGGTGGGAGGCGCACATGATGGCTACCTCCTGGTCGGAAAGGCCCAGCGCTTCCAAGGCACCCGACTCGAGGGTCGGCAGGGCCTGGAACGGCTTGGCGGAGGATCGCAGGAAAGTCACCAGGCCCGGGTCCCCCGCGGCGGCCAGGCGCTTGCCGGACGAATCCGTCACGGCGATCGCCCCAAAGTGGAGCGATTCGACGATCCGGCCGCGGGTCAGTTCCACCAGCGGAACATCCATAGGATTGCCACCTTAGGTTGGGTCGGGTCCCCCCGAGCGCAGCCGGCAGGACGGCGCTGCCGGAGCGGCTCAGGAGCTCGCAGCCTTGTCGGCCAGAGGACCGTGCTCACGTTCCCAAAGAGCCAACAGGCCGAGCTGGGTTCGGGCTTGGGCGAAAGCGCGCCGGTCCGCGGACACCCCGAACGCCGCGACCAAGCTGATCGCCGCGCGGCTCAATTCTCTGGCGACATCCGCGCCCTTCTTCGTGGCCAGGGTCAGATACCGCCGCTGGGCGCCTCGGACGAAAGCCGTGAAACGGGCCAGATCGCCGGCACTCACCCAGCCCGACCGCGAGCAGAAGAGACGGCACTCGCGAAAAGGTGGCCGGCGCAGACGCAACAGGGCTTCCAACCAGGCCTCGAAATTCGCCTCTCCCAGGTAGGGCGGAGTTCGGCTGGCCAGCGAGTCGCCCACAAACAGGAAGCGCTCCTTGACCAGATGAACCCAGCAGGCTCCCGGAGTCACCGAGGGCACGCACAGCAGGTCGACCGTCGACTCTCCCCAGTACAGGGTCAGCTGCTCGCTGAAGGTCAGCTGAGGCCGGACCCACGGCACCGCGTTGAGTTCGGAGGCGAAGGCCTGGGCCTCCAGGGCCGGTAGCCAGGAGCTGTCGCGGGACCCGCCCAGGGGACCCCGCAGTGACTCGGCGGTCGCCTGGGAAGCGATCAGCGCCAAAGGAGAAGAAAAGGTGATCGCCGAGAGGTGCGCCACCGCCAGAGACCGATCCAGCGAGGAATCCATCTGGATCGCGTAGGGCAGGGCACGGGCCCCGTGCTCCTGCAGTCGACGCAGCCAGTCCTCGGTGTCGGACGGATAGACTGGGGCGTCGATGCACAAGGCCCCCTGCGGGCCGATCACCGCCGCCACGGAATGACCGCGGTAGCCGGTTTCCAAGAGAACGTGGGGGGGCAGTTTCGCCATTCCTGGTCTTTGGCCTCCGGCGGCGAAGGCAAGAGGCGGTTCGGGTGGGTCAGGCCGCGGACTTCTCCGCGGCCGGCTGTGAGGCCGGCTCGCTGGCGGGGGCGGCCAGAGGCAGGGTAAAGTGGAAAACCGCCCCTCCCTCGGCCGGGGACTCAACCCAGATCGTTCCGCCGTGAGCTTTGACGGCCATCCGGCAAAACGCCAGGCCCAGCCCCAATCCCTTCGGAGCCCCGACCCTTTCCACCCGACCGTACTTCTCGAAAATCAAGTGCATGTCTTCTTTGGGAATCCCCGGGCCGCTGTCGGCCACGGTGAACTGCACCTTGCTCTCCTGCACCTGAGCCAGCAGGCGGATGGCGCCGCCCGAGGGGGTGTACTTGAGCGCGTTTTCCAGAAGATTGATGATCACCCGGGAAATCATGTCGGCATCGGCCTCGACGGCGGGCAGCTCCGCAGGCAGATCGACACGGATCGAAATCCCCTTTCCCTCGGCGTTGGACTGTACCTCCTCCGCGGCCTCCGCCGTGATTGCCGCCAGCGAGACCTTCTCCTTGTGAATCACGGCCCGACCTTCTTCCAGCCGGTGCAGATCGAGCAGAGAGTCAATCATGCGGGACAGGCGGCGGGCGGAGCGCAGCCCGATCGCCAGAACCGTGCGCTGGTCCTCATCGGGAGGCAGGGTCTCGCTGAGTAGATGCAGGCTGGAGAGCACGCTCCCCAGCGGGGAACGCATGTCGTGAAAGAGCATCGAGGTCAGGTCGGTGCGCAGCTCGTCCAGCGCCGCACGTTCCTTAATATCCCGGACGATCCACTGCACCCACTCCTCGTCGCCATGAGGAATGCGTTTGACGTGCAGTTCCACGGGCAGGAGCTTCCCGCTGTGCGTCCGCATGCGGGTCTCGTAGCTGCGAACCTCCCCCGGCAACATATCGCTGAAGTGCTCCCCCAGGTGCCCGGTCTGCACGGCGTGCAGGCTCTGGATCCGCAGCTGGACCAGTTCCTCCCGGCTGTATCCGGTGAAATCCAGGGCGCGCTCGTTGGCGTCAGTGATGCGCCCATCCAGGTCCGTGAGCAGGATCGGGTCAATGCTGTCCTGAAAGAGGGTCAGATATCGCTCTTCGGCCGCATGGGCCGCCGCATACATCTGGGCGTTGGAGATGGCGGTGGCGGCCAGCCCCGTCAGGTATTCCAGCACCTGCAAGGTCTGAGAGCTGAAGCGCCCCTTGCGCGGGTTGATCACCTCGATCACGCCCAGGACTTTTCCGCGCATTTGGATGGGCGCGCAGGCAATCGACCGGAAATTGAATCCCGCCTGGCCCTCCACCTCCCGGCTGGCACGCGCATCCAGCCGGACCTCGGGGACCACCAAGGGCCGCCCGCTTTGGCCCACCCATCCCACCACCCCCTCCCCCGGCCGCACCCGGGATCCCAGGGGCAAGTGGTTCAGCGCGCCGGTGGCCTGGTGAAAGACAAAATCGCCGGTGGCTTCGTCCACCAAGGCAATCGCCCCGGCCTCGACGTTCAACAGGGTGGTGGTGCGCGTGAGGAGCTGCTGCAGGACTTGATCCAGATCGAGGCTGGAGGCCACCACCCGGGTGGTTCCGGCCAGAGCGGCCATCACCCGCGTCTGCTGCTGGCTCTCCGCATACAGCCCGGCATTGACCACGGCCGTGGCGGCATGGTCGGCAAAGGCCACGACCACCTGCGCGTCCTGCTCGCTGTATTCGCCCACCCGCAGGCTGTGCACGGTCAGCAGTCCCACCGGCTGATCGTGGGCCACCAGCGGGGCGCCGATCCAGCCGCGGATCTTGGCCATCTCAGGCAATCCCTCCATCCGCCCCCCGTCCGCGGAGGCCTGCAGATCCTCCAACACAATCGAACGCCGCTGTTGCAACGCCCGGAACAGAGGGCTCTGGGGGTTGTAGGCCAGCGGGGTGGCCAGCAGCCGTTCCCGCTCGGCAAAGCCGCTTGCGGCCACCGCCTGAAGCGCCTGCCCCTCGACCAGGAACATGGCGGCCGAATCGTAGCGGATCACCCCGGCGAGTTGATCCAAGACCAGGGGGAAGACGCGCTCGGGGACCAGCGTGGAGTTGATCGTGCGCGCCACCTCTTGCAGGGTCGCCGCGAGGATGCGCCGCTCGCGCTCGGAAGCGAACAGCCGCGCGTTCTCCACCGCCAGGCCGACATGCTCCGCGATCGTCTGCAGAAGCCGCAAGTCCTCGGCCGCAAAATGATCCGGGTCGGCATGAACCAGGGTGATGACCCCCACCACGCCTTCCCGTCCAGGCAGCGCGACACTGATGGCCGAGCGCGTGGGCAGGACCGTCGTCTGGGTGGCGCGGTACGTGTTCGGTTCACTGGGAATCCAGCGGGGGTCCGTTTGCGTGTCGGCCACCAGGGCCGGCCGATCGTTGTTAATGACCCAGCCGGCCAACCCCAGGCTCAGGACCGGGGCCAGCTGTTGGCTGGCATTGGAATAAATCGCCCCACCCACGGCCAGGGCGGCATCGACCAGGGTGCCCTCCTCATCCAGAACCGCGACGCTCCCGCCCGAGGCGTTCAAAGCCTTCTGGATGAGCTGAAGCGTGCGCGTCAGCACCTCCGACAACTCCAGGTGTCCACCGAGTTCCCGGCTGATGTGGTAGAGGACGTCGAGGTGGATTCGTTCGCGGGCTGTACCCTGATCTTCCATGGCGTTCATGCCTTCGGGCAGGTTTCTTAGTATAGCATGCGGAGGTTCCCGCCAGAGCCGAATCCCTAACGGTCCCTGCGCAGGCCGGCCTTCCCGGGCCCGGCGTCCTTCTCAATCCGCATGCGAGTGGACCGATTCGAGCTCATCCCTCGCGAACACGACCTCTTCCTTGCCCGTCAACTTCTCCTGGACCTTTGTCGTGATCAGATCCAGATGGCTGGAGTGGGCTACGAAGTCCAGCTCATCGGCCGGCACGGCCAGCACCGGGCACAAGGAGAATCTCCGGATCCAATCCTCATACAGTTGATTCAGGGGCTCCAGATAGTCCCGGGAGATCTGCCTCTCAAATTCCCGTCCCCGCCGCTGGATCCGCGCGAGCAAGGTCTCCACCGAGGCTCGCAGGTAGATCACCAGATCCGGAGGCGGCAGAAAGGGCAGAATGGACTCGTACAGGGCCCGGTACGAGCGGTAGTCCCGCTCGGCGATGTAGCCCTGCGCGAACAGGTTGCAGGCAAAGATCTCGGCGTCCTCGTAGACCGAGCGGTCCTGGACCACCGAGGCGGGGTGGTCGAGGAGCTCCCGGTGGCTGCGCAATCGATTCGCCAGGAAGAACACCTGGGAATGGAAGGCCCAGGCGCCCATATCGCGGTAGAAGTCCACCAAATAGGGGTTCTCGGCGACGGGTTCATAGAACGGCTGATAGGCCAGGCGCTCCGAAAGCCGCGCCACCAGAGAGGACTTGCCCACCCCGATATTCCCTGCCACCGCAATGAATTTCTTGGTCATGCCCGTCTCTCCAAAGGGGAAGAAGCTCGCCCCTGGCCGGGCAGGGGCAACTCGGGCTGGTACGGAACCATGCCCAGCGCGCCGCGGACGCGCTGGGCGATGAAATCCAGATCCTCCGCCGAGCGGACGAAGTTGAGATGATTGGTGTCGATCGGGAGCACGGGAACGCCCTGCAGCGGCTGGCGCAGGAAATCTTCGTAGGCCTGATTGAGCTGCGCAATGTAGGCGCGGTCCATCTGCCGCTCGTAGGGGCGATCCCGCTGGGCGATGCGCTGCAGGAGCACCTCGGTCTCCGCCCTCAGGTAGAGGATCAGATCCGGCCGAGGAATACGCTCGGCCAGGGCGTCGTGCACGCGCTGGTACATCTCCATCTCGTCCCCGTGCAGGTTGATCCGCGCAAACAGCGAGTCTTTGGCAAACGTGTAGTCCGCGATGAGGGTCCCGCGCTGCAAGGCCTCCGGCACCGCATGATGCTGTTGAGCATACCGGCTCAGCAGGAAGAAGATCTGCGTTTGAAACGCGTACCGCTCGCGGTCCTCATAAAACAGCTTGAGAAAAGGATTCTCTTCGAAAACCTCCAGCAGCAACGACGCGGAAAAAGCCGGCTGCAACCGCTGAGCCAAGGTCGTCTTGCCAACGCCAATGACGCCCTCGATCGCCAGATACATGAAGCTCCTTGATCCCCGGGGTTGACCTTAGGATACTTGATCCCCAGGAGGCCGGCAAGTCCCCTCCCCGGGCGACGAGACCGCGGCCTCTCCGGGCCCCTCATTGCGAAACTGCAAGCAGTAGTGATGAACCGTGTTGCTCACCCAGGCGCTCCCCAGCCCATAGGGAGCCAGGCGGACATTGTCCTGGCACCAGATGCGCTCATCCTTGAGCACGTAGGTCGCGCCCAGCCGGGCCGCCAGGTCCCAGGCCAGCGGGTAGAGCTGGCCCCCCTTCTTTACGTTCTTCACGATGATGGTCACGTAGGCCCGCGGCCGCAAGGCGGCTTTCATCGTGATGAAGAGGTCGCTCAGGCGAGCCAGGAATTCCTGGTAGTCGCGGACGTTGCCCAAATCCCGCTCGTCCTCGGAGTAGAAGACGTCCAGACGCGGATCACCCCGCCTGCGCTTCTGGGTCTGCGCGCCTCGCGCATGGAGCATGTCCCAGTACGGTGGGGAGGTGATCACGTAATCGATGAGCGGGATCCCCAGCCCGCCTTCTTTGATGATCTGCGGTGCGTCGCCCGCGATGATCCGCGCCTCCAGCCCAGCGACTTTCGACCCCAGCCGCTCCCGTTCGGCATCCAACAACTCCCCTGCCATCGCCACGTAGCGGGGATTGAGTTCCACACCCACGCTGTTGCGCCCGGCGCGCAGGGCCGCGATGAGCGTGCTGCCCGTTCCGGCCAGGGGATCCAAGACCCACTGATCCTTCTTCGTGAAGAACTCAATGAACTCCTGCACCAGGGTTTCCGGGAACTTGGCCGGATGAGTGAGAGCCTGAGGTTTGCGCGGAGGAGGGTTGTGGACAAACCAGGACTTCTGAAACCGGATCCACTGCTGGGGAGTCAGGTCATTGAGCCGGTTGCGGACTTCCCAGCTCTTGCCCCGAGCCGGCGATGCCTTCTGAATTCCTCTTGCCCGCTTGACGGCCATCCTGTTTTCTCCCCGGACCCGGCCGGCTCTGCCCGCTCCGTCGACTGGTCCGCTGTCCTTCGAGCTCCCCGCCCGCCCGGCAGGCCCTCCTCAGCGAGGACCTCCCAGGGTGGAAAGCTCGCCGGGAACCCGGGCCTGCCGAACTCGACCGCGTGGCCTCGGGATTTCTCCTTGCGCCGCGGCGCAGACCTTCTGCGGAGGGCATTGTACGTCAAGAGAAAGCGTCTTCTGGAGGTCCCCGGCGAGACCGTGCCTTCCTTCACCATTCGATCCGGCCCCAGCGGCCCGCTGGTCAGCCTTGTGGGGCCCCCCGGGCACGGTTCTTGGCGCCGAGATGTCATTCCGGAAAGAGGACTTTCTCCACTTCGCCGGACCCAGCGCCTCTCCCTAGACTAGATTGCACTCCCTCCAGCAGGGGTCAAGCCTCGATGGCGGAACGCGATCTGAGAAGAGTCCAGCTGTTTCGCGGCCTCGAGCCGCAGCAACTTTCGCTGATTGCCCGCCTGGCAAGCCAGCAGTCCTTTCGAGCTGGAGACACCGTGTTCATCCAGGGGCAGCCCGCGACGCACCTCTACCTCCTGCTGCGGGGAAAGGTCGCGATTCGATTCAAGCCGGAGGACGGCGAAGCCCTGCCGGTCGCCCAGCTGGAAAGTGGCGGGGTGTTCGGCTGGTCGGCGGCCCTCGGCCATGGCCAGTACACCTCGGGAGCCTTCTGCACTTCCGACTGCGAAACGCTGGTTATCGGGGGCGACGCCCTTCGGCGCCTGTGCGAGACCCATCCCGAGACGGGGGTGCTGGTCTTGGAGCGCCTGGCGGAGGTGATCGCCCAGCGCCTGGAGTCGACCCACGACCAAGTGCTGGAGCTGCTCCACCAGGGGATGAAGAGGTAGCCCGGATTAGGAGATGCCGAAATGGCCTTGCGACCGAATCCGCCCCCACCCGAGGCACCGCCGCTTGAGCGCATGAAGGCCCTCTTGGAAGCGCTCAATGCCTACATTGAACATTACCACGGAGGGTCGGTCCAGCTGGTATCCTTCGACGGCCGGCGGCTCAGGATCAAGATGG
Organism: Anaerolineales bacterium; assembly: GCA_049511715.1. GTDB lineage: Bacteria > Chloroflexota > Anaerolineae > Anaerolineales > RBG-16-64-43 > JBEKHT01. The sequence continues at coordinate 9,704 of JBEKXU010000033.1, forward strand.
GCGGCGCCTGTCTGGGCTGCCCTCTATCCCCGACGACCCTGCACGGCTGGGTGGAGGGGACCGTCCGCCAGTTCTTCCCCGATCTGGAATCCGTCGAGGCAGTCTAGCCGCTGCCCGGTGCGGCGCCCGATCGTCCCGCCCGCCCTCTGTGCGCGGGGGGCCCGGGCGCGACATTGCCGCGGTCTGCCTTTGACGCTAGAATCGCGACTGTGACACTTTCGGTTGGGGATCTCCTCCAGAATCGCTACCGGATCGAGGGACTGCTTGGCCGCGGCGGGATGGGTGCCGTCTACCGCGCCTACGATCTGGTTCTCTCCGTTCCAGTTGCCATCAAAGAGAATCTGAATCCCGCGCCGGAGGCCATCCGCCAGTTCAAGCGCGAAGCCGTTCTGCTCGCCTCGCTGCGGCACACCCACCTGCCCCGTGTGACCGATCATTTCGTGGTCGGGTCGCGCCAGTATCTGGTCATGGACTTTGTGGCCGGAGAAGATCTCAAGACCCGCCTGGAGACGGAAGGGGCCTTCCCGGAGGCTCAAGTAGTGGATTGGGCCAAGGAAGTCTGCGACGCCCTCACGTACCTGCACACCCGCAAACCCTCCGTCATCCACCGGGATATCAAGCCGGCAAACATCAAGCTCACGCCGGAGGGCCAGGCGATCCTGGTGGATTTCGGCATCGCCAAGGTGGCGGACGCCAGCGGAGGCACAAGCACGGGAGCTCGCAGCCTGACGCCAGGGTTCGCCCCACCCGAGCAGTACGGGACCCGGGCTACCGACGCCCGCTCGGATCAGTACTCGCTGGCCGCTACCCTGTATACCCTGCTCACCGGACAAGTTCCGCCCGACAGCTTGGAGCGGACTATCGGGCAAACGAATTTCCGTTCCCCCCGCGAACTCAACCCCCGGGTGAGCCCGGCGGTGGATCAGGCCATCCTGCGAGCCCTGTCGCTCAACCCCGAGGAGCGATTTCGCTCCGTGGCCGATTTCGAGGACGCCCTGTCCGGCATGTCGCCGCCGCTTCCCGCGCCGGGAGCCACGCAACCTCGGCCGCCCATTGCTCCCCCCGCCCCGCCGGCTTCTGGGGCCGGAAGCGCGCGGTCCAGGATGGGGCTCTGGCTGTTGCTTGCAGTCGCTGCCGTCGTGGTTCTGGTGATTGTCGCCATCGTGGTTGCGCCGCTGCTCCGGCACAGCTCAGCCGCCGCTCCTGCGGCGACCGCCGGCCCGCCGGAAGGGCTGTCCTCACCCCAGGCGCTAGGAGCCAAGGGGGCGGCTACGCCGTCTCCGACCGCCGGTGGCGTCATCGCCTTGGCCGCGACCACGAGCCCCACGCTCAATCCGGCCGCGGCACGCCCGCCCACGGACACGCCTCCTCCCTCGGCCGTTCCCACGCCCATTGGCCGCGGCGCCCTCATCGCCTTCGCCAGCAATCGAGGCCCGGACGGGCTGTTCCAGATCTATACCCTCAACGTGACGACCGGCGAGGTCAAGCAATTGACCTCCGACCCCACGAACAAGGGCCATCCGGCCTGGACCTCCGACGGATCCAAGCTGGTCTACGAGGCGCAGGTCGCCAAAGGCAACCGCGACCTTTTTGTCATGAACGCGGACGGCTCAAACCCGGTGGACATCACCAACAATCCGGGCGACGACTTCTATCCCGCCGTCAATCCACGCAGCGACATCATCGCCTTCGTCTCGACCCGCAATGCGGTGGGCGCGGAGCAGATCTACACCATGTCCCTGGACGGGACGGGCGTCTCCGACATCAGCAATCTGCAGGCGCGCATGCCCTCGGAATGGGATCCGGCCTGGTCGCCCGACGGTAATTCCCTGCTTCTGGTGCGCAGCACCGCGGGCCCGGTGCGCGCCTACCGCTGGGATCTGACCTCGCCCGACGCCAGCATCGTGACGATGTTCGCCGGCAGCTATTCCGAGGGGCAGCCAGCATGGTCCTTGCAGGGGAATCTGATTGCCTACACCAAGACCCTCTCCAACGGCGAGAGCGAGATCTGCGTCGCGGTGGCCGACTCCCTGCCCCTGCCCTACTGCAACTCGCCTGTGACGGATTTGGACCGAAACAGTAACCCCACCTTTTCTCCGGATGGCCGCTGGATCACGTACACCTCGGATCGCACGGGGACTCAGGAGATTTACCTGATGACGGTCACCGGCGCCGGCCAGAAGGCCCTCACAAATCCTCCGAGCCAGAGCCGGGATCCTGCCTGGCAGCCGGTCCCGCAAGGCGGCGCTTCCTCCTAACCCAGCCTCCTTTAGCTCGGAACCGGCCCGCCTCGCACGCCGTCGCGGCCGAAGCCGGGCGACCGGGGCACTCCTCCTTCGAAACCAAGGCTGTTGACAGGCGCCCCTAGGAGGTATAATTCGGCTCGAAATCGAATAGGGCAACCTTCGGGGCAGGGTGAGGGCCGAGATTCTGGGCCCAATTCCCGATCGGCGGTGAGCGCTGCCGCAGAAGGCAGGGCAAGCCCGCGAGCCGGAGAGCGAAAGCTCAATGGCAGGATCCGGTGAGAGGCCGGAGCCGACCGTATAGTCGGGATGGGAGAACGGTAAGCCTGTCCAGCGCCGTGTTGGCGACCGGGAGTGCTTAGCCGCCTCGAAGACTTTTGGTTTTCGAGGCAGGTTCTTGAATCGGGCCGGAGCCACGTGAAGGACGGCAGGGCCCACCTTTCCGGAGCCAGTCGGGCCGCACCCCGGGCGCATCTCCCGCCCCCGAAGAATGCCTCGGGGGTTTTTTGTTGCCGGGGTGAGGTCCTTTCCGCGATGGCTGCTCAGTCTTCTCGTGCGTCTTCTTCCTCGGTGAGCCGGGCCCGAGCGCAGCCCGGATGCTGGCTGCAGGCCAGCACCCCGCTGATCGTCGTGGCGCTCGGGCTAATCCTGTGGCAACTTGCGGCCGTCCTCAGCCGCCTGCCCGCTTTCATCCTTCCCTCTCCCGAGGAGGTCGCAGCGCGCTTCGTGAGCGCCGTGGCGGACGGAAGCCTGGTCGGCAACCTGCTGGCGACTCTGGAAGAGGTGCTGGTCGGGCTGGCCGTTGGCGCGCTGGCCGCCTTCGCCCTCGGCTATTTCCTGGCCAAGTCGCAGTGGGTTGAGCGGCTGATCATGCCCTACATCGTCGCTTCCCAGGCCGTGCCCGCCGTGGCCATCGCTCCCCTGCTGGTCATTTGGCTCGGGCCCGGACTGCTGTCCAAATTCCTCCTGTGCGCCCTGATCGTATTCTTCCCGGTCCTGGTCAACACGATGGTTGGGATGCGGTCGGTCGAGGCCACCTTGCGCGAGCTGATGCGTTCGCTCAAGGCTTCGCGCTGGCAGACTTTCACCCGGCTGGAGATCCCCGCCTCTTCGCCGGTACTCTTGGGGGGATTGAAGATCGGTGCCACCCTTTCCGTGATCGGAGCCGTCGTGGGCGAATTCGTCGGAGCCGACCGCGGACTGGGCTTTCTCATCAACCTGGGCCACGAAGAGTACGACACGGCCTTGGTCTTCGTGGGCATTTTTACCCTGATCCTGCTCGCCCTGGCTCTTTACGGCAGCGTCGCACTCTGCGAGCGGCTGCTGCTGGGGTGGAAGGACTAGCAAGCCGGACGATGCTTCGCCTGCTCCGTTCTGTATCGCCGGTGGGCCAGGAGGGCTCATGACACCTCGATCCGCTGTTGGGCCGGTCCTGGGCGCACTGTGCGCGGGACTTTTCCTGGCCTCCTGCGGTGAATTGAACCGCCCGGCCCCGCCTGCGAACCCGTCCCCACGCCCGGAGGCCACGGCGGCGCTGACCCGCATCACCCTGCCCATGGGGTACGTCCCCAACATTCAGTTCGCGCCCTGGTATGTGGCCGTGGACCGCGGCTACCTGAGACAGCAGGGGATCGAGCTCCAGTTCGACTACAAGTATGAGAACGACGGCGTGGCTCTAGTGGGGGCGGGGAATCTCCCCTTTGCCGTTGCCTCGGGGGAACAGATCCTGCTGGCCCGTGCCCAGGGCCTGCCCGTGGTGTATGTCCTGGGCTGGTTCCAGAACTATGCGGTGGCGGTCATTGCCAAGTCTCAGTCGCACATCACCAGCCCGGCAGATCTGAAAGGCAAGAAGATCGGGATTCCCTGCTTGTGCGGAGCCTCCTACATCGGGCTGGACGCGATGCTGTATTCCGCCGGCCTCAAGCTGGGTGATGTCCATCTGGACACCATCGGCTACAACCAAGTGGCGGTGCTCACGGCCGACCGCGATGACGCCGTTGTAGGCTATGTGAACAACGAGCCGCTCCAGCTGCGTGCCGACGGGGTCGCCGTCGACGTCCTGCCGGTCGCCGACTACGTGCAGCTGGCCTCCAACGGCCTGGTCACGAACGAAACCACCTTGCGCACCGACCCGGATCTCGTCCGCCGGATGGACCGCGCGTTTTTGCAGGGCTTGAGCGACACCCTCAAGGACCCCGCAGCCGCCTACGCGATCAGCGAGAAATACGTGCCCGGGCTGGCGAGCGAGGACCAATCCACCCAGATGCAGATCCTGCAGGCCTCCATTCGCCTATGGACCGCCCCGCGGCCTGGCTGGAGCAACCCGCAGGCCTGGGAAACCATGCAGACCACGCTTCTACGGATGGGGCAACTCAGCCGGCCGCTTGACCTGAGTCAGGCCTACACCAATGAATTCATCCCTTGAGGCTTACGAGGCCGCACGAAGAGAGGCGGGAAGCCCTCCCGGCTTGCGCCCCTTCGGCCCTCTGCTCATCGCCGAGGGGCTCACGGCGGATTTTGCCGACCGCGACCGGCCGCTGCGCGCCCTGGAACAGGTCTCCTTTTCCGTGCCGGCCCAGGAGTTCGTCTGCATCGTCGGCCCTTCCGGCTGCGGCAAGAGCACGTTGCTCCGGATCCTGGGAGGCTTGCTGAGGCCCAGCGCCGGGCGGGTGATCTTTGAGGGACAGGAATTGCGGGAGCCTCACCGGGACATCGGCTTCGTGTTCCAGCGGGTCAATCTCATGCCCTGGAGGACCGTGCTGGCCAATGTGACCCTGCCCCTGGAGCTGGACGGAGTCTCCCAGGCCCAAGCCCGGGACCGAGCCCGGCGCCTTCTGGAGCTGGTGGGACTCGTGGGTTTTGAGCACAACTTGCCGCGCGACTTGTCGGGGGGCATGGCTCAACGGGTGGCCTTGGCCCGGGCGCTGGCGCACGATCCCCAGGTCCTGCTCTTGGACGAACCGTTTGCGGCCCTGGATGCCCTTTCGCGGGAGCGGATGGGCGCCGAGCTGCTGCGGATTCACCAGGCCCAGCGCAAGACCGCGGTCATGGTCACCCATTCCATCCCCGAGGCCATTCTGCTCGCCGACCGCGTGCTGGTGCTCAGCTCCCGGCCGGGAAGACTGCGGCTGGAGCTGCCCATTTCGCTCCCCAGGCCTCGCGAGCTGGAGGTGACCCATACCCCGGAATTTGGCGCCCTGGCTGCGGCTGTGCGCGGGGCGATCGAGGTGGACAGTGTATAATCGCGCTCGGGCCCCAGTAGCTCAAAAGGATAGAGCAGGGCACTCCTAAGGCCAAGGTTGGGGGTTCAATTCCCTCCTGGGGCACTTTGGGGGCGCCGGTCTTGAGTGCCGGGCGCCGCCGGAGCGCGCTAGCTTTCCAGGTAGAGCTCATCGGTGTCATCGTCAAAGGCAAACAGCTCAGAAAAACGTCCCCAGTTGATCGCCACCTGCAGTTGTTCCTCGGCGAAATCCCCGAAATCGAGTTTCAACCGGTCCAGGAAGTAGTCGGAAGGAATGCGCCGGTTCTCGTCGCGCTGCAGGGTCTCGTAGATCCAGCGGATGGTCGGAAGTCGCAGCGCACGGCCGGCGATCAATTCCTTACGCGTCAGAATGCTGGCTTCCGCATAGGCCTGCCCCAGAGGCGTCAGTGACAGGTCGCCCTCCGCGACCGAGACAAAGCCCAAGAGCTCGCCGGACTCCACCACCGGGAGCAAGGCATCTACATCCATCACCAAATCGTCGCTCAACCGATACAGATCCGCCCGGCCGCCTTCCTCGGAGACCTTCTCCGCGAGGCCGGCGAGCGCGTTCAGGCGCGAGGCCGGCAGAGGGCTGAGACGGCCCGCGGAGGCGCGCAGCAGCTCCTCCTCCGGCTCGGTCCGCCCCGCCACCGCCGCGTACACGTGGTCCACCACCGCCTGGAATGCGGTGTCCCGGTGATGACGGGGATGGCGCAGGTGCACCGCCACCTCAGCCACCACATGACCCGGGTTCTTCTCCATCACCAGGATACGGTCTGACATGAAGGCGGACTCCTCAATGTTGTGCGTGACCATGAGGACCGCCTGCGTGTGGATGGCCTTGCCCAGCCACAGTTCCATGAGCTCGCCTCGCAGGGCCTCGGCGCTCAGCACGTCGAGGGCCGAGAAGGGCTCATCCAGGCAGAGCAGTTCGGGCTCGACCGCCATGGCGCGCGCAAAACCCACCTTCTGGCGCATGCCCCCGGACAATTCGCGCGGGTAGGCCGATTCAAACCCGTCCAGGCCGACGGCATCAATCTGCCGCAGAGCGATCTCCCGGCGCTGGACCGGAGGGATCCCGCGCGCTTTGAGCGCCACCTCCACATTCTCCTGAACCGTCAGCCAGGGGTAGAGAGCGAAGTTCTGGAACACGATGGTCGCGTAAGGGTTAACCCCCTCCACCGGCTTGCCCCGGTACAGGACCTTCCCCTCACTGGGAGGCTGCAGGCCGGTGATGATTCGCAGCAGCGTGGATTTTCCGCAGCCGGAAGGGCCCAGCAAGCAGACGAACTCGCCGGTGTGAACCTCGAGGCTCACATTCTCGACCGCCGTAAACAGTCGCACGCCGCGACCGTACCGTTTGGAGACCGATTGAAGACAGAGCAGGGGTTCCCCCGGGGCCTCGGGTGCCTGTTCCGGGGGGACCAGCCTCTGGGGTGCCGCCATCGGTTCACTCATGCCCTTTTCCTCCCAGGCCCGTGGACAGCGCGCTAGTCCATGCGGTATCGGTCGGCCGCCAGTCGATACAGCCGGCGCCAGACAAAACGGTTAATGACGAGCACCACCACGACCATGGTCAGGGTAGATCCCAAGAGCAGGGCGTAGTCTCCCCGCCCGGTAGCCTCGGCGATCAGTGCCCCCAGGCCGAGCGTGCTGCGGGTCTGACCGGCAAATTGCACGTACTCCGCGATGATGGTCGCGTTCCAAGCCCCACCCGAGGCGGTGATCAGCCCCGTGATGAGATAGGGAAACAAGGAAGGCAAGATCAGGGTCCGCCAGCGCTCGAGGCGGCTCAAGCCGAGAATATCTGTCGTATAGCGCAGGTCCTGGGGAATCGCCGATGCCCCGGCGATTACGTTGAACAAGACATACCACTGCGCGCCCAGCAACATGAGCAGGACCGCCGCCGCGTTCAGCCCGCCGGGAAGTGCCAAAAAGATCAGCAGGATGACCGGGAAAAGTGCGGTGGCAGGAATGGAAGCCACCACTTGCACGATCGGCCCGAGGAAGTCGGAAAGCCTCTTATTGGACCCGATCGCGACCCCAACCGGCACGGTCCAGAGCGCCGAAATCCCAATCGCCAGCCCCACCCGCAGCAGGCTGGCCAGGGCGGCCAAAAGGATCCGGCGCAGATCCGAGAGAGGCAGTTGGAACAGCAGGCGGAAGGCCTGGACCCCGCCCAAAACGAGCAGGACCATCAAGACCGCGCCCAGCACCCACCCGGCCCAGGCTGCGCTTCGCACCTCCCTGGGTTTGCTCGGGCGCACCCTCGGGCGCGCCAGGAGGGTATCGACCCGTTCGGCCGCGGGGCCCCAGATCCGCCGACCGAAGAACTCCACCAGGCTCGACCGGCTGAGCAAATCGTAGAACCAGGATTCCGCACTCTCCTCTCCCTCGACCGTGTCCAGCTTGAAGCGGTCCGCCCACACCAGCAGCGGGCGCCAGACCATCTGGTCCAGCGCGACGATCAAGGCCACCAGCGTTGCCAGGGCGAGGAGGATCTGGGGCACGTTCCCCTGATCCGCCGCGGTCTGCAGGTACGAGCCCAGCCCGGGAAGCCGGAAGTCGCGCGTCCCCACCCGGAAGGTCTCGGCCGCCATCAAAAAAAACCAGCCGCCTGCCCAGCTCATCATGGTGTTCCACACCAGACCGCCGGTCGCAAACGGGAGCTCCAGCGTACTCAGCCGCAACCAAGCCCCCAGACGGAAAACGCTGGTGGCCTCGCGCAACTCGTCCGGTTCCGTCCGCAAGGCCTGATAAAAACTAAAGGTAAGGTTCCAGGCTTGCGAGGTGAAGATCAGAAGGACGGCCGAGATCTCGACCGCCAGCGCCACAGGCAACACGGCTGTCAGGCTGAGCAACACGACCGGCAGATAGGAAAGGATCGGGACCGACTGGAGAATGTCCAGCACGGGCATCAACAGGCGTTCCGCCCCTGGGACGCGCGCGGCGACATATCCATAGACCAAGCTGAAGACCATCGAGAGCACGTACGCGCCCAACATGCGCAAGAATGAAAGCGCCGCGTAATAGGGCAACGCCGAGGGATTCAGACGGATCACGGGCCCGGAGATGGTCGGGGGTGCGCTGGAGGCCAAGTGGACCCCGAAGCCCAGCACCGCGAGCAACAGAAGCACCACGATCCCATCTGCGGGCCGCAGGTTCGATAGGGGAGCAACCCATAGACCAAAACGACGCCGCACCGCGCCTCCCAAGGCGGCTTGATTATATCCTCGGCCTACGCACCTTCCGCCATGCCTGAGTTCACATTCTCGTGCAACGCTCTTGAGACAATAGGGTTGCCTCCCCTGGGCTGGCAGGCCGGCCCATGCCCAAATACAAACATTTGACGAGCGAGGAACGGTTGTGCATTTGCCAAGGGATCCCCAGGAGGGCCTCAGCCTGGCTGAGATCGCCTGGAGCCTGGGGCGGAGCAAGTCGACCTTGAGCCGGGAGCCGTGCCGCAATGGAACTGGGGTTGGCTACCTTCCAGACTTGGCCGAGCGCCAGTACCGGCAGCGACGCCGGGCCTGTCGCCCCGGTCTAAGCTCGGAGAATGAGTCCTGAGACGGTATGGGATCCTGAGCCTGGAGCATGGTTGGTCGCCGGAAGCCATTGCTGGGCGCTTGAGCCGGGAAAATGGAGGGCCCTTCGTCAGCCATGAGACGATCTACCGCTTTACTTACCTGTCGCCTCTAGGCCAACAACCGACCCCAGTGGGCCGTGGGAGAAACTGTGGGGCTAACTGCGCCGGGAGAAAAAGCACCGCACCCACCTGCATGGGCGCCAAGCCTAGAAAACCCCCACCCCCACCGCGTTTTCATTGGCCAGCGGCCCCCGGAGGCCCAAGAGCGGTCCCAGCCTGATCATTGGGGAACCGACTCGTTACTCTACCCCGCGGTCAGGCTTTAAGCGTCCCGCTGGATCACATGACCCGCTTTGCCCTCGTTACCAAGTTGGAGGACAAGACGGCCCAAGCCACGGCTCAGGTCCTCTGCCAACGCTTGACCTCCTGGCCGGTTCGCGCCATCACGGGCGACAACGGGTCCGAGCACCCCAATCACGCCCTGGTCTCCCAGCCGCTCGGAGTCTCATCGTTCTTCTGTCACGCCTAAACCACTCTTGGCAGAAGCCCCGGGGCATCGGGCCGGGGGCCTCGCCTCACAACGACGCCTTCTGACCCATGGGCTCAAAACGGGTTTCCCCTTGGCCATGGTTAGCCTGCCCTTGCCGCAGGCCCAGGGTGCCATCCGCCACGAGAGAGGGCCCTCACCTCCCAAGTCAACATTCATCCTGGGCGTACCAAAAAGTCGAAGGGCGCGTTGCGCCTTTCGACTTTGATTCTGCAGCCCGACCGGCTTTTTAGAAGTGAAGAAAGACCCGTTGAGTGAGGACGAAGCAGGGGCCCCTAGCACCCAGACATCTAGGAACAAGAAGACCGCAGGAAGAAGGCTTTGCGCCGGGGTGAGCGGAGGAAAGGGATGGCGTGTTTCCTCCGGAGGTTGTTCCTACTCTGGCGCCTCCTATCCAGCGCGCTCGCGAAGGTTACCCAGCGTCGCTAGCTCCGCTCCTGCTCGACCACAAGTCTTGGACAGCCCCAGGGATCCGGCCGACATTCCCCCGGTCCCCAGCTCGGTCCCTTCTCACGGGGTTGCGCTAGGGCTAGGCGTGGGAGTGGTGCCCACCACGATTTGCACCCAGAAGGGGACCTTCCCGCTCAGATCCGTTCCAAACCTGGTCCCCTGAGGGTCGCTGAGCAACCAGTCGCCTTTGTAGGATCCCGCCTGCTCGGGTGCGGTCATGGCAATGGCAATCGTGATCGTGGCCCCGGGGGCCGCCGGATGGCTCAGCGATTGGCTGAGATCGGCCTTCATCGACGTGCCCATGTCGAAGACGACCTTGTAGTCCGTGGTCCAGGCGCAGGTGCCAATATTTTGCAGTTGCCAGACTTTGGTGAATTTCTGACCGGGATTCATCTGAGTGCCGTCCGGGACAGTCACGTCAGACACAAAGGAGACCATCAGCGTGCACCCGCCAACCCCCGTGGGCGCCGCGGGCAGAGGCGGCTGCGTGGGAGCCGTCGTGGCAACGCTGGGTGGCGTAGCGCTCGGAAGCGGAGTATCCGTCGGCCCGGAGGAGGTCGCCGAAAGAGTGCTGGTAGGGGTCGGCGCATTGAGTGTCTGAAAAAAAGCCGTGGCTTGCTGGTCGGAGGACTGGGTGAGGGTGGGAGGCGGTGCGGCCGGAGCCGCCGGACCGCAGGCACAAAGCACCAGGGCAAGCAACGGGCCCGCTCCCAGCAAGAAGTCCCGACGCATTGATCCTCCTGACGGGCCCCGTTCCGGGCATGCTGAAACGGCAACCTCCCGGATCATCCTGGAGCAACTTCTACGAGGCCGATTTTTCATCCGCCTTTCGACGGTTCAAGCCATCCACGAGCCTTCCAATGCGGACCGGTGGCATTATAACAACCCTAGCGTTTCCCCATTCTCAACGGAAGTTGAATCCGCGTGCTATACTCGCAGGCTCGCATCCGGTGCTGCGGCGCAATCCCTCCCCAGGAGGCGGAAGAATGGACGCTCTCCAACGAAGGATTCTGACCGAGGGCAGGAATCTCGGGAATGGAATCCTTAAGGTCGACAGCTTCCTCAACCACCAGGTCGATCCGGTCCTGCTCGACGAGTGCGGGCGTGAACTCGCGGCCCGTCTTGCGGGGGCCGGCGCCACGAAGGTCCTGACCGCGGAGATCTCAGGAATCGCCCCGGCGCTCACCACCGCACGGCACTTGGGCATCCCCCTCGTCTTTGCCCGCAAGTCCAAGCCCATCACCATGCCGGACCAGGTGTTCCTGACGCTGGCCCCTTCCCACACCCGGGGAGGGACCGTAGAACTCATCGTGTCGCCGGAGTATCTCAGCCAGCACGAACGCATCCTGATCATCGACGACTTTCTCGCCTCGGGTCAGACCATCCTCGGCCTGGCTCGTCTGGCCGCAGCCGCCGGGGCGACCGTGGTGGGCATCGGGGCGATCATTGAGAAGACGTTCGAGGGCGGCCGGGCCGTGCTGGCCGCCTTGCATGTGCCGATCGAGTCCCTCGCGGTCATAGTGGATATGAGCGAGGGGCGGATCGTCTTTTCCGAACCCTAGCGGCTCTCCTTGGACACCCTCGTCATCCTTGACTTTGGCTCCCAGTACTCGCAGCTGATCGCCCGGCGGTTGCGCGAACTGGGCGCCTACTGCGAGCTGTTCGCGTACAATGTTCCGGCCGAAACGGTCCGGGCGCTCCGTCCCCAGGCTTTCGTCCTCTCCGGAGGGCCAGGGTCCGTCGTCACGCCGGGGGCTCCCCGCCTGCCAGACTACGTGCTCGAAAGCCATCTGCCGGTCCTGGGGATTTGCTATGGAATGCAACTGATGGCCCAGGCTTTGGGAGGGGACGTCCGAGCCTCCCCGCGCCGCGAGTACGGCCGCATGACGGTTGTGCGCCAGGGCGAATCGCAGCTATTCCCCAAATCGCTCCCCCAGGCCCTGGAGGTTTGGATGAGCCACGGGGACCAGGTGGAACGGATCCCGGAGGGCTTTCGGGCCGTTGCCTCCAGCTCCACCTGCCCCGTCGCCGCCATGGAGAACCCGGAACGGCATCTCTACGCACTTCAATTCCACCCGGAGGTGGCTCACACCGAGCACGGGACGGAAATCCTGGAGGCGTTCCTGGAAGCCGCGGGGATCGGGCGGGAGTGGACGCCCGCTTCGATCGCCCGCCAGGCGCTGGAACGCATTCGCTCCCAGGTCGGGGCTGAGCCGGTCCTGGCCGCCGTGAGCGGCGGAGTGGATTCCACGGTCGCGGCCGCTCTGGTCCATCAAGCGGTGGGGGATCAACTCACCTGCCTGTTCGTCGACAACGGGCTGCTGCGCCTGGGCGAGGCAGACCAGGTCCTGTCCGGGCTTCGCCAATCCCTGGGGGCGCAAGTCCGCTGGGTGGACGCGCGCCGGGAGTTCCTGCAGGCCTTGGCGGGCATGGAAGAGCCGGAAGGGAAGCGCGCGGCGGTCGGCGAAACCTTCATCCGCGTCTTCGAGCGCGAGGCGGCGCGGCTCCCTCGTCCGGCGCGTTACCTGGTGCAGGGAACCATCTATCCCGATGTCATCGAATCGCGCGCGCCCGAGCGGCGGGCGGCCGCCCGCATCAAGACCCACCACAACGTCGGGGGGCTCCCGGCGGACATCCGCCTCGAGTTGGTGGAACCGCTGCGCTACCTCTTCAAGGACGAGGTGCGGCGGGTGGGGCAGGAAATCGGCCTGGCACCGCAACTGATCTGGAGGCAACCCTTTCCGGGCCCCGGGCTGGCCGTCCGCTGCCTCGGGGCGGTCACCGGGGAACGCCTGGAACGGCTCCGGGCGGCCGACCACATTTTCACGAGCGAACTCGAACTCGCCGGCCTCCTGGGCCCGGCGACTGCCCAGGCCTTCGCCGTACTGCTGCCGGTGCGATCCGTCGGGGTGATGGGGGACGGCCGCACGTACGAGGAAGTGGTTGCGCTGCGGGCCGTTTCCACCCAGGATTTCATGACCGCCGACTGGGTGAGGATCCCGAGCGAGATCCTGGACCATGTGGCCCACCGGATCGTGAACGAGGTGGCTGGGGTGAATCGGGTGGTCTTCGACATAACCACCAAGCCGCCTGCGACCATCGAGTGGGAGTAGCGAGCCGGCGACGGGGCAAGCAGCCCCCGGTTTCCTCCGGGGTGGTCACGCACAGGCTCTTGGAGAGAATCTTGCAATGCCGGATCAAGAGGCGGCCCTTAACCCGGTCGGCTCAGGCCCGTTTCGAGGCACAGAGCTCACGCAGGAACCGGGCGGTACGGTACAGCCGACCGGCAAGGGAGGGCCGAAGGACGGCGAACTTCGCTCCTTCTAAGGCGCCGCCTCCCGGATTCGGACGAAAATCAAACAAAGTCGGTGTACTATAATCGCAATTAGAGGTCCGACGGCCTGCCGACCAGGTGCCAGGCAGGCAATCTGAGGAGTAATTCCATGATGCGATTCGACCGATTCACGGAGCGCGCGCAGGACGCCGCCCAGCGCGCGGCCGAGATTATTCAGAGGTACGGGCACAACCAAATCGACACGGAGCACCTTCTGCTGGCGCTCCTGGAGCAGCCGGAGGGGGTCATCCCCCAGATTCTCGAGCGCCTCAGTGTCAACTCCGACCTCCTGGGTCAGCGGATTGATTCCATCCTGCGGGGCAGCCCGAAGGCGAGCATCTATGGCGGCGGGACCGGTCAGATCTTTATCACCCCGCGGGTCAAGCGGATTGTCGATCTGGCCAACGAAGAGGCCAACCGCCTGCACGACGAGTACATCTCCACCGAGCATATTTTCCTGGCCATCGTTTCCGAGCACAACACCCCCGCCTCGCGCGCCCTGACCGAGGCCGGCATCACCAAAGAGCGGGTTCTCGACACCATCAAGGACATTCGCGGCGGCCAGCGGGTGACCGATCCGCAGGCCGAGTCCCGCTACCGCACCCTGGAAAAGTACTCGCGGGACCTGACTCAGATGGCCAAGGAGGGCAAGCTCGACCCGGTGATCGGCCGCGACAGTGAGATCCTGCGGGTGATTCAGATTCTCTCGCGGCGCACCAAGAACAACCCGGTTCTGATTGGCGAGGCCGGGGTGGGCAAGACCGCCATTGTCGAGGGGCTGGCCCAAAAGATCGCCACCAACGACGTCCCTGAAATCCTGATGGGCAAGCGGGTCGTGGCGCTGGACCTGAGTGCCATGATCGCCGGCTCGCGCTTCCGTGGCGAGTTTGAGGAGCGCCTGAAGGCAGCGATCGAGGAGATCCAGCGGGCCAGCGGCGAGATCATCCTCTTCATCGACGAGCTGCATACCGTGGTCGGTGCCGGCGCCGCCCAGGGCGCCCTGGACGCCTCCAACATGCTCAAGCCGGCCTTGGCTCGAGGCGAGCTGCAGTGCGTGGGCGCCACCACCCTCGACGAATATCACAAGTACATCGAGAAGGACGCCGCCCTGGAGCGAAGGTTCGCTCCCGTGTATGTGGACGAACCCGACGTACAGGAAACGATCGAGATGCTGCGGGGGCTCCGCGATCGCTATGAGGCGCACCACAAGGTGCATTTCTCCGACGAAGCCCTCGTGGCCGCCGCGCGGCTTTCCTCTCGCTACGTCACCGATCGCCGCCTTCCCGACAAGGCGATCGACCTGATTGACGAGGCGGCCGCCAAGCTGCGGCTGGCGCTCTACTCCCTGCCTCCCGATTTGAAGGGGCTGAAGGCCGAAATCACCCGCCTGCAGGCGGAGGAGGAGCAGGCGGGGCTGGTGCGGGACTATGAGCACGCGGCCCAAAAGAAAGCCGAGCGCATCCGGCTGGAGTCGGAGTTCAACGAAAAGCGCAACACGTGGGAGTCTGAGCACCGCCTGGATGAAGTCGTGGACGAGAACGACATCGCCGAGGTGGTTGCGCAGTGGACGGGCATCCCCGTCACGCAGATGATGGAGACCGAGGCCGACAAGCTGCTGCAGATGGAGGATCGCCTGCACGAACGGATTGTGGGACAGGACGAGGCCATCCACGCCCTGTCGGACGCGATCCGGCGCTCCCGATCCGGGCTCAAGGACCCGCGGCGTCCCATCGGTTCCTTTATTTTCCTGGGCTCCTCCGGAGTGGGCAAGACCGAGCTGGCCAAAACCCTGGCGCAGTTCCTCTTCGATGACGAGGATTCCCTGGTGCGCATCGACATGTCCGAGTACCGGGAGCAGCACACGGTCAGCCGCATGTTTGGCGCGCCCCCCGGGTATGTGGGCTACGAAGAGGGCGGCCAACTCACCGAGGCCGTGCGGCGGCGGCCCTACCGGGTCGTGCTCTTCGATGAGATCGAGAAAGCCCATCCGGACGTCTGGAACGCCCTGCTGCAGATTCTGGAAGACGGCCGCATGACCGACGGCCAGGGCCGGGCGGTGGACTTCCGCAACACGGTCCTGATCATGACCAGCAACCTCGGGACCGAGTTTGTCAAACGTTCGGGCTCGCTGGGCTTCCGCCGGCGCGGCGAGGACGGCGAACTGGACAGCAGCCACGCCAAGATCGAGGAGGCGCTCAAGTCCACCTTCCGTCCCGAGTTTCTCAACCGCATCGACGAGATCATCATTTTCTCGCCGCTGAAGCTCGAAGACATGGAGCGGATCGTCGACTTGCAGATGAAGGAAATCGCCACACGGCTTGCGGAGACGGGCCTCAACGTGAGCCTGACCGAAGCCGCGCGCCAATGGCTTGCCAGGGAGGGATTTGACCCCTCCTTCGGGGCCCGGCCTCTGCGCCGCGCCCTGCAGAAGCACGTGGAGTCGCCGCTGTCGCTACGAATCCTCAAAGGGGATTTCAAGTCGGCAGATACCGTCCTGGTCGATCGCAACGATGTGGAGGGAATCATCTTCCAGCGCCTGGAGGCTGAGCCGGTCAAGAAAGTGGAAGCGGCGCCGGTCCCCTAGCGCCCCGGCCCTCGGAAAAGCAGAACGGGTACCCTTTGGACCTTGGGTACCCGTTTCTTATTCCCTTTTCAGACCCGCGGTCCGGCCTGGAGCTTAGGCCGTCGATCGCCCCGGAGCCCCGGTCACTTCCTCGACCAGCAGGTCGAAGCCTGTTTCCGCCTTGACCCGACTCGTTTTCAGCGCCTCGTCCAGGTCCGCCAGCTTGCGGTAAATGGCCTCCAGGGTCTCCAGCGAAAAGCCGCGCGCCTGGCGGATGAGTCGGTCCGTCAGCCATTCAGCCAGCCTGAGCTCCGCCGAAAGCTCCCTGGCGGAACGGTGCCCATCCAGTCCCTCCCGGACCTGAATCAGCAGGCGAAATTGACGCACCACCATCCCGAGCACGGACTCGGGCCGCCGCTTGACCAAGAGATCATGCAGGAGATCCACGGCTTTCTGGCTGTCCCGCTGCCCCAGGGCATCCACCATCGCGAAAATGTCCAGTTGCAGGCTTTCCGGGGTGACCGCTTCCACATCCTCGGGCCGGACCGGTCGACTGTAGTTGACGTACGCCAGGAGCTTTTGCACCTCGTGATCCAGGAGGTGAGGGTCCTCGCCGACCAGGGAGGCGAGCAGTCGGGCGGCCTGGGGTTCCATCTTTCCGTCCAGGGCCTCCGCACGTTGCGTGACCCAGACGGAAAGGCCCGCGCCTTGGGGCAAGTCGAAGCGCCTCACCAGCGCCCGATTTTCGTGCTCCTGGCACCAGCGCAGGACACGATGGTCCTGGCGCAGCGCCCCTCTCTCCAGGAAAACCAGGGCCGTGGTGTCGGGGATTTGATCCAGCAAGGTGCCTATGGCTCCCCAATCCCCGGAAGGAGACTCCGCTGCCGGCGCTGTCTCCTCATCCCCCGGGGCCTTTTCTTCGAGGGCCGACTTTCCCGCACTGGCGCCTTCCCCCTCAACAGGGGCCTCTCCCTCCGACGCCACGGACCCGGCCTTTCGGGTCCGATCCAGGAGCCAGCCCTCCACGATCACAAGCCGGCGCCGGAGCAAGAAGGGGGCGGCCAAGCAGGCCGCCTGCAGATCGGCCAGCGGCAGGTTCCGCCCTTGGAAACGGGTCAGGTTGAGTTCTGCCAGGCCCGCTTCCCCCATCGAGGAGCGAATCTGAGCCAGGGCCTTGGAGAGCGCAAGGTCATCCGTTCCATAAAAGAGATAGATAACGGGCGGGGTCTTGGGCATGCGGGCGATTATACAATCGCCTCCTTGCCCTCACGCCAACCCCGGGCCTGAGGCCGGCGATCGACGAGGCTGGCCATCCCGGCCAAATGGCCTGAACCCCCGCGGCGGAGGGACCGCCGACCCGGACCAACGCCGGGCGGAAAGCGGCGCCTCCTAGGCCGAATGGCGCGCAGGGGCGGCAAAAGTCGCCAGCAGGAACCCCAGATACATGACGACGCTGCCCACCAGCTCACCACCGTACATCCAATCGACGAGGCCCAGCGTGAGAAAGGTTCCGGCCAGAGCGGGGGAAAGAGCGCCTACGGCAATGAGGATGTTGCCCAGCACCCGATTGGCCAGAATTTGCTTCCTCCAGAACAGCCAAGCGGAGAGAAGCGCGCCGCCCACGAGCAGGATCGTCCCATACAGGTTCAGGACAATGGTCAGGGCGATCAGGCCGGGCGGGCGCGTCAGCAACTGGCTGTACTGGCCGGAGGCTGGCAAGGACACCTGATAGGTTCCCGCGTTCACCGGCGAGATGAAGAGGACCAGGGCGGCCCCGGCGGAAGCAAGTACAAGCAGGACGAGCGTCCCCCGGGTGAGCCAGCGCCGCCGAATCAGAAGAAACAAGGTCCCCTGGCCGAGCCAAGCCGCGGTGAGCATTGCTCCGGCCAGGTACCAGGCCTGGAGCACCCAAGGGCTGTAGGCCAAGCTCAGGAAGGCCTCACAGCCCGTGCCCAGGGCATACCACAGCAGTCCGATACCCCACAAAAGGTTGTGGGTCCCTCCTCTCGAGCTGTAGCGAGCAATCACCAGACCCGCAAAGGTGAGGGTCACGAGGGTCGTTACGAACGGAAGAAAGCGTGTCACATCCATGTTGCCTCCCTATAACCCGGCCGCCCCCCCTGCCCGCGGCCTCAGAGCTGATCCCGCCCTACCCCCGCACCAGGACGTAAATCAGGCTGGCCACCAGCGCCAGCAGAATCAACCCAAGAAAGATCAGGACGGCGGGCACAGCCTTGCCCCATAGGCTTCGCCGGCCGGCCGACCGCCTGGCGGGATTCATCCCTGACCCTCCCGGGCAGCCACAAAATGACGCCGCGCGGTTGCCCACGGCCCCAGCGCGCCGTCCAGCATAAGGTCCCCGAACTGCGGGAAAGCCCTCAATCCTTCCTCTAGCGTCGGCCCGAAGTCATTCAGGAGCTGGGCACAGGGCCAGTCCGAGGCGAATGGATCGGCCCATCCCTCCGGCCCGAACGCCTTCCGGGCAGTGGGCCAGTGCCATGATGGCCGGCGGCCCCAGTTCGCGCAGCGTTCTTCGCCCGCCTCGCCGGCATGGCGGCGCCCTGCCTCTCGTTCCCATTGTCCCCTGGGCAGATTGGATTTCCTCAAGGTGGAAGCCCGACTCCCATACCTCGCGGCCCTTATCCATCAGCCATGGGCGCCCGAGGGCCCGCCAGGCCGAAGTTCCCTGCGGCGAGGGCGCCCGCAACCCTCAAGACATATTGGATTCGTACCCCAGGGCGGGCTCAGGGTCAAGACGGCCCTGCCAAGGAGGAATCCCTCACGGGGATTCCGGAGGCCCCTCAAGAATCGGGCTGTCGCAACCAGCATCCCGAATCAAAAGGCCAGGCCGGGTTGAGGCTCCGGTCTGGCCTTGCTCTCCTTTTTCGGGCCGGCCAAAGAGTACTTCACCCAGCGCCCTCAGGGTGCCAGGATTCCGGCCGTTTGGAGATCCGGCTCAGGACCCAGGCGGCTAGATGGAATCCTTGAGCGCCTTGACCGCCGCGGCTTTCACCACCCGCCGCTCCGGCTTGGCCTTGATGATGATCTTCTGCTTGGTGAATGGGTTGATGCCTTCCCTTTCCGCGGTGGCCGGGCGTACCGCGACTTTCGCCCGGAAAAGCCCCGGAACTGTCACCTCACCCTTGTGCTTAAGCTCGGTTTTTACCAGGGACTCAATGGCCTCCAAATAAGAGGTGGTTTCTTTCTTGGTCAGCCCGGTTGCCTCCGAAAGTTTGGAGATAAACTCGGCCTTGCTAAGTCCTTTCGCCATTTTTCACGTGCTCCTTTCTGAGGGTCTGGGAGGATGCCTGCAAAGTGCGTTCCGGTACAACTCTACACGATTTTGGCTGATTTCGCCACCATCTGCCGGTTTGACAGAATTCTTGCAAGGCCGTCCTTCTGACTCTATTCCTGATGCGGAAATTGCTCAGGATATGGCCCCAGGCACCGGACCGGGCCGAGGAGCTTGTGGCTCAGGCTGCAGCGAGTAGAATCTCCTCCATGACCTGGAAGGTTGTCGGACACGAATGGGCCGTTGAAGCGCTGAGGAAGGACGCGGCAACGGGGGCTCCAGCCCATGCGTATCTTTTCCTCGGTCCTCCCGGAATCGGGAAGCGCACGTTGGCCATGGCCTTCGCTCAGGCCTTGAACTGCCTCCACCCGCCGACGCCGGGGGAATCCTGCGGAGCCTGCCGTTCCTGCCGGGGCCTCCGCGACCAGACTCACCCCGATCTGCATCGGCTTCAGTCTCCGCGGCCGAACGAAGCCATCCGGGTCGAAGCGGCCCGGGACTTGATCCACGCCTTGTCTCTGCGTCCTCGGGAAGCCCGCTTCAAGATTGCCCTGCTCCTCAACTTTCAGCTCGCCACCTCCAGCGCAGCCAATGCCCTCCTGAAGACTCTCGAGGAGCCGGCGCCGGATGTTGTGCTCCTGCTCACCGCGCCCAGCGCCGAAGAATTGCTGCCGACCATTGTGTCCCGCTGCCGGCTGTTTCACCTGCGGCCGATCCCGACCTCAACGGTCGCCTCCGCCTTGCGAGGGCAATGGGGCTTGCCCCCAGAGCAGGCGGAACTCTGGGCGCGCCTTTCCTGCGGCCGCCTGGGGTGGGCCGTGAGTCAGATCCAGGACCCGCAGGCGACGGCGCTCCGCGCGCAACGATCGCAGGAGTGGGCCCGCATCCCTGGCCAGAGCCGCCGCGAGCGCTTCGCCCTGGCCGAGGAACTCTCCGCAGACAAGGACCGGACGGCCAAGGAGCGGATCGTCCAGGCCCTCGACCTTTGGGCGAGCCTGACGCGCGATCTTCTGCTCTGCCTCTCGGCCCCGGACCTGCCGGTGGCCAATCTGGACTACGAGGAAGAAATCCGAGGGCTCGCTGGGCGGGTTTCCTTGGACCAGAGTGAGGTGTGGCTGCAGGCGCTGCTCGAGGCCCAACGTCAGATCGAGCACAACGTCAGCCCTCGTCTGGCGGTCGAGATCAGCTTGCTGTCGGCCCCGCGCGCCTGAGGTCTCTTTTCTCCCGGCGAGCGGGGCGCCGACGTCTAGCGGGGCTCGACCAGGATGCGGATCGCGGTCCGCTCCTTTCCGTCGATCACTACCTCCGTGAAGGAGGGGATGCAGACCACATCGAGGTTGTCCCCCTGAAGGTAGCCCCTGGCGATGGCGCACGCCTTGAGCGCCTGATTGACCGCACCGGCACCAATGGCCTGGACCTCAGCATGCTTCTGTTCCCGGATGACCCCGGCGATTGCCCCTGCCACCGCGGTTGTGCGCGACTGGGCTGAGACCTTGATGATGTCCATGATGGCTTTCTCTCCGAACACTAGCAACAAGGACCTTGTCCTTCCCGACTACCCACCAACAAAAATCAACCCCACCGGAATCATCATAATCGATCCCGGCGGCCCTCACTCATCTGCCTCCAATCCATATCTTTTCCCCCGGACTCCTTGGGCCGCCTCAGGCCAAAGCCGACCCGGCTGGCTCGAGAAGATCCCTCGGGACCACGGGTCCCTCGCAACCCGCTGCCGCCTAGCCGCTGGTCGAGCTGAGATTGCCTGGGGACAATCGGTGTTAGCATCGAAGCGGTGCCCTCGGCCGATGGCTCGCGACGCGGCTCTTGCGGGCAAGCAGAAAGGAAGGCGAGCATGCCACAGATGCGGAGCGCTTTGATCCTCGTGGCCCTCCTCTTGGCCGGCCTGGCCTGTAACCTCAGCGCCGGCCCGACACCCCTCCCATCTCCCAATGTCGCTTCCCAGGTGGCCAGGCTGCTGACCGCGGTGCCCAGCCTCACTCCTCCCCCCAGCGCGTCGGGGCCCGCCCCGGCCGCCCCCTCCGCCCAGATCACGCTCACGCCCACCCCCACCCCCACCTTGACCGCGGTGCCCAGCCTCACTCCTCCCCCCAGCGATCCGAGCCAGACCCTGGGAAAGCCGGATTGGCAAGACACCTTCCAGGACAGCACCGGTTGGGACCTGTCCGGCGGCAACCCACAGGCCGCGATCAGCGGCGGGAAGCTCGTTCTCAGCGTGCCGGCGGCCGACCAAAGCGACAGCGATTGGTGGAGGTTGGACACTCCGAAGCTGACCGACTTCTACCTGGAAGGGACCGCCGCGGTCGGACCCTGTCACGGGTTGGACCGCTACGGGCTGGTCGTTCGGGCGCCCAGCCTGACCCAGGGGTACTTGTTTGGATTTTCTTGCGATGGCCGCTACTCGCTGCGCAAATGGGATGGGAAAAACTTCACGGCTCTCCGGGATTGGTCCCAAAGCTCGTTCATCCTTTCCGGTCCCGGCCAGACCAATCGGCTGGGGTTCCTCGCCAAGGGCAACCAGCTCTCGCTGTATGCCAACGGCAATCTGCTCGGCGAAGTGCAGGACAGTTCCTACAGCGGCGGCCGCTTCGGCGTGTTCCTGGCCTCGATCAGCACGCCCAACTTCAGCGTGGCCTTCAGCCAGCTTGCCTACTGGAACCTTCCCTGATGCCAAACTTCCTTCGGCCGAGCAGACTTCTCCTGTCTCTGGCGGCCGGCCTTCTGCTGGCGGCCTGCAGCATCGCGCCCGCCACCTCGACCCCCGCGCCCGAGCCGACCCCGGTCACGGCGCCAAGCATTCCGCTGCAGGCCCTCCTTCCGACCCTGGCCGCGACCGCCACAGCCACCTCGACCTCGACCCCCTCCCCGACCGCAACGCCCGCTCTCCCTTCCGACCTCGGAACTCTGCTGCTCAAGGAATCCTTTGGGGGGAATTCGGGAAACTGGGGTGTGGCCAACGGCGCGTCCGGGGCCATTTCCTTGTTCGAGGACAGCCTGGTCATCGGCCTCCGGCAGCCCCAGACCTCGCTGGTTTCCCTTTATGCCCAGCCGGTCCCTTCCAACCTTTACCTGCAGGCGATGGTGGACACCTCGCTGTGCGACGCCGCCAAGAATGAATTCGGATTCGTCTTCCGCGCCTCCCCGTTGTACCAGTATCGGGCGGCCTTCACCTGTGACGGTGAGTTGAGATTCGAGCGCTACCATGGCCGGGAGCTGGAGGGGGCCAGTGGTTGGCAGTCTACTCAGTCCCTCCTGACCGGAGCTCCCGCCCAGAACCAGATCGGCCTGCGCGTTTCCGGCGCTCGATTCAGCTTCTACGCCAACAACCAGATGACCTTCTCCTACGTGGACACCCTCCTGACCAGCGGGCAGGTCGGGTTGTTTGCTGGCACGGCCCAGAGCAGCCTGCTGACGGTTGCCTTCAAGGATTTTGAGCTGTGGCGATTGCCGTGACAGAGAGGTGCGCCCGAGGCCGGCCGGGACGGAGGGACTTGCAGGTTATGCCCGCCCCTGCGTTTGGAGCATGGTGCGGAGCTGAACTTTGCGGGTGGCTCCGGTCTTGGCCAAGATGTGGCGGACGTGGGTCTTCACGGTCTCGGGCGAGAGAAAAAGCCGCTGAGCGATCTGGCGATTGGACTGTCCGGCCAGGATCAGGTCCAGCACTTCCCGTTCCCGGATGGTCAGTTTGCCAAGGATCGCGGGCGCGGGATCCTGCGCGATCCGCAAGGGGCTGCCCAAAGCGGCCGAAACCTGCGCCATGGTTCCTCCCCTGCCCCGCGGGGTGATGAACCTGCAGGGGCAGTGAGGTGATTATATAGAACGCCCGTTCTATTTGTCAAGCCCCAGCGCGAAGACGCCTCTCTCATAATCCATTCGGCTCTGCGAAGATCTCAGATCCCGGCGGGTTTTTCAGCGCAGCCACAAGCAAGTCCTCGCAGGACATCCATTCCGATGGCACTGCCATGTGCCTCCCGACCGGGAGGACAGACGGGTTGCCAAACGCTTCCCCGATCAGGTTCTGTCACCTCCCCTGGCGGAATGTGGGGCCGGGAGGGTGAAGCGCTGCTGCGTTCATGCCATCGCAGGCGACAGGCTGCCGACGTTTCACCCTGCGCCGCAAGCCTGGCGAAGAACCCGCGGTAGGAGGGCGGCGGCGAATGCGAGCCGAGGTTGGAAGCAAAGGGAGACTTGCGGAAAAGCTCGAACCGGATCTTCTGCTGCCATCCGCCGACCAGCCGGGCCTTCCGCGAGACTAGGGACATCCCTCGACGGTTAAAGGAGGGGCTTTGATCACGGCCAGAACGACTCCCTCCCGCACGATGGTCTTCGCCGGGGGGATCGAACGACACACATCTTCATCTCCGTGGAGCACGACAAAATCATAATGGAGGTTGGGCTTTAGGCCCGACAGCGACGAGATATTCAAATCCGGCCGGGCATAATCCTTGAAGACGGGAACCGGGTCAGAGACCGCAATGGTGGCGTCGGCCGGGGCTATCCGGTTCACGTACTGGGCCGCCTCACGATACGAAGTGCTCCAGTAATCTGATTCGAAGCGGCCGGAGGCCCCCGTCACACCCCCGACAAAACTGTTGTAGTAGATATACTGGTACGGCTGAAGGGTTACATTGGCATAAAGACCGGGAAGAATCGCCAGCGCCAGCACGAGAGCTTTGAGGAAGTCCCTCTTGATCCTGGAGAATAGCGCCTCGAGGGCTATTCCCCCCATGATAAAGACGGGAGGCACGAGGAACAACTCCTGGCGGAAGTTGTCATAGACCACGCTCTTGTCGAGGATGATGGCCGCCAAAGGAACGACAAACCACAGGATGGTGAGGGCGAAGGGTTCCCGCTGGTAGCCCCGGAGGAAATTCCAAGCCGAAAGCACCAAGCCGAAGAAGAACAGGACGGGCACGACCTCCGTAAGCTGGATCGCCATCAGAGCCGGCAAAACGTACCCCGGCACTTGGGTTGCGGGATACATGACTCCCGCGAAGATGAGGGGCCCAGGATAGGGATAATGAGACATCAGGGTGGCGCTGGCAATGAGGCGCTGGACCGCATCGCCCCAGAGATAAGGCCAGGTGAGGTAGCAGATGAGCAGGGCGCTGAGGGTGTAGGGGACGATAAGAAGAAGAGCCTTCCTCCAGGATTTGTAGAACGCATAGATCAGCACGATCACGCCGGCGTACGGCCCGGCCACGCGGATGGAAGTGGTGAAACCGAGCAGACATCCGGCGCCGAGCACCCAGGGGTTGAGGAAGACTTGGCCAGGACCGCGGCGGGATGAGGTTCGGCCCGACCTCGCCCGTTTACGGGAATACCACAGGAAGATCCAGGCCAGGGCGCCGATGACGAAACCGGCGATGACATAAGGGATTTCCACCCGCAGGAGGATCGCCTGGGCTTTGTGGACGTAGCTGGTCACCGGCAGCTGGGAGGAATTCCTGGCCAGGCGGGAGAACCAGGAACCCAGCAGGCTGGTCTTATCGGCTTGATAGAAGATGATCACCCCGTCGGAGACCATTCGGCTGAGGCCGCCCACGCCCAGGAAAAGCAAAGAGTCGAGAAAGAGGACAGTATAGGCAATGGTGATCTTCCTCAGCGAAGAGGGCGGAGGTTCGCCTTGTTCCTGCCGCGGGAGGTTGGATCCTGCCTCCGATCCTTCC
>JBEKXU010000034.1:0-34239 GCA_049511715.1 Anaerolineales bacterium
AGCCGCCCCCGGAAATCACAAGCGCCCAGGCGAAGTCTTGTGGTGCAGACCTTTGCGAAAAAGATGCAGAATTCCGGCCACTTTCTTGATTTTTCACCTCGAATAGCGAAAGTCCGGCTAGGGGCACGGTTTGCGCGCTGTGGGATCCGCGGGGGCGGCAATCGCTAGCGAACCATTCTTCCCGGAGGGTCATTGGGCCGCCTCCTGCGCCACGTCTGACTGCCGCGCATCCATACTACCTTTTTGCCAGTCACCTCCTGGAAGGCATCGAGGACATCTGATCGAAGGGCTGGATTGCCATTCCTGTTCTTGTAGACGAATTCCGCTCCGAACTGCTGACGTATGAAAACCGCTGCGGTGCGTTGCCTTAGTCGCCCCCTTAGCCTCATCTCACCCCACATCCACCGAGCCACCTTCTGCGGCGTCGCGGCACCTCTCGGCCTTGGGGCGTGAACATCAAAGTGGACAAAGGGGTAGGAGTCCCAGGTGATAGCCTTCCGTGAATTGACCGCCCGCTTTCTGGCCATCGTTCCTCCTCTCCGCCTCCGATTGTAGGCCGCCGCGGCAAAGGGACAAGTTGGGCACGTCGGCGGGCGGATTTCGCGTTGACTACATCCCACCCTCCATATTCTGGCAGCGCCAACACAAGGATCGCCCAGGAGAGGCCGTGCCCCTTTTTCGTGGGGCCGTGCATCGCGGCGGTGGCGCTCTTGGACGATGGGCGAGTTGCGCTACGGGGCGAGTGGGCGCATGCTGTCCGGCCGGTGGCAGCTACCGGCTGTTGGCGGGCCGAAGGCGGAGGACGACGGATTTCAGGAATCTAGCGTGACCTGACGCCACAATTGTGGCCGAATTGTTGGGGTTCGTCCAACCGTAGGACAGCGGACTCTGCAGCCGTATGCCGAGGTTGCAATCCCCGACGCCCAGCCTGAATGTCATCCCTCGGAAGGGATGTGAACTGGGCTCCGCGGCGGCATCTCGCGGAGCCCTTGTCTTTCCCTCTCGGCCCCTCAGATTCAGCTCAGAGCGTCCCAGCGGGTTCCGCGGCGAGCGCGGAACCAGAGGGTCTCGTGATGGCCCCGATCTCCGCGCGGCTCGGCCATCTCGACCGACTACCTTCCCGCTTCCGACCGTTGCAGCTCTTTTTCGATGGGCCACTCTCCAAGGGCCAGAACGAAGAGCAGAACCAAGTTGGCTATGGGCACGAGCATCAGAAGTCCAAGCGGGCCACCATACCCGGTCTTGGCCAGAATCCTCCACCAGATCCAAGCGCCAATCACGAGCACGATCAGGCTCACTACGCACGTCAACAGGCTCAGCCCCAATCCCATGCCCCCAAACCTCACATCGCCTCCTTTGAATACTCTCACAAGACCGTTCGCCGCCTCCGATAGCCCGTTTATGCCAGAGTTGCGCCGTGCAAGTCCGCAGACGAGGGTTGGAGTCCGCCGCGTTGCCCGGTTGACGCCCACAGGCGGACTGAAACCAGAATACGGCGTCAGGCAAATCCTCCCTCATCGTCTGCGGTCGCCGCTGGGTAGCTGGCCATGACCACCAGTAGACTCTAGACGGCGCGTGGCGCTCCGCTCCCAGCAGGGGGCCGTGGGTCATTGAATGAGTCAAGCTCCGAGTCTGGCGGGCCGCCATCCAAACGAGCCCGAGATCTGCCGTGATCGGACGAGGAATTCCTCCCCAGGAATTCTGGCGTTGATGGACTCTTCCGCCCGCCTGGCCTTCTCGGCGAGCGCACCCTTCGCCCGGGGGTATCATCGTGCCAGCCTTGCTTGTTGGGCTGGCGAGGCGCCCGCCCCCGCCTTGAGGGATCCGCAGAGGCTGAGGCGCGTCGCTTGGATGCCCCCGGCGCGGCACATTGGGGATTTGCTTGGCCTCTGGGGGATTCCCAGACCGAGGCCGATTCATCCTTGTCGGCTCAATGGGGCCTCGACGTGCGCGGGAACGGCGGCCCGGCCGCCGAAAATAGCCGAATGAGATCGCCGGGCGTTCTCTCCGATTCGGGCTTGAGCGGCTGATCCACCTCAAGATCTCACGTCGTTCGGGAGGCAATTATGGACACCGAGGCAAAGAAAAAGGCTCTGCGCAGCCTGACTTATGGATTGTACGTGCTGGGGTCCGCGTTGGGCGAGGAAATGGCAGCCGGGACAGTCAACTGGGTCTCTCAAGCCTCCTTTTCCCCTCCCTTGATCATGGTGGCCGTTAAAGCGGACAGTCACATCCATTCTCTAA
Source organism: Anaerolineales bacterium (assembly GCA_049511715.1). Lineage (GTDB taxonomy): Bacteria > Chloroflexota > Anaerolineae > Anaerolineales > RBG-16-64-43 > JBEKHT01. Next base: position 2,245 of record JBEKXU010000034.1, read on the forward strand.
TCGAGCGCAGTCTGGGGTTCGGTCTGAGTGTGCTCTCCAGCGAGCAGAAAGAGATCGCCTCCGCTTTCTTTCGAGCCACCCAGCGAGACGCAGATAAGATCAATGGGTACTCTTTCGAACGCGGGCCACAGACTGGAGCGCCTCTGCTACTTGCGACCCCCTACTGGCTTGAGGCGCATGTGCTCGACAGCGTGCGCCGCGGAGATCACACCATTTTCGTCGCGGAGATTGTCCAAGCAGGGGTGCGGCAGGAAAAGGCCAAGCCGCTAGTGATGTGGGACACCGGATGGTTCTATGGGGGCTGATCCTGGCGGGGGGGCTTGGGCGGATAGGTATAATGAGTCTCTTTGAGTGAATCTGCGCCGGAGACGACCGCGGGCCTCGGCTCCGCGGCCTGCAAGGATCTGCGCCCATGAGCCCTAGCCACACCGTTCCTGGACTGATCGCCCTGTTTGGGTCCGGCGAGACCACGGCCAGCGGAGGACGCATTTTTGAAGCCCTGGCGCACGATCTCGAACCTCCTCTGCTCGCGGCCTTCCTCGAGACACCAGCGGGGTTCGAGCTGAATTCTCCGCGGGTGGTAGGCCGCGTCGCCGACTATTTCTGCGCGCGCCTTCAAAACTACGGACCTCAGATCAGGATCATTGCGGCCAGGAAGAAAGGGACCCCTTTCAGCCCGGATGACATGGAGATTATCCGGCCCCTCCTAGATGCCAACCTAATCTTTCTCGGTCCGGGAAGCCCCTCCTACGCGGTTCGTCAGCTCGAGAAAAGCTTGGCCTGGCAAGCTGTCATGGCTCGGCACCGGCTTGGCGCCGCGCTCGGATTTGCCAGCGCCGCGGCCATCGCCGCCGGTGTCCTGGCCTTGCCGGTGTATGAGATCTACAAGGCGGGAGAGGACCCTCATTGGAAAGAGGGATTGAACCTGCTGGGACCATACGGTTTGTCCCTGGTTTTCGTACCCCATTGGAACAACGCCGAGGGAGGCGCGGAGTTGGACACGAGTCGCTGCTTCATGGGCGAATCTCGCTTCGAAACCCTGCGCCGCTCAATCCCCATGGGAATCCCCGTCGTTGGAATCGATGAGAATACCGGATTGATCATCGATCTAGCGCGCCAGTCCTGCCGAGTCATCGGGAAGGGCAGCGTGATCGTCCTGAAGGAACGCGCGGAGCTACGATTCCTCGCGGGAAAGGGTTTCCCCTTGCGCGTCCTCGGCGAAACTACTTCGCCGGATCCGAAATCGGGCATTTCCCCATCCATCTGGGAAGCCATCGAGAAAGCCGAGCCGCACGGAACGGAACCTCGTGAAGCGCCATCGGAGGTGCAATCTCTTCTTCTCCAGCGCAATGAGGCTCGGAAGCGCAGCGAGTGGGACCAGGCCGACAAGCTGCGGGCCCGCATCCTGGCGCTCGGTTGGGCCGTGAGCGACACCCCGCAAGGGAGCCAGCTTAAGCCTCTGGACCTCCAAGACCCCTAGCGACGCCCGTTCGCCTGCCTGGATCTGGCTTCCCAACCGTACGGACCTGGAGGGCTTGCTCCCCGAGGTTCGGCCCAGCCTGGGACCGCACGGCGAATCGGGAGCAACCCTCTTTGCGCGCAGCTTCTCGGGTGCGGCGGCGGAAGTGATAAGGGATCGATTTCGCCGCCTTGCGCGCGATGGCCTCCCAGGACCCAGAGTCCCGTGCCCTGGCGACTCCCCATCCAATAATGCAGCGCGCCCCAGCCTGAGGCGGGGCGCAAGGAGAGAGGACCCAGAATGCTCCACTGTGGGCGCCGGGGGACTTGAACCCCCGACCTCATCAATGTGAGTGATGCGCTCTAACCGTCTGAGCTAGGCGCCCAAAGCGACCCCATTATACCTTGGGCTGCGGTTGGGGCGACCTCTTCAAAGTCGGTGAGATGGCGGCCAGATTCATCCCAAGGAGGAATCGTGTCCGTCCAACTCAGCACCAAAATTGAAGCACAGGTTGAGACCGCTTTTGACCCCGATGAATTGGTGAAGGCTCCCCTGCCTCCGGCCTTTGTTGGAGGACTGGCCGAGGCGCTGCAGGAAGTAGTCTGGGCATGGCTGCATGAGCACGCGCCAGCGGACATCCTGGAGGTGACTTGGTTTGCCGGCGAGTTCGACCGCTACGCCCGCGACGCGGAGAGGCAAGGCGGCCGCATTCAGACCGACCTGGCCAAGGATATCCCCCAGGACCTGCCAAAGGTTCTCGAGACTCTGGAGGCGCACGGCGGCAACCTGCATTGCGTCAGCATGATCGCCGGAGGTGCGTGTTGATGCCCGAGGCGCCAATCACCACAAGGGAGCTGGCAAAGTTCTACATCGGCCGGCCTCACGTGACGGACGTGGCGATCGACCACATCAGCCGGGATGGACGCTACGTTGTGTTCAGTCTTTTCCCCAAGGGCCGGCCGACTCTCTTCAAGCTCATGCTCAGGGAGGAGCTCCTGAGATATTTCGGGAACCTCCACGAGGGAGGTGCGCCGTGATAGTGCACGATCGAAGTGGCACGCGACAGTTCTGGGCCGACTATCTGGGCTACCTTTTGCCGGCCTTCATGGGCGACGAATACTTGCTGGAGGGCGTGTGTGCCAACCGGGTCAGCCTCTATGCCGCACGCGATGAGCTCCTGGCCCGGCGACACAAGAAGTACCTGGAGCCGTGGGAGTGGATCGGGAGGCCGACATGACCTTCGATGAGATGGCACAGGAACACCTGAAAGCTCTCAGACGTCGGGGCCGATCCGAGTCGACCATCGCCAACCGGCGCTGTCACCTGGCCCAGTTGGGGACCTTCCTGGCCGGCCGGGAGGCTACGCTACCGCTCTTGCGCGAATGGAGCGACAGCCTGGCCGCTCGAGGCCTCAAGGTGCGGAGCCAGTGGACCGCGATCGTGAACGCTAGGGCCTTCTACAACTGGGCCGCTGAGGAAGAGATCATCCCGGTCAACTTCGCCAAGCGCCTCGAGAAGCCCCGGCTGCCCAAGCACCTGCCCAAGGCGTTCACCCCGGAGGAGGTGACGAAACTCATGGACACGGCCGCGACCGGGAAAAACCCGGAGCGCGACGAGGCCTTGATCCTCTTCCTCTTGGAGACGGGATGCCGGCGGGCAGGAGCGGCCAACCTCCGCATCAGCGACTTGAACCTCGAGGCGGGGACGGCCTTGCTTTGCGAGAAAGGCGACAAGGAGCGCATGGCATTCATCAGCCAGCGAACGGTCGACGCCCTCCGGCAATGGTTCAGGGCCAGGGATGGCGCCGCCTTCCACGGCCAGTACCAGAACTCCGATCGGGTCTTTGGCCTCGGGCCTTGGGGCCTTGGCCTCATGGTTGAGGATCTTGGGAGGCGGGCCCGGATCCACGCGACGGCCCACATGTTCAGGCACACGAGCGCCGTCTGGAGGCTTGTGCAGGGATGCGATGCCTCGACCCTCCAGCAACTGCTCGGATGGAGCGATCTTTCGATGCTCCCGGTCTATACGACGATGAGCGCGAACATGTTGCAAGCGCAGGCGCTCAAGAGCTCGCCGCTCAATGGGTTCCCTACCGCGCAGGGAACCGACGTCGGGGCCTTGTGCGAAAAACTTCAGACCTATGGCAACCCGCCGCGTCCGATCCGGGGGAGGATCCTGCCAGCGAGGAGCTGGTAGCTGTTGTAGAATGCAGGGGAATGAAACGCCGGCGGCGTGTGAGGCCCCGGCGTCTGGCCAGCGGTTAGGTCGCTGACAACCCAAAGATACATCAACGGGCCGTCTGCGTCAATCGCGGGCGGCCCGTTCGTTTTTCTGAGGTGCAGCATGGCCCTAAACAAATGGCCCAAGCTGGCAGGCAGGATTCGGAGTCCCGTTTCCGAGAAGTATCTGAAGCGAATCGAAGCCTTGCTAGCGGCGCTCCAAGAGCCGGGCCGACGCGAGGTCGAGGCGCCAGGGATCGCGCTGGATTGGGCGAAAACTCCTCCCGCATTCTGGGATGACCTGTCCACGCTTTTGTACCCGGAGGAGAAGGAGCAATACGCCACGGCGCTGTACAGGATGGCCTCCGCGTACTTTACGCAGGGTGCCGTCTTCCATGACAGAAGGTGGGCCCTCCTCGAGCCGTTGTTCTTGGACCGACTCGAAGGCCAGAAGAGCTCATGGCGAGCACGGCTCCTCGGGGAAATGGAAGAACCGAAGCCCGAGCCAACATGGGAATCCGTCTACACGCAAATGTCCACGTCGGCGCTCTCGATGGCCATCCGCGATCTCGGTGAATTGAGTAGTATTCCCGCTCGGACAGTCTATCCCGAGTTGCGCCTTCGAGTCCGGGAGTTGATCGAGCAAGACCTGAACGGCGGACAAACTACCGACCGCTTGTGCAAGAGGAGGCCAGGCGACGCGTCGGTGAAACGGTTAGAACCATACCCAGAGGAAGAGGCCACCGAAGAGGCAATGCTTCGTGATGCCCAGGTACTTTCACAGACCCCCCTTCAAGACGTGGAGAGCGCGGTCGATGAAATGTTGTTGCGCCGCGAGCTCGGGAAACTCACTCGCAACCTCACCCCAGAGGACTGGGAATTGTTTGGCGACAAAACCGACAAGGAACTGGCGCAAGTCTGGGGGGTAACACCTGCGGCGGTCCGGAAGCGCCGGGAAAGGCTCCGGGAACGGCTCTCGAAGGAGTTGAGAAACCAGGCAGGCTAAGTCACAAAACGCCCTCCTCGTGCTGGTAATAGGTAGAGAGGCCCAGTCATGTACTGGGCCTCGCGCTTTTGGAGGGCCTTCGATGAGCAAGGTAATTGTGCAGATTGGCATTTCGACCAAGGCGGGGGGAGTGATTCCGTTCGCCTCAACGCGCGACCCCACCCTGGCCCGCATCGTCGCCCAACACATCATCGGCGAACTCACTACCGCCAACTTCGCCGACGCCGGCTTACGTTTGCTGGCGGCCGAAGAGGCAAAAACTATTCATCGCGTCATGGGCGGCCTGGCGGAGGCTACCCCCCGCGGGGCCGACAAGCCATGATCAGGAAACAAACTGCCCGTCGATTGCTGCGGCGGGCCAGAAGAGGAGGCGCTAACTTCAATCTCATTTGAACTCCCAACTGAAGAAAGTCAACTCTGAACCAACTTACCCGCGACCAAATTAGCTGGAAAGGATCCCACGATGAAACAGTCTGACGTATTCCCGAGCAAGTGGCTAAAAGCTGAAGACCTGGCCGGACCCCTAACAGTCAGGATTGCGGATGTGCGACTGGATCCCATTAAGAACCCCGAGGGCGGCGAGGACCAAGAGAAACCCGTCCTCGTCCTCGAGGGAAATTTCAAGCCCATGATCCTGAATGTCACGAATTGGAAGGCCCTCGCGAAGGGCTATGGCGAGGATTCTGACGCATGGATCGGCAAGCGCGTAACCCTCTTGAAGACTGAGGTTGACGCCTTTGGCGAGACGCACGTTGTCATTCGCCTCCGGATCCCCGAGGCGAAGGTGATTGCGGGCAGCAAAGAGGCCGTGCCGGAGCCGGAAGTCGAGGATATCCCGTTCTAGGCGTCTGGCCAGAGGGGCGGTCTTTCCTCTGCTCTCCTTGGGCCGCCCCTCCGGACGCAAAGGCCTCCTATGGAAAAGAAATTCTCTGCTCTCAAGTGGTACGCCGAGCATGGTTTCCCAATTTTCCCCTGTCATGTCGGTGCGAAAACGCCGGCCACGGCACACGGTTTTCAAGATGCGACCACGGACCTGGAGCAGATCTCCACGTGGCACTCGCAGATTCCCGATGCCAATTGGGGCCTAGCGTGCGGCGAGGCGGCTGGCCGACTCCTGATCATTGACATTGACCCCAGGCATGGCGGCGATGAGTCCTGGGAGCTGCTCAGACAGGAACACCCCGAACCTCTCGAAACAGTTACGGCGCGCACGCCCTCAGGCGGGGTCCATTTGTGGTTCTGCTACCCCGAGGGAGCCAAAATCAACTCCCGCGCCAGTGCGATCGCCCCCGGCATTGATCATCGGGCCAGCGGCGGTTATGTTGTAGTCCCCCCTTCGCACATCAACGGGAGCGCCTATCGGTTCGAGCTGCCCCCGACACAGACCCAAATTGCTGACGCACCGAGTTGGTTGCTTGCGAAGTTGGACGGCCAGTGCAAGTCAATCGAACAGGCGCCGCCGCCCGAACTGGCGCCAGGGATCCGCGCGGCTCGTGCTGCCGAGGCAATGGGCAAGTTAGATCCCAAGCGAGCCGAAGATTATCAGCAGTGGCTGGAAGTCGGGATGGCGCTGCAGGAGTTGGGGCAACTCGGCTTAGCGCTGTGGGACAACTGGAGCCAGCAATCGCAAAAATATCGCAAGGGAGACTGCGCTGCGAAATGGGAGTCGTTCAGGCGCGAGCCGACAGAGAATACGATCACTCTGGAGTCGCTTTTCAAATGGGCCCGCGAGGACGGCGGGGATTTGGTTCCCCTTGCACCCAAGAACGCCGACGCCAAGGATTACCGAACCTCGCTAGAGGCCTTGGGGTTGAGGTTCGCCCTCAACGAGATGGACGACTGCATCTACATCAACGGGGTGCCCGAGACAGACATCAGCTTGGCTGTGATCGAGGTCCACTTGTGGGAACACGGCTACAAGGACGCTCGCCGTGCTGAACAACTCTACAAGGCGATGGCTTGCGACAATAAGTTTCATCCGATCCGGGATTATCTAGGCAACTTGGCTTGGGACAAAAAGGACCACATCGGCAAATTGATTTCCTACTTTGAAGACGTGGATAAGGTCTTTGGCACCTACCTGCGCCGTTGGCTCATCGGCGCGGTGGCGAGAGCCTATGCGCCAGCCTGCGGGGCCCAAAATGCGATGCTGGTAATTGACGGTGCGCAGGGAATCGGAAAAAGCTATCTCGCCCGGTGGCTCGCGTCGCCCCTCCCAGCCTATTTCATCGAAGCACCCATTGTCACCGAAGATAAGGATTATGCGCTCTACGCCTGCCGCCGGTGGATCTGGGAAGTGGCCGAATTGGGCAGCACCGCCAGGCGAAGCGATCGGGAGGCACTCAAATTCTTCCTGAGCCGGCAGTCGATCGACGTGCGCAAGGCTTACGGAAAACGTGAAATCAAAAAGCCGGCCCTCGCATCCTACATTGGCACACTGAACAACGAGGCCGGCTTTCTGTCGGATCCAACTGGCAGCCGCCGCTTCATGGCCTGCACACTCAAGAAGATCGACTGGGCCTACGCCCACGAGGTGGACATCAACCAAGTGTGGGCGCAAGCGAAAGCCCTCTATGATGCGGGGGAGCCCTGGCAACTGAACCATGAGGAGGAAAAGCGCGCGATGGAGGTCAACGAAAGGTACGAGACGGAGAACCTGATGGTGGACTATATCCAGCAGTGCTTCACCGTGGACCCAGCCCTCGACGCCTGGACCGCCTCAAGCGAAATCTACGATGCCCTAAAGACAGCCGAACGCACCGGACCAAACCGCCAACAGGACTTGAACCTGATGGGATCGGCGCTACGCAAGCTGGGTGCGGAGGTTGAGATCCGACGAGTCGATGGGAAGCTCCGCCGCGGCTGGCGGGGCGTCAAGCGGCCAGTAGTTGCCGACCGAATCCCATTCCTCCCCGAAGAGGAGAATTCGCAGTGAAGATGGTTGTTACACCCTGTTACGCCCCTTTCTATTACTTCTGTTTTCCAGGGTCCATTACAGAATTAACGGAAACAGGCGTAACGGGGCGTAACAGTTGGGCGTTCCGGGCGCCCTGGCTTTGGGGACGGCCACCTACAGAGAAACACTGCCAGGTCGGGGCGGTCCCACTTGGCAGCTCGTCCGGGCAGGTTGGACCTCACCACCTCAGGATCCGGCCTGCCTGGCGAGGCTCTCAAAACAGGGTCGCCGGTGGTCGTGGCTGGCATCATTATTTGCAGAGCACGACTGACTTGGGGGTTTGATTGCAAGAATAGCGGTTGCCTTCACGTCCGAGATTGGTCGGATTGCCAATTGACACAGTGTCCCCCATCATGTTATGCTGTACACGATGGGGTTCGTCAGTGGCAAGGATGCGGAGGCTGGAATGAAGGCGATTTGCTACGCACGGGTGAGCACAACGGATCAAGTGAACGGGATCGAGGCGCAGATCCAGGCGCTGCGGCAAGCGGCCGAGCGGCACGGCTGGCAGTACAGCATCGTGCAGGAAGAGGCCAGTGGTCGCACGCTAGGGGGTCGCCCTGTGCTCATGCAGGCGCTGCGGGAGCTGGATGCTGGCGATCGCCTGATAGTGACCACCTTGAGCCGGCTGTCCAGATCTGTCGTGGATTTCGGCAACATCCTGGATCGCGCCTCGAGGGATGGGTGGGGTCTGGTAGTCTGCGACATGGGCGGTCAGGAGCTGGACACGGCCAGCGCGGTTGGCGCCTTTGCCGCAAGGATGCTGGTTGAAGTGGCGCAGTTGGAGAGAGAGTTGATTGCCGAGCGCACAAGGGCTGCTCTCCAACAGGTGAAGGCGCGAGGGGTGCAGTTGGGTCATCCCTCGACCGTCTCGCCTGAGACGAAGGAGCGCATCCGCGCGTTGAGGGAGAGCGGCATGTCGTGGAGGGAAGTGACCAAGGCACTCAACGATGAGGGCGTGCCAAGTCCGAGTGGCAAAGGCAAGTGGTACCTGACCTCCGTGCGCCGGCACTGCGGCAACTGGGCGGACAACCTGCCCGACCTGCCTCCGATCCCGACAGGCGACGAGACAATCGTCATCCTGAGCAAGAGGAAAGCGAAATGACCTACAAGGTGCGAGGCTTGCTGTGCGGCCGCCACAACTTCCTGCTCCGCGATGCCCGCGATGTCAAGGAGCTGACGAGGGCGATGTCCTATCTGCGAAGCGCGGCGGCTGAGCATGTCGACAATAAGGGAAGGCAGGTGCCGGTACCGTCGAGCCTCTTGCGGCCCGAGGCCAGATTCTCGCCTGATGGACAACTCTAGTTTTTTCGTAGGATGACCAACTCTAGCTTTTTCGGGGCCAGGTCAGGAAGTGTCAGGAGTTGGGCGCGGCATGAGCAACGTGAAGCGGGAGCGCGAAGGCTCGGCCCAGTTCTACCGGAAGTCGCGCCGGCGGAAGGTGCGAATCGGGTCGGTGTCCGAGAGGAGTTGGTCCCACATGTGCCTTGGTGGCGCCTGGGCATTTTTGGATCTGGAATCCCGGTGCCCGAGTTGCGGAGCAAGCATCGCTGACGTGAGGGAGGATCGAAGATGCCCGCACAAGTAAGCGAGCTGGAGGCCAGGTGGGAGGAGTTGCACGATGAGGTTGAGGAACTTGAGGAACGAGTGGCGGACCTCGAGCGCGACAAGGACGAGGTGGTCAAGGCGAGGTTGAAGGGAGTTGGCAATGGTGAACCGACTGGCAAGCGAAAGCGAGCTCGAGGAGCTGCATAAGCCCCACTGCAAGGCCACAACTCTGGAGGGCGAGTACTGCGGCGCACCTCCGGTGCATGGGTCCGACTATTGCTTTGTGCATGACCCGAACCTGGCGGATAAGAGGAACGCGGCCAGGACCCACGGCGGCCGGCGCTACGAGTGGAGCAAGAAACTGGGCAAGGAGTGCCGGTCCGTGGAGGACGTCCTGCAGCTGCTCGACAACATTCGAGAGACGCTCGAGGAAATGGATGCGACGGTCCAGGTTGCTGGCGCCATGAAGGAAGTCGCCAAGACCTACTTGGCCGCGATCACGGAGGCCTCGTTCGGCGAGCGCCTGGCAGCCCTCGAGGAGGAGTTGCACGGCGATGCCGCGGGCTAACCGCTTTGCTACCCTGGAGCGTCTTGCCATGCGGGCCCACCGTGGCCACAAGGCGCAGATCTATCTGCGCTATGACGATGGCCCCATCCTCGGGTTGCCCATCGGGGGCGAGTTGCCAGGGGGCGCCACCTTGATCCAGGTTGACTCTGTGGAGGGCGATGCGGCAGAGCGAATTCTGGCGTCAGGTGAAAGCGGAGAGGTTGCGGCGCGCCTGCCCCCACCGGGCCAGCTGTTGGCAGCCCAAGGGCCGAAATTCATGTCCGTCGAAGAGGAGCGGGATCTGCTCGCGTCCTTGCTCGAGGAAAAAGGCGATGGCCGACACTGAGCTGCCCTGCGATCGCTGTGGGGCGCCGACCACCCTACAGGAGGCGAGTCGGCTCCAGCTGAATTTTCGCTGGCCGGACGGGAAATGGCGCCCGGCCGTGCTGTGCAGGGACTGCCAGCGCGGGGCCTGGCAGGCGTTGTGGAGTTACATCGAATCGGGACCCGCAAGGAAGGCAGCAGAGAAAACTTAGAGAGCCCCAGAGCGGGCCTGAAGGTCCAGAGGGTCGAGCGCAAGCACAAAGGGCGTCATGCCAAAGGTGCAGAGGTGCGAAGGCCGAGGGCAAAGAGGCAACCGGATGGGCTGTGGATTGGTGGAGGTTGGTTTTGGTTGAAGGAGTCCAGGAATGGCTGATATTTCGATCATCATCTCGGCGGTAAACAACGCCCAGGCTGCCCTCCAACAGGTCAGCGACCAAGTCCAGCAGTTGGGCACGACCGCCGGGTCCACCACCCAGGGCACGGACCAGCTCAGCGCGTCCATCGGCGGCGTCATGGTCCCGCTCTATGCCCTCCGGCAGGCCACCTCCCTCGTGACGGATGCCTTCAAGGCGCAGGAGGATGAGTACGTCAGGCTCTACACCGCTGCGAGCACCCTGGCCGAGGGCGAGAAATACCTCATGCTCCAGACCGGGGCGACGGCGGACGAGGCTGGGAAACTGAACTATACCTCCCAGGTCCTGGGAGTCAGCACCGATGACCTGGCCGTGGCAATGAACTTCGCCCTCAAGCGAGGGACCGATGTCTCGATCGAGGGGATGTCCAAACTGGCGGACGAGTACAACTCGATCCAGGACCCCATTACGAGAAGCACCTGGCTCTTGACCAACTTCGGGCGGTCGGGGCAGAACATCGCCCCCCTCCTCGCGCAAGGAGCTGCCGGCCTCCAATCCTATGAGGCCGAGGCAGAGAGACTCGGGGTGGTGCTGAACGACACCTCCGAAAAGATGGTGGTCCTCTCCGACATCAATATCCAAAAACTCACCCTGGCATGGCAAGGGCTTGAGGCAAATCTGGGAGTCGTCCTCGTCCCGCTCCTTCTTGGGGCGACAGGGCTCCTGACGGATCTTATCGCGCCCATATCCAGAGACGTTCAGGCCGTTGACAGTCTCGCCAATGAGTTTTCCCATTTCTATGAGGTCATCGCCACGCACGGGCAAGTTCTCAGGGACCAGGCCACGGCACTCGGAACCGTCAATCTCTATGTAGGCGATTACGCCGCCAGAGTCGAAGCCGCTGTGCCGCCGACTGATGATCTTGGCGACTCGGTCAAGGGCACTGACCTCTACCTGGGCGACTATGCCGCCCGGATGGATGCCGCCGGGTGGTCGGCCCTGGGCCTTGCGCGAAATATCAACGGCCTGGACACCCCCATAAAATCTGCTGATGGCATGGTCAACACGATCACGGATGACATGATCTCCCTGGCCGTAGCGGAGGCCGATGGCACAACGGGAGCAGATGACCTGAATGACGCCATCCAGGCGTTGAAGGACAAGAAGATCACCATCACCGTCGTCAACCTCGAGGAATACCTGAACGAACTATACGGCGGTGGCCCCAAGATTCCTCCTGTGACTTCCTACCCTCCTAACACCCAGGGCAGCAAGGCAAACAGTCCCTCCGGGACAGCCTCCGGTGGTCCACTGACCGGGCTCAACATCGTTGGCGAAGAAGGTTACGAGCTCATCCTCGGAAACCGTGTCTTCTCTCACGCCCAGTCCGTGGCGATGCTGGAGGCAGGGCTCATGCCAGGGATGCACTTGGCAGCGGGCAACCTTCCGTCTGAGGACACCCCCTATTTCGGCAACAGTGGGATGCTGGCTGTCAATCCAGTCAGGCCAAGTTATGGTGTTGAAACTCCTGGAGGCGGATACATACCGTTTGGCGGCTCTGGGGGGGCACGGGGTGCACCTTCCTCTGGCACTGCTGCCGTCACCGCTGCTGCTCAGTCCTCAGCCCAAGCCGCTCAGGCAACCTCGGAGGCCGTGAAGCAACAGACCACAATGTCGGCCGCACAGATCGCCCAGTCCCACAGCGATCTTCAGACCCTCATCGCCGAGGTCCGTCACATGAATCAGACCCTTCCCGGGGCCATCCGGGATGCGGTCCTTGCCGCTGGAGGAATCAGGACCTAGGGGAGCGCGAACACGTGGATGCTGACTATCTCGCTGAGGAAGTCTATAACCGACTTGAGGATCTATCGCGGGGCATGGAGAAGGCGGTCACTCTGCGGGACAAACTCGGCCCAGCCTCAAGCCCCGAGGAAAAGGCCAGGGCGATTCTGGCTGCCCATCAGGCCAGCGCCAGGGTGGCCGCGGCGCTTGGCCCCTCGCGCCTTCCGGGGGTCTCGGAGGAATTTCTGCAGAGTTGGCATCTCCTGGAGGAGGCGTTCGAGACCTGGTTCGATCGTTGCGTGATGTGGGCTCTCACGTCTGATGTTTTTTTCCTGACGGACATGGAGGCCTGCGAGGCCCGCTTACTTGCCTTACTTGAGACTGTTCATCGTCTCCTGCCCCAGTTGGGCCAGGGGGACTAGTTGAGGAGCAAACAAAATGCAGATCGCACTAACCCCCAGGCAGCGGACCACGCTGGCCCGGCTGCTGAACGGCAAGCCACCGCCGGCAGGTCGCTGGCAATCGCAGGGACGGTTTGGCGTTGTGGCCCAAACCCTCTACGGCCTACAGAATTCCGACCTGCCATTTGTGGACGACTCGGTGCTGGCGGCGTTGAATCGCGAGTACCCTGGCCTCTGCGATGTTGCGAGGAGCGACCCGAATGCGGACCAAGCAACCGGGTACGCGACTGGCTGAAAGGGGAATGATGAAGACTCCAACGAAGGTCGAGGAACTCTGGGCCGAAGAGGATGTGGCTTTCAAGGAACTGGTGAGCGCCGTGAAGGCCCTCGAGCCCATGATGGAAAAACTCGAGCAGGTCCAGACCGGGCTCAGGCTGTCGGGCGTTGTAACGCTGCGGACGCTGCATCCTGGCCTCCAGCGGGCCCTCCTGGGGCAATGGCAAATCTGGCGCCAGTACCCGCAGCTCCTTGGGGAGCGTGAATGTCCACGGAGCAATCCAGAGGAGGACAAGCGGGCCGATGCGCTCACCCGCGCCGAGAGCCTGTGTGGCATGTGGAAATTGCAGCAGGAGAATCTCTCTGCTCGTCCGAATTCGGATACCGAGAGGCGCATCGAGGAGCTGAAGAAACCGTTGCGGGTTGCCCTCGAGCACTGTGACGCCCTCGGGGTTTCCCGGCCAGCGGACGCGCCAGCAGGTCTTTGAGCATGACGGAGCTGGAGCTGGCCCAGCTGGCAGCCGAGAGGCTCGCCGGGCAAAAGGTGCGCCTTCGCTTCCGGGCGCCCTCCACGGCCCGTTACGCTGGCGTGGCCTACAAGTCAGAAAAAGGTCAGGCCTGCATTGACCTCGACTGGGAGGCCGACCGGCTCAGCCACAATCGGGTCTTTGCGCTTGTCCACGAGGCCATGCACCTCAAGATGCAGGGCCATCGTTTGGATCCCAGCAGCCCAGCCGACTACGACGCCGCGCCCGAGAAGAGAATCAACCCCCTGGCGCTGGAGATTGCGGACGCATTGCGAAAGCCGGACGAGGACGAAATCGAGGAGATGACCTCCCGCGCCTTCGAGACTGCGGCCCTGCGGGCAAATGAGCACTGGCGGGATGGCGAGACCTGGGCCTGCGCTGCGCTCAGGGCGATCGTCGAGGCGCCGGCGGGCAGCCTGCCGACCGACGACTGAGGCCGGCCTTGTGCCCCCGGAACACCGAACCTATACTTGAGTGCTGCCTCGACTGCTTGCACCGGGGAGGATGCCATGAGACATGCCGCTATCCTCGCACTGGCTTTCCTAGTCGCCTCCTGTTCGACAGTTCCATCACAAGGGGCAGTCCAGACCGCAATCGCTCAAACGGCTGTGGCGCAGGCCACGTCAACGCAGCCACCAAGTGAAACGCCGACTGCTATTCCTACGCCGACTGTGACGCCGACCGACACGCCTACGGCTACCATGCTGCCCACAGACACACCGACAGAGACAGCAGTCCCTCCGGCCACACTTACGGCCATAGCACGAGCGGACAACATGACGGCTACGGCCGGGGCGAGTATCGCAACCACCACTGCCATTGCAGAGGCCAGGGCTGGAACGGCCACAGAAATTGCCAGCTATGTGAGTGTGGACTGGCGGGACTTCACCACCTACCCCGACAACTATGCGGGGAAGTCAATCAAGATAGAGGGCACAGTCTTCAACATCATCGACAACGAAACATTCCAGATGTGGGTCGGATCATCCCAGCCCGTAGTCGTACTGTGCGCCCCAGGACTGTCCGGGCTGTATGCGGGCAGCATCGTCACGGTGTACGGTGTGGGTGCAGCAAATGAGTGGTGCGGGACGAATGCCTATGGCGGAACGATATGCCAGCCTCAAATCCTGGCTGACTTCTACGTGAAAGGATGAACCGAGGCCTGCCAACTACGGCGCCCCGATGCAGATCAGAACAACTCTTCCCATAACCAATCCTTGCCGGCTGGCGCGTTGCACCGGAACCGCATTGCGCGTGCACACTAGACGCACCACCCGAGGAGGAGAAGTCAACGCTCGCCTAACCCATAGGATCTGGACGTTGATCACAGGGATCGTGCTGACGATCGGGATCTCGGCGTGTGGAGGAGGGGTTTCGGCAACCGAAGCTCCGCAAGCCACGCAGACCGCCAGGGTAATCTACTTGCCCCCTCCGACCAACACTCCCGAACCTGCCCCCTCGCCGACCCCGACTGCTAGGCCATACTGCGACGGAATGGATGTCGCCCGATGGCTCGCAGTAGCCGAGCCGCCAGTGGATGGCTTATCTCAAGTGGCAAGTACCTTCTCAAACGCCGCCCAAGCCGAGGCCGTCCAAGATGTCACCCCTTACTTGGCCCAAGCAAAGCAATGGGAATACACCATCACGAATTCAGATCCTCCTCCATGTGCTCAAGTGGCCGACTCGTACCTGGTGACAGCCTTCGGAGATTGGAGAGTCTTCTGGGAGGACGTGGGAACTGGAGACATTTCAGACGCCGACACAAATCTGATTGGCGCAGGGAACGCCGTTGAATTGGCGACGCCAGAAATCAAAACCCTTTCCAGCTTGATTGGGACGAGCCCATAGAATCACGCGACCCGTTCCCGGTCGCGCCAGACAGGGCCGACTGAGGGGCAACGGTCGTTCCCCCGCCGGCCGGCCCTTGGGGACCGATATTCCCCGACCGTGGTGGAATCGTGGCGGCAGGGATTGCCGAAAATTAGATAGCATTTGACGCCATTTTGTGACATAATGAGATCAACGGCACTACTGAGAAGAGAGAATATGTCCCCCGCAACTGCCAACCGAAAGAAGGAGAAGGGGCCAATGGACACAAGTGAAGCCAGGGGGCTGACCTACGGCTTCCCTGAACGAGAGCCCGACGCGCGTCTTCGCGAGCTAATGCTCTACATTGCCGAGAAATGTAGCGACGACATTTACTTCGGTGCTATAAAGCTCAACAAGATCCTTTATTTCAGCGATTTCATCTCCTACCTCAAGTATGGGGAACCCATCACTGGCGCGGAGTACATCGCCGTAGAACACGGCCCAGTGCCAAAGCGGTTAGTACCAATCCGCACCGAGCTAGAGCGGGAGGGCGCCGCAGTGTTACAAAAGCGGATGCTCCTTACGCACGAGCAACACCGCCTCATCCCCCTGAGGGCGGCGGACCTTAGCCTCTTTTCTGCCCGAGACATCGCGCTTGTGGACGAGGTTATCCAGCAATCTCGAGACAAAACAGCCACTGAGCTCAGCATCTTGTCTCACGGAGTGGCTTGGATGGTTCCGCAGGAAGGAGAGAGCATTCCTTACGAGGCTGCCTTCCTCTCTGACGAGCCGATTACCAACGAAGACGTAGGAAGGGCGCAGGAACTCGTCAATGAGTACGGGTGGGCAGCATAAGCAATGGCACGTCACTGAAAGTGAGACCTACACGGAGAGTCTTCAAAAGGCTCTCGGACTTCCGGGCTTGGACCGGACGGCCGCAAGCAAAGTGCTTGCGGCCGTCTGCTGGACAGTTGAAGAAAACCCTCACGCATGGCCGAAAGTCCCGGGAACGGAACGGCTCTACATGGCGAAAACACGCAGAGTCACGAGTGCCGCCGGATTCGTTCCGATGCTTCGTATCCTCTTCACTGTTGAAGATTCCCATGAGGTCGTGCTCAGGCAAGCGGACTCGATGGACTTCTTCCTCTAACTAGCGAAGTCCCCCTCGAATTCCTCGGTTCACAGTACCTCATCCGGGCAGCCCATAGCAACTCCTCGACAAGGAGAGCCGCCTACGGTTGACGCATGTGGTAGAATAAAGCAGTCCCCAGTTGGTCTGGGGGCTGCAAGCCAAAGCGCCATTGCGGGGCGCCAGGCACCACAAGGATAGCACACACAACGCCCCGCGACAAGAGCCGCAGGGCGTTTTTATTGCCCTAGAGGAGGCCTCTCCAACTTGACTGAAGGTGACCCCGTTTTGCCACCCTCTCGCCGCAATGTGAGTGATGCGCTCTAACCGTCTGAGCTAGGCGCCCAAAGCGACCCCATTATACCTTGGGAACCCTCACCCAGGATCCGCGGGATCGGGGCTCACCGAGGCCTATTCGCGTCTTGGCTTTCTCCAGACCAATAAGGATCGAACCAGAATCTGGAGATCGCTCTTGAGCGAATAATGATCGGCATAATTGAGTTCCAGGGGAAGCCGCTCGCCGAGCGGAGCGTTCTCTCCTAAGAGAATCTGGGAAGGACCGGTGACCCCGGGGCGGAAAGCGAATCGTCGCCGCTGCCGGTCGCTGTAATGCAGAAGATTCTCCCTCCTCTCCGGCACCGGGCCAACGAGACTCATTTCCCCCCAGAACACGTTCCAAAGCCAAAGCAGACGATAGATTCCCAGGCGGCCAAGGGCGCCCCCAATCCGCCCGTGCCCCACCAAGGGCTCCTCCGGGGAATCCGGCGTCTCCTCTGCAGGTCCAAACCGCGGAAGGCGCTCTTGAACCAGCCCAAGAGAAGGCTCCAGCCAGACCATCTCGAAGGGGAGGCCGTCCTCACCCAGCCTCAGATGGAGAGACACTACCCGGGTATGGGTCTCCACAAAGATCGCCAGCGCGGAAAGCAGAAGGACCGGAAGAAACAGAAGCAGTCCGAGGCCGGACAGAATGAGATCCTGAAGCCGCTTGAGGATCCGATCCACCAGCGACATGGGAGTCCAGTGCTCGCGCTGGACCTCGCGTCCCGCGTCCACAAACCCAGCCACCAGCCCCGCCCCCTCAACGAGGGCACGCAGGAACATGAGCCAGGGCGCGATGATCAGGAGGGCCGGATTCCTCTTCAGGATCAGGAGCAACTCCTGCCAGGCCCCCAGCCCGAAGACCACAAGGCCTGCGGCGATCACCACCCAGAAACGCGGGTTCAGAAGGGCGAGGGGGGCCAGAACGGGAATCAACCATGCCAGAAGAGATTGAAAGATTCGGTGCCCGGACAATTGCGAGTCGCCCATCAACCGCTTGGGGTGCCACCCTAGCAGATGGGCTCGCCAGTAGGAATTCCGGAATTTCTCAGAAAGATACGGCCGCAGAGTGAGAGCGTGACGCCGGTAGACCAGGGCCGAAGGAGCGAACACCATTCGGTAGCCCTTCTGAGCCAAGCGGTACGCGAGCTCGCGGCCCTCCATCCCCCCCGCGGCAAAACCTGGGTCAAACCCTCGATTCAAGAGGAAGATGCTCTTCTTGAATGCGGCGGCAAAGAGATCGATGGCATTTATGGATGCCATCGCCTCCATGCGCCAGTATTGATATCCTTGTTCCGATTGAACAAAAAGGGGGATCAGGTCGGTTTGAAACGAGAGAAAGGCCCCCTGCGCCGCGACCACATCGGGATCAATGAAGGCCCCCGCCATTCTTTCGAGAAAATCGCGAGTAGGGACGCAGTCGGCCTCAGTGAATACCAGGAGTTGTCCACGGGCCAACTCGGCGCCGGCATTGCGAGCCGCCGCAGGTCCTTGAGCTGCGATGCGAACCAATCGGACGCCATGGTTCGCCGCCACCTCCGGAGTCGCATCCGTCGACCCGTCATCAACGACGATGATCTCGTACTTGGCTTGTGAAATCGTCTGGACCCGAAGTGCGCTCAGGCAACCCGCCAGTGTCCGGGACGCATTTCGAGCTGGGATGATTACGGTGATCGCGGGCCAGTTGAGTGGCATGAGTCCCGCTCCCGTCGGCTAAGCAGATCCGTTCTGGGACTTGGCTCCACCCTCCCCCTGCCCGGATTGCCGCTCTCCGACCAAGCATGAGCCTGGATCCAGTCCCGGTCCAATGAATCAAGACGATTTCCCAGACAATTGTGCCTGCGGTGGCCGCATCCGCTTTGGCCTCCCCGCCGCCCATCTCGATCGGATGGCCCAGGACCATGCTCGTTTCGGTATCTGGGGCTCCAGACGAGTTCTATGAATTCTCCGCGATTACCTCCTCCTGCAGCTGGATCCAAACGGCTTCCCGGCTCCGTCCAATGTTATTGTATGAATATCAGCGGAAGATGCAAGTTCACGCAGGGTGGGAAGGGGAGTGGCGACGTTTCCGCATCCCAGTAGGAAAATCCTTCCAAGGCACACTCCCGGTGCAATGATGGTGTCCCTGAAGCTCTCCAGTTTGCGGTTTCCAAGGGAAAAACGGAAAAGCGTTCTGGGGCCCGGATACCAAGCCGGACGCAAACGAGCCCGCCTTGGCTATCCTGAAAAGAGCCCCGCTCCCCGGAGCGGCCCATTGGGGCTTCCCAGGGGCGCGCCCGCCCGCACCTTGTGGGCCAGATGGCCCGACACCATTGAACACAGAGCGCAAAAGGAGGTTTTGGGATCTCCTTGAAATCCGAAAGGCTCCTGATTCCGGACATATTTGGTGGAGAACAGCCGTCTGGTTTCCCTTCCGGGCGCCAACTCCCGATGGGCCCGGGAACGGCGTGCGGAGTCCTTCACGGATGGTTGAAACTAGTCCAACAGAGACCTAGTTCCCGCGGCCCCAGGGGTGGAATGCGCCCCCTCAACGGGCGTCATCGCTCTCTCCGGGGGAATGTCTCCCGCAACCCATGATCCAGGCCCGACCCTCCCGGCTCAGAAACGCATCGGCTGCGGCTGGGCCCCAGCTTCCTGGAGCATAGGCCGATAGTTCCGGAGCTTGCTCACCCTCCCAGCCGGCCTGAATCGGATCCACAATCCCCCAGGCCAGCTCAATTTGATCCCCGCGAACAAATAGGGAGGCATCCCCTTGAATCACATCCAGAAGGAGCCGCTCATAGGCCTCCGGGATGGCTTCTTCTCCGAATGCGTCCCGGTAATGAAACTCCATGTCCACGGATCGCATGTCGGCCTGAATGTCAGGCACCTTGACCTCGAAGCGAAGATGCATTCCCTCATCAGGCTGAAGGCAGAGGGAAAGGAGATTCGGCCTAATCTCCCTGTCCGCTGCCATGGGAAACATGAGATGAGGCGGGCACTTGAATTGGATCAGCACCTCGGTTGCCTTTTCTTTCAGCTCCTTGCCCGATCGAAGGTAGAAGGGCACTCCCTGCCAGCGCCAATTGTCAACAAGAAGACGCAGCGCCCCAAAGGTCGCCGTTTGGGAATTAGGGTCGACACCTTGTTCCCCTCGGTACCCCGAGTATTGCCCGCGCACACTGCATTCTTTCACTTTCCCCGGGTCGATGGGCCGAACCGCGTTCAGGACTTTGACCTTTTCGTTTCGCAGGGCGTCGGCCGTGAAAGAAGAGGGAGGCTCCATGGCGACCAAGGTGAGCAGTTGCAACAGGTGATTCTGGAACATGTCGCGGACGACTCCCGTGCCCTCGTAATATTTGGCCCGATGCTCGACGCCGAGTTGTTCGGCCACCGTAATCTGCACGTGGTCGACGTAGTTCCGGTTCCAAATGGGTTCAAAAATCGAATTCGCGAACCGGAAGATGAGGACGTTCTGCACCGTTTCTTTCCCCAAATAGTGATCGATTCGATAGACTTGATCCTCCCGTGCCACCTGATACAACGCCCGGTTGAGATCCTGGGCGGAAACCAGATTGTTCCCAAAAGGCTTCTCGATGACCATCCTTCGCCAGCCAGTGGATTCGGACAGCAGCTGATGTCCACCCAAACCTTGTACGATGCCCGCATAGTAGCGCGGAGGAGCGGCGAAGTAGAAGACACGGTTCGCTGGCCCGCGTTCCAGGATGGCAAGCTCCTGCGCCAACCTGGCATAATCGCTCGGCTCGGCAAAGTTCCCCGGGAGGTAGTGCAAGTGCTGGGAGAACTCCGCCCAGGAATCCGGCAGAGAGGTTTGGCCCAGGTAGTTCTTCAATCCCCCCTCCAGATTCAAGCGAAAATCATCTGCAGACCATGGGCGCGTGGCAAATCCAAGAACCTGAAACTGCCCTGGAAGACGGCCCTTGGACCGCAAGCTGAACAACGCCGGGATCAGCTTCCGCTGGGTAAGGTCCCCCGAGGCTCCGAAAACTACAAAGGTTATCGCGTCTGCTTTCTCGGCCATGCGCTCAACCCTCATTTTTCCTTCTCTGTCCTCACTGCATGGCCGCCGAACTGATTCCGCAGAGCCGCGAGAAGCTTGTCGGCAAAGGGGGCCTCCTCACGGGAGCGAAAGCGACTCTCCAGCGCCATGGTGATCACGGGAATAGAGCAACTAAGCTCGATCGCCTCAACCACGGTCCATCTTCCTTCCCCCGAATCCGGGACATAGGCGGCGATCCCCTCCAGCGTCGGGTTCTGTCGCAGGGCGCGTTCGGCCAGCTCGAGGAGCCACGAGCGAATGACGCTGCCGTGTTCCCAAATGGCCGCTACCTGGCGCAGGTCCAGGCCAAACTGGCTCTTGTGATGCATCAACTCGAAGCCTTCGGCGTACGCTCGCATGACCCCGTATTCGATACCATTGTGGACCATCTTCACGAAATGGCCGGCCCCCACAGGACCCACCCGTCCCCAGCCCTGGTCGGGGGCGGGAGCCATCGCCTCAAACACCGACCGGTGCCTCTCGACCACCTGCTCTTCGCCTCCGATCATCATCGAATACCCGTCGGCCAGCCCCCAGATCCCCCCGCTGGTCCCGACGTCGACGAATCCCAGTCCCCGCGACGCGAGATCAGCGGCCCGGCGCAGGGTGTCATGATAATTGGAGTTTCCCCCGTCGAGGATCGTGTCACCTTTTTCGAGAAGGCCCGATAGCTCCCGGATCGTGTCCTCCGTCGGCTGACCCGAGGGAACCATTACCCAGATGCTGCGGGGGGCCCGGATCTTTTGGACAAGGTCTGCCAGAGAGCTGGCTGCCACTGCCCCCTCCTCTGTCAGTTCCCGGACGGCTTCCGGCCGGGGATCGAATGCGAAGACCCAGTGGCCCGCCCTGAGAAGCCGACGGGCCATGTTCCCCCCCATTTTCCCCAGTCCGACCATTCCAATCTGCATTTTCTCACCTCCCATTGCGATCTTCTTTTCGACCGACCAAGACCCCGCCCGTCAAGATTTCGTCTGTCTTCCACGGAGGGTTATCTCTTGCCCCTATCCGTCGAGTGGCTCCCCTCGGGCTCATAGCAATTCTACCCGCCCGCTCCCGCAACACCTTGGCGCCAAGGGTATCCAGACAGCCAAGGGGACCAGTTTACGCATGATCCGGAGGCGATTCC
Organism: Anaerolineales bacterium; assembly: GCA_049511715.1. Classification (GTDB taxonomy): domain Bacteria; phylum Chloroflexota; class Anaerolineae; order Anaerolineales; family RBG-16-64-43; genus JBEKHT01. Next base: position 24,064 of record JBEKXU010000034.1, read on the forward strand.
CACAGTCGCCAGAAGGTCACCCGAAGCGCCGCAAAACCTCAAGCCCTTCCTCCTGTTCCTTTGGAGAGGCCCTCAATCCCAAGGACCATCGCGGCCAAGCAACCCCTAGCTCAAGATCGAAGCCCTGGGCGAGGATAGAAAGTGCAAGTGCCAAGTCGGCCTGAGGCAAACGGTTTTCTCCACCCCGCGTGACGCCAGCCCCCTTGAGGCTTCAGCCTTTCTGGCAATCCGTTCTTCCGGGAATCAGCCACCAACCAACCTGAGACGGGGATTAGCAAGCGTCCAAGCTGTTACCATCTGGAAGAGAATACATCTCAATTGATAGGAAAACGAATTGGTCTCTCTCAGGCCGCCGACTGTTCCCCCGGCTTCTGTTGGCGCCAGGCGACCAATGGGCGGTTGATCTGGCTGTGGGCGCAAACCGCACGGAGCTATATGATCAAGAACTGGTGCATTTGGCTCCTGTCACATGATTTCACCACGATCTCGTCAGCCTCAGATTCGCCTGGGATGGCAGAGGAGAAGGAGGTTATCAATGGACCCCATCGAGGCCATGAGGAAAGAGAAGGACGAGTTCTTCGCGAACGATCCGCAAAGCCCCCTGGAGCCTGCACAACGCGAGGATTTCAAGGGACTCAGCTACTTCCCAGTGAATGCCGGCCTCAGGTTTGAGCTGGCGCTGGAGCCTGTGGACAATGCCGGGGTCATTCAAATGCAGACCTCGACCGGCGACGTTCAGGAGTACCGTCGCCTAGGGAGAATCCGGTTCAGCGTCGATGGGAATCCGGCGCAATTGACTGTGTTCGGTGACGAAGGCGGGTATTTCATCCCTTTCGTGGACGCGCTGGCCGGAAAAGAAACTTACGGCGCCGGCAGATACCTGGAGCCCGGCCGGCTATCCTCTGGCCGGTTGCTCATCGACTTCAACCTGGCCTACAATGCGTATTGTGCCTACAATCACAATTGGTCTTGCCCAATCCCACCGGCTGAGAACCGACTGAACGTCCCGATAAGGGCTGGGGAAAAGCTGTTTTCCCCCTAGGCGCCTCCTGAGTCCAACCCGCTAGAGGAGACGTCCCTGATCAGGAACCGCATGGCATACCTATTGACCGCGATTTTCCTTGGTGGTTATGCGAAATATAAGACAGCCTCAAGCATTAGGCCGCAAAAAAAACCAGCGCTACGGTTACCCGAAAATTGATTAATCAATCAAACAGAGCAATCCGGGTTGAGAACCCGTAGCCGAGGCGAACGGCCAAGTTCATTCCAGGGGTGAAGTATAATTGCGGCGTCTCGGTCAAGTCTTGGCGCGGCCAGCTGGAAAGGCTCTGTTCCCGAGGGAAAGGCCTAATCGCAGAGCCACCCCCGCCCCCGTAGCTCAAAGGACAGAGCGACTGACTTCGAATCAGAAGGTTGGGGGTTCGAGTCCCTCCGGGGGCGCCAAGTTCAGCATGCATTCATTCTGCGACGGGTCCGTTTCCAGGCCACTCCGACTAATGGGGGGCGGCGTGAGCTTTCCCTGCCATGACCCGCCCGAACCAGCCGGGATCCTCCGGCTCCTCTTAGCCACCCTCAAGCGGCTTCGATGAGATACTCCCGCGGACTGCTTTACAGTCCAGAAACCAGAAAGCTGGAACTGCTGACGACACCATTGTCCCGGCTGGAAATCTCGCTGGGTGAGGGCCCCCTGGGGAAGGCCATTGCAGTCGCCCACGATGATCTTCGTCGCGTAGGCCTGAGAAAGCTCACCCTGAATTTCTATCTTTCCACGGGCTACGGGACCGTCGAGGGGACGACGAATGTCGCCGTGGGATTCTACGATACGAATCACTACCTGAGGGAGCTGCATCGCGAGTACCGGCGCTGGCTGTACAGCCCACCTGAGATCCTGGCCACGGTCCGCCATGAGCTTGGGCATGCTTTCTGCTATGCCTACAAGCTGTATCGGCGCAAGGATTTCCGCGAGACGTTCAATGTTCGCGGCCACTTCTTTCGCACGTATCCTCTTACCAACCGGTATGTCATCCGCGCGAACCCCTACAGCCGGGACTTTGTGAATCCCATGGGCGATCACTACGCCCAAAAACATCCGGACGACGATTTTGCCGAGACGTTTGCGGTTTGGCTCTCTCCCCGGCGCACCTGGAAGCGAAAATACCGCCGCTTCCCAGGCGCGATGCGGAAATTGCGATTTGTTGACCAAGTAGTGGCCGAACTGAGAGGCTCTCCCCCGGAGATCGAGAATGACCCCAGCCTGCTCGACGAGCAGATCCAGGACCAGACCCTCACGGTTGCCCAGTTCCTCAAGGCCCGCACGACCCGCTACCGCGGCCTCGCCACGGGATACGTGGATCCCGATCTGCGCAGGATGTTCCGACGGGCTTCGGCCCGGACGCGGAATTCCTCTACCTATGTCCCCGCCGCTCAATTCATCCGGGCAAACCGACCGGTGATTATGAACCGAGTGGGAACGTGGATCCGCGTGGACCCGGGGGCGATCCAGGACCTGATCGAGAAATGCCACGACCGGGCCCGGGACCTGGACTTGGTCCTCAAGGACCAGGACGAGGAGGGTCATTTGCTCGCGCTGACCTCCTACATCGCGGCCCGCTGCCAGTACTACGCAATCTACGGAAGATATTTCCCCCGCTGAGACCGAGTCCGGGAGCACTAGGGAGCAGGAACAATCCCGGAAGAACGAGGAGGGAAACCCCCTGGGGTCGCTACCGCACTCAGGAAATCTCCGCACCATGGCGGTTGGAACCCAATTCGATCAGCTCTTTTCGGGCAAGAACGCTCTCATAGACAGTCATCACCTGATTGGCGATCAGCCGCCAGTCATAGCTCCGCGCGGCGCTGGCGGCCTGCCGTCCCAATTCGCGGCGAAGTTCCTCGTGCTCGAGGATCGCCGCCAGCTTGGCGGCCAGGGCCTGCGGGTCCCGGTCCGGAACGTGAAACCCGGTCACTCCGTCTCGGACCAGGTAAAGTAGTCCCCCCACCCCGGAGGCCACGACGGGGGTCCCACACGCCATGGCCTCCAAGGCCACCATCCCGAAGGACTCGTAATGGGAGGGGCAGACCACCACATGAGCGGCTGAGTAGTAGTAGGGCAAGGTGTCCTGACTGCGTTTCCCGACGAAGGTGACCAGATCGAGAACCCCAAGCTGCCGGCATAGGTCCTGCAAGCGATCCATTTCCTCTTCGGGTGCCTCTGCGTCCCCCCCGATAACCACAACGCATCCGCACTCTCCAGCAATCTTCTTTTGAGCCCGAAGCAAAGCCGCCGCTCGCAGCAGGGTTTCAATCCCCTTGAGGCGCTCGATCCGCCCGACGAACAGGAGCATCTGCCCGTTGACGTCGATATCAATCCGCCGTTTCGCTTCCTGCATGGGCATCGGATGGAACCGATCCGTGTCCACCCCCGGCGGAATGACGACCACGCGGCGCAAATCAGCGCTGTATAGCCACTGGAGTTGGGCCCGCTCCGCCGGAGTAGCAGCCACCACGCGGTCCGCCCAACCGAGGATCTGTCGTTCTGCTTCCACGCGCCCGGGGTTCTCACTCTCGTCACCGATCCGGGCTTTCATGATCCCCAGCGTATGGAACATGTGAACCAGTGGAACCTGCCAAGCCGCCCGCAGGGGGCGGGCCGCCAGGGCCGACAGCCAATAATGGCTGTGAATCAGGTCGTAGCGCGAGCCGTCTTGATCGGCAAACTTCTGGATCCCGACCACGAACTCTGGGAGAAACTCGTGCAGCAGCTCTCTCGGCTGGGGCCCCTCCGGTCCGGCCGGGACATGGATCACCCGATTGCCGTAGCCCAGATCGTGGATCACGTGGGGAACGTGCTCGTCCTGGGAGCGCGTGAAAACGTCCACCCCGATGCCCCGCCGCCCCAGGGCTCGGGTCAGCTCGCGAACGTAGACATTCATTCCCCCCGTATCCTTGCCGCCCAGAGTCGCCAAGGGGCAGGTGTGATAAGAAATCATGGCAACTCGCATTTGGCTCTGCTCCCCTCCTGGCGCCTAAAAAGGCACATGCCCGGCTCGCGCCGACCACAGGCCATCCTTTGGCCGCTCCCTGGTTGGCAAGGCGACTGAGCGGCAACGGGTTCGACTTCCGGAACCTAACCCTGCGCCCGACCGATCCCGCCCCGGGAATTGGAGGCCAATCTCATTATTGGCCAGCCAACAAGCACGCTCGCAGCTCTTCCGCTCCCGAAATCCGACCGGCCTAGGGCGCCATCTGGCTGCGGAGCGCTCGCCATCCTCCTTGGCAGACCGAGCGCCGAGCTTCCCTGCGCCCCCGGGTTCGAGCGCGGGCAGAGGGAGCCCAAGGCGGCTAGGCGGGTCCGCTTAAGAACCCGTCGGCTCCCCGGGGCGAGCCGCCAATAGTGCTGGTCGGAGAAGCTTCTTGAGCTGGGAGACTTCGACCACAGCAGGATAGCAGACTGTGCCGGCACAGACATAGGCGCTGGGACGGCCGTCCCGCATGGGTTTTTCGTTCAGGCCCGGAACGAGTGAATTCGCATTCGCATCCCGAAAAGCCACCACCAGGTTCGGCCAATACTCCTGGTGGAGGAGCCTCAGCATTTCCCCCCGCTCGCCGAGGTCCTCCGCGGCAGGGCCCACCAGAGCGACCGAGGTGACCCCCTCGAGGTATAGATCGGCGGCCACCAGCCATTGCCCAAATGCCATCGGGAATCGAGCGGCCATCGCAAGGGCGCGAGGCAAAGACTCCTCGACCGGGTCCAGAAAGTTCGCCTTGCCGGTCAAGGCGTAGAGTTTGAGCAGGACCGTGCAAGCCAAGGCATTGGCGCTGGGCAAGGCCTGGTCCTGGAGGTTGCTGGGCCTCGTCAGCAACGGCTCGTGATCGTCGGCGGTATCGTAGAACCCCGCACCCACGCGCCGGAATCGGAGCAGTGCTTGATCGCAGAGGTCCACGGCCATCTGGAAGTACCGCTCATCAAATGTCGTTTGGTAATACTCAAGAAAACCTGCGGCCAAGCCAACCTGGTCTTCCAGAAAGCCGAAGGAAGTGGCCTTGCCGGCGAACCAACTGTGACGGGCCCGTCCTTCGTCGAGCAGGGCGGTGGACAGGAATTCGGCGTTCCGTCGAGCCAGATCCAGAAAGGCAGCCGATCCAAGGATCCGGGCGGCTTCCGAAAAGGCGGAAAGGGCAAGACCATTCCAGGAAGCGATGACCTTTTCATCTCGATTCGGTCTCGGCCGTTCCTGGCGACGGGATAGCAGAGCCCGGCGAAGTGCGGCCACGTGGGACCACGTGGCGTCTCCGCCCGTGTCCGTCCCAATGACTTGATCCGGAGATTCGGCCAGAAAAAGGACGTTCCGGCCCTCGAAGGGCCCCTCTTCGCGGACTCCGAACAAGCGCAGCCCCAGATCCGCCGCTGACCCCAGGGCGTCCCGGACCTCCCGCGCCGACCACAGGTAGTATCGACCCTCACCCCCGTCCGAATCCGCATCGAGAGAAGAAGCGAAGCCCCCTTCCCCGAGCAGCAGCTCTCGTCCCATGAAGCGGAGAGCGTCCTCGGCCGCGTCGCGAAATTCCGGCTCCCGCGTAGCCAGCCAGGCGTGAAGGAAAGCCGATGTCAGAAGGGCATTGTCGCAGAGCATTTTCTCGAAGTGCGGTACCCGCCAAGCCGCGTCGGTCGCATAGCGGTGAAATCCCCCGCCGACCTGATCGCGGATCGCTCCCCGCGCAAGCGCCAGCAGCGCCCGCCGGATGGGGTCCAGCGCAAGCTCCTCCTGGCCCCGACGATTCTGTCGCATCAGGAACTCGATCGCTGTCGCCTGAGGGAATTTCGGCGCGTTCCCCCATCCGCCGTGGCGAACATCAAAGTCTCGAAGCAGGGACCGCATCGCCCGATCAAGCTGGGCAGAAGCCATTTCGACAGCCGGGGCTGTAGCCAGGTCCGGACGGTTTTTCAATTCGCTGGCGAGGGTTGACCCACGCTCCAACAACGCAGCCCGGCTCTCTTTCCAAGCCCGAGCGACATCCTGAAGGAGATCGCGGAAGGAGGGCAGCCCGTGACGCGGGACGGGAGGAAAGTAAGTTCCGCCGAGGAACGGGCGCCCATCTGGTGCAAGGAAAACCGACAGAGGCCACCCCCCCTGTCCAGTCAGCGCCAATACGGCCTCCATGTAGATGGAGTCAATATCCGGCCTTTCCTCCCGATCGACCTTGATGGAAACAAAAAACTGGTTGAGCAAATCCGCCGTCCCGCGGTCCTCAAAAGATTCACGCGCCATCACATGGCACCAATGGCAAGCGGCGTATCCAATGCTCAGAAAGATGGGTTTATCCTCCCGAGCCGCCTTCTCGAAGGCCGGGCCACCCCAGGGAAGCCAGTCGACTGGGTTCTCCGCATGCTGCCGCAGATAGGGTGAAGAGGAATGCACAAGAGCATTGGTCACCAGAACACCTCCGTTGGCTAGTGTCCCACATTCCAACCCTTTTTTCCAGAAGGCGGGTGAGCCAGGCGTGTCTGCCGTTTCGGGCCCTTTCCGCCCCAGCCTGGGGTACAATCGCCTCTTCCCCGATCCATGCTGGACGAGCAGCGATCCGTGGACACCGAAACTGCCATTCCGACCGACATCCTTCTTGATCTGGATGACACCCTCTACCCCCATACCAGCGGGGTCTGGCAGGCCATAGGCGAGCGCATCGATCAGTTCATGATTGAACGGTGCGCCATTCCCCCCAGCCAGGTCGTGAGGCTTCGATCGGAGTACTTTTACAGCTTTGGAACCACGCTGAACGGCCTACGGGTCCACTATGGGATCGATCCCTTTGAATACCTGCGCTATGTGCATGACATCCCCCTGGAGCTTTACTTGCAGCCCGACCCTCGCTTGGAGAAGATGCTTTCGCGGTTGCCTCAACGCAAGACAATCTTCAGCAATTCCGATGAAGGCCACACGCGGCGGGTCCTGCGCCGGCTGGGGATTGAGAATCTTTTTGACCGGATTGTCGATATCGTCGCCCTGGACTTCGTCAACAAGCCCAACCCGGACGCCTACCGGACCGCCCTGCGCTTGCTGGGCTTTCCCCGCCCGCGCCAGTGCGTCCTGGTCGACGACCAGGTGAGGAATCTTGCGCCGGCCCGGGACCAAGGATGGATTACCGTATGGGTTGGCCAGGGGCAGGCAGGAGAGGGCGTGGACTATCACATTGAGCAGATTCTGGACTTGCCCAAACAGGTCTCCATCCTTGGGGCATGACCCAAGAACCAAGCTGCTTACGTTTTTTTAACCTCGATGTGGTATTGTGGAACCGTACTCGCGGGAGGTATCGGCTCGGAATTCCCGGGAAAAACTGGGGCGCCAACAAAGGAGCGATAGCTCGGGCAGCCCGCGGGGATACCCGGGGGGTAGGGATTGCGCCATGCAACCGAAGGAGGTTCCTGGCGGTGGACTCACGCGGCGGCAGTTGGGGCCAGGCAAACGCGGCGGACTTGCCCGGGATCGGACTCCTGGAGGAGGTTCTCTGGGATCGGAAAGTTCATGAAGGATCCCAAGTCGAACAAGCGGCAAGACCCCTGCGAATGGTACGAGAAAGGATGATGCGAGGATGCCTTTCCTTTTTCTAGACCCCACCTACATTCTCTTCATGATTCCTGGCCTGCTTCTGGTCATGATCGCTCAGTGGCGCGTTAACGGCGCTTACCGCAAGTGGGGTCAGGTCCGCAACGGCCTCAATATGACCGGTGCCGAGGCTGCACAACGGCTCCTGGCGTACGCGGGGATTTCAAACGTGAAGCTGGAAGGGGTGGCTGGGAAGTTGACGGATCATTTCGACCCCCGCAGCAACACGCTGCGACTGTCCAAGGCGGTTGCCCAAACCCCGTCCGTGGCCTCGATGGCTATTGCCGCCCACGAGATAGGCCACGCCATGCAGGAGCGGGATGATTACTTTCCGATGCGGTTCCGATCGGCGCTTGTTCCAATGGCCAATATCGGCTCAAACCTGGGCTGGATCCTGATCCTGCTGGGAATCGTCCTGGGCTTTTACAACATCGCCTGGCTGGGCGTGGTCGCCTTCTCGATTGGGGCGCTATTTGCTCTGGCCACTCTTCCCGTGGAGTTCAACGCTTCATACCGAGCGCGGAAGCTGCTGACCGACTCGGGCCTGGTAACGAGCCCGGAGCAAATGCACGGGGTCAATGCGGTCCTCGACGCAGCCGCAATGACGTATGTGGCCGCCCTGGCCACTGCGGTCCTACAAGTGCTCTATTGGGTCACGCTTTTAACCGGGTTCGGACGGCGCAGGAGCTGACGGCGCTGCGACGAAAGGGCTTGCCGGGGGAGTTCCGGCTTTGTTTTTCCCCTGCCGGGAAATGGCCTGGGGCTCCCTCTTGAGGAGAGCCCCAGGTTTGCTTTTGAGAAGAATCAAACCGGGACGGGGTCGCGCCATCCGGAAAGAGTTGAGATGCGGGGCCGCATCGGGCCGGCACACAAGCCGTCGTCCCTCAGGGCTGCCTCAAGTCCTCAAGGGAAGGACCTCGGGCAGAAGTTTCCCCCAGGGCCCCAGGTCAAGGCCCCCTGCCCGTGCAACCCCGATGAATCACAGCGGCCTCGACCTGAAACCCAGGTGTCTTTCGATTCTCGATCGCAGAGGCACGGATAACCCAGGGCCTGTACGCCGGCATTTCGCCAGCCCCCTGCACCCCGCAGACCCATTGCCCCGGGCCCCGTGATATCCAACGCTCGGCCGAAGTTCTCCTCCCTGAGGCCAGAGAAAGCACCGTGGGAGCCAGCGGGTGGTTTGCCCCGGAGCCGAATGCGGGGGGGATGCCGGCCAGCCCCGTGCTTGAAATTGGCCGAGGCCGTGGCCCCTCCCCTCATCCACCGGGCGGACTTGTCCCCCGCAGGGCAGGAGGACAGCAGGCCAAGGCCACCTGGACCGGAAAACCTTCGCCTCTCTTTCCCCTTTCATCCCTGACAGCAACTGGGGGAATCCAGGTCGAGCTCAAGCGGGCCCGCCTCCCGGTCATGGCGGAAGCTAGCGGCGCTAAAGCAAAGGTCGCCATTCCGTCGGGGTGGGCGCCGGCCCCAAAGGCGTTAGGCAACACATTGCTGGGAAGGCCCGGAATCCTGCCTGCAGGCAATTCCTCCGAGAGGACCGGTCCCTGTGGCGTTCCTCATCACACGAAGACATGTCAATATCGGTCGGTTTAGTCCAGAAGCCTGCAAACGGCTTTGAAGAAGGGTTGGCGCCGGGACGAGCAAGAAATCGCTGATCCTGGATGGCTGACGGCGGCTGCGGGGGGAAGGATGGAAGGCCCTGAAGCGAACCGGGCTGGCATCAGGCCTTAACCGCAATCTCAGGGGAGGCCCCGAGCGCCACTAGCCAGGCCGCTCGGCAGCCCTCTTCTTGGAGATCCTGCTGGTCCGGGGACTGGTGGCTATCAGGACGGGGAGAAAACCGAGGGAATACCCAACCCTCAGATTGATTCCTGTGCCAATCATCACACATAACCGGGAGGAAATCGCCTTATCTTTGCAGGGTGCCGGGTGCATCCTCTATCCATGGGGGGTTCGCGAGTTGCTGGAGAAGCACGTCGAGCCAAGTCCTCTCCTGGGTCGCCCCGGGACCCCGTGCGAGGCGGCGCTGGGCAATAGGGCCCAAGGCTAGCGGGGATGGCGATCCGCTGGAGGCGGGAGTACCCCCAGGCGAGGCGGGTTTAATCTGGAGTTCCGACGGAGGAACTTGATGGCGACAACACTAGGGTTTAGCCAAGAAGTTTCCAATCTCATGTCTGCCACGCGTGGGAACCCGATCCGGACCTGCATCCAATGCGGGACCTGTAGCGGTTCTTGTCCTGTGGCTCCTTTCATGGACCACGGCCCGCGGCGGCTGATTGCGATGGTCAACGCCGACCTCGAGGACGAGGTGCTGGCAAGCAACACGTATTGGTACTGTGCTTCGTGCTATCAGTGTACTGTCCGTTGCCCTCAAGGAATTGACATAGCCGAAGTGATGTACGCCCTGGACCGGTATTCGCTGAAGAAGAACAGGTACAAGAAGGGGCTGGTTGGGCCGGGCTTCTCGGAAACTTTCGTGAACATCGTCCACGGGACAGGAAGATCGTACGAACCGCTATTGGCCCCATCTTACATCTTCAGCTACGGACCCAAAGGTTTCTTCGGGGAGGTC
>JBEKXU010000035.1:0-33943 GCA_049511715.1 Anaerolineales bacterium
CAACTGGACCTGGATGCTATCTCCAGCGAACTAAACGACCGACCCCGCAAGTGTCTCGACTTCCTCACCCCGGCGGAGGTACTATACGGCCACACCGTTGCACTTAGAAGTTGAATCCATGCACCGGCGCGGCCCCTCTTGACAGCCGCGAAGCGAGGTTGTATATTCGCCGAAATCTCGCCCGGCTGGTGGGCCCTTCCGATATGGCCGCAGACGTGCTCCCCGGTTGCACTTTCTCACGCGCTCGTGCGTGCTCGCTTTTCGAATCAGGACAGCGGGCGAAGGACTCGTTGCGCAGGTCTGCCTAGTTTGTACCTTACGATCCTCTCAAGTGGAATTCGCCCTCCAGTCCGGAGGGCGTTTTTGTTTATGAAAGGAGAAGCCATGCCTAACGAAGCGGTTCGAAAGGTCGTCCTGGCCTACTCCGGCGGGCTCGACACCTCGGTGATCGTTCCTTGGCTGCGCGAAACATATGATTGCGAAGTGATTTGCTTCACCGCCGACATTGGACAGGGGGAAGAGCTGGATTCCCTGCCGGCCCGAGCTCAAGCCAGTGGCGCTTCGAAGCTTGTGCTGCAAGACCTGCGGGAGGAATTTGCCTCGGACTACCTATTCCCGCTGCTGCGCTCAGGTGCCGTCTATGAGCGCAAATACCTCTTGGGGACATCCGTGGCCCGGCCTCTCATCGCCAAGCATCAGGTCGAGGTGGCTCAGGCCGAAGGCGCCGACGCGGTGGCCCACGGTTGCACAGGCAAAGGCAATGATCAAGTGCGCTTCGAGCTCAGCTATATGGCTCTTGATCCCCGCCTGAAAGTGATCGCGCCCTGGCGTGAGTGGCAGATTCGTTCGCGCGAGCAGGCGCTCCAGTACTTGAAAGACCACAACCTCCCTGTCCCCGAGAGCAATCCCTCGCTGTTCAGCCGCGATCGGAATCTCTGGCATCTTTCCCATGAAGGGGGGCCTCTGGAGCGCGCGGGCGAGCCACCTCCCGAGGACTTGTATCAGCTGACGGCCTCGGTTGAGCAGGCCCCCGTGGACCCCGAAGAGGTGGAAATTGCCTTTGAGGCGGGATGCCCGGTTGCCGTCAACAGCGAGCGTCTGTCGCCTGCCGCGCTGATTGAGCGGCTTAACGTTATCGCTGGCCGCCACGGAATCGGCCGTGCCGATCTGGTTGAAAACCGTCTGGTGGGGATGAAATCGCGCGGGGTCTATGAGACGCCGGGGGGAACCCTGCTGGAGATCGCTCATCGGGAACTTGAGTCAATCACCCTGGACCGTGAAACGCTGCATTACAAGGACATGGTAGCCTTGCGGTATGCAGAGCTTGTGTATTATGGACAGTGGTTCACCCCGTTGCGCGAGGCCCTGGACGCCTTCTTCGCGAGAACGCAGGAACCGGTCACCGGACGGGTCGGCCTGCGGCTCCTCAAGGGCAATGCCGTGATCTGGAAGCGCCACAGCCCGCGCAGCCTGTACCGAGAGGAGTACGCAACCTTCGGTCACTCTTCCGTCTACGACCACAGCGATGCGGCCGGATTCATCCGCCTCTTTGGATTGCCGATGAAAGTGCAGTCGCTCCTGGAGTCGACCCAGGTGGAGGTTCCTCCCGTTCCAATCGAGACCATTGTCCGAGATTGAGTCAGTTCCCCTAGGCGAGGTGGGCCGTGAAACTATGGAGTGGACGAATGCTGGAACCCCTCGATCCGCTGGCTGCAAAGCTCAACGATTCGATTTCCTTCGACCAGCGACTGGCGCGGGAGGATGTGCGCGGGAGCATCGCCTGGGCGCACGCCCTGGGAAGGGCCGACCTCCTGACGGCGAAGGAGACGGACGACCTGGTGGCAGGCCTAGAGAAGATCCGCGGGGAGTTCGAAGCACGAAGTTTTGTATTCCAAGAAAGCGACGAAGATATCCACACCGCGGTCGAACGGCGGCTGTCGGAACTCCTCGGCCCGCTGGCAGGGCGACTGCATACGGGTCGCAGTCGAAATGATCAGGTCGCAACGGATCTGCGTCTGTGGATGATGACAGAAATCGAGGCCGTTCAGGATCGACTGAGGGGGCTTGAGGGGGTGCTCCTGGACCGGGCGGCAAGAGATTTCAGTCAAGTCTTTCCGGGCTACACCCATCTGCGCCAGGCTCAGCCGATCCTCCTGGCTCATTGGTGGCTGGCGCATTTCTGGGGTCTGGAAAGGGACCGTCAGAGGTTGAGTGAGCTCATGGATCGCACGCGGGTCATGCCACTTGGAAGCGGTGCTCTGGCCGGGACCCCCTTTCCGATCGACCGAGAAACCCTGGCGCGCGAGCTTGGTTTTGGGAGCGCCTCCCCCAACAGCCTGGATGCGGTGAGCGACCGCGACTTTGTTTCGGAATTTCTCTTCGACGCTGCCCTGATCGGGGTGAGGCTCGGCCGGATGGCGGAATCCCTCATCGTGTTTTCCAGCCGCGAGTTTGGGTTTTTGCAGGTTGCCGACTCGTATTCCACAGGTTCGAGCCTCATGCCCCAAAAGCGGAACCCGGATCCCTTGGAGCTGATCCGGGCCAAGGCAGGAGTCCTCATCGGCAGGCTCTCGGGATGGCTGGCCACGTTGAAGTCTCTCCCCTCCGCCTACGACAAAGATCTGCAGGAGGACAAACCGGCGGTCTTTGAAGCGGCGGACACCCTGGAATTAGTCCTTCCCGTCATGTCCGGCCTGCTCTCCACGCTCAGGGTGAACCCCGATCGAGTGCGGGAAGCCATGGATCCCGAGGTGTTTGCCACGGATCTGGCCGATTACCTGGTCGCAAAGGGGGTCCCTTTTCGGGAAGCCCATCGGGCAGTCGCCCAGGTGGTGGCCCGAGCGGAGGAGCAAGGGGTACTCCTGGCCAACCTGCCGTTGGCTGAGTGGAGGCTTGTTCATCCGGCCTTCGAGGACGACCTCTTTCGCGTCCTGGACCTGAGCCGATCGATTGCGAGACATCGTGCTTTCGGAGGGACGGCCGAGGTTGCCCTGGAGGAGCAGTTGGACTTGGCGCGCAGGAGGCTGCAGGCTGGGCCGTGAGTGCCCGCCGCCAAGCCAATTTCCCTCATCTTTAAGGGAATGGACCGGAGCGCAAGATCCTTGGCCGTCCCGTGAGATGCGAGGCCGCTCGGGCAGATCCGCCGCGAGAGGATTGTTTCCGGCGGGAACAGACCGCAGGAGGCCTTGCCCCCGGAGCGCCACCTCGGGAGGCAAGGGGAGAGGACTATAATGAGGCCCATGTCCTGGTTCGGTCGTCATAGGTGATGTATGCATGTCCTGCTGGTTTATCCCGAGTTCCCCGATACGTTCTGGAGTTTCCGTTATGCGCTGCGTTTCATCCGCAAGAAGGCTTCGAGTCCGCCGCTGGGCCTTCTGACCGTTGCGGCCATGCTTCCCCAGAGCTGGGAGAGGCGCCTAGTAGACCTGAATGTGAGGGACCTGACCGAGCAGGATCTGGCTTGGGCGGATTTGGCGTTTGTGAGCGCGATGCAAGTGCAGCGCGATTCCGCACGCCGCTTGATCTCCCGATGCAAGCAAGCCGGGGTGAAAGTCGTCGCGGGTGGGCCTTTGTTCACTTGTGAGCCTGAGCGGATGGAGGGAGTCGATCACTACGTGCTGAACGAGGCCGAGCTGACCCTTCCCCCGTTCTTGGCCGACCTGGCGCAAGGAATTGCCCAACCGGTGTACTCCACTACCGAGTTCGCCGATCTTGCGCAAACGCCTGTTCCGGAGTGGAAACTTCTCGATCTGGATCGCTACGCCTCGATGAGCCTGCAGTACTCCCGGGGTTGCCCATACAGCTGTGATTTCTGCAACGTGACGGTCCTTTTCGGCCACCGGCCCAGAACGAAAAGTGCCGAGCAGATCCTGGCAGAGCTGGAAAGCCTTTATGCCCTCGGTTGGCGAGACCCCGTCTTTTTCGTGGATGACAACTTCATCGGGAACCGCAAGACGCTCAAAGAGGAAATCCTGCCCGCCCTGATCGCCTGGCGGCAGGGAAAGAAGGGCTTGCCCTTCAATACCGAGGTCACGATCAATCTTGCGGATGACGAAGAGCTTCTGGACTTAATGGCGCAAGCGGGGTTCGACAGCGTCTTTGTCGGAATTGAGACGCCTGACGAAGACGGTTTGACTGATTGCCATAAGTTGCAGAATAAGGGGCGGGATCTGGCCGAGAGTGTCCGGCGGATCCAACGTCGGGGCATGATGGTCCAGGCCGGTTTCATCGTCGGCTTCGACACCGACACGCCCGCGATTTTCCAGCGCCAGATCGAGTTCATTCAGCAGAGCGGCATCGTCACGGCCATGGTTGGCCTGCTGCAGGCTCCCTACGGGACGAAGCTCTACCAGCGCCTGCACCGAGAGGGGAGATTGAGCGGAACCATGTCGGGCGACAACGTGGACGGTTGGACTAACATCATACCCAAGATGGACCTAGGGGCTCTGCGCGAAGGCTACAAGAGGATCCTGGCTGAGATCTATTCCCCGAAGAAGTTCTACGAGCGGGTCAGGATTTTTCTGGGAGAGTACCATTCGCCGCAGGCCACCGCTCCCTTGGATTTTCAGCACGTGCTGGCCCTCTTCCGATCGATTTACCAGTTGGGCATTCGCGGCAAGGAGCGAGTGCAGTACTGGAAACTCGTCTTTTGGGCGCTTCTGCGGCGACCGCGAATGTTTCCACTCGCGATCACGCTCTCCATCTACGGCTTTCACTTCCGCAAGGTGAGTGAGAATCACGTCCAATAGCGGGCAGGGGAAAGGGCGAGGGAGCTGGCCCCTCGGGTCGCGGACCGCTCGGGAGGCTCTGGGCCCCACTCCACCCCGTTGAGGCTGCCCTTGGGAGAGCCTCGGAAGTCGACAATCTAGAGCGTCATTCCGGGGCCTGGGCTCGAGGATGGCTCGGGGCTAAATGAGGCGATCCCCAGGTTCGGCGACAGAATCTCTGCGGTAGTGGCACCCCCGGCTGCTGCGGTTGTGCCGGGCGGCTTGTGCCACGATCAAGGCGGCCTCCACGGCGTTGCGGAGGCCGATCAGCCCGTCGCTAAGGCGCGTGGCCCGGTAGAACGTCTCCACCTCGTTGGATAAGTGCGTGAGTTCTCGGATGGCCCGCGAGAGTCGGTCTCCGCTGCGCACCAGGCCCACATAGTGCCACATGATATTCTGGATGGTCTGCATGTCCCCCTGGATGAGGGCAGGGTCTGGCTCATCCACCAACCCGCTTTCATCCCAGGGCGGGATTTGTTCTGCCGCGGGAGTTGAGCGGGCCGGGCTGGCCTGGAGACAGGCTTCAATGTGATCCGCGGCAAGGCTACCCCAGACGACCCCCTCCAGGAGCGAGGTGGAGGCGAGGCGATTGGCTCCATGCAGGCCGGTGCAGCTCACCTCCCCTACAGCAAAGAGGTTTTCGATGCTCGTCAGGCCGAATTCGTTTACCAGCACGCCGCCGCAAAAGTAGTGGGCTGCGGGAACGACCGGGACCGGTTCCCGGGAGATGTCTACGCCGGCGGCCAGGCAGCGCTCATAAATTGTAGGAAAGCGGGAGCGAATGGCTTCGGCTTCCATATGCGAGGCGATGTCCAGGAGCACATAGGAGTAGCCATGGCTTTCCATCTCGTGGTGGATTGCGCGGGCGACCACATCGCGGGGGGCAAGGTCCTTCCACTCGGGAGAGTAGCGATCCATGAAGGTGTGGCCGTCAGGCGTCAGGAGAACTCCGCCCTCGCCGCGCACCGCCTCGCTGATGAGGAAACCTTCCGCTCCGGGCAGCGCTAGCGCCGTGGGGTGAAACTGAATGTACTCTGTGTTGGCGAGGCGGGCTCCGGCCCGGTGGGCCATCGCCAGGCCGTCTCCCCGCGCCCCGGAGGGATTGGTCGTGCTGCGGTACAGACGCCCAAGCCCCCCCGTCGCCAGCACGGTCTGAGCGGAAAGATAGCGATGAACAGTCCGTTCGACCTGATCGAAGACATAGGCTCCGTGACAGGAGATCGGGCCGTAAGCCGCATGCGGGTCGCGGGCATGATGTGGGTAGGTGATCAGGTCGACGGCGGTTGATTCGGTCACGAGTTGCACGTTTGGGCAGCGATGAATTGCGTCCAACAGGCCGGCCGAGATGGCCTGACCGGTCAGGTCTCCCACGTGCAGAATTCGTCGGTGAGAATGGGCTGCCTCCTGACCCCAATCCAGGTCCCCATGCGCATTGCGGTCAAACACCACTCCGGCAGCCTGGACCAGAATCTGCTCGAGCAGCTTCGGGCCCTCGGAGGCAAGCAATTGCGCCGCCGAAGCGGAGCTGGCTCCATCGCCGGCCGCCAGGATGTCTGCGCAGAGAGACGCAGCACTGTCATCGGGGCCACGACCAATAATCCCGCCTTGGGCATAGCGGGTGTTGGACTCCTGCGGGTCGTGCTCGCGGGTGAGCAGCACAATTCGTCGCTGGGGATTACGCGCCAGGCGCAGAGCCGCCGTCGCGCCGGCGACGCCACTGCCGATGACGAGGACCTCGGTTTCAATCATTGGCGGCTTCCTCCCCCACTTCGAGCATGCGCTGCACCGCGCGCAGCGCGCGCAGACGGATCTCCTCGGGAACCTCAATGACGTAGCGGTTGAGGCGCAGGGAGTCCCGCGTATCTTCGAGCGTGATGCGATTCATGTGCGGGCAGCGTACGCTGCACAGGCGAAGGAGGTCTTTGTCAGGGTTGGCGGCGGCCACGTTGTCACCCATGGCGCACTCGGTGAGCAGCAGGTACCGTGGAGCATGGCTTTCCTTCACGAAGCGGATCATGGCGGAGGTGCTGCCCGAAAAGTCGGAGGCGGCCACCACATCCGGATGGCATTCCGGGTGGGCCAGAATCACCACGTCGGGGAATTGCTTTCGAACCGCCTCCAGATCGGACACGGTGAATTTCTCGTGGACTTCACAGCGGCCGTGCCAGCCGATAAGCTGGTAGTCTAATAGGCCTTCCCCCTCGGAGCTCGGCTTGAGGGATGGAAAGATAATGTGTTTGCCCGTTTCCCGAGCTACGTTGCGGGCGAGGAACTCGTCCGGCAGAAAGATCACGACGGGGGCATGGAGAGACTCCACGACGGCGGCCGCGTTGCTGGACGTGCAGCAGACGTCTGATTCGGCCTTAACTTCTGCGTAGGTATTGATGTAGCTCACCACGGGCACGCCCGGGAAGCGCTGGCGCAGGGCTCGAACGTCCGCCGCAGTGATGCTGCCCGCCAGCGAACAGCCCGCCTTCGTCGAGGGCAGGAGTACCGTCTTCCCCGGATTGAGGATTTTGGCCGTCTCGGCCATGAATCTCACCCCGCAAAAGACGATGATGTCTTTTTCGGTCTCAGCCGCTCGGCGGCTGAGCTCCAGGGAGTCCCCGGTGTAGTCCGGGACCGAGTGGAAGAGGGCCGGCTCCATGTAGTTGTGGCCCAGGATGACCGCATTCTTCTCTTGCTTGAGATAATTTACCTCGACAGCCAACTCGGCCTTGTAGCGCAGTTCGACATCCGGGACGAAGTCGCCGATCATCGCCTTCAGCTTTTGATACATTCCTGCAGGAGTCTGAGTCGCTGTCATTGGCTGCCACCTTGAGAAGATCGCCGCTTCGCTAGAGGCGGACCAGTTCGAGGCTCACATCAAACACGCGGGGCGAGTGCGTGAGCGCTCCGACGGAAATGTCGTCGACCCCCGTCTCGGCGACCTCACGAACGTTCTCGAGGCTCACATTTCCAGAGGCCTCCAGGCGGGCACGACCATGATTCATCGCAACCGAGGCACGTAGCATGTCCGGGGTCATGTTGTCGAGGAGAATGCGAGTGACGCCCAGGTCCAGCGCCTCGCGAACCTCATTGAGGGTGCGAGCTTCCACCTCCATGGGGATCCCCGGGGCTGCAGCGCGGGATCGCTGCACCGCCTCGGTCAACCCAGTGGCGAAATCGATGTGATTGTCCTTGATCAAGATCATGTCGAATAGACCCTGACGATGATTCCTGCCTCCCCCCCGGTGCACAGCGAGCTTGTCGATCGTGCGCAGGCCTGGTGCGGTCTTGCGGGTATCGAGGACCGCGGCTCGCGTACCGGCAGCAGCCTCCACGAACTGGTGGGTCAGGGTCGCAATGCCTGACATTCGCCCCAGGAAGTTGAGGGCGGTCCGTTCGCCGGAAAGGATCGCCCGAGCGGGGCCTTTAATATTGGCCAGGACCTGCCGCGGGGCGACCAACTCCCCCTCGCGGACACAAGCCTGGAAAAGCACCCGCTCATCCAGGCGATGGAAAACCGCCTCGGCCACATCCAGCCCGGCAACCACTCCGGCCTGCTTGGCTATGATCTGACCCTTCAGGGTGGCCTGGAGAGGTACGATGCTCTCGGTAGTCACGTCTCGCGGGCCGACATCTTCAGCAATCGCGCGCTCGATCAGGGAAAGGATCTCTTGTGAAACCATGATGCTGCCTCGTGTTGTTTCTCTCTCAGATCATACCTCAGACATGACATCCACTTATCCCGAGCGGCAACCCCCTCTCCGCCCGAGCCTTCGCGAGCTCTGCCGACGCGGAATCCCTACCCTGGGCGAGTCACGGGAACCCCGCCCAGAGCTCGAAGTGCGGGAAGAGGCCCTGGCGTGATGGGGCAAACGGGGGTTCCGGAGGTCAGGAGCCAAGGGAGCCCTGTCTCCCGGGCCGCCTCGGGCCCCTTTTCTCCACGGGCGCCGACGATTGGAAAAGTCCGAATCCCTCTCTTGCCGTGGGACGGGGAGGCCGAGTGTCGGATGGCACTCGGGCTCTTCCGCTTCGGCCTGGGGGATGACAAAACCAATTGGTTGATGTAAGTTACTTGCGAGCCCTTCCCCTTTTCGCAGCTGCCGGCGGGAAGGCCGCGAGATGCGAATCCCCCGAGCCTCTGTTTTCGAGAGCCGAGTGGCGAAAAGCGGACAAGCCTCTGCTCTTCGACGGAGGGCAGGCGCCAACCCAATTCAGGTGGTTGGACAGTGTTGGAAAGTTGCCGCAGGTGCTTGCCATGGGCAGGACCCGCTGAGGCGGAGAGGAGAATAGCGTGAATACACTTGTGGTTGTGGGATTTGTACTTGTGCTGCTCGCCTTGGTGGGAGTGGTTGCCGCGGTCCTCTGGGCTTGGCTTGAAACCAGCCGCCGCCTAACCGCCATCAGCGAAAAGATGGTGGAGGGACGCGAAATGCAGCGCGGCGCCACCGAATCCTTCGGTTCCATCCAGAGAAACCTGGGCCAACTTACCGAGGTCAGCCGCCATATGGAACGGGTTGGCGAGGAGATTGCCAGCCTGGCAGACCTCTTGAGGGCGCCCAAGGTGCGTGGAGGGATCGGTGAATTCCTGTTGGGGGATCTGCTTAGTCAGATGCTTTCGCCCGAGCAGTACGCCCTCGGGTATTCCTTCCGAAGCGGCGAGCGCGTCGATGCCGTAATCCGACTGCACGCGGGTCTGGTGCCCGTGGACTCGAAATTCCCTCTCGAGAGTTTTCAACGGCTCCGGTCCGCCCCTTCGGAGGAGGAGCGCGGGCGGTTCCAGAGGGATTTCTCTCGCGCCGTTAGAAAGCAGGTCGACGACATCTCCGCGAAATACATCCTGCCAGATGAGGGCACCTTTGACTTCGCCTTGATGTACCTTCCGGCCGAGAGCGTTTACTATGAGACGATCGTCCAGGAGGAAAATTTCGGAAGAGAAAGCAGCCTTCTTACTTACGCTCTGGATCGCCATGTGATTCCGGTTTCGCCCAACAGCTTCTTCGCCTACCTCCAGGCTATCGCCCTCGGGCTGAAGGGCCTGCAAATCGAGAAGGGTGCAAAGGAAATCATGCAGTATCTTGGTCGGCTTCGGGGGGATCTGGACCGTTTCAAAGAAGAGTACGACACCCTGGGAGGTCACCTGGAGAGAGCGAGGAAGAAATACGAGGACGGCTCGCGGGCCATCAGTAGGTTTGAGGAGAAGCTGATCCAAGCCACGGGGCCGGCGAACGAGGCCGGAGGGCCAGAACAGGGATCGTCCTTTGTAGCGGGGGTGAGCAAGCCAGGTGGGTAGGCTCGGGGCTCCGGGCGGACAGGCGCTCAGCCTGGCTACAGTTGGCGCGAGCACGGCTTGGATCTGCGAGCTCCGCGCCGAGCGGCGTGGTTGCGGACGGGCCATGGGGAGGTCTGCTAAGACGGTGGCTTTCCGTCTCGAAAGGCAACCCTGGTTAGGGCCGTCCGTTTGCAAGAACCGGGGATAGGCTCTGTCGGAGAGGGTGGCACATCCCCACACAGGAAAGGGGAGATTATGGGATTGTTTGCCCCGGCTCGATTCGGGTTGGCCTTGGGAGGCGGGGGGACACGTGGTCTGGCTCACATTGGGGTGCTCAAGGCGCTGGAAGACGCGGGGTTGCATCCCAGCATGCTCAGCGGGACCAGCATGGGAGGCTTGATCGCAGCTTTGTATGCCGCCGGCATGTCCGCCAGGGAGCTGGAGAGCGAAGCGTTCCGCACCTCTCGGCCGACAAGGCTGATGCGTCTCATCGAATTGCGACCCCCGCGGCGAGGACTGTTGCGGACCGGTGGAGTCCGAGCCTACCTGGAGGGACTTCTAGGGAAGGGGCTGGACTTCTCAAGCCTGAGGATTCCCACGGTGCTGACCGCGGTCGACCTGGAAACCGCCGAGGAGATTCTTCTTGGGGAGGGTCCGGTGGTGGATGCCGTCCTGGCCACCATGGCGGTGCCAAGTCTTTTCGAACCGGTTCACCTTGGGGATCGGCTTCTGGTCGATGGTGGCGTGCTCGACAACGTCCCGGCCGGAGTGGTTCGGCAGATGGGCGCCGAGGTGATCGCAGCCGTGGATGTTGGGTCGGATCCGGGCCACTACTCGGCGGAGCAAAGGTCTGCCCGGCGCGGTCCGGTCCCTTGGCTGCCTCAGGTTGCCATCGATCTTCTGCAGACGGAGGGAATCATGATTGCCGCGATCACGGCTGAGAAGCTACGTCGGGCGCGGCCTGAGGTTGTCATCCGCCCCAGTTTTCCACCCGGCGTGACTTCGTTCAGCGGGTTTGAGCGCACGGAGGAGATCATCCTGGCTGGACAGCACGCCACCGAGCTACAGATCCCGGCCCTGCGCGCAGTCCTTTCGCCTGGTCCTGGGCTCGTCTTGCGACGGGCCATCTCAAGGTTTCCGGTGCAGGATGGAGGTCGGGGCTCAGGTTCAATCCGCAATCGGACCGAGGGTCTCAGGCGTTGAGGAGGGCAATGGCCGCCTCGGGGTGGACCGGCAGCAGATGGGTTTTTCCCTGGCATAACGAGGCTTCGCGCTCTCTCGATCTTCGCCAATCCTTTTCTCCCCACGGAGGGATATCAGAGGGCTCTTGTGATTGCGCGATTTGACGGGAAACCCATCAGGGGGTATTGGCACGCAGGAGCATTGTAAGGAGTGGAATCGAGGCGGCGGCAGGCACCACAACACTTGCCTGAGGCTTGAGGTGGACCGAAGTCGCCCGGAGGGCGGGGGTCTATTATCGTTCGGGAAGCCGCTGGGCCAAACCGCTGGGGACAGGAGGGCTGGCCAGTCTGAAGAAGGGGGGCATTTGGTCGCAAGCCTCGTCTGAGCCTTTCCGGTTTGCAGCCCGTCGAGCGGAAGCTGAAGCAGGGGCCCAAAGGCCCGGGGATGGGGAACGGGGCGAGCGGAACGGGAGGCTGCCCGGGCAGGAGGATGAAGTCGCCGGGGAACCGGGCTCCGCGACCCTCCAGGTTGCGTCTGGCGGAGTCTGAGGCAGTTGGTGTCAACTGGGCAGGGGCCGGGACGACGAGCCCTGGTGTCGGAGGAAAACGCCGACCAGCTGGAGAAGCGGGTCCGATGTCTTGTGACCATGGGAATGCGCTGAGGTTGTTCCCTGTCTTCGCCGTCTCAAATCGCACTTTGACCTTGGACCTGGTTTCAAGCTGCGGCCGGAATCTCGAAATCTGGCTGGACCTCTTTGGGAGAGCCGAGGCAGCTTCCGGGCCCATTGAAGAGTGCGGACGGGGGAAAGGCGGCCAATGATGCTTGTGGGGACTTCCGGATTCTCTTACAAGGACTGGATCGGGCCGGTGTATCCTGCCTCGCTCCCTGAGAAGGAGTGGCTGGGCTACCTGGCCCGACAGTTCCCAACCGTCGAGCTAAACGTCACTTTTTACCGGGTCCCGTCGGTCCGAACGGTGGCCGGATGGGTCGACAAGACGCCCGAGGGTTTCCTTTTTTCCGTCAAGGCCTTCCAGGGGCTAACGCACGATCGCCAAGGGCCGGACTTCGCTGGTTTCCTTGAGTCTTTGAGGCCGCTGTCGGAATCCGGGAAGCTGGGATGTGTGCTTGCACAGTTTCCCTATTCCTTTCACGACAACGCAGAAAATCGGGAGTATCTCGCGAGGCTGCGCGAAGGGCTTGGAGACCTTCCGCTGGTTGTGGAATTTCGCAATGGGGGGTGGGTGCGCGCGGACACCTTTGGTTTTCTGCGCGGTCTCAAACTGGGCTTCTGCAATGTGGACGAGCCGGCCTTAAAGGGGTTGATGCCGCGGGTCTGCGTGTCGACGGGGCCCGTGGGCTACGTGCGTTTTCACGGCCGCAATGCGGCCAAATGGTTTGAGCATGAGCAGGCTTGGCAACGATACGATTACACATACTCCCGCGAGGAGCTGGGCGAGTGGGTTCCGCGCTTGAAGCAGCTCGAGGAAGAGACCGAGGTCGCCCTGGTTTATTTCAACAACCATTTTCGAGGGCAAGCGGTTCAGGGAGCGCGCGATTTGCTCTCGCTGCTCGGCCGAGGGTGAGCTGGACTTGGCCAACGCGCGAATCGATGAGTTCAGGTTGGTGACGGCCGTCGATGTGCTCCAGGATTTCCTTGCGTCCCAACCCGGCCGGCACGGCCAGGGTTTCCAGCATCCGGATCAGAAGTTCGCTATATCGCTCAACATCATAACCGTCGGCCTCGGACCAGCACTCGTAGGGTCGGGCGCCGCCGTGCGGGGTGAGGACATACTCGATCTGCTCGCCAGCCGCGAGAGGCACACCGTGGGTCTCCAAATCGCGTGCGGCTAACGCCACCGGCAGGTTGACGCGGTACTCGGAGGGTTTCCGTGAAAGGCGGTTGGTGATCAAGAGCTGTGAGATGGGGACCTGTCCGCTGCGCAACCTGGCCATCAAGACCCGTGCTTGAGCCAGGACTTCCTCAAGGCGCACTCGGTATTCGGAGGCATTGCGCGCCTGGGCCAAGATGGCCAGCATATCCTCTTCCGCTTGGCGGATCCAGGGCAGAGTGTCGTGGCGGCGCACTTCAATTCCGCGGAGTTTAAGCTCCCCAGCCTCGAACAGGCCGAAGTACCGGTTGGCCACGGGGAGCTCAACGCGCTGGCGGGAAGGTAGAAAAGCCAGCCAGCGGTAGACCCCCTCGATGCCGATATGCAAGCCGGTGGCCTCCGAGATGGCCTCCGCCAGCGCTTCGTGCTCGGCATAGGTCGCGCCGGGTTTCTGCACCCAAAGCGAATCGGTCAGGCCGTGCAGGAAACGGTAGCCGCGGTCCTCCGCAATTTGCTTGGCGTGCAAGAGCACTTCTCGGCCGTAGGCCGTAGTGGCCTCGTGGGCCTCGATGCGACCAAAGCGGGCATTTTTGTATCCGAGGTAGCCAAAGCAGGTGACCAGCAACCACTTGAGGGCAACGGCCTGGCGGCGATAGGCCTCGCGCTTGTGCTCGTCGGGCTGCGCGGCGATCTCGTTGGGATCGACCAGTTCACAGCCTTGTGCAACCGCTTGCCCCTTGGCGAGCTTCTTGAGCGCGAGGCGTCTGGCCACCACTGGCTCCAGTGTGAGCGGGACAATCCCGGTCTTGCAGTGGCAGACCGGGTAGCCGATCTCCGGCACGATCTGCGGCTGGCAAGTACGGCACTCCCTCTTGACCGTTTCCGGGGAGAGGTTGAACTTCACCATCAGACTGGGGTAAAGCGATGTGAAGTCGAGCTCGAGCACCTCCTCATAAAGGCCGGGATCCGGTTGGAAGGTGAGGCCGCCCTTGTCCGAACGGATGAGCTCGGAAGCGGTTTTAAACGACTCGGGTTCGCGCTTGCGATAGGGAATCAGCCACCCATTCCGGTAGGCCGTGGCGACCTGCATGGCGCTGATTCCGGTGCCGGTGCTGGTGCGCGCGACCTGTTGCAACGGCTGGCCAGTGATGCGCGCCAGTTCATAGATGCCGTCCAGCCCATATTCCTCGGAAAGGAATGCGGTCTGCCGGTCGACATGCAGGCGGCCGAAGAGGCTCACGGAGGGTGCCCGGTAAACGATTTGCCCGTAAGAAAAATAGGACCGTTCGCGCTTGCGCTCGAGTCCCTGGCTGGCATCGCGGTTCCAGGGCAGGGGGAGGTTATGCCTTTTGGAAAGGCGCAGGAGCTCGGGCAGGATAAAGGAATCTCCCCAGGCCGTCAGGATCAAGTCGGGGTCGAGTGCATACATCGCCGCGCGTAGGGTGATCAGCAAGGCGCGCGGATTCTCCCAACGACAGCGATACGTGGCGCTGGGCACGCCGATTTCGAGCATGCCACGATGGCCGTGCGCTGGGTCGCGGAGTTCGCCGCCCAACCGCAAGGTGAGAATGCGTAACGGCGGCAGGGCATAATCCAGGTTCCAGGGGGAATCTTCTGCCGCGATCGCGCGCAGGCGACCCTGCCTCCTGGGCGAAGAGCGCCCTGGATCGATTTCTGCTGAGCAATAGGCCAGAGGGAAAATGCCGCGCTTGAGGCCGTACATCACCGCCGGATTGAGATCTGCGTTGTAGTAGGTCAAATTGGGGGCAAGGCTGCACGCTTCTTGAAACAGCGCTCGCTGAGCGATTGGATTGGGTGCCGTGACCTCCAAAAGGTCAATCTCGCCTTCGAGGAAGAGGTCCCTGCGTCGAGTTCGGGACAGCTTCACCTCAGGGCGGCGGGAAAACTCGCTCCGGAGGATGGCCAACTCCCTCTCCTCCCCAGCGGCAAGGAAGGACATCGGGAACGAATCGGTCAGGCGATAGGCTTGGCCCTCCTCGTTCTCAATCCACAGAACCATCCCCTCACGCGTCGGGTAGAGGTCGAGAATCCAGCCGCGAAGATAGAGAGAGTCACTCATTTCTCTTCTCTTAGCGCTGGCTTTGGATGGCCCGCTTCGGGCAAGAGCCCTGCCCTCTCTGAACTCGAAGAAGAGGGCGGCGAAGTTCGAGGGCTTTCTTCCTCGGCGGCGGATTCCGTCTCGGAAAGAGAAAGGAGTTCCTCTGCGCGATCCATACGCTCCGCTAGGTGCAGGCAAATTCCCAACACGCCGATCAGCATGCTCATCAAGATGCTCTGCATGGGCAAGGGGTCGGCCGCCATGGCCGTGGCGGCGATGCGCTTGCGCGCGAAGGCGAAGAGCTGATCGAAAAGAATCTGATCCTCCCGCGGAAGCGCACGCCGGAAGCGTTGCAATCGCTCCTCTTCCAGCTGGACCTGTTGGGTGACCGAAGCCAGCGTACGTCCCATGGCATTTACCTCCAAAAGGAGAGTTGCGGTGTCGCCTCGGGCACGGGGGGGAGACTTACGGCACGGTCGGCCAGCCGCACAAAAGTGTGGTAGAGCTGCGCTCGGCCTTCCTGCGCTGCTGTCCCCGGAAGCTGCAGGGTGACAGCCACCAACGAGGTGCGGCTGCGGCTGTGCAAGGCAGGCCAAGTGCGATTGAGCAGGCGGCGTACCTCCGGGAGACGTACGTTCTCGTCGTAGAAAGTGTCTAGTAACCCCAAGACCACCAGCGGACACATGTACGGCGAGAGCGAGAGCAGGCGTTCCACCAACTGGTGGCAAGTGAAGGCGCGCGAAACATGGATGCGACCAAGGACGGGACCGGGAACAAGGCCACTCGCGGCAAGGTGACGTGCGATCCACAAGGCATCGAAGCAATTACCACCATCCACTACCCAGACCGGCCCCCTGCAGGCGGCCAGCTGCGCGATTACGGAGAGAGCGATCGCGAGAGTCCCGGGCCCGTGAAGCGCCACTAAGCCCGTTGTCGCGAACTGAAGCGAACTGACGATTTGGGTTTCCGAAGGAGCTATGCTTACCTCTGTTTGCATTGCCACCTCACCCCTCCGAAGGTCTCTGGAAACAAGGCCGGCAACCAGGCTCGATTTCCTCCCTGAGTATATAGAACATATGTTCTATATACAAGGGGGAGTTTTCTCGCCGGGCCTCCGCCCTCCAGACCGCCGCCCAGGCCCACTCAATCGGCATTAGAGTGCCTTCGTCTTCCGCAACGCGTTGTGCCAAGCCTGTCCGCAATTACAAACAAAACCGGTTCTCTTCGTACCCCTCCTCCAGGCGCAAACCAGATGGAGCCAGCCTGCATCCTTCCCGCCACGGAAAAGCTCCTCACTCTGCGTCTGTGCCGCGGCCAGAAGGGGCGCTTGGCCGTGCAGGCGTGACCTACCCATATTTCATTTCTCGTGGTATTCTCCGGCCGCCCCGTCTCGCGGGAGAAAAGAACCCCAAGGGGATTGCAGGCACAGAAAAGCGTTTGAGCTTGTGCCGGCGACCGGCCTGCTCACCCAGGCCCGCCCTTGCGCTCGTTTCCTGGGCAGGCGCGACAGCCGCAAGCGCCCCGGATTGTTCCGGCCTGGGGCAGGTCTCGGATGCCCTGACACAAGCCTTTGCTCACCCGCTGGGGACGCCAGAAATCCTGGCCGTTCGCCTCCGGCCGGGTCGAGGGGCCGCCGCGGAGGCCTTTCCGAAGGCACCTCTCCTGCGCAGGGCAATGGAGAAGCGCTCGCGCAGATCGGAATTCGGACCCCCCGGGCAAGTAGCGGCAAGGCATTCCAGCGGGAGACTCGCCTGGACGCAGGGTCTGGTTGGAGAGCCGGATTGAGCACGAGTTACGGCTGCCCCGGCTGGCTGTGGTCTGTTATCGGATCAAGGGGCGCCCGGAACCGTTGAGACAAGAGGACTCTTTGATGGAGGCACCATTCTTCGCGGTCGTCATGGCAGGGGGAGGGGGCACGCGTCTTTGGCCGCTTTCGCGGCAAAAATGGCCCAAACAACTTCTGCCACTTTTCAACGGACGCTCCCTGTTTCGCGATGCAGTCGACAGGCTGGATCCCCTTTTCCCTGCCGAGCGCATCCTGGTGGTGGCGAATGCGGCCCTGCTCCCGGCCCTGCACAAGGAGGCCCCCCAGGTACCGCGGGGCAATTTCCTATGCGAGCCGGAACCTCGCAGCACAGCGCCCGCCATCGCTCTTGCCACCGCTGAGATTGAGCATCGGTGCGGATCCGCTGTCATGGCCTGCCTGACGGCCGACCATTACATCGCCGAGGAGGCTCGTTTTCGTGCCGTGCTGTCGGCGGCTCGAGATGTTGCTCAGCAGGGCTACTTGGTAACGCTGGGTATCGATCCCACTTGCCCGGAAGTAGGTTATGGGTACATCGAGCGGGGGGATCCTCTCGGCCGCTATGGCGATTTCGAGGTCCACAAGGTGACAGCTTTCCGTGAGAAGCCGTCGGCGGAGGTCGCTAGAAGCTACTTGGCCGATGGCCGCCACTCGTGGAATTCAGGAATGTTCATTTGGAAAACAGAACAGATCGAAGAAGAGTTCCGTCTGCAATTGCCCGCAGTTGCAAAGGCGCTGGAAGAGATGAGGTCTGCGCTCGGCACGCGCAAAGCCAGAGAGGTGGTCCGACGAGTTTGGACATCGATGCCCAAGCAATCCCTCGACTATGGGATCATGGAGGGAGCCGAGCGGGTGGCGGTGATCCCGGTCCAAGGATTGGGCTGGACCGATGTGGGGAGTTGGGATGCCCTGCTTGATCTTTATCGGATTCATCCGGAACTGGCCACCCTCGGAAGCCCGCTTCATCTGGATCAAGGCTCGGACGGGCTGATCGTGCTCGGTCAGGCGAGCGATGGCCGATTGCTCACTACCGTCGGTCTGAAGGACATGATCCTGGTCGAAACGAAGGATGCGATCCTGGTCTGCGCTCGAGGGGCATCCCAGGGCGTCCGGCGAATTGTGGAGAGGCTAAGTGACCTGCCGGGTGGATCGAAATACCAGTGAGACTGCCCAGAGCCGGTTATTGGGATGAGGAGCCGCAAAAGGTCCCATGGAAGCCTATTGCGTAAAGTGCAAAGCCAAACGTGAGGTCAAAGATCCTCAACCGGTATTCCTTGCCAACGGTCGTCCTGCCATTCGAGGGACATGCACCGTTTGCGGGACGAAGGTGCAGCGGTTGGGCCGGACGCCCGATCACGACCGCCTTCCCCCAGCGCCAGCTGTGGTCGCACCTGTTCGGAGGAAGGTCAAGAGGTCGGGCAGCCTGGTGATCGTCGAATCCCCAACCAAGGCCAAGACCGTCGGCCGTTTTCTCGGGCGCGGCTACAACGTGAGAGCTTCCGTTGGACACGTGCGCGACCTTCTGCGATCCCAGCTCTCCGTGGATGTGGAGAACGGATTTGCCCCGAAGTACCGCGTGCCCAATGAGAAGCGTGAGGTTGTACGTGAGCTCAAGGCGGCGGCCGGCAAGGCGCAGGAAATCTACCTGGCGACGGACCCGGACCGGGAGGGGGAGGCGATTGCCTGGCACCTCCTCGAAGCAGCAGAGCTAGATCCCGAGAGGACCCGGCGTGTGGCTTTTCACGAGATCACGCGGCCCGGAGTCGAGGAAGCCTTTGCCCATCCGCGTGGCCTCGACATGGACTTGGTGAATGCCCAACAGGCGCGTCGTATCCTCGATCGGCTGGTCGGCTACTCGCTCAGTCCCTTGCTATGGGCAAAGGTGCGCAGCCGCCTTTCCGCAGGCCGCGTACAGTCGGTCGCTCTGCGATTGGTGGTCGAACGCGAGCGCGAGATCCAATCCTTTGCCCCGGAAGAATACTGGACTGTCGAAGCAGAGCTGGCCCGCGCTTCGGACGAGGGGAGCTTCCGCGCGCGCTTGGTCCGGATCGATGACCAGGAGCCAGGTTTTGGCAGCCAGAGCGAGGTGACACCCTCTCTGGAGGACCTGCAGGGGGCGTCGTTTGTCGTCCGCCATGTCAAGCGAGGAGAGCGCCGGCGAAATCCCCCGGCGCCCTTTACCACCTCCGCCCTTCAGCAGGAAGCTTCCAAGCGTCTCGGATTCTCTCCGAAGAAGACCATGGTCCTGGCGCAGCAGCTCTATGAAGGCGTGGATCTGGGCGAAGCCGGGATGGTGGGGCTGGTCACCTACATGCGCACGGATTCCGCTCAGGTTTCCGCCCAAGCCCAGTCTGAGGCGCGAGAGTATATCGAGCGACGATTTGGAAAGGAGTATCTTCCGGATCATCCCCCCCAATATAAGACTCGGACCCGGAGCGCCCAGGAGGCCCACGAAGCCATCCGTCCCACCTCAGTGCAACGCAGTCCCCAGGGCGTGGATAGCTATCTGACCAAGGATCAGCGCAAGCTGTACGTTCTTATTTGGCAGCGTTTCCTGGCCTCCCAGATGCTGCCTGCTCTCTATGACACGACCTCGGTGGAAATAGAGGCCCGGCATTCCCACTTGTACCTCTTGCGCGCCTCGGGCGCCGCCCTGCGCTTCTCGGGCTACCTGGCGATTTATGAGGAAGCAAAGGATGAGGATTCGCAGGGGGAGGGAGAGGAAAGCAACGGATTGCCTGACTTGGCGCAAGATGAACTCTTGCTCCTGAGAGGCCTTTGGCCCGAACAGCATTTCACCCAGCCGCCGCCCAGGTTTACCGAAGCTTCCCTGGTACGAGCCCTGGAGGAGAACGGAATCGGTCGGCCCTCGACCTACGCCCCAATTCTCTCGACGATCCAGCAGCGTGGCTATGTGACCTTGGAAAACCGGCGCTTGGTGCCCACAGAGACGGGCTACCTTGTGAATGACCTGCTGGTCCAGTACTTCCCGGGGATCATGGACGTGAACTTCACCGCTCAGATGGAAGAGACCCTGGACGGCATTGCGTCGGGAGGGCGTGATTGGGTCCAGTCCCTGCGGGAGTTCTATGGGCCCTTTGCCGAGCGGGTGGCTGCTGCGCAAAAGGAGATTCCCAAGGTCAACAACGGCCCGGAACCCATTGGCCGGGATTGCCCCTTGTGTGGCAAACCTCTCGTGGTGCGCTATGGGCGCTATGGCAAGTTCATTGGTTGCTCCGATTTTCCCAAGTGTCGCCACATCGAGCCCTGGCTGGAAAGAATCGGCGTAGTCTGCCCGAAGGACGGAGGCGAACTCGTGGAACGGAGGACCCGCAAGGGGCGTACGTTCTACGCCTGCGCCAATTACCCCACCTGCGACTTTTCCTCCTGGAAAAGGCCTCTGCCCTCCCCATGCCCGCAATGCGGAGGACTACTGGTGCAGGCCAATCGACATCTGGCCGACTGCACCAGCTGCCACAAGCAGTTCGTCCAAGACGAGCTGGAGTCCGAGCCAGAACCCGCCTAACCGACTTTGGGCGGGCCGTGCCCGCGGGCACAACTCCTGCATCCCCTTGGCTGTTCCCCCTCCGGGATTGGCCTCAGGCAGGAAACCATGGAATTTGCCAGGGCGGCGGCGTCTATGTAAAATCGGATGAGGGGGTTCGCCGAGGGCCGAGCCTTCCCGGAGGCCCAGGCGGGGGTTGGGCAGTTCGCGTGCTGGGTCCATGGCGGAAAGATTCAAACTCATCTCGGCGGTGCACCTTTTCTTGATCCGCGAGGGGAGAATCCTTCTTTTGCGTCGCTTCAACACGGGTTGGGGCGATGGGCTGCTGAGCGTCGTGGCCGGGCACCTTGACGGAGGGGAGGAGGTGAAAGCGGCGACGATGCGTGAGGCCCGGGAAGAAGTGGGGATTAAGGTCCAGGCCGATCAGCTCCGCGTCGTGGGGGTGATGCATCGCAGGGAGGGAGACGAAAGAATTGACTTCTTCCTCACCGCCCAGATCTGGGAGGGAGAGGTCCGCAACTGCGAACCTCAGCGCTGCAGTGAGTTGTTGTGGGCCGAACTAACCAACCTGCCTGCGGATCTGGTCCCCTACGTCAGGCAAGCCATTGAGAACTCCCAACGCGGGATTTGGTTTCAAAGCTACGGATGGGTGGAGGCGGAGCGGGAGAGCGGTCTTGTGAAGGGTCAGACCGGGCAGAGTACGGCTTGAGGTCCCGGCGGGCGCCGAGGGCCTCGTCCGCCAAGGAGGCAGGATTCTGATGAAATCAATACCCAATCGAATCAGGAATCCCTGGGTGACCGCTGCCTTGGGTTTCCTCGTGGGCTTGCTCATCGGCCTGCCAGTCCTGGGCTGGTGGGTCTGGCCGATCCAGTGGACCGACGCCACCCCGGCACAGCTTCGTGAGGACTACCGCTTGGACTACCTGCGGATGACGGTGCTCTCCTACAGTCTCACCGGGGATGGCAACGTCGCACGACAGAGGTTTGCCGCTCTGGGGCCGGGCAGCGCGGAATTGTTCAGCTTCCTGCAGCAAGATCCCAGCATGGATCCCAAGCAACTCAGCGCCTTCCTGCCCGTGGTTTCTGACTTGATTCCGACGGTTCAGGGGACGGCAACGCCGCCGGTACCTGTCGCTACGCCGGCAGCAGCCCCGGCCGGAAGATCCACCGTGGTCTTGTTGCTTGCGGCCTGCCTGGTGACTTTGGTCCTGGGGGCAGCGCTTCTGTTCTTGCTCCGGCTGCGCCGATCTCGAGGGGCGGCCTCGGAGCCCGGTGGCCCGCAGCCGGAGGAGGTCTCTGCCTCAGTGGAGAGCGTGAGCGCCCTCCCAGAAGCGCCGATCGCCCCCGCGACACGGTCCGCTCCGCCCTCCCCGGCCCCGAGCTCCGGTCCTTTGGACCGGTTCGTCACCACCTATGTGCAGGGAGACGATCTCTACGAGGACAGCTTTACCATCAATTCGCCGGCAGGAGAGTTCCTGGGTGAGTGCGGGGTGGGAATCTCGGAGCCGATTGGGGTGGGGGAGCCGAAGAAGGTGACGGCCTTCGAGGTCTGGCTCTTTGACAAGCGGGATACGCGGACTTCCACCTACGTGCTGATGAGCGAGTATGCGTTTAAGAAAGAGGACCTTCGCCAGCGCCTGGCCCCTCGGGGAACTCCCCTCCAAGCCAGTTCGGGCTCGGAGTTCCTCATGGAGACCCAGACCCTGCAGGCCCGGGTCCAGATTCGTGAGCTCCAGTACGGACGGGGACCGCTGCCGGCCAATTCCTTCTTTGATCGGCTGACCCTTCAGCTCGAGGTTTCGTCCCGCTAACGCCGCCCTACGGCTTGGGTCGAACTCGTGGAAAGGGCGGACTCCCCCTAACTGCCGGACCCCTGCGGACCTACTCAATCCGCAGGATCTTCAAATTCACGATCCCCGCCGGAGTCTGCACCTGGACGAGCTCGCCGACCCGGTGGCCGAGTAGGGCACTGCCAATGGGAGATTCGTGGGAGATCTTCCCGGCCCGGGGGTCGGCCTCTTTGGATCCAACCAGCACGAAAGTTTCGGGATCGGCATTGGTTTCGGCCACGGTCACGCGGCAGCCCAGTTCAATCGCCTCCTTGGGCCCCAGGCTCGGCTGGACAATGCGGGCGTGTCTGAGGACGCCCTCCAGTTCCAGAATCCGTCCCTCGAGGAAGGACTGGGCCTCCTTGGCAGAGGCGTAGTCTGCGTTTTCGGAAAGATCCCCCTGTTGAACCGCAGCGCGCAACCTCTGGGCCAGAGCCAGGCGGGCCGGACCCTTGAGATTCTCCAGTTCCTCCCTCAGTCGGCGCGCGCCTTCGGGGGTCAGTAAGGTTTCTTCGCTCATCGTGTTCCCCCCATGGATAGCTTCCTCTTCCCCTCCGGGCCGCGTCGTCCGGGGCCTAGCCGGCCCTCGGCGGTCAAGGCTTGGTGTAAGGATCAAACAGCTTCTGATGTTCCTCCAAGGCGAACCGATCGGTCATCCCGGCGATGTAGTCGCACACCACCCGCCGAAAATCTGCGCTCGTCGCGCGGACCTGCACGCTCGGGGGAAGGATTTCGGGCGCCTCGACGTAGGCCGCGAAGAGATCACTGAGGAACCGCTCTGCCTTGACGGCCATCCTCACAACTCGAAAGTGCCGATACATGTGAGCATAGAGAAAGGGCTTGAGCTGCTTCATGGAGGCGTCCAGTTCCTCGCCAAAGCCGATGACATTGAAAGCAAGTTGTTGCAGCTCCTCTCGCGTGGTCACGCCGCTGCGGGCTATGCGCCTCTCCGTGGATTCGACTACGTCGGTGACCGACCGGCCAATGAAGCGGCGGATCAATTGGTGACGGGTAAGCTCCTCCAACGGCCCAGTGTGCCAGCCGATGCTCTCCCGCAGAGATTGCCAGATGGCCAATTGCTCGAGATCTTCTGATCGGATCATCTCCGACCGCAACCCGTCATCCAGGTCGTGGGTCGTATAGGCCAGCTCATCCGCCAAGTTGGTGATCTGCGCCTCGAGATGACCTCTCAGGCTCGGGTCATAGCTCGCGGCGTCCGCGATGTCATACTCGGTTTCGTGCTTGACGATCCCCTCGCGAGTCTCCCAAGTCAGGTTCAGCCCCGGGAACTCGGGGTACCTGCGCTCGAGTTGAGTGACGATCCGCAGAGACTGTTTGTTGTGGTCGAATCCCCCGTAGTCCTTCATGATCCGTGCCAGAGCGACTTCGCCTGAATGTCCGAAAGGAGGGTGGCCGAGGTCATGCGCCAGACAGATGGCCTCCACCAGGTCCTCATTGGCGCCCAACGCTCGTGCGATAGACCTTCCGATCTGAGCCACCTCGAGGGTGTGGGTCAGCCGTGTGCGGTAATAGTCGCCCTCATAAATGATAAAAACCTGGGTCTTGTGCTCAAGTCGTCGAAAGGCCGTAGTGTGCAAAATCCGGTCGCGGTCCCGCTGGAAGGCTGTGCGATAAGCCGCCTCGTTCTCTGGGTATTCGCGCCCCCTGGACATCGCGCTCAGGCAGGCATAAGGGGCGAGCCGTTCAACTTCACCAGCTTCCATGGCCTGTCGTGTGATGAACATGCTTTCTCCGAAACGATGGCGCAGTGTAACAGAGCGAGTCAGGCTTGTCAACGGGTTGTGAATCAATTATGCTTATCGCGGGTAGCTCGCGCCGCAAAGAGAGGAAGCCCCAAAGGGGGGAAGGTGCTGACATGCCGCATCAAAGAATCGTTCTGGTTGACGACCACGAGGTGGTTCGCCTGGGGCTGAAGTCGCTTCTGGAGCGCCATCACGGGTTTGAAGTCGTCGCGGAAGCTAGCACGGCACGTGAGGCGGTGGAGAAGTGCGTGGCCTACAAGCCGGATGTTGTGGTCATGGATATCCGCCTGCCTGGAGGCTCGGGGATAGAGGCCTGCCAGGAGATCACCCAACGGCTGCCGGACACCAAAGTGATCATGCTGACCTCATATGCCGAGGATGAGATGCTCTTTTCTGCGATTCGTGCAGGAGCTGCAGGATATGTTCTGAAACAAATCGGGGGGCAAGATCTGGTGCGCGCCATCGAAACCGTCGGCCGGGGGGAGGCCCTTCTCGACTCTGCTGTGACAAAACGGGTATTCGCGGAGATGCGGAAGGTGGCCCGGGAAGAGGAAGCTTCAGCCTTCTCGGAGCTCACCCAGCAGGAAATGCACGTCCTGCAGTTGGTGGCGGAGGGCAAGACCAATCGCGAGATTGCTCAGGCTCTGTTCCTGGGAGAGGGGACGGTTCGCAACTACGTCTCCAGCATTCTCTCCAAACTCAATGTGGCGAACCGGGCCGAGGCCGCCGCCTATGCCGTGGCTCACAACCTCAAGGATTATTTATAGATTCTGGCATGGTCCAGGCGGGCGTCGAGAACGGCCGGCCGGGTGCACGCCGACCGTTTTTCTTTTGGGGGGTCGCCAGGATCCGGCGGTCCGACATGTTGCACGCTGGTCCGGTCGGAAGGTGATGTCTTGAGAAGGGGTGTGGCCGAATCGCAATTGAAGGGGTCGGGAGCAGGGTCCGGCGGCTCGCCGGTGACGTCGCAGACTCAGATTCGAAGGCGCGGCAGTTCGGATAGAGAGTTGCAGCCGCATTCCGGGGTCGCTGGCTGGTGGACGGATTGCAAGCGGGCTCCAGCCAAGGACTGGCCGGGGCTTCTGGCCGGGCGGGAGGATGGTTCCCTAGACCTGCCGGCTTCCGGAAACTGAGGCTCTTGGCCCGGCCTCCGGTCTGAGTGTCGATGCTAGGCGAAGGGCTTGAGTCGTAGGGTGAACGTGCAAGAGGGATCGCCGCGGGCGCGGCAATCGGTCTCTTCAACCAGAAAGCGCTTTCCGCCACTGATCCAAGCCAAACCCTCCTGCAGGGCACCGATGGCCATGTGGCAGCAGGGATTCTCCGTCTTTCGACCCCAGCAGTGGGGGCATTGTTCGACAATCCAGAAAAGGCGATCGTTGCCCCTATCGATGTGCACTTGCTGTTCGGTGCAGTGGTTAAGCCACCTTGAAAGCAACTCCGCCCCCCGGGGAATCCGGCGGGACAACGGAAGAACCCGGACGGCGCTCAACTCGCCGGTGGCCTTCGGGTGATTGCCGAGCGTGGACAGTCCCTGGCGCCAGAAGAGTCTTCCGGCGCGTTGGCTCAACCCGCGTCCGGCCTGGATTCCGTAAACCTCGTCGATTGCACACTCCAGCGCCCCCAGCTTTTCAAAGGGGAGGTCTGCCTGCCAGCTTTGCGCGAGGGGGCTATGAAGTTTCACCTCCCAACCGGCCCGCAGGGCGACACGGTTCAGCCCCTCCGGCTCGAGCACTTCCCCAAAGGCCTGGAGGATGACACGGCCGAGAGGATTTGGAAAGGCATACTTCCTGCGGGTCGGCTCCGCTCCCTGGTTTGCGGTCATTTAGGGTTTCGGGGAATCCTTATTAATCTCCACCAGGATGGAGTCCAGAAGCTCGAGCAGGACGTTCTTCACTTTCTCCCGGTCCGTGGCAACGCATTCAACGCAGCGAATGTCGGAATCCAAGCGCAGCGCGATTCGCAGGTCCTCGACGGACCAAGCATCCTCTTGATCCTGTTTGTTGGCCGCTACGACAAAGGGCGTCGCCGCGTAGGCACGAAAGGTCTCCATGATGAAGCGCGCCTCGCGGAAAGTCTCTGGCCGGGTGCTGTCGACAATAACCACAAACCCCAACATCCCTTCCGAGAGTATTTCCCACATGAAATCGAAGCGCTTTTGGCCGGGCGTGCCAAATAGGAAGAGGACCAGGTCCTGGTCCACAGTGATCCGGCCGAAATCCATGGCGACGGTTGTGGTTTCCTTGACGCGTTCAGCTGGCGACGAGATCTTGCGCTCGGTGGATACCACGTTGATCTCGCTGACGGACCGGATGAAGGCCGTTTTGCCGGAGTTGAACGGGCCAGTGATCACCATCTTCACGGTCTGCGGCGCCACTCCAAGACCTCACAAGGAGCGGATACGCCCGATGAGGCGGTTGATCAGAGAAGCCTGCTCGGGCGTCCTCGGAATCGGCATAATGCGGGGCCCGGCGGGTGAAGTGTCGCCTTGCAAGTGGACGACCTCCACCACCCCGCTCTGCATCAGGCCGTATACAATCCGCCGGATTTCTACGTCGCTCAGCCGATTGGTGTGAGCGATTTGGCGTATGGTGTTCTTGGGGTTAACGTAGGAGACTACCCGCCATTCCTCGACCGTCAGATTAATCCCGCGCAATCGCGAGTCGGGCCGATCCGTGAATTTCAGAGCCAGGTCGAGATTGGGGATCTCCTCTTGGAGCGTCTCCCACTCCTTCATCCGCCGGGCTCCCTCCAGGATCAGGTTTTGGAGATCCAGGTGCACGGTGATGCGGTCCTCCGGTGGGAGGACCCCGTTGAAGAATTGGAAGGATCCCTCACTCCACGTGAATAGTCTCAGAACGAGATCGGTGATGTATTGCTGAACCGCCTGCACGATTGTCTGCTGATCAAGATAGCCCGCATGGATCAACAGCAGACCCAGTTCTTTGTCGTTGTTGGCCTGCGGCCGGGACATCAAGAGCCGCGCTTGTTCCTCCGTCAGGTGTTTGGTGTGCCTGAGGATCGACACCAGGTGGCCATCGGTCAAACCACCCTGGCCATAGACCAACTTGCCCTCGGAGAAGGAAAGGCTGACTTGGTCATTTGTCCCGTGAACGGTCAAGGTTCCGGTCTTGTGGGCCAGATGGACTAGGTTGAGGAGTTGAGTCAAGCTAAAGTCGTGCAGATCGCCTTTCAGGGCCATTCTACGTTTTCCGAAGCCAAGAGGAAAACCTTCGGCAAATAGGAAAGTGCTTCCCAAAAGGGAAGCCAGAAAATTATAAGCTTCCGGCGGACGCCAGTCAAACCAAGTCACCACCCTCGGGCGAGGGCGAATGAATGGCGTCGCCTGGGCCGAAGGGGGACTTGGGGCGCCAGCCGATGGTACGGACCGGTTCCGTTGGACCGGGTTGCCCGAGGGGGGAAGCGGTTTGACAAAGGAATTCCAAGCTGATAAAATGCGCTTCAATGCCCCGGCGAAAGGTGCTGGGGCATGCGTTCGCCCGTTCTTCCTCGGATGTCGGGCCTACGGGCGCGACCCCGGATAAGTGAAGGAGGACTATCGCCATGAAGTACGCTATCGTGCAAAGCGGCGGGAAGCAATATCGAGCTGTTGAAGGCGCGACAATCGAGGTCGATCGCTTGTCGGTCGATCTGGGGGCCAGCCTCAAGCTAGAGGAAGTGCTTCTCGTCTCGGATGGAGAGAAGATTGAGGTTGGTGCCCCCTATGTGCCGGGAGCGGCCGTGAGAACGACCGTGCTCGAACAATTGCGCGGCCCGAAAGTGCGTGTCTTCAAATATAAGCCTAAGATGAGGTATCGCGTTCATCAGGGCCATCGTCAGAATTACACGCGCCTGCGCATTGAGGAGATCGAGCGCGGCGCTGGCCGTGAGGCTCGGAAGAGAGCCCGCGAAGCGTAACCGAAGGGGGACCGGGAATTGCAAGAAAGGAAGGGCGGAATGGCACACAAGAAAGGCGCGGGATCGAGCCGCAACGGCAGGGACAGCAGTGGTCAGCGGTTGGGAGTGAAACGGTACGGGAGCCAACGGGTGCGTGCGGGAAGCATCCTGGTGCGTCAGCACGGGACTCGAATCCATCCCGGGCTAAATGTAGCGCGGGGAAGGGACGACACACTGTTTGCTACTGCGGATGGAGAGGTCCGGTTTGACTTTACTGTCGGGGGCCGAAAGCGGGTCAATGTCTTGCCGACCGAGGGTCAACCCTGATCCGCGCGGCGCCGAGGGTCTCGAACTTCCCGCGAGTCTTGAGGTCGCGTCATCCGGGGGTTGTTGAACGGGGAAGGGATGTAGCATGAAAGCAGGAATTCACCCAACCTATTACGCCAATGCGACCGTCATTTGTGCCTGTGGAAATACTTGGCACACCGGCTCAACGGTGGAGGTCATCCACACGGATATTTGCTCCAAGTGCCACCCGTTGTTCACCGGCGAACAGCGCATTGTCGACACCGAAGGGCAGGTGGACCGCTTCTATCGCAAGCTCGAGGCGCGCTCTGCGTATCTGGCGGAGAAAGAAGCCCGTGATACAGCGCGCACCTCTCCGGATCAGCCGCTGACGACGCTGGAACTCAGCGACCGGGTCGTGAACACGCTCTCCCGTGCCGGAATTACTACGATCGCTCAGGCTCTTTCCAAACTCGAGGAGAGCGACGATGCCATCCTGGAGGTCGAGGGGTTCGGGCGCAAGAGCCTCATAGACCTCAAGAAGCGGCTCCGCCAGCGCGGTTTTGCACTACCGGGCGAAGAGGCACCGGAGACCGCTGAGTGACGCCGCCGCCTAGTCGAAGCCAAGGAGCGATTCCCGCGAATCGCTCCTTTTTGTTCCTCCGTGACCGGTCGGCGTTTTGTGAAACCGTGGCCTCTGAGGTACACTCATCGCCACGGTCGGCCGATAGGATGCCACTGCTCTCGGAGGAGGGATGCCCAAGGACGGTTCGATCGAGGTGATCACCGGATCCATGTTCAGCGGAAAGACGGACGAACTGATCCGGCGCCTAAGGCGAGCCCGAATTGCCCGCCAGAAGGTCCAAGTATTCAAACCGGAATTGGATTCCCGCTTCGAAATGGACAAGGTCACCTCCCATGCAGGCACCGATTTCGATGCCACGGCGGTGAAGTCGGCCCGGGAGATCCTTGCGCTCCTGGAGGAGAACACAACGGTCGTGGCCATCGACGAGGCCCAGTTCTTTGACGATGAGCTCATTCCGGTTGCGGAGCGGTTGGCGGACTCCGGGATACGCGTCGTCATTGCGGGGCTCGATACCGACTTTCGGGGGGAACCCTTCGGCCCCATGCCGACCTTGATGGCGCAGGCGGAGGTCGTGGACAAGTTGCATGCCATCTGTATGGTCTGCGGAGCCCCTGCGTCCCGCACCCAGAGGTTGATCAATGGCAAGCCGGCACGGTATTTCGACCCGGTGGTCGCGGTCGGTGCCAGCGAGCTGTATGAGGCGCGTTGCCGCGCTCATCACCAAGTCCCCCGCGAATGATTGCCGCCGACTATCACGATTACCTTGAGCAGGTCCTGATCTCCTCCGAGCAGATCCAAGCCAGAGTAGCCGAGCTCGGCGCGGAGATCAGCCGCGACTATGCAGGGCTCGATCTGCTCCTGATATGCATCCTGCGGGGTGGCGTGTTGTTCCTCTCGGACCTGATGCGGCACATTAGCGTGCCGCATGGCGTTGACTTCATGGCCCTTGCCTCCTATGGCTCGGGATCGCGCCAATCGTCAGGGCAGGTGAGAATCACCCTCGACCTGAGCACCTCGATCGGCAGCCGGGACGTCCTGATTGTGGAGGATATTATCGACAGCGGGCACACGCTAACCTCGGTCATGGAGTTCCTGCGGACCCGATATCCCCGGAGCTTGGAGGTCTGCGTCCTGCTAGACAAGGCGGAGCGCCGCGAGGTGCAGGTACCTCTTCGGTACCGGGGGTTTGTTATCCCGAACAAGTTTGTTTTCGGATATGGCCTCGATCTAGACGAGTACTACCGCAATCTTCCATTTATTGGCGTGGTGCGTGCGGACAAGTTGGGTTCCTTTCCCTGCTGACGAGTAAGGCCAGGGACGGCTCGTTGCCAAGGGAGACGGCCGGGTCGAGCAGCAGGGCCTGGGGAGCTCCTGGGGATGGGTTGCGCGGGGGCCCATTCTTTGCGGATGCGATGGAGCGGCGGGATCTTTCCCGGTGGCCGGCGATGAACGGCGCCAGCAGTTGCCCGATTGCGTTTCCCCTACGTCTGCCTGCCTTCTTGAATGAGACGGTCACCCGGCAGCTTGCAAGCGGTCGAGCGGTTTACTTGGTAGGGGGCGCGGTGCGAGACCTCCTCCTTGGGCGAACGGCCTATGACTTGGACTTCGCCACGGAGGAAAGCGGCCTGCAGGTCGGGCGAAGGGTGGCCGAGGCACTGCAGGCGGACTTTTATGCGCTGGACGTTGAGCGAGACGTAGCCCGAGTCCTGGTTACTCGAGAGAACCGCCGTTGGACGCTCGACTTCGCCTCTCTGCGGGGCCCGACCATCGAGGCAGACTTGCGAGCCAGGGATTTCGCCGTCAACTCCATGGCGATTCCACTCCAGTCTCCGGGGGGGCTCATCGACCCGCTGGGGGGGGTCAGAGATCTCCACGACCATCTGCTCCGGGCCAGTTCGCCGTCGGCGATCAGCGAGGATCCGGTTCGCTCTGTTCGCGGAGTTCGTCTCGCCTTCCAGCTTGGCCTGCGAATGGAGCGGGAAACCCGCGAACAAGTGCGGTCCGGGGCAAGCCAGCTGGGCGCCGTTGCTCCTGAGCGTTTGAGGGATGAATTCTTTCGGATTCTGAACGGCCCCCAAGTTGCTGCGGCGGTTCGCACTCTGATGTCTTTGCGCCTGCTTGCCTCGATCGTACCCGAAGTGGTTGGACTGGACACGGTTTCTCAGCCTTCGCCATACACCCAGGATGTCTGGAATCACACCCTGCTACTACTGGAGCGCTTGGAGTTCCTCCTTGCTGTTCTGGCCCCAGCGCTAGACCATGTGGCTTCAGCGGACCTGGTGTTCGGCCTCGTTTCCTTCCGCCTTGGCCGGTATCGAGAACAAATTGACGGGCATTTGCGGGAAATGCTCGCTGACGAGCGGCCAGCGCGCGGCCTTCTTTTCCTCTCTGGGCTCATGCACGATGCAGGGAAATCGGAGATGTCTTCCGTTGGAATCTCAGGGGCAAGCTCTTTCAGCGGCCATGAGGAGCTGGGGGGCGGGTGGGCATGGCACCGGGCGCTGGCTTTGCGGTTTTCCAAGGAGGAGGCAGAGCGGATCAGCCGGACTGTGCGCGGCCATATGCGACCCCTGCTGCTGTTGAGAGCTGGCGAGGTGTCGCCGCTCGCGGTATACCGCTACTATCGCAGTCTAGGTCCCGCTGGAGTTGACGTGAGCCTTCTGTCTCTGGCAGATTTTCTTGCCACCTATGGCACGTCCCTCTCGCAGCAGTCCTGGGCTTCCCTCGTCGATGTGGTCCGGGCGCTCCTGGAGGGCTACTTTGAACGACGCGAGAAGATCGTCGAGCCCGCGCCCTATGTCGACGGTGATGAGCTGATGGCCACACTTGGCCTCCGCCCTGGGCCTCAAGTGGGTGAGCTGCTTGAGGCGCTGCGGGAAGCCCAGGTTTCCGGCGAGGTGAGCTCCAAAGGCGAAGCGCTTTCTTTTGCCCGCGCCCGACTTGGGCTGGGCGGGGGAAGCGCCGCAATCTGCAATTAGGTTGGAGCGGCCATGCCGCCAAGCCCTACTTCATCCCGGAAGGGGCCCCGTGCCGCAGTCCCAGCGGGAGGAGTCGACCCGGGACAGAATCCGGGCGGTCATTCTCGCTCGGCAGGAT
Organism: Anaerolineales bacterium; assembly: GCA_049511715.1. Classification (GTDB taxonomy): domain Bacteria; phylum Chloroflexota; class Anaerolineae; order Anaerolineales; family RBG-16-64-43; genus JBEKHT01. The sequence continues at coordinate 31,856 of JBEKXU010000035.1, forward strand.
CAGCGGCCATCCTCCACTGGCTCTTCCCCTTCCTTCTGAAGTAAAAAAGGTTTCACTTCCACGATCTCCAGCATCTTCCGGATATCTTCATAGCGGCAGTCCGCCGTGGCCTCCGTCTCCACGACCGCGGCCGCCGCCGCGAAGCCCTGACGCAGGCTGTCTTCCGGAGAAGATTGATTCGAGAGGGCAAGAGCTAATCCCGCCAGGATGCCGTCTCCCGCCCCCGCGGTGTTGACCACGGGCACAGGGGGAACTTGAACACGCAGGACCCGGTCGCCCAGGACCGCCAGCCCACCGCGCGGTCCCAGGCTCACCACGACCCAACCCTGGGTCTGATCTCGGACCTGCTCACAGGCCTCATAAACCTCCTGCATGGTGGACAAGCGGCGGCCGACCAGCGTCTCTAGTTCGTGCCTGTTCGGCTTGACGATGGTCGGATGGCCCGCGAGTCCCTTGGCCAATGGTGCTCCTTCGGCGTCCAGGATGAATGGAATCCTTCGATCCCTCGCTTCCTGTGCACGCTCGGCGTAAAAATCCGCATTCAGCCCGGTCGGGAGCGTGCCTCCCGCCGCAACGCAACTCGCACCTTCGAGCGCCCGATGATAGCGGTCGATCAAAGTGGCCGTGTCCGCCTCTTTCAGTTCGAGGGTATCCGCAGAGATGGTGCTCTGTCCCGACCCATCCCCACATACCAAGACTATGTTCGTTCGTGTCTCTCCCTCCACCCAAGTGAAATCTGGAATCACCCCTTTGGTTTTCAGAAGCCCCTCGAGCTGGCGCCCCGTGGGTCCGGCTGCAAACCCCAGAGCCAGGCTGGGCCGACCCATCTCCGCGAGAATCCACGAAGCATCGATGCCCTTTCCTCCCGGCCCGAGGGCCGAATGAGAGGCACGGATTGCCCGATTCGGCGTCCACGCGGGAATGAAAAAAGTCCGGTCGATCGCCGTGTTGGGCGTAAGGGTCACGATCATCTGATTCTTGCCGCAGCCGCGAAGGCTATTCCATGTGAAAGGTCTGTGCGTTTCGCTTCGAAAGCTCCTGCTGGGCCGACCGAGCCCACGCGGGATCCCCCCGGAGAAGGGTTCCCAGGAGGATGCATCGAGCATTGGTATCCACTCGCTCCGCGACGTCCAGGGCCGTGTCCAGATCCTGTGCAAGCACGAATAGGCCGTGCCAGGGCACAAGCACTGCGGCGCGCGAAAGGCCTTCCTGCCACTGGGCGCGAATGGCCAAGCCCACATTCTCGGCGAGTTCCCGGCTGTGAGAAGGTGCGTACTCGGCCAGTTTCACTTCGCCCAACTTCAGGGTGGCTTCCAAGACCGGCGGAATCGGAAGCTGAGCGGAGCAGAAGACCAAAGCGTTCCGAGAATGGCCGTGGACCACCGCCATCCCCTCCTCCGAAAAGTCAGCATGCAGGCGGAGATGGACCTTCACTTCACGGGATACCTCCCCCGTCCCTTCCAGCCTCTGGCCATGCCCGTCCAGCACGAGGACTTGCTCCGGGCGGAGGTTCCAGTGATGGCGGCTCCCCGCATACCGGGGGGTCATACAAATCCTCTCGCCGACGCGCGCGGAGATGTTCCCTCCAGCGGTGTCCGTCAGTCCCCGGGCATACATGAGAGCCCCGATTTCGCAGATCTTGCCGCGTACCAGCGCGATCTGATCGCTCATCCCACCTCCTCCTGTGCTGTTTCAAGTTCCACCTGGCCGCTTGAATCCCGCGGGATAGTTGCCCCAGCCCAATCCAGATGCTCTGCAAGCCCGTTAGAATCATTCGAGCCGCCTTTTGAGCGACTCGATCTTGGTGCCCCCAACGAGTTTCGAACTCGTGTTTTGGCCTTGAGAGGGCCGCGTCCTGGGCCGCTAGACGATGGGGGCCAGATGCGCCGATGGATATTCAATTCTGGCGAGGGGATTTTATCATGGTCACTTCGCCGGCACCACCCTAACGCGTCCAATCCCCGGATGTCATCAGCGGCCTAAAATTGACCCCCTATCAGCGGTTGAAAATTGACCCCCCTCCCGGACATTAAGATAGGCCTCCTAAGCCCTAGATTGAGCGGGGTGGAGGAGGCGGGAGGATGGTCA
>JBEKXU010000036.1:0-33246 GCA_049511715.1 Anaerolineales bacterium
AGCCGCCCCCGGAAATCACAAGCGCCCAGGCGAAGTCTTGTGGTGCAGACCTTTGCGAAAAAGATGCAGAATTCCGGCCACTTTCTTGATTTTTCACCTCGAATAGCGAAAGTCCGGCTAGGAGACCGTCCGGACTGAGACAAGAGGATAACCTTGGGGACCCGTCGGCGACCCCGCGGCGGCGGTCTCCCCCGTTCAGCCGTCTCCGGCCGAGGTCATACGAAAAGGGACCGTCCGCACAGCTGATTGGAAGGTGCACCTCGGAGGGGGGAGGCGCGGTGGTGAGGTTATCTTGTCTGGGCGATGAGCAGGCCCATGCGGGAAATGCCGTAGCCCGGGAGTCTCATCACGGCGGCCTGGAATTCCGGGTTGCCCAGGACCTCCCGCAACGAGCGGAGCTTCGGGCTCTCCAGTTGATCCGCGGGAACGATCAGATCGTATTGTTCCCTGGCAACCGGTAGGAAGTCGAGCCCAAGGGCTAGCGCCGCGGCCTGGATCCCCAGCCCGCAATCCGCGGCGCCAGAGGCCACTTGGGCTGCGACGGCCAGATGGGTGTATTCCTCCCGCTCATACCCACGGATCCGGTCCGCCGGGATCCCCTCCCGATCCAGGTAGTAGTCGAGCAATACCCGAGTCCCCGCTCCTCGTTGACGATTGACGAAAACGACCTCCGGCCGGACCAGGTCGTGGAAGGATCGAATGGACTTTGGATTCCCAGAAGCCACCATCAGGCCTTGCTCGCGATCGACGAATCCGAGCACAGCCACGGGCGTCTCAGGCAAATACTGCCGGATGTAGGAAAGGTTATATTCCCCCGTGGATGGATCCAGGAGATGAGATCCTGCTACGTGGGCCTCTCCCCTGCGCAAGGCCAACAGCCCGCCCAGACTCCCCGCATTCGCGGAAGTGAGACGGAGCCCATGGCCGGCCAAGAACTGGGCCAGCAGGTCCAGGGTCAGGTCATGCGAGCCAATGGCGACAATGGTCCGCTCAATGTCGGCAAGAGATCGATAGAGGTGAACGGTGACCCGCTCGCCGGCTGCGTAGCCCTGTACATAGCGGGGGATTTGGACGATGCCGTCTGCGCGCACGAGGGAGGAAATAACCCCGGCGCCCCTCGCCAGAGGCGCCGCCACGACCTTCTGGCCCACTCGCCCGACGGACACTCGCAGGAACTCGGTATCGCCCAAGGGGGAATGAACCTTGCGTGTGAGCACGGCTTCCAGGGTAGGTCCATCGGAGGAAGGGCGGCCCAGCCACTGGTCCAGCAGAGGGCGGACAAAGATTTCTCCCGTTAGCGCCGCACTGGCGGCAAACCCGGGAACCCCAATGATCGGGACCTCCCCTGGGGTTTCGCGGCCCGAGGCGGCCGCCCGACTCGGGACCCGCACCCGGCCCAGGATGACCGGATGCCCAGGCCGGACGGCGATCCCATGTACCCAGACCTCGCCTAGGGCCTGGATCGCTTGGGCAGAGTAGTCCTCTCTTCCGGCGGATGACCCCGCGTTCAGCAGAATGAGATCGTGACCTTCCGCTGCCTTGGCAATCGCCTCTCGAATAGCCGCAAGGTCATCCCGAACGATCCCAAAACGATCGCATTGGCCTCCCCAGGTCTGGACCTGGCCCGCCAGGACCACCGAATTGGATTCCAGAACTTGGCCAGGCCCCGGCGAGGTGCCCAGGGGAACCAGTTCGCTTCCGGTCGGGATCACTGCGACTCGAGGCTGCCGGCGAACGACCACCGTCGCGTGGCCGGAGGCGGCAATTGCCCCCAGATCCACCGGCCGCAGGGGCTGGCCCGCCGGAAGGACCAATTCACTGGCCACCATGTCTTCCCCCAAGGGCCGAACATTCGCCCAGGGCGCAATGGCCGCTCGAATCTCAACCTGCCTCCAAACCTCGTCCTCTCCCGCTATGGGCTGGGTAACTTCAATAGGGACGACCGCGTCGAATCCGATGGGGAGCGCATCGCCCGTGTCCACGGCGTAGGCCTGCAACTCCAACGCCAAGGTGATCGGGGAGGTCGCGCTGGCTCCTTCCGTTTCGGCGGACCGGACCGCGTACCCATCCATGGCGGCTGCGTGGTAGTGGGGCGAGGAAAGGCGAGCCCAGACGGGCTCCGCCGTGACGCGCCCGAGCGCCTGGTCAAGAGGAATCTCCTCTCCGGGCAGCGGGGCCCAACACCCTCCCTCTTCCAGCCTACGCTGGAAGAGGGCCTGGGCTTCCTCAAGAGGGATATCGTGGAGGTAAACGTTGCGAACAGACATTCTCTTCTTGAGCCTCAAGGCAGGAGCAGAATGGCTCCCCGCGTCATCCACCCGGGCAAAGGGCCGTGCCTTGTCCGCGCCAGGGCAGGACTTTCAGAAACGCGGCCAACGATTCGTTGCTTTCAATTTCAATGCGATTCAAATAGAAGAGGTTGCTGAGGCCCTGCACGGGTGAGTTTCCGAGGTTCACCGCCGCAAGGTACCCGGCCTGGTGGACCATACCGAACACGCTCTTCGAGGTCTCTCCATAGGGATACGCAAATGTTGCCACCGTGACCCCCAGCTCTTTTTCCAAGTCGACCTTGGAGAGACGGATCTCAGCCCAGGCCTGAGCGTGGTCCATCAGGGGAAGGTGTCCGTGCGTGCGCGAATGGGAACCAATCTCCATGCCCGCAGAAGCCATTTCCTTCAGCTCGGCCCAAGTGACCGTCCCCGGGGCCCCCGGATAGGTGCTGGGGATGTAGAAGGTCGCCACATCTCCGTATTTTTGCAACAGAGGAAAAATCGTCTGGTACTCGTCTGCCCATCCGTCGTCGAAGGTGATGGCGATGGGCCGCTGCGGCAGGGTTCCATGCCCGAGCAAAGCGGAGGCAATCTGGCTTACCCACACCGTGTGGTAGCTCAACTCCCGCAGGATCTTGAGCTGGGATTCGAAATTCGCGGGGGTGACATCATATTGAGAAGTCGACACGTTTCCCGACTGCAACTGCTCCTCCCCCACATGGTGATAGAGGAGAATCGGTGCCAGCATCTGATAGCTCCCGATCGTGTACGTCGGCGGAGGGGCGCACAGGACAGCGGGCAGAGTGGCCTGGGGGGTCGGGGTTAGACTCGGCAAAATCTCTGGTGTTTCCGTTGGGCTGGGAATCTCGGACGGAGATGGGCTGGCTGTCACCGGCCTCACGGTGGGCTCCGGTGCCTGGTCGGCTAAGCCTTTAAGCGGCAAGCGGCCGAGGCATCCCGCGAGGAAGACGGCTCCCGCGGCGAAGCCCAGGGCAAGCGAGGAACTAACGCGCCAACGAACGCGAGTCACGTCTCTCCTCTTGCCACGGATGAACGGGAGGCTCCTCCAGGGAGCCCATGCCTCCTAGACATCGAAGGGCAGGAACTCAACCCATTCGCCCTGGGCCACGCCATTTGCGTCACCGGGGACAACCAGCAGCCCGTCAGCCCGGACCAAAGTGAAGATCAGATTCGATTTGCCAAAAACCGGGTCCGCCCACTCTTCTCCTTCGCGTTGGACCAGCCGACAAGGGATGAAATCCTCGCGACCGGTCTGGGAATCCAGGTTGTGGGTCACCCTTAATCGCAGGCCCGGTCGCCGGGGAAGGCCGCGGCGACCCAGCTGGCGCATCACGGCAGGGATGAGCAGAAGCCTAGCGACCACGGTTGCACTGACCGGATTGCCGGGCAAGCCAAGAATCGGCTTGCCTTCGTGCAGGGCAACCAAGGTGGGCTTGCCGGGCTTCAAAGCAACCCCATGGGCGATAATCCCTGGGCGAGAGATCTCAGCGACCACGCCAGCGGTCATGTCCCGAGCGCTCACCGAAGACCCGGCCGAGATCACGAGACCATCGCACTCCAACAGGGCCCGTTGGCAGACCGACTTGAGCTCTTGGTAGTCGTCCGGCACAATCCCATAGCCCACGGACTCGGCACCCGCCTCCTTAACGATCGCCTCAAGGATGTATGAATTGATATCCCGCACTTGGCCAACCGTCGGCTTGCGTTCCGGGGAGATAATTTCATCCCCCGTAGCAACAATTGCCACGCGAGGGCGACGCACGACTTCGACCGTCAGGACGCCCGCTCCCATGAGCCCGCCGACATCTTGCGGGCGAAGCTGCTGGCCAGAAGGCAAGAGGACCTGCCCAGGCTGGACATCCTCTCCCACCCGCAGCACATTCTCGCCAAAGGAGACAGGCTTGAGAATCTCGATTTCCCCTTCGCGTGAGATTTGCGTGTCTTCCAACATGATCACGGCGTCAGAACCTTCCGGAATCTGACCTCCGGTGTGGATCCCAGCGGCCTGGCCGGGCGCCACCGCAATCGACGCGGGGCGACCCATGGGAACCTCCCCAATGAGCCGGAGATAGGCGGGCAGCGCGGCGCTGGCGCCGTGAGTATCTCGGGCTCGAACGGCATATCCGTCCACTTCGCTGCGTGCAAACGAGGGCATCGCCTCAAGGGCAAGCACCTCCGCCGAGGTCACCCGCCCCAGCGCCATTGGCGTGGCCAGTCGTTCTGCGGCCCGCAATGGTCGAACACCGTCAAGAAGCCGTGACCGCACTTCTTCCACCGACAAGAGGTTCAGAAACTCAGTCATGAGCCAATCCACGCGGCGGGGGAGGGAAACACCCTTGGAACCAGGGCCTGAGATAGGAGCCCCAGGCTGTTGCCGGGCCTTGGACCGAACCAGCGCCGGCGGCCTTCTGCTCCCAATTCGTGGGAAAGAACCTGGGTCGAGGTCGTGAAGCTCTCCGCCCCAGCCGGGCGGCAACCTGAAATCCGCCTCCCGAGGCTCTCGACCCCGGCTGTGCCCACCAAGGGCAAGCCATTTCCGTGGGCGGCCGTCAAGCCGCTTCGCCTCCGGATGAAGGCGCCAGCCATCGGCTCACTTTGGACCTTCCCGACGGACGCCACTGCCTCCTGCCCTATCCCAGGGATGACCAATCAAATGCGATGGCTCGGTCCTCTACCGGAAGAATCTGTTCCGGAGCCGAGTCCCCCAGCGCGTAGGTGGAGAGGATGAGCATCCCAGCCTGGGGACCCTCCATCACCTGCAGGCCGGCGGCTACTCCAAAAGGAATGAGCAAGAGGCCCAGGGGTTGGCGATCCAGGCGCACGACCTGAGTGCGCCCCAGAGAGGGAGAGGACTCGCGCAAGTCGTGAAGCACGACCCAGCCTCCCCCCTGCAACATCGCCCAGACGCGGTCGGCATCCGGACGCAGAGAGAAACCCATACGGGCCTTCGCCTCGGCCCAGAGCCAAGCGGCTTCGCCGAATCGTCCTAGCAAGTGGTCCGTGTCCCGCAAGATACTTTGGAGGCTTCCCCCACCAGAGGGAAGCGGTCCCGTGTACACGTCAAAGATTCTGGTTGCGTCCACGCAGAGGATCCCAATGACTCCGGGCGAGCCGAGCCCGCAAGGGAACTCCGCTGCCCAGAAGCCACGGGAACCCCGAGTGCTCCGGCTCGCCCCTTCCGATCCGCGGCAAGGTGGGAGGATTATAGCATTGCAGGGTCGCGATTCCGCGATTCCGGGGCCACCCAAGGAAGGGGGTTCCCGTTGCTCCGGAGGAAGGAGCGAGGTGGCCTCACGGCCTGCGGCCAGCGGTCCCCAGGGATGTTTCCTGGCTCGATCATCTCCGAGGCCGACAGATGCAGAGTCTCAGACGGAAGAGTGGGCAGCCTGTTCCATGTCTGCGACATGGTCCAGGCGGTGTTGCGCGGCCTGCCGAGCAAACTCCTCGACGGTCAGCCGGGTGCCTTCCGCGCTGATCCCTCGCGTCTCCAACCTCGGTTCGTCCAATGAGGCGACAAAATCAATCCATTGCTGAAAGCTGGCTTCGATTTCGTGAAGATGCTCCTCCGGCGTCTTGGCCGCTCTCTTCTCCACAGCGCGCCGATTCCAGCGAGTCAAGTCGAAGCCCTCCGGAAGCGCTGCCTCGCCACGGGCAACTCGCCTGGCCTGCCCAAGCATTCCCTCCTCGGCATCCGCCAGGTGAGCCAATACCTCGCGAATCCGCCAGCTCGGATCTCCCGGGTAGACCAAAGCCTCCGGGTGATCGCGAGCCAAAACCTGCAGGCGCGGCCAGGACCGGGCATGAGATGCTTTCAGGAAGAGGATCAAACCCTGATTCCGGGAGGACTCCTTCTCGAGGCGGGCCGTAGCCCGAGGCCGAGCCCCGCTCGAGGGCACGGGGTTCCGGCTGCTCAGCGCCCGACGCGCATCTCGCATGTGGAGCATGGAATGGCGGTACACGAGCTTCAGGACTTCACCGAGGGTCGTCCATCCCAGCCAAGGATGACGACCCGGTCGATCCAGGTCTGCCTCGCCGAGACTCTGCACTACCTGGACCAGGTCCCGGCGATCGGCCGAGAACCTGTCCAGCAGGGCCCCCGGGGATACCTTAGATCGTCGGCCCACCTCGCTCTCATTGAAAGAATCCAGGTCGAAGTTGCCTGGGAGCCCGGGCCCTCCAGCCAGGAAGCCTTGGACTGCGTCCAATACCGTGGCCTCGGTCGCGGCCAAGTGGGCCAGGAGATCCTTCACCCTCCAAGCGGCACCGTCGCTGTAGACCTGCTGGTCCAGGTCTCCGGGTGAAAGCACCCCAAAGAAATCGCAAGTCCTTTCCCCCTCTTGGGTCAGGCGTGCCACGATCCGCTGTATTTCCGCTGACACGGAAGCCCTCCCCTGTGGTCAACGCCGTTGCGGCACACGTCCACCATGCCGGGGGCTGGAGAAGGACACTTTCCCGCTCCCGGTAGGCGGCCCCGATACTAGGCGATGTGCGCGCCGCCATCCACGACGAGGGTCGTACCGGTCACAAAATCCTCTCGAACGAGGTACAGCACGGCTCGCCCAATATCCTCCGGATGGCCAGCATGTTGAAGGGTCAAATGGTGAGCCACCCGTTCCCACCGAACCAGGCCCATTGCCTCCGGCATGGCGACCGGGCCGGGAGCCACCGCATTGACGCGCACCGCCGGGCCGAGCGCCTTGGCCAGCACTTGGGTGAGCATCAGGACCCCGGCTTTGCTAATCGAGTGAACCGGGTAGTGAGCCCAAGCCTGGAGACCCGCCACATCGGCGATGTTCACAATCACCCCTCCCTGGGGGCCCATGAGTCGCACCGCTTCCTGGGAGCAGAAGAACGGGGCCTTGAGATTCGTATCCATGATTCGGTCCCAGTCTCTCTCGCCAAGCTCGCGGACGTCCCCGGGTTCCATCACTGCGGCGGAATTCACCAAGATATCCACCCGGCCGAAGGCTTCTCGAACCTGTTGGAAAAGACGCTCAATCTCGCCCCGCTGGCTCAAATCGGCTTGGAAACAAACTGCCCTGCGGCCTAGTCTGCGCACCTGCAGCAGCGTGGCTTCCACCTCAGCCTCGGGGCTGCTGTGGTAGTGCAGGATGACATCCGCACCGGCGTCGGCCAAAGCCAGCAGGATCGCTCTTCCGACCCGCCGCGCGGATCCTGTCACCAGGGCAATCTTCCCTGCGGGGTCCATGGGATCGCTCGTCCCCTGGGTCTATCTGCGGATGAAATTGGAGATGAAGAACCACAGATTGGCCGGCCGCTCGGCCAGCCTTCGCATGAAATACGGGTACCACTCGGTCCCGTAGGGGACATAGACCCGGACGGCGTAGCCCTCCGCCGCCAGAGATTCCTGCAGGTCGCGCCGGATACCATAGAGCATCTGAAACTCGAACTGGTCGCGGGCGATGTCGTGTTCACGGGCATATTGTGCCACCGCACGGATGATTCTCTCATCATGAGTCGCAATGGCGGCCAGCGGAGGAATGCAGCGACCCAGGTCCGCCGGGAGACGCGCCTCTCGGCTGGCGTCCAGGAGCCTTCTTGCCAGGGCCAAATAGTTCTTGTCCACGTCGCGCTTGTTCGGGAAGGCGATCTCGGCGGGTTCCTTGTAGGCCCCCTTGCAAAGTCGGATGCGCGCCAGCTTGGAGAGCAGTTCTTCCACGTCCTGCTGGCTCCGGTAGAGGTAAGCTTGAATGACCACTCCCACGTTGTCATACCCCAGGGTCCGCATCTGCTCATAAAGCTCCAGGGTGGGATCCACCCAGGGCGAATCCTCCATATCCATGCGGACAAAGATTCCCTGCTGCCTCGCCCGGTCGAGGATCTTCTTCAGGTTCAGCGCGCACAGCTCGCGCGAGAGTTGCTGCCCCAGCTGCGAGAGTTTCAACGAAACATTCGCCCAGACATCCGCTTGGGAGATCGCCTCGAGCAAGCCGAGATACTCCTCCGTGGCACGGACGGCGTCCTCGTTTGTCGCCACGCTTTCCCCGAGGTGATCCACTGTGGCAGCGATCCGGCGGGCATTCAAGTCGCGAATGGGACGGATGGCCTCGGGGAAGGTCTCCCCGGCCACAAATCGCGAGGCAACGCGCCGGGCGACTCGGGATTCGGTGACGAAGCGTCGAGACCACTTGGCAGTCGACAGGTTGAGCAGGACCGAACGCAGCATTATGTCTCCAATCCGTTGCAGGCTCGGATTCCCCCCAACCCGAGGGGAAGAGGCGAGGAGATCCGAACCTCTGATCCCGCGCGCCCGCCCCCCGGGACCCCGCAGGCCGCGAGTCGGATTCTCCCGGCCAATAACGGGAGGGCAGACCGGCGGGGCGGCCGCGGTCAGCCTGTCACGAGGACCGGAGTGCCAAGCTGTTGCTCCGAGAAGAAGCTCAGGGGCACAATCGGTCGCACCCAGCGGTAGATCCACAAGGCGTCCGCTGGCCGCATGTTGATGCACCCGTCACTCCTCGGCCGACCAAAATCGTTGTGCCAGTAGACGCCATGGAAGGCAATTCCGCTGATGGTGAAGAGCGAGACCCAGGGAACCCCCGGATACTCGTTGGCCTCAATGTCGCTGGTGAGTCTCCCATCTCCCATGTGCCGACTCGGCATCTTTTGGAATACCGCAAACCGACCGACGGGAGTCCAGGTCTTGTCCTCCTGGCCGGAGGGATTCGCCCGATACCTCCCGGCGGAAATCGTTGTCGTAAACACCGACCGATCCGACTCAAAGGCGGTCAGACATTGCTGAGCTTGATCGACCTCAACCCTTTTCTGCTCCAGGGGGACTTCTGCAGAGAGGGGATCGAGTTCGCCCAGCTGAAACGCCCGCAAGTCTGCGGCGTGCACGTAGAACCGCATGTTGAGGCGCTCGTCAAAGAGGGTGTACCAGGGCTCGCCATCCGCTCCCTGTCCGATACCCACTACCCAGAAGACCGCGCTGTAGTACAGCCGATAAAGGGGCCGGCTGGAGGGGTCGGCCCTCTCGAAAGATTGGGTGTACGGGACCGTTACTTCGGCCAAACGGCCTGGCGCCTCGACAGTTTCCAGGGGAAGATTGAGGGCATCGCGAACCGGCTGGAGAAAGGCCGTATGGGCAAATCCGTCCCGCAAACGGAACCAACGCGGGTTCCCCGCCGGTCCATTCGGACCAATCACCTCTTCCAACACCGGCACGACTTCGTCCCGGTTCAACCGGCGAACCAGAGGGGCCTTTGGATCCGGGTTGTCCTGGATCCCCACCCCGAACCGTGTGGCGCGCGCCAACGACACCCCATCGGAAGAATCACCAGGAATTCCCAGCCAGGGAGTGAACGCAAGACTGCCGAGCGCCACGCCCGTGAGTTGAAGGAATTCGCGCCTCGAGAGGCTGGACATGGCCGCCATTCTAACCCGGCCATCGCGGAGTGAGCGAACCGGACGCGGCCGGGGAGAAAATGCAACGGGGGCTCAGGCGGCGGGTGGCGGGACCGGCAGGTCCTGTTCCGGCACGTTCACCCAGCGGTCGCCCTCCTCGATCAGCATCACTGGAATGTCATCCCGAATGGGGTACTTGCGACCGCATCCGGGTTCCTGGCACACCAGCCACGAGTCTTTGACGAGTTTGAGGAGGCCCTCCTTGGTCTGAACGCAGTTTGGGCAACGCAGGATTTCCAGCAAATCAGGCGAGATCATACGATCCTCTCCAAGTGGATACATCGAACCAGGATGAAACGGCCTCGGCACGAGGTCGCGAGGCAGATGCCTCCCAAGGTTACTTCGGCGGACAGGGATCTCCATCGGCATGCGGGTTGCCAGGACTGTACTGACAGACGGCGGCCCAGGCCATGTAGTGCGTATTGAAATGATCAATCCTCACTTGACTTCCCAAGGTGACTGTCCGCGTGACATAGACATCCGCCCCCTGGACAGCCCAATCCACCTGTTGCCACGGTTGGCTCAGGCTCGGGGTTTCGACCCACTTTGGCGCCGGGGGGTCCACCTCATTGATCAGCCCGGAAGTTTTATAGCCGACAACGCGGCCATCGGAGGTGGAGTAGAAGCTCCAGGTCAAACGGCCTGCGACCCGATCGACATCGGTCTCCATTAGTATCCAGTAAGGGCTGTCATTGAGAAATCGAAAGTCAACCTGGGGGACAAAGACCGTCGCGTCAAATCCGGGGCCCAGGTGCACAGGCCCATCGAAGTTTTCGTAGTACAAGACGCGATACGCATGTGGATAGCGCTCGGTGATAGGAAATCCCGTCATAAAGGCCGCTCGGTAGAGAGTGGTGCTCACCTGGCAGACCCCTCCGCCTGCACCGAGGATCGTCCGGCTGCCGACAATAATCAGGGCCGGGTCGTAGCCCGTGTCGAAGCTCACGTCCCCCAGGTATTGCGCCATCGAGAAGTCCTCGCCAGGGGCCACAAGGACTCCGTCAAACTTGCTGGCCGCCAGTTCAATGTTGTGGATGCGGGCGTCGCTCGACCCCTTGAAGCTGGTCCATTGGAGCCCATTGGGAAGGAGGCCCCGGATTCCCAAACTGGCCGCGGTGGCGCTATCACTCACCTTGGGATCCGCATAGGCAAGAACCAATGAGGCCTGGTGCTGACCAGCCGCGACGGCTGCCTGGATTGACGAGACCGACTTCGCAAGATCCAGGCTGCGGCCTTTCACTCCGGGCTGCACGAGCACCAACTGCCCAGTGGTTGTATCAAAGTGGAAGCGCGGGTTTTGAGGCGGCCGCCCGAGCTTCGGGGCCAGGGAGTCCAGGAACGCAACCAGCCGCCCATTATCCAGCGCCAGAGCATACTGGACGCGGCTGCCGGCATTCACCTCGCGGAAGGTGAGCATGGAGGACAAATCCTCGGGCGACCAGGTCCAGGGCCCCGGATCCCCAGCGAGGGCTTGAGGCAACACGACGTGGAACGGTTCCGAAATCAAGGCCTGCGCCGTCTGGGCCTGAGCCGAAGCGTCCAGCACCAAGGGCGCGCTCTGTTGGGTGACCAGCGGAATCGTGGCGTCGGTCATACTTTCAAGGGGGACCGCCAGAAGCGAAAGGGTGGATGGAATATCAACCTGTCGGCCCACTTGGCCAGGCCACGCCTCCACCTGCATGCCGTTGATGCGCAGGCCCGCTTCGACCCTGGGCCGATTCAGGAGCAATGCAATCCGTTGCAGGAAGGCTTGAGCGCTGCCGGCATCGTACTGCATGATCACAGGCAGGCTCCGCCCGAAGAATCGCGCGGTAGCTTGATCCACCAGATCGACCCACGGATCGCCAGATCGCCCCACGCGGAAGGCCTGGTTCAAGGTTCCCATGAAATCGATTGAAACCCCCAGCTGCGAGGGGGAGGCGCTCCAGGATTGACGGCCATCGGTGAAAGTGATGGCACCCTTCTGGGGATAGGAAGTGCCCGCAAGCAGTTGCTCGGCGGCCTGCTCAGCCGTGAGGCCAGATAGGTCCATCCCGCCGACCGAGACCCCCAGATAAATGCGGCCGTTGTACGCGGATTGATAGAGGCCCAGGCCGATGGCAGATGTGACAAGCAGCGAGACTGCGGCCGCCAGGGTGGCGGCCATCGCCCGAAGGGCAACCCGAATCAGATTGGGCCAAACCGCACGCGTTGTGGGCGATCGCGGCAAGACCGGTTGGGCGGCCATAGGTCGAGGATTATACCCGCACGCCTCTTGCTCCAGAGGAAAGGATTCCATGGGCTGGCGGGGCTGCCCCGGTCCTAATTCCCTGGCTTGTCCGGCCCGCCTTCGAAGATGGAGGCCCTTTCGGAAGCGTGTTGGCTCTGCGTCGCCCGGCGCGAACAATCCAGACCGCAGGTCTCCCCCGGCATCCGGTCTGCGGGTGGCCACTGCCTGCGGTCCGCATAGTGCCTCGACCGGGTGTTCCGGCCACGAAGGAGGCCGAGATTGTCCGACGGGGGAACCTGTTGCGCCCCCCGCCGCCGGATTTTCCTTTGGGCCCCCTCAAAGGGACTGCTCGAGCCGCTCCCGAGCTTGCTGCTCCTCGAGGGTTCGCCGCGCCGGATCCCAGGCGAACTCCTTGGAGAGCAACTCGCAGACCTTGGGCAGGGCCGTCTTTGCCGCCGAGGTGTCGAGGAAGGCCAGCCGGATCCGACGGGCCAAGACATCCATGGGCGTCTGTGCCAGTTCCTCTCGCACCGCCCACAGGACCTCGGCCTCCAGGTAAGGGTATCCGGGAGCCAGTCGGCCGGAGTAGCCCTGAGTGGACAGCTTGGCCACGCTTTCCGACCGGTCGCCATAGGCCTGATTCAGGTAGTCCGCGACATCCCGCTCCAGCCCGAAATTCTGCGCAAGCCTTGCCCCGTTTCCGGAGTCGTAGCCAGCCCCGCCCAGTAAGGGGAGATCGTTGGTCTGACATTTTCGCATGGCCTGAAGACTGCTGAGCTTGAGCGTCTGGTCGACACAGTCCTCTGCCATCTTGCGGTAGGTTGTCCATTTGCCGCCGGTGATTGTGATGAGACCGGACGGGCTGCAAACGACGACGTGATCGCGAGAAAGCTTTGCGGTCCCGCCCGCCTTGGGATCCGAGACCAGAGGCCGCAGGCCGCACCAAACGGCCTTGATCTTTTCGCGGGTGATCTCGCCCTCGAAGTAGCGCCTCAGATGGCGAAGAATGTACTCGATCTCCTCTTCCGTCGCTTTCGGGTGATCGCTGACTGTGGCCGGGTTATCCGTGGTTCCGGCCAAGACTTGGCCCAACCAAGGGAGTGCAAAGGCCACCCGTCCGTCTTCCGTTTTGGGGATGAGCATGCCGGTCCCGCGGGGAATGAAGGATCCGTCCAGGATAATGTGGACACCCGAACTCGCACTGACCATGGGCGCAACGGCAGGGTCATCCATCTTGCGGACGGCATCGGTGTACGGGCCGGTCGCATTGACTAAGCTGCGAGCCTTCACCTCGAAAATCTGGCCCTCGCGGACGTCGCGCACTTGGGCCCCCCCCACCTTCCCTCGTTCCTTGATCAGACCCGTGATCTCGACGTGGTTTGCCACGGCTGCGCCTTGAGCGATGGCCGTGAGCGCAATGCTCACGTTCATACGCGCGTCGTCGAATTGGCCGTCGTAGTAGAGCACGGCGCCGACCAAGCCCTTCTGCCGCAAGGTGGGCATGCGCTCAAGCGCCTCCCGCTTGGGGAGAAAGCTGCTGGGCCCGACGCTTGCCTTGCCCGAGAGCGCGTCGTACATCTTCAGCCCGGTCCAGTAGTAAGGAGCCTCCCAGAGCTTATACAGCGGGGTGATCAGAGTGATGGCGCGCGCAAGATGAGGGGCAAGCCGCAGCAACACGGCGCGTTCGTGCAAGGCGTCGCGCACCAGATTGAATTGCCCCATATCGAAGCCCAGGATCGCCTGCTCGAGGTAGCGCACCCCTCCATGGACGAGCTTGGTGCTGCGCGAAGAGGTACCCTCGGAAAAGTCTTGGCGTTCCACCAGGGCCACCTTCAATCCCCGGGAGGCGGCGTCCAGGGCAACCCCACAGCCTGTGGCTCCGCCCCCGATCACCAACAGGTCAAACCGCTCCGTCCTCATGCGTTCGATCTGGTCCTTGCGTTGCATGGAAGCCTCCTCAGTTCGGACCCGACGACCCTTTCTACCCGGGGCCCAGCGGATCCCAGACGCCCAGGGCAGAACGCGCCCAAGCCGTCCTTCACCCTAGGATACCCAAGGCGCGGCGCCCCAGGGTATGAGTTTGCTCGCAAACACCAACGTCAATCAGCCCTCTTGGCGCGCCTTTCGGAGAGGGGCTCAGCGTCCTCGGCCGGTCCCCTTCGGCAGAGTAAGATCTCCTCCTTCAGGGTGGCGTCCGCCGCCCTCCAGCTGTGCCTGCTTCTTCAACGCGGCTAATCGCGAAAGGAGGTGAACCCAAGGTGGCGAAGCACGCCCAAAGACATGCGCGCCCCGCAAGTGCTCTCGGAACTGACCGGCGTGATCGAAAGGCTCAATCAAAAGCCCGGCCCGCCCCACTTCCCCGGGATAATGGCTGTCACTTCCCGCCGTTTGTTCAAGACCATGGCGGGCGGCAAACCTTCTGGCCCGGAGATTCCCTCCGGGAAAGACGCAGCGCGCATTCAGCCCCTCGACCGCATCGATCCAGGGCAGGATTTCGAGGAGATCCGCCTCGCGCCAGGACCCGGATCGGAAACGATCGAAAGGATGCGCCACACTGACGACGCCGTCCTGAGCCCGGATGAGGGAGATGGCCTCGCGTGGGCTCAAACCGGCCGGAACCTCTTCCCGGAGAAAGTAGCCAAGCAACTCGCCTTGGGAGGTCATCACCTCCTCGCCCAGAATGACCAGATCCGGGGCGAGGTGGGTCAGCTCCAATGCCCCTTGGAGAGAATTGTGGTCGGTGACCGCAATCCGGTCCAGCTTCGCGCGGCGCGCGGCGGCCACAAACTGCTCGGGGCGGGTGAGCGAGTCCTTGGATCGATAGCAGTGGGCATGCAGGTCAACGCGCCAGATTCGAAGTCTCTCCATTCCTCACCGGTCTGTGCCAGAGCGAGGGGCTTGCCGCCCAGACCAGCAGGCCGAGCCCAACGCCGAACCAGAGCGTCGCCAGCCGGACCAGAAGGGTGGCCGCGGCAGCCAGAGCATGCGGCGGGGCGAGCGTCACAAGCAAAAGGCCAGTGAGGCTGGCTTCCGCGGCGCCCAATCCGCCTGGCAGGGTGGAAACCGCACCTACGACGGTCGAAAACGCAAGGACAAAGACAGCCACCACGAGGGTGGTGATGGTACTGGGCATCCCCAGCCCGCGGAGAATCAGGAAGAAACCGACACCCTCACCGAGCCAGGATACCGTCCCCAGGCTGACCGCAATCAGGGTCGGCCCCGGTCGAAACAACCAGTAGCTGGCTTCATAAAACTGGTACAGAGCATGCATTCTTGCGCCCAGAACCGGGATCTTCTCTAGCCGGGAGAGAATCCAGAGGGCCAGAGGTCGAATCTGAGAAACGATCACCACGCCCAATAGAGCAACCAGAACCGCCAGGAACCCTGGCCACAAGCGCGGGTAGGCGATTACGCCCAATAGCGACAGGATTAGGACTGCTAGGCCGTCGCTGATACGCTCCGCAATCACGATAGGAAGGCCGCTGGCAAAAGGGAAACCCGTCCATTCACTGAGCCAATACGCCTTGAGCGCCTCTCCCACCTTGCCTGGCGTGACGGCCAGCGGAAACCCGGCCACAAATAGTTGTGCGCTGCGCCACGCCGGGAGGTTGGTCACGCCCAGCCAGCGGACGTAAAAGTGCCATTTGACAAACCGGAGAACATAGTTGAACAAGGTGCACATCAAGGCCAGAGGGAAGATTTCCCAAGCGAACCGATTCAGCGTCAACCGTAATGCCGAGATGTCTGACCAGAAAGCCAAGCCGAGGGTCACCAGGATCCCGAGGCCAAATCCAATCATCAACCCGTTGCGCAAATTGGGGAGGCGAGCCCTCGCCGTGCCGGAAGAGGAGGGAAAATCTATCTCCACAGGATCTTGCTGGAGCTGCGCAGGGTCTGCCATCGTGCCCCACCCCCGAGCTTGCAGCCGCGGACTGTCTCCCCGGGTCGGGCCAGGACCATTTCCAAACGCACTACAAGAGATTGACGGGCGGGAATTTGATTCGTTCGGGGTCGGCTAGCGCAGGAACAATACCGCCAAGACGACCAATGCGGCGACCACGCCCAGCCCAAGGAGCGCCTGGACCACCGTCTTTGGCTCCATGCCCGGCATCACGACTTGCCCATCCCCGTAGGACCGGAAGAGTTTCCCCCAGGCCGTCCGCAGGGCCTCGCGGACTCGCTTTCGACCCACAAAGGGATACCAATAGACGTTGTGATAGAAGTTGCTGGCAAAGTAGGACCAGGGCACAAGCGGCGAGCGCAGCAGGAGCGGCTCCATGAAGTGGAGCCAGCCATGATAGATCATCCTCTGGCCACGAGAAGCGAAGGTGTCCTCGCGGCGAAAGTTCCAATTGGGCTCCTGGTTGATGTCGTAGCCGAGAATCTCAATTCGCCCGGGATCGCCGACCCCTAGACCCAATTCGTCTGCTTTGCGAATGAACCGCAAGCTCATGGGGTCGAAACCTTGGAGCTTGGCTGAGATCGCATCAATAGCTACCTGGTCGGCCGAGGCCAGCAAGATGTCCTTGACATGCCAGCGCATCGCACGCGGTCCAGGACCATCGCCCGCAAACGTGCCGTCCATGACGGCAAAGAGACCGGGGTGGATTTCTTGCTGGATCATCAGAAGATCGACCAGGGCGTCGTCGATTACGCCATGGGTCCAATGGCGCTGTCGGTGCAGGAGGCCCCCAAAGGCGTTCTTCATGGCTCCGCTGATCGTCGTGAATACGTGCGT
Source organism: Anaerolineales bacterium (assembly GCA_049511715.1). Taxonomy (GTDB): domain Bacteria; phylum Chloroflexota; class Anaerolineae; order Anaerolineales; family RBG-16-64-43; genus JBEKHT01. Next base: position 16,667 of record JBEKXU010000036.1, read on the forward strand.
CTTAACCGTAGGAAGGTGGACCATGTTCTTGCCCAGGAGCTCCTTGGGGATATAGACCCCGTCCGGGTAAACCTTATCCAGGACCAAGAAGGGCCGCTGGGGCACGTAGCGGAACCATTCGAACTTCTGCTCATACAAATAGATACACGGGACCCCGTACTTGTCCGTGACGAACTTGTGCTTGTTGTTGAACTCGCCAACGCGGGTGTCGACCACCACAGTGTCATTGTGGATGCCGACAAGGTTGGAATAGCCAGCCTTGCGCAATGCCAGGATCGTACCCTCCAGTTGCCAAGGCTCCGTGGAGCAGGCGGGGTACCAAGTCTGCCAGGATATGTTGATCTTCAAACCGGTGGGGACATCCTTGGGCAAGGCCTGTTCCACCCCCGCCAGAGTCATTACGCGCTCCACATCACCGAACACCGTGGCGGGGGTCGTTTTGAGGACGGCAACCTTTCCCTTGCCGAAGAAATCGCCCATTCCGTTCCTCCGGGCCGAGACCCAGCATTGCCTCTCGTGCGCTGGCGAGGCACCCACTCAGCATGGCACGCCGGCAACCAAGCCATTCTAATGCCGGCAGGAAGAAGCGTCCACCACTCAAGGATCGTGTCGGACATTGCCGCTTGAAAACGGCTATGGATTCGCGGGCGAAAAGGGACGACCACTTGGTCGGCCCGGATCTTCAAGGGCTGGGGTCTGGATGCGGCGAGGGCCCCCGCTGCGGCAAGGTGTCTCAGGAATTAGCGCTGGGATCCAAGCAGTGTCGGAGTTTGCCAATCAAGCCAACCCAAGGGCCCAGGGAGAGAGAGGTTGCAGGCGGGCTCGGCCGAATGGCCATCCGGCAAGTCGCAACAATTCGAAAGGGCGAGAAGGGGAGCACGTCAGGGCTAGCGGCCGGGGACACCCGCAGGGCTCGGTCCAGCGAGGACCCGCTGAGATCAGCGCAGGCTCCGTGTGAGCCCAGGAAGCCAGCGAATCCAGGAGAACCAGGAGAACGCCGGGGCATGTGCTGAGAGGAGAGCCGACATCTTGCAACCGTCACCTCGTCAGCTCCCATGCGGCCGCGGAAATCCGCAACTTCTATCGCGAGTTGGCGAATCCCATTTGCCTCACCGGCGCCACCCCCCCGTTGGTCTGCACTATCCGCACTCTCACCCCGGACTCACGCGGGATCCAGGGCCCGGCTCTTCCGCAAGCGAAGACAGGCGCCACCAGATCCGGGTAGCACCTTCAGCCCTGGTATTCCCTGACTTGGTGCATGCCCCTTCCGACCAAGGTCAGGGCCCGCCGCTCCGCCTCGGCTTTGATCTTCTCCTCGTCCAGCGTCAGCAGCTCGCCCTGCCGATAGAGCCATCGGCCGTCGACCATCAGGTGGGTCACATCCGCCGCCTTGGCGCAATAGACTACATTGGCGACCAAGTCATGGCGCGGGAGCAGATGCGGGCGGTCCATGTCAATAAGGGCGATGTCGGCGGCAGACCCCGAGGAAATCACCCCCGAATCGGCAAAGCCTGCGGCCCTAGCCCCGGCCTGGCTTGCCATCCGCAACACCAGATCCCCAGGCGCCGCCCGAGGATCTGCCTGCACGTGCTTCTGGAGGACGGCTGTCTGACGCAGGGAAACAAGCATGTCCAGATCCCCGTTGGACGCCGGGCCGTCGGTCCCGATAGCGACGTCCACGCCCTTGGCCCGAAAGCGAGCCAGATTATTGACCCCCATGGCTAGCTTCAAGTAGGTGACCGGGGCATGAGCCACGGTGACCCGATGTCGGGCCAGGATATCCAGGTCTGGATCGCTCGCGACCAGACAATGGGCGGCGATGCAACCGCCCGGCGCGTTCAAAACGCCGAGTTTCTCAAGATGCTCCACCGGGGTTCGACCGTATTCGCGCAGGGACTTATCGACTTGCTCCTGCGATTCGGCCACGTGCAGGTGGATCCCTAGCTTTCGAGCCTGGGCCAAATCGGCCACGCGCGCCAAGAAGGGAGGCGGACAGATATAAGGGGAGTGAGGGCCCAGAAAGAGGCGCAGGCGACCATCACCGCGATTCTGCCAGCGGTCAATGAACGCGAGCGTGCCCTCTAGATTCGCTCCAATCTCCTTTTCATCACCGATCCCAAACACGCACGAGGCCAAGCTCGCCTTCATCCCCGATTGCTCAAGCACTTCGGCCACCTGATCCATGTAGAAGTAGTGGTCGTTAAATCCCGCCGTCCCTCCCCGAATCATCTCGCAGGCGGCGAGAGCAGCCCCCCAATAGACATCCTCGGGGCGGAGCGCGGACTCGGCCACCCATATCCTCTCATTCAGCCAGCGTGGAAAAGACAAATCCTCGGCCCAGCCTCGCTCAAGGGCCATCGCCGTGTGGCAATGGGCGTTAAAGAATGCTGGTATGGCGACATGATTAGCCGCGTCGACGATCTCCTCCGGCTCAAAACCTGCTGGGGCCTGCCCGACACCCACAATGGTCCGGCCACTTATGGCCAGCGAGCTCCGGCGCAGCACGGTGCCCTTTTCATCGAGCGTAATCACATCTACGTTTCGGATCAGGGTTCGGGTCATGCTCTCCCCTCCGCTGCGGTTGTCGAGCGCTGCGTCTCCTGTCACCGAGGTTCCGCATGGAATTGGAGAAAATGCGCCGCAACACCGAGCCGGATCCAGTCCAGGCGGCGCGCGGGCCGATTCTTGGGGGGCTCTTGGCAGGACCCTTCATGCCGGAACCCCCCTCCGGCGGCCATGGCCTGCCTGCCGCCAACAAGGCAAGCAGCCACGGCGTGGGAGAACGTTGCCGAAAACGGGGAGAGCAAAGTGTTCCCGCAGGGCCAAGATGACCTGGCCCTGGCTCTTGGCTCTAAGCCTAGTGAGCCTCTACTTTACTGCAACTTTGCTCACGTTCAGTATCCACTGCGGCTCCGGGATGCTCATGCCCGCCAGCTTCGCCGTGCCCTTGCTTTTGTTGACACTCAGGATGACCTGATCGTTGAGCTGGGCCCGAGTCAGGGTGCGGCTCGCTCCCCCCGCACCGGTTACGGTGACCTGAGAAAAGTCCTTGACGCCAGCGGCCGAGAGCACGTCCGTCACGCTGGGTCCGGCCTCGTGATTTCCGCTCAACGTGATTTGTTGATAGGTGAGGGACCTCAGTGTACTGAGGGGCATCGGCACGCTCGTCCCATCCGGGAGGATCACCTCGAACACCCCGGATGCGCTTGCGCTCGAGGTCGGCGAGCCCAGGAGGACGTGCTTAATCGTGGTCCGGACTCCGCACCCCGTCACCATCATCAACCCGACCATCAACAGCGACACGCTTGCAACCTTTCCCCTCATCGTTCTCCTCCATGAAGTCAAGGATGGATTCAATTATCATCGTGCCCGCCGGGTCCGCGGACCCGGAATGACTGATGACCGCGGCAAATTCTACCACCACCTCATGCGAGGGCCCCAAGACCTCGTCCTTGGCGGAGGAACGAGTCCCCAGGGCGGACTCGCGACCTCGTCCGGTATCGCTCCAGGCCTCTGACCGTCCCGGGCCTGCGTTTCGCCTTATACTTGACCGCGGGCGTTGCCCGCGCCGGGCAGCAGCTGATTCGAAAAGAGGAAACGAGACATGGGATTTCATGATCCTCACTCCTACGCCGATCTGGCCCAGGGCAAAATCGAGCGCATAGACCTTTCGATCAAAGCGGATTTCTCCGAGAATATTCTCTTCGTCAAAGCACACTACGCCCTGGAGAACGCCGTGTCGGGCTCCTTCTTCCTGGACACCCGCGGCCTGCGCGTCGATCGTGTCGCCAGCCATGGCCTCGATCTCCCCTGGGATATGGATCGCAGGGATGCGATCCTTGGCGAACGCCTCCACTTGAGGAACCTGGATGAGGCCAGAGAGTTCACGATCGAGGTCAGAACTTCACCGGATGCCAGTGCCCTCCAGTGGATGAAGCCCAGCCAGACCCTGAGCGGCAAGCTCCCCTTTCTGTACAGCCAGTGCCAATCGATTCAGGCGCGCTCTGTCTTCCCCTGTCAAGACACACCCTCCGTACGGTTTACCTACCAAGCCGAGCTGGAGGTCCCCCAGCCCATGACCGCTGTGATGGCGGCCGAGGCCGTCGGAGTTGAGCCTGCGGGGAAGAGCACCCGCTACCAGTTCACCATGCACCAACCCATTCCCTCCTACTTGTTCGCTCTGGCCGTGGGCGACATCCAATTTCGGAGCCTTGGGAGTCGCACGGGAGTCTACGCGGAGCCGGAAATGGCCGAGGCCTCGGCCTGGGAGTTCGCCGAGAACGAGGCCAAGCTCGCTGCAGCGGAACAACTGCTCGGACCGTACCTGTGGGATCGGTACGATATCCTGGTCCTGCCTCCCTCCTTCCCCTTCGGAGGCATGGAGAATCCACGCTTGACGTTTCTGAGCCCTCTGGTGGTCCTAGGAGACCGAAGCCGGACCAACGTGGTATCGCACGAATTGGCTCACGCCTGGACCGGCAATCTCGTGACCAATGCCACCTGGGAGGACTTCTGGCTCAACGAGGGATGGACCACCTACGCCGAGGGGCGGATCACCGAGGTGCTCAATGGACGCGAGTTTAACGACCTCGTCAAGGTGGTGGGGCTGAACGAATTGTTCGAAGACATGCACCGCTTTGGAGAGAATGCGAAAGAAACCTGCTTGAAATTCTCCCAGGACGGCATGGATCCGGAGGAGGTCTATTCGCAAGTGCCGTACATCAAGGGCAGCATGTTCCTGGTGGCACTTGAGGAGGCCGTGGGTCGCAAGGCGTTTGACTCCTTCATCCAAAAATACATCTCTACGTACCGGTTCCAATCGTTGGGCACGGAGGAGTTTGTGACCTTCCTGACGAGCGAATTGCCTGAGGCTGTTCGCCGGGTGGATATCAACCAATGGATCTACCAGCCCGGGTACCCGCAGAATGCGCCTCGGCTGGACTCCGTTCTGTATGACGATGTTAAGGCCAAGCTGGATGGCTATCGACGTGGGACCCTCCCCAGCCGCGAGTCCATTTCCAGCTGGGTCCCGCAACAGGTGCTCCTTTTCTTCCAGCTCTTGCGAAAGCGGATCCCGGTCGAAGACTGCCGCCGCCTGGAGCGGCTGTTCGAATTGCCCACGGTGAGGTACCCGGCGATTCAGGTCCAGTTCTTTCAGATTGCCATCGCCAGCGCCTATCGCGAAGTGCTGCCGAATGTGGAACGATTCGCACAAACCGTCGGCAATCGCTGGGCCGTAGGCCATCTCTTCGAGGCGCTGGCAGGGGAGGAGTGGACCCGGGGGCTGGCCCGGCCTCTGTTCGAACGCTATCGTGATCGGAACCACCCGATGACCGTGGCTCACGTGGAGCAGATCCTGAAGAAGGCAGGCCTATAAGCATGGGGAGGCAGTCCCCCTCCGCCAGCTCCCAGATTCTCCCCCCCACCCCCAACGCTTCTGTCTCTCGTTGAAGACCATCGAGCCTGGAGCGTTGCCAGGAGAATCCATGTGTGACGATTCATCGCCGGCGGAGCCGGGTTCAAAGCACTCATGCAAGGGCCCGCCGCCCTATCAAGGTATCGCATGAACCCAGCGGACGCGCTCGGTGGGATGTCGGCACTGGTCGCCGCAACGGTCTGGGGCGGCGGCGATTTTCTCGGCGGCCTTGCCACGCGGCAACGCAATCCATTTCAAATCCTTGCGATCGGCTCACTGTCGGGTCTCATTTGTCTCGGCATCGCGGCAGCGATCCGCAACGAGGTTTGGCCCGACGGCTCATCAATCCTTTGGAGTGCCGCGGCGGGCCTGGCCGGGGCGATCGGGATCGCCTCCCTGTATCAGGGACTCGCAAAGGCCGAGATGGCGCGAGTCGCTCCGACTTCGGCCGTAGTGAGCGTGATCTTGCCAGTGGCTCTCAATGCAATCTTATCGGGACCCTTTGCGGGGATCAAGTGGCTGGGAATCGCGGCCGGCCTGGCCGGGATCTTGATGATTCACGGGTGGCCTGCAGAGGGGCAAGACCAAGAGGGGCTGGCTCTGGCCATCCTTTCGGGACTAGGGTTTGGGGGATTCTTCGTCCTGATCGCTCAGGTCCAGCTCGGATCCCTCTTTTTTCCCCTGGTCATCTCGAAGGCCGTGGAGCTTGTTCTCGCGGTGGTCATCGTGATGCTGGGCCGATCCCGCCCCCCATTGTTGATTGAATCGCCGCTGCCGTTCGCAGCCGGGATCTGTGACGCGGGGGGCAACGTTTTCTATTTGCTAGCGTCGCAGCTGACCCGCTTTGGGCTTGCCGCCGTGATTTCCTCCATGTCGCCCGCCATCACCGTTCTCCTGGCCCGGGTGATTATCAAGCAACACCTCAAGACAGTCCAGAAGCTGGGCGTCGTGCTTTGCCTGATCGGGGTGGGGCTCATTGTGTCCGGCTAGGCCGAGATCCGACCCTCACGGTTCTCTCCCGCCTACGCCGACCTTTCGAGCCCGCGGCACAAACCGACCGAGAGGAGACCTCCCGAACGGAGCCGCTCGTGCCTGATCCGCCGGTTCAGCTCCCACAGCATTCAGGCGATGAACCGGACTCTGCTGCCTCTGCGTGAATCCTCATGACCTCCTGATCCCGTCTGGCCGTGTGGGTTTCGTGCTTCTGGGAGGAGCCCAACACCTACTTGCGGCATCCATGGAACCGGCCCGCGTCCTGCTGCACCGCCCCTTCCTCCTGTGGAAGAGAGCAGCCGAAATCGGTCGGGGTGTCATCTCGCGGCCGAGCTGGAATCGGCCCAATCTCTGTGCCGACAGCTCTGCGCCCCCCGCCGGCTGCTCTCCTCCGCCCGGTTTGAAATCCTGCCTGGATTTCCGGGCTGTCCCCTGGAATTTTGGGCGCTGTTTCTTCTGCGGTTCCTCGGCATTTTCCCCCGAGCAGGTTGCAGAAGATCCGCTCGTCGTTTCAAGCTGCGAAGGCGCCCGAAGGCCGTGCCCTGCGTCCCGACGGTTCTTTCCTCCAAAGCCCGCCTCGCCATGACGGGCCGCCAGGTCGGGCAACCCAAATCCGTTGGAGTGCCGGGAGCACGTGGACCGGCAGGCAGGGAATCTTGGAATCCCTCTCTTGCAAGAGCCAAACCGGTTACCCCAACGGAAAGGATGCGCTACAATCGCCCCATGGGTCCTCTTCGCAGAGCAGCCGGGCGCAGCTTCCTGCAGCCTGGCTCATCCAGGAAGGCGGATCGACAACCATGAAAGCGGCACATCAACCGATTGTGGTAACCGGGATGGGGGCGATCTCGCCTCTGGGCAATGACCTGCCCTCGACATGGCAGAGGCTCATCCGTGCCGAGTCGGGGGTCACAACCCTGGATGAGCTGATGTCCGAGGATTTGCCGGTCAAGATTGCTGCTAAGGTCCGAGGATTCAATCCGGAGGACTACCTGGACCGCAAGGAGGCACGGCGGCTGGCAGCCTTCACGCATTATGCCGTGGCAGCCACAAACGAGGCCCTTCACATGGCCTCCCTCGACCTGGAGCACGAGGACCGCACCCGGGTCGGGGTAGAAATCGGGAGTGCGCTGGGCGGAACCAGCATCATCGAAGAACAGCGCTTGGTTTTCCAGGAGCGAGGGGCTAAGGGTGTGAATCCTTCCCTCATTCCCGCGACCCTGATCAACACGGCCGCATGCTATGTATCCATCCACTTTCAGGCTAAAGGCCCAATCGGCGCACCGGTCGCAGCTTGTGCGACCGGGACCGTGGCCATCGGCAGCGCCGCCCGGGTTCTGGCCCTGGGGGAGGCGGATGTGATCCTTTGTGGAGGCACGGACAGTGTGCTGACCCCATTCTCCATTACGGCCTTTAGCCGCCTTGGGGCCTTGTCTTCGCGGGCCGTCCCTCCCCAGGAAGCTTGCGCTCCGTTCGACCGAGATCGAGATGGAACCGTACTAGGGGAAGGGGCGGCGGTTCTGGTGCTGGAGACTTTGGACCATGCGCAAAGGCGCGGCGCGCGCATCCTGGCCGAAGTGTCCGGCTATTGCGTTACCGGGGATGCCTATCACACCGTGGCCCCTGACCCGAGCGGGGAGGGGGCGGCGCGGGCGATCCGCGGGGCACTGCTTGATGCCGGGACTGCCCCCGAGCAATTGGATTGGATCTGCGCCCATGGAACCGGCACTCAGATGAACGACCTGGCGGAGACTTTGGCGATCAAACAAGCTCTGGGGAAAGCCTCCTTCGCTGTTCCGGTGAGTTCCATCAAGGCCAGTGTGGGCCACATGTTGGGCGGAGCCGGGGCGATCTCCTGCCTCGCGGCCGTGCAAGCCATCCTTTGCGGCATCGTTCCACCCACTCTCAATTACCACACGCCCGACCCACAGTGCGACCTGGACTACGTACCGAACGAAGCCCGACAGAAACCCGTCTCCAATGTTCTCGTCAATAGCTTCGGATTCGGAGGACAGAACGCGTGCTTGGTGTTCCGTAAGGCAAAGTGAAGCCGTTCCCGGCCGCCGTCGCGCCGACCCGGGGAGGGGTTCTTCCTGTGCCCAACGAGCGCCGGCCCACTCTTCCGCGCCAGGGAATATCCTTCTTGTCCCGCCCCTCGCAGTCCCATCAATCTGCAGGAGAATGCTCCGGCTCCCCTATCCCGGTCGCGACCCATGCTCCCCCCTGGGGTCCCTTTGGGGCTGAGGGCGGGATATGTCCGAACCGCTGTTTCGAATTCGTCGCTCAACGATCCACGGACTTGGAGCCTTCGCGGTGAGGCGCATCCGCAAGGGCGTCCGAGTCATCGAGTACGCTGGCGACCGCATCACGCCGAAGGAAGCAGATGCGCGTTACGATGATGATCAGAACCCTTTGGGCCGGGTGCTGCTGTTCACGGTGGATCGGCGAACCGTCATCGACGCCGGCCGGGGTGGGAATGCGGCGCGCTTTATCAATCACTCGTGCGATCCGAACTGCGAATCGCTCATCGAGGACGGGAGAGTCTTCATTGAGACGATCCGCGAGATCGCCCTGGGGGAAGAACTTACGTACGACTACCACCTGCAGCGGGAAGGGATCAGCCTGTCCGGAGCCAGGAGGCTCTACCCGTGCCATTGCGGATCAAAGAAATGCCGGGGAACACTTATGGACCCGGTCAAGAAGCGGCGGCGCTCCGAGCCTGCCCGAGCGGACCGTTCGCGATCGCAACCCCGGAGAGGACGGAGACTCGTTCCGGCCAAATCCCGCCGCAAAGACTTGTCCGAGAAAAGCCGGGCTCCTTCCCCTCCCCTGGGCTGACCTGGCGATCCTCGCTGCCCCGGCCCAAATTCCAGGAGCTGCCTCCAAGATCCCACACGGGGAATGGGACACCATCCGGCGTTGGGCAATCGGGACAGGGATTTGATGGCTTCTATCCGGCCCAGTCGCATTGGCCATGGGAGCAAGAGCTGGTGCGGATCGACCGGAGTCCGCAGGGGTCCGGCGGTCCCTCCTCGGATGGAGTTCCACGAGGGAGATGGGCATGTTCGGACTCAAGCGGACGCGGCGATGCAAAGAGTCTACCCGCCTGCAGGCTCCGCAACAGCTCCGCCTCTCTTCCAGCGCGCTCGCATCTTGTCGACCAAACTGCCAGCGCAGGGGCGGGGTGAAGCCCGATTACAGATCTGGCGTTGAGCGGGGCTGTTCCTGCTTCCTTGACATCCCATCATGGGATTCCCAACCTGAAGTCACGCCACATTCTCATTGCGGGCTCACGGGTCCCTGGCCCGAGGCCTCTCCACCGATGGGAATGGCAAGCAACTGGAGGCGGTCCTTATCGGTGCATTAGGAAGGCGGGCATCGGCCACCGCTGTCTCCTGTTACGAGGCCTCTCCACATGTCGAAGGGATTCTTCCCAGGCCAAGAAGTCTCATCAGGATATCGAAGCCCGTGATTCCAAAATTGGCTTGGGGTGATGTACACTTGGCCCGGCCGGCCTTTCGCATCCGCTGGGGGGCGGGTGCGCGCATGGCCACGCAGAGCCCGAAGGACCTCAGGTCCCCCGCTTTGGGCGGCTTGCCGCCTACTTATCCGAGGAAGGAGATCTCGCATGGGTATCTTGCTCGATGGTTCCGGTCTCTCAGTTGAGAAGCTGGTGCGCATTGCCCGATTGGGCGAGAAAGTAGAGCTTAGCCCCGAGGCACTTGAGCGCATCCGCGTCTGCCGGAATATGCTTGAGGACAAAGTCCGGGCGCATGAAATCATGTACGGGGTCAACACCGGAATCGGCGAGTTTTCCGAGGTGGTCCTCTCCGACGAACAGGTCCAGCAGTTCCAGCGCTATTTGATCTACAACCACGCCGCGGGGATTGGCGAGCCGGCGCCCATCGAGTATGTCCGCGGCGCCATGGCGAGCCGGATCAACGTCCACGCTCATGGCAACTCGGGATGCCGACCCGAGATCACACAGACCTTGGTGGAAATGCTGAACCGAGGTCTCACCCCAGTCGTCTGCCAGAAAGGCTCTGTGGGGGCTTCAGGGGATCTGGCGCCCATGGCTCAGATGGCGCTCCTGTTGATGGGTGAAGGCGAGGCCTTTTTTGAAGGGAAGCGCCTCCCCGGAAAGGAAGCCATGGCGAGGGCGGGGATCCCTGTCCCCGACCTGCAGGCGCGCGATGGGCTGGCCGCGATCAACGGCTCGAACCTGCTCACGGCGATGAGCGCACTTCATCTCTATGACATGAACCGCTTGCTCAAACAGGCGGAAATTGCCTGTGCCATGAGCTTGGAAGCCCTGTTGGCCAACATGAAACCCTACGATGTTCGCGTTCACCAAGTACGTGGGTTCCCAGGAGCCGTGAGGAGCGCAAAGGCCATCATGCGATGCATCCAGGGCAGTGATCTCCTGACCGGCAAGATGAAGACCAAAGTCCAGGATGCGTATTCGATGCGCGCCTCGCCGCAAGTTATCGGGGCGGCTCACGATGCCGTCGCTTGGGCCAAGACTCAAGTGGAGACAGAGCTCAATGGGGTAGGCGATAACCCCATTTTCCTTCCGGAATACAAGCTGACCCTGACGGGCGCAAATTTCCAGGGAACGCCGGTATCGCTGCCGATGGACTTGGCGGGCGTAGCCATCACCATGGTGTGCGTGCTCTCCGAACGACGCCTGAATCGTCTGACCAATCCTGCACTGAGTGAAGGGCTGCCTGCCTTCCTGACCAAGGGCGCAGGCATGTTCTCTGGCATGATGCTCAGCCAATACACGGCCGACAGCCTTATCGTGGAACAGCGCATCCTCTCCGCCCCCGCCAGCGTCGAATCCATCCCGGCGGCGGCCGACCAGGAGGACTTTGTGTCGATGGGCATGAATACGGCCATCAAGAATGCCCAGATACTCGAGAACGCCTACGGGATCATCGCCATCGAGTTCATGGCCGCGGCTCAGGGATTGGATTTCCGTTCCTTTGCGCCTGGCCGGGGGACCCAAGTGGCGCATCAGGTGATCCGCAAATATGTCCGGCATCTGGAAGAGGATCGTCCCCTGTATGTAGACCACAACCAACTCGTGCCGGTGATCCGGTCGAGTGAGATCCTCGACGCGGTCGAGAGCGCCGTGGGAAGCCTCGAGTCGTAATTCCGCTTTGTCGTTATCTCAGGCGTGCGGAGGCGGCTCCACAGGCCGCCATTACCCATCGGCGAATAAGCTCCCTGCCCCGACCGGGCGGGATCCCCGGCTGGTCTCCACGCTCCAAGCGCTGGAAGGAGTCTCCTTCCCACAGGTGGGGGCAAGAGACCTCATCGACCTTGCCGGCTGAGTTAGAAATGCTCTTTCCGCTCCACACCTCCGGAGCATGGCCTTTGCCTTCTCAACCCGTGGCACGCGGTTGGCGTGTGTCTGGATGCAGAAGCACGGCCTGAGGTCAGCCCGTGCGACAGGTACCGGACTTGCCTGCCCCGAACGCCCTAGGTCGGAAACAGGCTTCCCAGCTTGCGGCTTGCCACCCATCGATTGCAGCCGAAGACATGAAAACGCCTTCTTGCCTGGGCCGCGCAGAAGGGCATCACGGCACAAGGGTTCCGGTGGCTCTCGGCCGCTTGCCGGGTTATGCCGCAAATGGGCTAGCAGGCCTTACCGCCGCCACCCAGCCAAGCTACAATGGGAGCCGAGTAGGAATCCGGTTCCGCGCAGGAGCCGATTCGTTCCTTTGAGGACGAGAAGCGCCTCCATGCCCTGGCCGAACCATGCGAACCTACCCCACGAATGCGAAAGCGTCCCATGGGCAAGCTGATTTCGGTGGTTGGCAACTCGGGGGTCGGCAAGACCACCTTAACTCAAGCGCTGGCGAGAAATGGGCGCTGGGTGACCGGGGTAGAGCAACACCGGGAGCGTCCATTTCAGGAATCCTTCGCGCACGATCTTCATCGCTTCGGGCTTGCCAATCAACTGGATTACCTGCTTTTCCGAGCCGAACAGGAGTTGGCTATTCGCCAGGGCGCGGTGCCGGGAATCCAAGACGGCGGTCTGGATCTCGACTTCCAGGTCTTCACTCGGCTCTTCCATTTCAAGGGATACCTGAGCGACCCGGAGTTCTCACTGTGCGAGAGGCTCTACCTCGTCCTGCGTGCGACGCTGCCTCCTCCGGATCTGATCCTTCGCCTCACGGCGCCCCTGGAGCTTCTCACTCAGCGATATCGCCAGAGGGGTCGAGCCTTCGAGATCGCCAAGCAGGAAGACCTCCCGATCATGGAGCGCCTGCTGGGAGAGTGGCTCGACTCAGTACCCGCGATTCGCTTGATCATGGTTGATGCCGGCCAAGACAGGAGTCATTTCAGGAACCTGGTCCCGGGAATCCTCAAGGAAATCAACCGGATTATCCCTGCGAAAACAAACCCACGGCCCAAGCCGGACCGTGGGTGATCTGAACTCAACGCCAGGGCCCGGGCGCGCCAGCCCGGGCCCGAATAGGAATCCTCCGCCTCAGGCGGCCTCGTCGTCAGCCCCGGGGGAAACCGGGCGACAGCAGAGCACCAGCTCCTTGGCGGCGCGGACCTCATCCAGCCTCGAGACGGGGGCGGTATGGGGCGCTCCAGTGAGAAGTTCGGGCTGAGTTCGAGCCTCCTCGGCGATCTTCAGCAGCGCATCAGCGAAGGCGTCGAGCGTCTGCTTGCTCTCGGTCTCTGTGGGTTCGATCATCAAAGCCTCAGGCACAATCAAGGGAAAGTAGTTCGTGGGCGGGTGAAAGCCGAAGTCCATCAGGCGCTTCGAGATATCCAGCGCTCGGATTCCGGGCGCCTGTTCCCACTTGCCCTCCACCACGAACTCGTGCTTGCAGAGACGGTCGTAAGGGACATGATAAGTCTCGCGCAACCGGGTTCGCAGGTAGTTTGCGTTGAGCACGGCATGATTGGCCACTTCCCGCAAGCCCCGGGCTCCCTGCATGCGGATATATATGTAGGCCCGGACGAGCACGCCAAAGTTGCCGTGGAACGCCTTCACGCGTCCAATTGACTTGCTCGGGGTGGCGAATCCATACACGGGAGGGCCCTCTTGGTCGCCTGGCGCGGTGATCTCCACGATGGGCGCTGGCAAGAAGTCGATCAGGGACTTGGCCACTCCGACCGGCCCCGAACCGGGGCCGCCTCCCCCATGGGGGGTCGCAAAGGTCTTGTGAAGGTTGAAGTGCAGGACGTCAAACCCGCAGTCCCCCGGCCGCAGGATTCCCAGCAGCGCATTCAGGTTCGCGCCATCTCCATAGAGGAGAGCGCCGCACTGGTGCAGGCATCGGGCGATTTCTTCAAGGTTCTCGTCGAAGAGGCCGAGCGTGTTGGGGTTGGTGAGCATCAGCCCCGCCACCGTTTCATCACAGATCGCCCGAAGCGCTTGCAGATCGAGGTTGCCCCGCCCATCGGAGGGCAGCTCGACGACTTGCAGCCCGGCCATGGTCGTGCTGGCTGGGTTGGTACCGTGAGCCGAATCGGGGATGAGGATCTTGGTGCGTCGATTGTCGCCCCGACTTCGATGGTAGGCCCGCATCATCATCACGCCCGTGAACTCACCATGCGCTCCGGCCGAAGGCTGAAGGGACACGCCTGCCATGCCCGAGATCTCTTTCAGCCACTCTTGAAGTTCATACATCAAGGCCAGATTGCCCTGGGAGAAGCTCGGGTCTTGAAGCGGGTGACTGAAGGCAAACCCGGGGAGGCGGGCTGCATCTTCGTCGACTTTAGGGTTGTACTTCATGGTACAGGAACCCAGCGGATAGAAACCCGTGTCCACCGCGTAGTTCCTTTGGGACAGATGCACAAAGTGGCGCACGACGTCGCCCTCCGAGAGTTCCGGCAGGGGAAGATCAGCCCGCAGGAGGCCGGTGGGCAGTTCACTTTCTGGAACATCAGTCTTCGGAAGAGCCACTCCCTCTCGCCCGGGGACAGAGATCTCGTAGACCAAGGGCTCGGTCATTTTAGGCCTCCCTTCTCCGGGAGCTCGCTCAAGGCGGTCACCAGGCTGTCAATGTCCTCTCGCGTGTTCAATTCCGTAACGGCAACGAGCATGTGACCCTGGAGCCCGGGGAAATCCCGCCCCAGGTCATAGCCACCCAAAATGCCCCACTCGTCGAGCAGAAAACGGTTGATTTCGGCGACTGGCCTGGGGCAGCGCAAGACGAATTCATGAAAGAACGGCCCTCGGCTGGCCAGACTGAAACCGGCGACCTGCGAGAGGCGTTCGGCCGCGTAGTGAGCCCTGTGATAACAAAGCTCTGCAACCCGTCGTAACCCTTGCTTGCCCATCTGACTCAGGTAGACCGCGGCCGCAAGCGCCATCAGCCCCTGATTGGTGCAGATGTTGGAACTGGCGCGCGCACGTTTGATGTGCTGTTCCCGCGCCGAAAGAGTGAGAACGTAACCGCGCCGTCCCTCGGTATCCTGCGTCTGTCCCACCAGGCGTCCCGACATCTTGTGGACAAAGGCCTGACGGGTAGCAAAGAAGCCAAGGTAAGGGCCGCCAAAAGAGAGGGGAATCCCCAAGGGCTGACCTTCCCCGCAGGCCACATCCGCGCCCATCTCGCCGGGTGGCTTGAGCAAGCCCAAGGCGATCGGGTTCGCGACTACGGCCAAAAGCGCGCCCTTGCGATGGACGGATTCCGCCAGCGGGGCCAGGTCCTCCACCTCTCCCAAAAAAGTCGGGTAAGGCGCGATGACGAGGGCCGTTGCCTCGTCAACCCGAGAGGCCAAAGAATCGGCCCGACTGCGTTCCTGCAGTTCCTGCAGATTCGCGGGCGCCTCGTCTCCCCCTATTTCCACATCTACGCCCTGCATATAGGTGCGCACGACCTCTCGGTATTGAGGGTGAAGACCCGGCGAGAGGACGATTTTTTTGCGATGGCGCACCTGGTTTAGGGCCAGGATCACGGCCTCCGCCGTTGCGGTTGCGCCGTCATAGTGAGAAGCGTTGGCAACTTCCATCCCTGTGAGCTGGGCGATCAAGCTCTGATACTCGAAGATGGCCTGCAGGGTGCCCTGACAAATTTCGGGCTGATACGGCGTGTAGGCCGTGTAGAACTCCCCGCGCAGGAGGATATGCTGAACGGCCGAGGGGATGAAATGGTTATAGGCCCCGGCCCCCAAGAAGCAGGTGGTATGCAGAGTTTCAAGATTCGCCTCCGAGAGTTCACGCAACTCATTGAGGGCCTCGATTTCCGATAGAGGCTCTGGAAGGTGCAGCCGGGGAAAGCGCATCTGCGCGGGAACGTCGGCAAAGAGCTCGTCGACCGTTTTGACCCCGATCGCCTCCAGCATGGCCTCCCGTTCCCGGTCGGTATGAGGTATGTAGGGCATTTGGCACCCCCTGCCCTTAGTGCTCGCGCCCGGCGCAGAATGCCTCGTAGGCCTTCGCGTCCATGAGCTGATCAAGGGCTTTCGGGTCGGCCGGTGTGAACTTCACCAACCAAGCCGCGCCGTAGGGATCCTTGTTGAGACCCTCCGGGTCGGAGGGCAGGGCCCCATTGATCTCGCGGATCGTCCCCGACACCGGGAGGTAAACCTCCGAGGCGGCCTTCACAGACTCGATCGAGGCCACAGGATCGCCTGCCGTGAGCGAGGCTCCCACCCCCGCGGTCACCTCTACATAGACGATGTCGGAGAGCTGGGACTGGGCATAGTCCGTAATCCCCAGGGTAGCGACTTTCCCCTCCAGGCCGACCCACTCGTCCGACTTGGTGTATTTCAGATGGCTTGGAAATTGCATGGCTGGCCTCCCTCACTTGGTATGGAAAACAAGAACGCGCACGGCAAAGTGCGCGTCCTCTGTTTTAATTACCTGAGAGATTCCCCCGCTCGGGGTTGCCCCTTCGGTGTAAAGAACGCTTTCCAGAGGATACGAGCGTGGGGTCCCTTGGACCTGAGAGTTTCGCCACAGCCTGCACCGGACTGTGGCTTGCCCCTTCGGTGCTCCACTCAATCGGAGTCTCTTCCCCGCGCTGTCTTTTGAATTGAGCGCGATTCTATGACTCCTCGAACCTCAAGTCAAGTTCCCGCGTTCCCTCACCTAGAATGCTACCGAAGGGCTATGGTTCCCTCAAAAGATAATGTTACTGAGAGGGGACTATGCCCAAGCCAGAGCCCATGACCCTACCAGAGCGCCGGAAATACCTCT
>JBEKXU010000037.1:0-31828 GCA_049511715.1 Anaerolineales bacterium
CAGACGAGGAGCAAAGCATCAATGATTCCCGTCCCTCTGATCCTGGCACCCCTCCAAGCTCAGGTGGCGCTGGTTCTGGCAAGCCTTCTCCCTCAGGTCCGATGATAGGGAAACATACGCCAGTCGAATAGCTTCCTCAACCCACGATATCCAAGAGACGACTCATGGGCGGCGTGGATTGGCGGATACCTACCCTACATTCCTCTCTTGATCCGCGCACCCGGCTGCGGCACAAGCCTCTACCCTCCCAATAAAAGCGCACGTGCGGTGCGCCCCAGAGGTGGGCAGCACGCGGCGCCCGTTTGGCTGAAGTCCATCTGCTCACGCGGGCTCGTGGGCGTCGACCGGGTAAAATGAAGACGTGACCACCCCTATGCCCACTCGCCGCGTTGCGATCCTCGCACCGATGCGATCCGAACTGCGCCCCCTTGTGCGCTCCCTCTCCCTCAGCTGGGAGCGGTCCGCCGATGGCGCCGCCCTCATAGGAGTGATCGGCCGGGTCGAAGTCGTCGCGACCACAACGGGGATTGGAACCCGGGCCGCCGCGCGCACGGCGGAACGTGTCCTTGACTCCACCTCTATCGATCATCTCATTCTGGTCGGGATTGCAGGGGGAATCGGACCGAGCGTCCGCATCGGGGACCTCGTCGTACCGGATCTCGTCATTGACCTATCGACCGGCACCGAGCATCGGCCTACCCTTCTTGGCTGCACCGCCCCCCGAGGGACTCTGGTGACCTCGGACGAGTTGCTAGTCGACCAGGATGAGGTGGCCCGCCTCAAACGGCAGGGCGTCATTGCGATCGACATGGAGACCGCGGCGATCGCCGCGGTCTGCGAGGATCGGCACTGCCCGTGGTCCGTGTTCCGCGCTATCAGCGACCGCGCCGACGATGGCTCGAGCGACCCGGCCGTGCTCCACTTGGCTGGACCCGACGGCAGCCCCAATCTGCCTGCCCTCGTGCGCTTCGTCTTGAGTAACCCGTGGCGCGTTCCAGAGCTGGCACGCCTCGCCCGCGGCATGAAACACGCCACGAACACAGCCGCGTCCGCCGTTGTTTGTGCCCTCGAGAAGATGCAGGCGGTCGGGTGAGCCGCCCGCCACCTCATTCAAGCCCACTTAGCGGGCTGGCTTGGGATTCCCCTGAACTCACTGCTCCACTCTGGCCTTGAGCGCGGGGATCTCCTCATCCAACCTTTGGACGGCCAACTCGCCAGCCACGCGCTCGGAGGCCGCCCAAGTGCCCTTTGGCTTCCCGGCCAGCGGCTGCAACGAGATCACGCCGCCACACACAGGGCGGCCTCTGTCCTTCTGGACCCCCCTGCTCGCAAAGGGTCCCCGCACCACGACCCGTCGGTCCCGGTCTGGCACGTCCATCTGGGGGACCCGGCAGGCGTGCCGCACAACCCGCCGGCTCAGTGCAGAGCATATTCCTTCCCCCCTCTCATGACGTCACCCCCACTTTCCCCTCGTCCTACTTCTTATCGTCTAGGTGCAACCAGTCCAGGCATATCTCAGCCGACTTTTCCAAGTCCCCCAACCATCCCTCCCTCTCCGCCTGCGCGAAGAGTTGCCGCGGAACGCATACTCGATCCGTCTGCCCGTTTCCTTCCACTGGCACTCTCTTCGACGCCAACTCGACGAAGCCCTCCGAACAACTCCCCCCAGCTTTGATCTCACCCCCCCTTCTCTTGACCCACTCCACAATTCGCTTCATCTGGTCGTATTTCCTTGGCCCATCCGATTCCTGCTCACAATTTCTCGTCGCCCTCCTGAGCCAATCCTTTCCGCTCTCCATTAAGCCCTCCTCTTCCAGGATATCCGCGCTTCGCGCTCCTCTTCCCAGACACGGATCGGACAGCCTGAATAGGTCTGCGAGAAGTTTGCGCCCGCGTTGGGGACCCCGCACCCCAAGGGTCCGTGGGTGGCACGCGGGGCAGATGGATCACCTTGGACCATTCGGAACGAAACCGTCGCCCTAGACTGGGCAGGCCTTCGCCAGAGTGTCGATGAATGAGCCGGCCAGTGTCATTCTTTGCGCGGATCGTCAGCGGGTCAGTCCCGGCGTATAGCCCGAGAGATCCATGCTTAACAGAGGCGCACGCTTTGACGGCTTGTGCGAAGTTCCTCGAGGACTCTGCAGATCCCAAGGCGACACTCCGGACATGGCGCCGACTCCAGGGCGGACGATTCTCATTCGTCATGTTGCCTCTCTTACGCTAGATCTGCGCACCCCGGAACCTGCACCTGGAGTTCCCCCGGAACCCGCATCGGGGGTTCCTAGCGCTGCCCGGTTACGATCAAGCGGTGCGTCGCGATCTCGGTCTCACGCACCTTGATGGCGCGCACGAGCGGATCACGCCCAGTGGCGCTTTGCTTCTGCCAATCGGCCATCCGGACCTTGTTACTCAGTGCCAAGACGACAGTTCCGATCAGGGCAAGAACAAGGAAAATCCCGAAGCAACCCCAAAGTCCTAGTGCGGGTTCCCTGAGCTGAATCTCTCCGGCGATGATAGCGCTTGCCCAGCTAGGGGTAGTGGCAACTGTGATCCAGCCGGGTGCCTTCGGCTTGGGGTGTGCGGCATCCCACAGAGCAAGGAGGGCTCGCAGGTTGCTTACCTCGCCTGTCAATCGTTGGATCGCAAGCTCAGAGGCAACGCGCTCCGGTGCCACCTGTGTGCCATGCAACTCCTCAGCCAGCGGCTGCAACAATATCGCCCCGCCGCCCCGGTCGACCAAGCAACCCTTCCCACGATAGGGACCGTCGAGCCGTCCCGCCGCCGTGTCCGTCCCGACTTGCATGGCCCCGCCACAGTTTGGGCAGGTCAATGAAATAAACCGTACCTCAGCCGTATTGTCTCCCCTCTCTCACCGCGAATACCCAGACTGCAAACGCGATGATCGCGAGCGCCGTGTGCCGATCGGCCGGGATGATGCCCTTCTGGACCCACAACTCAACTCCCTGCCTGTCCATTTGACTCCTCTTGAGAAGACACATCCACATGAACAGCTTAGCACGGTCTTGAGAGGTTACCTATGTCGCAAACGGAACAATTGCCGAGGAACCTGGCCCCGTGCCGCCGATACCCAGATCGAAAGGGGCAAGGGCACCAAGCCGCGTTTTCATCGAAGGGCGACCTTTGAGATCGACCGTCTTAGCGGTGGCCAGGTCCGTGCCCAGCGACGCACGTTTGCGCCCATGTCGCTTCGTAGGGGTATGTACATCATTAGCCCGGGCGGCTCATGGGACATGCGGCCGTTGCGATGAATTCCCATTTCAACCCCGTGCTGGATGCGGACCTGATCGCTCCAAGAATGAGCACGCACTTGTTGCATGGCTCTAAGCTGGGCGCGGCAGAATTGCTATCAGAGCGCCCGAGCCGACTGCGGAGACGCACGAGAAGGGTAGGATTCACCACTCGACGGGAGGGTTCCAGCCTCGAGGCCGAGGCGTATCGGGTCGTGGCCATGAACCCAGAGCTCCTGGTCAGCCTGGCCAGGGGGACTGAGAGGCTATACTCACTCCTGCAGAGGGGCTTGGCCCCAGCCACGAGGAACTCGCCGCCGCTCCGCCGTGAGCCGACAGCCGGGGGCCCCTACCCTTGGCACGCCCGACAATCAAGCGGGCAGCATCGACTTCGCTCGTTCCGCCCGGCATTATGCCGCGGGACAGCGGAATAGGAGGTGAGAATGAAGTACCAGTTCGACCGGGAGATCGACCGCGAAGGGACCAGCTCGGTCAAGTGGGAGTTTGTTCAAGAGGGGAAGCGCATGGTCCAGCGAGGGCCGGGCGACCAATGCTTCGGGCAGAACCGCATCCTGCCTCTCTGGGTCGCCGACATGGACTTTCCCTCTCCCGAGCCCGTTGTGAGAGCCCTGGTGAAGCGCGCACAACACGGAATCTACGGCTACACCGCCCCTACGGACGCATACTTTGCCTCCGTTGTCCGCTGGATGAGGCGTCGGCACAATTGGGAAATCAGGCCCGAGTGGGTCTGTGTCACTCCGGGGGTTGTGCCTGCCCTTGACATGCTCGTACACACGTTTGCGGCGCAAGGGGAGAAGGTCCTGATCCAGCCCCCTGTCTACCATCCGTTTTTTAGCGCGGTGGAGAACAACTCTGCTGAAGTCGTTGCCAACCCTCTTGTCTATGCGAGTGGCCGCTATGGCATGGACTTTGCAGATCTGGAGGAGAAGATTAGGGATGCGAAAGTGCGGCTCGCCATACTCTGCAACCCTCACAACCCCGTGGGGCGTGTCTGGACCCGGGAAGAGCTGGCGCGCTTCGGGGAGATCTGTCTCCGCCACAATGTGCTCATCGTATCGGACGAGATCCACGGAGACATCATCCACAAGGGTCATGTCTTTACCCCCCTTGCGACCGTCAGCGAAGCCCTCGCCCAGAATTCCATCACCTGCACGGCCCCCAGCAAGACCTTCAACCTGGCCGGCCTCCAGACGTCCAACATCATAGTTCCTAGCGAGGCCCTGCGAACCAGTTTCCAGAAGACCCTTCTCACTCATGGAATGACGGGGACAGGCGCCTTCGGCGTCGTCGCCCTTCAGGCGGCGTATGACCAAGGCGAAGAGTGGCTCGACCAGGTCCTCGAATATCTGGGAGACAACCTACGTTTCCTGGAAGACTACGTGGCCAAGCATATCCCCCAGGTTGGCGTTGTCCAACCGGAAGGTACCTACCTGGTGTGGCTCGACTTCAGCAGGCTCGGGATCGATAAGCTGGAGCTGCGGAATTTGCTTTTGCACCAGGCCCGGGTCTACCTTGATGACGGCTTCATCTTTGGGCCGCAAGGAGAGGGCTTTATGCGCATCAACATTGGCTGCCCGCGATCCATTCTCCAGGAGGCGCTGCAGCGGATTAGGAGAGCAGTCCTTGGAGCCGCAGCGCACTCCCCCTGAGGTGGCACCCGACAGCCCTTGACCAGCCATGCGCCCAGAAAGAGTAGCCCTTGGCGCGCGCCTCCACCCCCCGGGGCTTGCCTCCAGTCGGCGGAGAGACCAGATTGGTCCTAAGATTTCCTCATCCGGGAACCGCCCAACACCGCAAGGAGCATAAACTGTGAAGACCTCTCAGGAATACCTCGCGAGCCTAGCGGCAATGAAACACAACGTGTGGTTGAATGGCAGGAAGGTGGAGCGGCCCTGGGAGCATCCTCAAATCGTCCCGGGCATCAACATCGTCAGCCTGACCTACGAATGGCCCCAGAGGCCGGAGTACCGTGAGCTGGTCACCGCCACCTCTCACCTGACAGGTCAGACCATAAACCGGTTTACTCACATCCATCAAGACACAGAGGATCTGAGGAAAAAGGTGGAAATGACTCGGCTGTATTGCCGAGAGACGGGCTGCATCCAACGCTGCATGGGTGTGGACGCCCTCAATGCTCTCTCGATCATCACCGATCAGGCCGATAGGATGTTCGGCACCTCGTACTATTCGCGCTGGAAGGAATATGTCAAGTACTTCCAGCAGAATGACCTCGTCGGCAATGCCGCTATGACGGATGTCAAGGGCGACCGCTCGCTCAGGCCCCATCAGCAGCCGGATCCTGATCTGTATCTGCATGTGGTAGAGAAGAGACAAGACGGCATCGTGGTGCGCGGAGCAAAGGCCCACAACACCCTCGCCCCCTATGCCCATGAACTGATCGTGTTGCCCACACGGGACATGGAGGAAGATGATGCGGACTATGCGGTTGCCTTCGCCACGCCGGCGGACGCGCCGGGGATTACCATGATATGCCGGCCCGGCGCGCCCTCCGTCAAGCGGGACATGGGGGCTCCCCTCAGCTCGCGATTCGCCAGCGTGGAGTCACTGACCGTCTTCGACAACGTTTTTGTCCCCTGGGAGAGGGTCTTCCTGTGCGGCGAGTGGCAGTTGGCCGGCTATCTGGCAGAGACCTTTGCCACCTATCACCGCCACTCCTACTGCGGCTGCAAACCTGCTCTTTCCGACATCCTGATGGGCGCTGCGGCTCTGGTGGCCGAGTACAACGGAATCTCGAAGGCTCACCACGTCCGGCACAAGCTAACCGATTTCATGATTACAGCCGAGCTGGTGCACGCCTGCGGCCTGGCGGCCTCCCTCAAGGGGCAGCGCACGGCCTGCGGCACATACCTTCCCGACCTGGTCTATGCCAACGTGGGTAAGTACTATGCTGGCACCAACTTGCATCACGAGTTCGAAATACTGCAGGATCTGGCCGGGGGTCTGGTGGTAACCATGCCCTCCGAGCAGGACTACCAAAGCCAGGAAGTGGGCGCCTATCTAAAGAAGTACCTGGCCGGCGCGGCCGGGACAGCGGTGGATGACCGCGTGCGCTGCTTTCGCTTGATTGAGGAGATGACGGCCTCCCGATTCGCAGGATTACTCATGGTCGCTGGCGTGCATGGAGGCGGCTCGCCGGAGGCGGAGCGAATGGCGATTCTCAGAAGCTATGATCTCGAGACGCGGAAAGTGACAGCCAAGCGTGCCGCTGGGATAACGGTTTGAGTTGACAACTGCCCAAGCAACCGTGGAGCCACAGGGCACCGACTCTGCCCCTCAGGCCGTGAGGAGGGAGGCCCGGCGGGGCCGGGCGTCGTTCTCGTGGGGCTCGCCTGGAGGAATCCAGGATTTGGCCTGGAAGACTCGTGGGAGGAATGGGTTTTCCTGGGTGCATGAATTCGCTGCGATACCCGCCGAGAGCCCCACTCGACCCATCGCGTAGGAAACCCTTTCCAGAAGGAGCTGGAACGCCCATGACCCTGCCCTATCCCATCCATCGGGCCCTGGTCGAGCTCGTCGGCGAACGCGGAGTTAGCGTCGAGGGCTCTACCCTGAGCGACTATAGCCACGACGAATCCTCTTGCGCCCCGGTCCTGCCGCTGGCAGTTGTCAAGCCCGAGGCGGCCGACCAAGTCGCCGCCGTGCTGGCGCTGGCCGACCGCTTTCAGCTGCCCGTCACAGCGCGCGGCGCAGGGAGCAGCCTGGAGGGCAATGCCGTCCCCTGCGCGCATGGGATCGTTCTATCCTTGGAGCGCATGAACCATGTGCTCGAGGTCATGCCGGAGGATTTCCAGGCAAGGGTCCAACCGGGGGTGGTGTACGACGAACTGAACCGGCGACTCGGTCGTCAGGGACTTTTCTTCGCCCCGGGGCCATCCAGTGGAGATGTGGCCACCCTCGGGGGGATGGTGGGCAACAATGCCGGAGGACTCAACGCCCTGCGCTACGGCGTGACTCGTGACAATATCCTGCGCCTGCAAGTGGCCCTGGCCAAAGGGAGCCTGATCTGGGCGGGAACGCGCGCGCTCAAAAGTTCCTCGGGCTACGATCTGGTGCGCCTCTTTGTCGGCTCCGAGGGGACCCTCGGGATCGCCACGGAGATGGTCGTCCGGCTGCACGCGATTCCGGAGCACCTCACCGCATGGGCGAACTTCCGTTCCGCCGAGGTGGCTGCGGGAGCCGTGTTTGAGATCATGCGCTCAGGAATCGTTCCGGGCGCTCTTGAGCTCCTCGACCCCGAAAGCATACGCGCGGTCAACGCCGCAGTCGGTCTTCACTGGCTAGAGCTTCCGATGCTGCTCATGGAATTTCATGGGACCCCCACAGCCATCCAGGAGGAAGGGCAACTGGCACGGAGCGTGTGTCAAGAGGCGGGCTGCACCTCGTTCCAGTTTGCCGCCAATTCCGAGGAGCGCGACCAGCTGTGGGCCGGGCGCAAGGGGGTCACTGGTGCGCAGCGAGCGCTCTATCCGGGATGCGCCTTTGTCAAGAGCGACGTGGCCGTGCCCCTCTCGCAATATGCCAACGCGGTCCGTCAGGCGCACCTGCTGGCCGAGCGCTTTGAGATGAAGCTCATGGCCTTCGGTCACGCGGGGGACGGCAACCTGCACACTTCCATGCCCATCCTGCCGGACGATACCCAGGCCCTTTCCCGCGGGGAGGCCCTGGTCGAGGGGATGATCAATTTTGCGCTGTCGGTGGGCGGAACGGCCACAGCGGAGCACGGTATCGGCTTGACAAAAAGACGTTTCCTGGAGTCCGAGCACGGCGCTGCGGTGGATACGATGCGCGCTATTAAGGAGGCGCTTGACCCAAACGGAATCCTAAACCCCGGCAAGATCTTCCAGGAAAAATCCCTGCCAGCCTGAGGCTCCAGGGATCCGGCTGAGCGGAGGCCTCGGCCCGCCCAACCCGGTCCTCGGGCGAGAACTCCTAAGGGGAAACAACTGGGGCACCGATCAGGTTCCAGACTGTGTTGGTGAAACCCAGATGAATCGGAACCTGGGCCTACCTCATTCTCCCATCCGGCACAAAAGAGCGATTTGTCGGCCGAGGGCGCCTACAGGTCCGCGGCACTGCAAGCGGCGAGCCTTTCCGCTCGACCTTCTCGCCTCACGGCGATGGGAGGCACGATCGTGTTGCGCTCAAGGTCTTGGCGGACAGGTTACGGACCCAAGCTGGCAACCCAGCGCAGGTGACCATCGCCCGGAACCTGAGCTCCCGCAGAAACCCGCGGCCAGCGGATCTGCGCATGACCCTGAACCGACCCGAGCCTCGGCCAATAACCTTCTTGCCTAGATAGCCGTCAGCCATCGCAAGGCCTACTTGGTGGAATAGATTCAGTCAGCCGAGAGACCGGACACGAGGCAAAAGCGCCCCTTGTCCTCGCCAAGGGCCTGCCATCTGGGCCGTTTCCCAAGTGGTCCGCTTTTGGTCCTCGTTTCAGGGCGCACAGATTCCTGCCCTCGTCCTCGACACGCTCGATGACCGCCAAGACCCCGTCGGCCGGACAAAGCAACCGCCTGGCAGCCCAGGTCGCTCCCAAACTGGCCGCGACTCGGCAATCGGCATGCCCCCTGTCTTCCCGTGATTCGATCAAGCCCATCTTGCCTGGCAATCACCAGCAGGCTACCGAAGTGGTTCCTCAAGGTCTCCTGAGATTCCCAGCGGGAATCTCTCTGGCAAAAAAAGGGGGGGGGAATTCCGGAGAGCGCAGACCGCTCACGGCAGGCCTTGACAGCTCGGGGCGCCCAACATATAATTCGGATTCGAAACTATTAGGATATCAAACTAACAGGCCTGGGGGGTCACGGCGATGAGTGCCGAACAATGCGCAGGAGAGATTCTCGAGGTGGTGCCCTTGATCATGCGCCACATCCGCGCGGAAATGCGCAGCCATCGGGGGGCGGCCCTCTCCGTGCCGCAGTTCCGCGTCCTGACCTTCCTGGGGCGCAACCCAGGGGCCTCCCTGTCGGACCTGGCGGACCACCACGGGTTGACTTTGCCCTCCATGTCCAGCATGGTGGACGGGCTAGTGGGCCGGGCGCTGGTCCTTCGCCAATCCAGTTTGACCGATCGGCGGCGGGTCACGCTGACCCTCTCCGCCCGTGGGCGGGTTCTCCTGAAGCGGGCGCGGCTATCCACCCGGGCGCGGCTGGCGCAGCACCTAGAGGGCCTGTCGCCGACGCAATGCGCGCAGGTTGCCGCCACAATGCGGGACCTGCGCCCTCTCTTTAATTCGCCCGAAAGCAATTCAGGGAGATGACATGGCAACGATTTTAGAGACGCAAGCGCTCACACGCCGCTTTGGCACACTCCTCGCCGTGAATGACGTCAACTTGACGCTCGAGGCGGGCGAGGTGTTTGGACTGCTGGGACCCAACGGGGCTGGCAAGACGACGATGCTGAAAATGCTGACCACGCTTCTGCCTCCGACCTCCGGCACAGCTCGCGTGGCCGGGTACGACATCGTGCATAAGGCCCTGGAGGTTCGGCGACGCATTGGCTATGTGCCCCAGGCCCTCTCGGCAGACGGCACGCTGAGCGGCTATGAGAACCTGCTGTTGTTGGCCAAGCTCTACGACATCCCAGGCGCGAAACGCGATGACCGTGTGCACGGGGCTATGGATTTCATGGGCCTCGCTGAGGCGAGTGACAAACTTGTGCGAGATTACTCGGGCGGAATGATTCGACGCCTGGAAATTGCCGGGGCCATTCTCCATCGGCCGCCCTTGCTCTTCCTCGACGAACCCACGGTGGGCCTGGACCCGCTCGCACGCAACGCGGTCTGGGAGCACGTCGAGCAAATGAGGAAGGACTACGGCACTACGATTCTGCTGACCACGCACATGATGGAAGAGGCGGATCGGCTCTGTGAGCGGGTGGCTATCATGCACCTGGGCCGGGTTGCGGCCTTGGGGACCCCGGCCGAACTAAAGGCCGCCCTAGGCGAGGGGGCCACCCTGGACGACGTGTTCGTCTACCACGCTGGCGGTGAACTCGATTCGGGAGGAAATTACCGTGAGACTTCAAGAGCAAGGCGTACAGCCCGCAGGCTGGGCTGATATTGACCTATCGCGCACCCTCAGCCCGCTCCAGGAGCTGAGCTCTTTCCTTCGCAAGACAGTAGTGATCGCGGAATTCGAGGTGCGCAAGCTGCGCCACGATCCAACCGAGTTGATCACTCGCGCCGTGCAACCAGCGCTGTGGTTGTTGATATTCGGTGAAGTGTTCAGCCGGATCCGGGCCATGCCGATCCCGGGAAACGTGCCCTACTTGGATTTCATGTCCCCGGGCATTCTGGCCCAGAGCGTGCTTTTCATCGCCATCTTCTACGGCATCGCCGCGATCTGGGAACGCGACTTGGGCATCGTCCACAAACTCCTCGCCAGTCCCACCCCGCGTCCCGCGCTGGTTCTGGGAAAGGCGCTCTCGGCCGGGGTGCGCAGCCTGCCTCAGGCCCTTTTCGTCTATGTCCTCGCGCTCCTGCTGGGCGTGAAGATGAACATGAACCCGCTGGCCTGGATCGTGATGTTGCTCGCCGTTCTGTTGGGCGCCGCTTTTTTCGCCACCCTCTCCCTCATCATCGCTTGCATTGTCAAGACCCGGGAGCGGTTCATGGGAATTGGCCAGGTCCTGACCATGCCGCTTTTCTTCGCCAGCAACGCCATCTATCCTGTCTCGATCATGCCCGCCTGGTTGCAGGTGGCTTCATCGGTGAACCCACTTACTTACATGGTCGACGCCGTACGCACCTTGATGCTGGCCTCGTGGACAAGCAGCTTCGGTCTGGGTTTTGACTTTGGCGTGTTGATCATTGCAACCGGGATCCTGGTTGCGATTGCGTCCCGGCTCTACCCCGGCTTGGCCAGATAGGCTCTGCCCACGACCAGAGCGAGGGACTGAAAAGGGCCGCTTTCGTTACTCCGCTGGGTTCTCGCCGAGAGACACTGTCTCAAGCCCTACACGGAGAAACGCAACCTGGATGCCGCCTGGAGCGGGTGGAATGGCTTCGCCTCCCTGCCCAGGCAAAGCTTTCCCCACTCTTGGGATTCCGATCCAAGACGGCCATTCAGCCTACCAACCGGCCAAGTCCCCTGCTGCCAAGGACCAGGAGCCGAACCCTGGGACGTGATCGAAGCCCAATTCAGAAGGGACGGATCCTTCCCGGAGCGGCCAGGTCGTGGAGGCACGCCATCGGCCAGCTACCAGGCCCGAAGCGTCAGGAAATACCTTGGAAGACGAGGAGGACTGACGTCGATCGCGTTATCTGAGATCCCGTTTCCAGGGATCGGTTATTGTGAGAGGTCCTGTGCGTGCAAAGACTGTCGGGAGGGGGAAAAAGGCTATCGGGCAAAGGCCCGTATCAGATACTGGACGGCGTAATAGAGGATCACCACCCCCAGAATCCCGAGGACTAGGCTAGCCACGCAGTGGAGCCAGCTGGCGAGCAGGCGGACGAGGTGGCTGGCCAGCCACAGACCCAGGAGAATGGCCAGAACCACGCCGACGAGCTGAAGCCACGACACCTTTACCTCCTAGCAGGCAGCCAGGCCACAATCCCGGGATTGCATCTTGGAGGGAGATGCAGAACTTGTGCCATCCGAAGCTGAGAATCTTGTCTCTCATTGAGGTGCCCTGTCGGCCTCCTGACTTCTGTTGCTCTGTCCCCAGGTAATGTGGGGCCCATCCTCTTGGCAGAGAGCTCGCCCTCGAACCTCGCAGGGTCAGGGGCATCAACGTTTCGCCACCAGGATTCTTCTCCGAGATCCGATCCAACCAGGGGAAGAAAGAGCCGCGCGGTGTGGACGCCCACGCTACCTCCTCTTCGAGCACGTAGCGCCTTCATAGTCTCGAACTCTGCGATCGGCCTCCTCCTTCGCGCCCTATGAGGGATCTCCCGTTTCGGATATCATAAGCAGGGAGCGCGGGCCGCACCTTGTCTTCCCAAGAGCCCTCTCGTAAGGTGCGGTCGGGCCAGTCAAACCCCCTCCGCCTGGGGCCCGTGCTGAGCTGGTTCTAGAGGGTCCGCGCCGAGCAGATAGGCATCCACCTCTTTCAGACCACAAGGGAGGGTCAAGATGAGCAGCAGCCAGACGACGGCAACCCCCAGTCCCCTTCCCCCTGACCGACCTGGTCCCAGTAGTGCGCCACCCAAACCCAAGACCAGCCCAACCGGGCGGTTCTTCCGAGGGCTATTGCGCTGGGTTACGGCGATTGCGTTCGTGTTTTGCCTGGGAGTCCTCGCCATGTGGTTCCTCAGGGTCCGCCCGCAGAGCGAGCAAATCTCGCAAATGCAGACAAAGATCTTCACCTTTCAAAAGCAACTCAACGGTCCGCAGCCGCAGGTCGAGATCCTGCAAAGTCTTGTCGACGTGAGCAAAGCCCAAGTGGCACTTGCCCAAGGTGAGACGGCAGGCGTCCAGCAAGATCTGAGTGGGACCGACGCGCTTCTAGCTCAGCTTCAGACAGAGCTACCTTCGGACCAGTCCCAAACACTTCAAGCCGCCCGCACTCGCCTGAGCATGGTCCTCGGCGAGGCCAGTTCCAATGGCTTGGCGGCGCGCAATGACCTCGAGGTTCTGGCCAACCTTTTGGCTTCCCTGCAAGTTCCCACCCCGGCGCCAGACTGAGACCCGAGCCCCTGATGCTCCTGGACACAGAACCAGGGAGTCCCATCCGCGATGGGATGGCGGCCCACGGACTGGCTTGATCCCAAGCAGGTATTTGGCGCAGAGCCTCCGATCCCAGGTTGTCTTGAGGCAGGTTGCTGACGGGCTCCTGCAGGCTGCCGCAGGAACCGCCCCCCCTCCTTGGCGGGCTGAGCCTCGTTCCCAGGGACCCAGGCGCCTCACCCAGGGGAGAAAGAAATCGTTGAACCACGACGAAGCTACAGGTTAAGTGGCGCGATACGTGGCAGGAGGAATCAGGGAGAGGAGCGGGAAAAGGGCTGCGGCCTAGAGATAGTGGTCCTGATAGCGACAGGTCTCTCGCAGGTTGCAGTAGTCGCAGGCCCGTCCGGCGCGCTGAAGGTGCGGCCCCAATCCCAGCACCAAGGAGATGGACTTGCGGGGCATCATCATGCCCCCGCTGGTAAGCACGATTCCGAGCGGATTGGCGCTCACGATGCGAAAGACCTGAGTCTGGCCTTCCTCGACCGGCCATCCAACCATTCCCGGGCTGAGCGGCAAAGAGGGATGCATGCCATGGATTTCGCCCTCGGCCTCGAAGCGGTTGCTTGCCGCTGTTGCCAACGCCTCAGCCGCGGCATTCCCAAGACCATCCAGGGCCAAGCCAAAGGGTGGGTCCGTTTCCAGAGCCTCTTGGATCGCCCCCTCGATGCGCTCCCCCACTGTGCAGAGCATCACCACGACCTCGGAAGACCCGCCCATGTGCTGGGCAATCAGCGGACCGCTCAGGACCCCTCCTCCTTCAAGGGTCAGCTTCTCATGGCGGAACGACGAGACTGGCAAGCTCAGGGAGGCCACCGCCGGGTCCAGGAGAGACCGTCCCTCCGCGAGTGCCCTTCCAGCCAGGTCAATCAATCGCGGGTTGCGCGACCGAAGCACGGCCGGGTCTGCTCCCTGGCCGCGCAGCACCTTGTCAACGTCCAGCTCGAGTTCCCAGTTTCCAATTACCTGCATGAAGGCACATCTCCTTGTTGATTTGGCCTCCGTCTAGCGCCCGCAGGCCCAGTTCATCGAGCCCTATCCGTGCGGCCCCCCATTCTTAGGTCTCCCTGCCACGGCCAGCACGCACGGGATTATACCCAGCGGCGAGTGCAGTTTGGCCGCCGGACCGGAAGATCGGCCCGAGGCCATTCTCGGGGTTCTGACGACGCCCGCGGCCCGGCCAATTCCCGGGATGAGCAACTTGCTCGGAAGAACAGGGAGGTAGCGCTTTTCCTCTCCCCAGCCACCACCCTCAAGCTGCCGCTTGCTCCGCCCTGCGAAGGTCGGGCTGGCCTTTTCCGAAACGCCTCTCGCCCCTTCTGTCCCAAAGGACACGCGCTCGGAGTGCCTGCAATGCGCCAGAGACGGACACCTCACCTACCAAAGCTGGTGAACGAGAGGGCGAATCTGTTGGTCATAAATCCTGGCCACGCCGTTCATGGTCTGCAAGGAAAGAGCCGGCAGGTCGGCGGCTCGGAGATTCTCCTCAACCTGGTCTGCCCTCTTGGCACCTGGAATCGCACAGGTGACCGCGTCGAACATCAGGATCCACCGGAGTGCCAGCTGGGTTAGGGTCTGCCCAGGCGGAACCAGACCTTGAAGTGCCTGAACTGCGCGGAGGCCGGCGCCCAACTCCACACCCGCGAAGGTTTCGCCTCGATCGAAGGATTCGCCTTGGCGGTTGAAGTTGCGGTGGTCATCTTCGGGAAACCTGGTGGCGGCACTGATCCTGCCGGTCAGAAGCCCGGAAGCCAGTGGCACGCGGGCCAGAACGCCCACGCCCTTCTTCTTAGCCTGGGCCAGAAACAGGTCCGCCGGACGCTGGCGAAAAAGATTGAAGATGATCTGAACGCTTTGCACATTGGGGTACTCCATCGCCTTGAGGCCCTCTTCCACCTTCTCGACACTCACGCCGTAGAACTGGATCTTGCCGGCCGCAACTAGCTCATCCAGGAAGCCAAAGACCTCCGGCCGATAATAAACCTCCGTGGGAGGGCAGTGAAGTTGCAGTAGGTCGAGGGTTTCGCATTGGAGGTTGCGCAAGCTGTCCTCGACAAACCGAGTAAGGTTCTCGCGGTTGTATCCGCTCGAGGTGTGAGGGCTCAGCTTTCGTCCCGCCTTGGTGGCAATCCGGAATTCCTCGCGACGCTCCTTCCTCAGCCTCGCCAACAGTGGCTCGCTGCCATACACATCGGCGGTATCAAAGAAGTTCACCCCCCCGTCCAGGGCCCGGTGGAGGGCTTGCAGGGACTCTCTCTCGTCCACCCTGCCCCACATGCTTCCGATGGCCCACGTTCCAAAGCTGATCGCCGAAACCGTCCAGCCGGTATGTCCCAAACTTCGATAATCCATCGCCGTCTTCTCCTTTCGTCCTACCCGCAAGGATCGAGAGGAAGCCGATTACGCCTGCTTGAGTCACGCTCTGCCATCCTGGCACCCAATGCCTGGATTCTATCCCTCCTCATCGAGCCTCCTGGTGGTCCGATCCTGCCCAGGAAGTCAAGCCATCAGCGGGATGAGTACGGTGACAGCCCGAACGCGGGAGGAGAAGAAAGGTCGAAAGCTCGCCGCCCGAACGGCGAGAGCAAGGACCGAGACGAGGATCCTTACCCGACTCAAGCCGCCCTTCCTTTGCCACAGCACCTGCCCGAAGGGCAGGACGAGGCTCCTCTTCTTCTGCTTGCAGGGCCGAGGATTCCGGAAGCGAGGTTGCCAAGCGAGCTTGGGACCCTGCCCCGGACGCGACTTACGCCAAACCTTTGCCGGGGTCGGTCAAAGGAACCCGCGGCAACCTCAGCGCGGCGCCTTCTTGGGGCGACAACCATCCCTGCCGCTGACGGCCAGCTCTTCGACCAAGCCTCCATCGCTTCAAAACCGGTAGAATGAGGAGACACAGCCAAGAAACGTAACGGTCCGGAGCAGAGGCTCTCGGGAATCTTCCCCCCGAGTCGACCGGAGCAGTCGCCAGCAGGCTTGGCTGAGGGAGGAGAGCCCATTGGTTTCCCAGGGAGGCAGGATGGCGGATTTCAAAGTCACGGCAAGGAACAAGATGAGGCAGCATTCCGAGCGCGTCTCTTACGACGAGGCCTTGGTCTATTCCATCATCGACGCAGCCCCGATCTGCCACGTCGGCTTTGTGGAAGAGGGTCGGCCCGTGGTGATCCCGATGCTCCACGCGCGCCGAAACAAGGAACTCCTGCTGCACGGCTCGACCGAGAGCCGCCTGCTTCAATATGTCCGAGCGGGGAACGAGCTTTGCATCAGCCTCGCCCTCCTGGACGGGATCGTCCTGGCCAAATCGGCCACGCACCATTCCCTCAACTACCGCTCCGCTGTCCTGTTCGGGACCGGCCGCCCGCTCGAGACCGCGGAGGAGAAACTTCTTGCCTTTGAATCCTTCACGGAGCGCCTGCTTCCGGGCCGCTGGAAAGAGGTCCGCAAGCCCAGCCTCTCCGATCTAAGAGGCACGGCCGTGGTCGCGATATCCCTGACCAGCGCCTCAGCGAAGGTGCGCTCAGGACCACCTCAGGATGCTGAGGAAGATCGGCTCCTGCCTGTTTGGGCGGGGGTCCTGCCCGTGACTCAGATCCTGGGGCCGGCCCAGGCGGCCGAGTACACGGACCCCCGTCTCCCGCCACCCTTTTACCCCAGCAGCCCTTGGGCCGCTCCGGCCGAACGCCGAGCCGGATAACATGATTCCCCCTGGGCTTGCCCGTCTCTCCACCCCAGGCTGGCAACGGGTGCCGACCTGCTCCTCGGCCGCCTTCCTGCGGGAGGGGGCGAAAGCGGGTGTCCTCCCACCCTCGGATCATCGCGGACTGGTCTTGCCAAGCCCGCTCCGCGGCCTGTGTGCTTCCCGAGGTCTTTCGGGGGGCCCGGTCTTTGCTTCCGCTCCGCGCAGGATCGAGCGGGGATGGGCCTCAGACTCCGGGAGAAGAGATTGGGTTTTCTGCGCAAGGTAGGCGGTGTAGTTGCCCTCGTATTCGTGGCCGGTCCCATCCTCCAGTTCCACAATGCGACTGACCAGGCTGTCCAGGAAATACCGGTCATGGGAGACCACCAGCAGGGTTCCCTCAAATCCCTCCAAGGCCTCTTCCAGCGCTTCCGCCGAGCCGATGTCGAGGTTGTTCGTGGGCTCATCCAGGAGCAAGCAGTTGGCTCCCTGGAGCATCAGTCGGGCCATTTGCACGCGGGCCTTTTCCCCACCCGAGAGGTCGCGGATACGCTTGCTGGCCTCCTCCGCGTGGAACAGGAACCGACCCATCAACCCATATAAGTCGCGATCAGTCATCGGGTTGGCGTTGGTCAGCGCCATGGCCAGAGTGCTCTGCGGGTCGAGAGTGCGATGTTCCTGGTCGTAATAGCCCAACGTAGTGGACGGACCAACCCGGACCGAGCCCGCGGTCGGTGCGATTTGCCCAAGGATGCAGCGGAGGAGGACGGTCTTACCAGCTCCATTCGGCCCGATGATTCCCACTCGCTCCCCGCGCCAGAACAGCAGACTCAGGTCTCGCACGACCTCCCGCCCGCGACCGCCCTCTTGGTCGAAGGCTTTGGTCAGGTGGACGACTTCCACGGCCTTGTTGGATCCTCTCTGAGCGGGGACCAGGGAAAGCCCCATGCGGCGACGCTCCGGCCGCGGCCTTTCGACCCGCTCGATCCGGTCCAGGCGCTTCTGCATCGACCGCGCCCGCCTCACGAACTTTTCATTCTGACCCGCTCCCCAACCGCCCAGCCGTCGGATGGCAAATTCGAGGCGCCGCACCTCCCGCTGTTGCACTTCGAATTGCTTGGCCTGTGAGAGGAGTTTTTGGCGCTTCTCAAAGGCGTACTCCGAGTAGTTGCCGCTATGCAGACTGAGCGCCCCGTCCTCGAGTTCTGCGATTTCGTCGGCCACGACGTCGAGCAGATAACGGTCGTGGGAAACAATGACCACGGCCCCCGGGTAGCCCACAATCAGTTCCTCCAGGAAGCGCTTGCCTTTCAGGTCCAGATGGTTATCCGGCTCATCCAGTAGGAGGAGGTCCGGCTGCTGCAGGAGCAGCTTGGCCAACCCCACGAGTTTCTTTTGGCCTCCGGAGAAGGCTTGGAGGGGAAGGTCGAAATCCTGGTCCTGGAACCCCAGGCCGTGGAGCGTCGAGCGCACGCGCCCTTGAAGATTTAGGCCACCCATCTGCTCGAAACGCTCGAGCGCTCGCTCGTGAAGTTGAACTGTTCGAAGTAGCCGGTGAGGGTCCTGATACACCGAGGGGTCCCCCATGCGGGCAGCCAGTTCCTCCATTTCCTGTTCCAGTTTTGAGAGTTCGGGCGAAGCCCGGCGCATTTCCTCCAGGAGGGTGCGCCCGGCCCCCAGGGACACCTCCTGCGGCAGGTATCCTACCCTCACCGAACGATGCACAAAGACTTCGCCCTGGCTCGGGGTGAGCTCGCCTGCCAGGAGATTGAGCAGGGTCGACTTTCCAGCGCCATTCGGACCGACCAGACCCACGCGGGCATCATGGTGGATCTCCCAGCGCAGGCCCTCGAAAAGCCGCTGGCCGCCGAAGTAGTGGGTGACGTTGTCCAGGCGAGCAATGGTCCCGAGCATTCGATGGGCTTGGTCCGGCTATGTTGAGCAGGGGAGGAGGGGCGAGACCCTTCTTCAATCGCCCTGTCGCTTCCTCACCGCGGCGATTACAATGGGCCTGAACTCATTCGAAAGGAGAACGCATGGCCCAAAAGTATCCCTCGCCCCCCGGAATGCAAATCGATCCCAAGAAGGAATACCGCGCCATCTTCCGCACCTCCGTCGGTGAATTCGAGGTGAAGCTGTACGCCGACCTGGCGCCGCGCACGGTCAACAATTTCGTGTTCCTGGTTCGAGAGGGTTTCTACAATGGAACCACGTTCCACCGTGTGATTCGGAGTTTCATGGCGCAGGGCGGTGACCCAAGCGGCACTGGCAGCGGTGGCCCCGGCTACCGATTTGAGGATGAATTCCATCCCAAGCTCAAACACGACTCGGCTGGCATTCTCTCCATGGCCAATGCCGGGCCCAATACGAATGGCAGCCAGTTCTTTATCACCTTCGCCCCTACTCCCCATCTGGACGGAAAGCACAGCGTGTTCGGCAAAGTCATCCGCGGGATGGAAATCGTCCAGGCGATTCCGGAGCGCGATCCCTCGCGGGCGAAGACTCCGGGTGCCAGAATCGAGGCCATCGAGATTCGCGAGGCCTGAGGATGACCGAGGCCCTCCCCAAGATGAGGGAGAAGCGCCGGGTCGCCCGCGGGACTACAGTTCCATCTGCGCGCGCAGCCTGCCTTGCACCTTGTCGTCCCCGATGTGAAATCCCAGGCCTTGCATGATCTCCTTCATGGCCCGGTTGTCCGCCGTGAACACGGCAAACAGGCGCGTCATCTTTTCGTCGCGGGCAATCTGGATCAACCGCTGCATCAACTCGCGCCCCAGGCCTTTGCCCTGGAACTGGTCCGTAATGATAACGGAGACCTGGCCCTCATCCGTGTTGTGCAATCGGTCAACCCGGGCCGCCGCCAGAATCTCCCGCCCGTTCTGGGCGTCGGTCCTCTCGGCCACCAGAACGATCTCCCGCTCGTAGTTGATGAAGCAGATGCGGGCCAGCCGCTCGTGCGTCACCCTCTGGCTGAGCAGCATGGGATGCAGATAGCGCAAGTAGACACTTCGGTCGGAAAGTCCCTCGTGGAACTTGACCATCAATGGCTCATCCTCGGGACGGATCGGGCGGATGAGGATCTCCGAGCCATCGGCCGCCTTCCAGGGCCGAACATAGCGCACGGGATAGGCGCGAATGGCCAGCCGCGGCAACTGCTCGCGCGTGACCTCCAGCCCGTGCAGGAGGACCCGGGCGTCGAGAGCGATCAAACCTTCGGGGGAGACCATGAGGGGGTTGATGTCCAGCTCTTTGATCCACCGTTGTTCCGCCACCAACTGACTGAAACGGACGAGCAGCCTCGCGAGGGCGGCTAGATCGACCGGGGTCCGGCCCCGCACGCCCTGCAGCGCAACGTAGATGCGGGTCTGCTCCATCATCCGGCGGGCCAGAGTCGTGTTCAGAGGAGGCAGGGCCAGCGACCGGTCGCGGAACACCTCCACCAGCTGCCCTCCGGAGCCAAAAAGCAGGACGGGCCCGAATTGACTGTCGACGCTCGAGCCCAGGATAATCTCGTAGCCCCCTCCCGGATTGACCATCGGTTCGACGGCTACTCCCAGGAATTCCTTCGCTCCCCGCGTCGCCCCCAACTTGGCCAGCACCGCCTGCTGGATCGCGCGATAGGCGCGGCGGACCTCTTCCTCATTGGCCAGATTCAGCTGGACCCCTCCCACCTCCGTCTTGTGGCTAATGGTTTCGGAATAGACTTTGAGGACAACCGGGTACCCGATCTGGCTCGCTTCGGTCACCGCCTCGTCCTCGCTCCGGGCGATGCGCGTGGTGACCGTCGGAATCCCGTAGGCCTGCAGCACCTGCTTGCTTTCAAATTCGGTCAGAAGTGTCCGTCCGCTTGAGCGAACGGAGTCGATGATCCCTTCCGCCCGCCGGCGATCCGGGGCCTCCGCATCGGTCTCGTCCGGCATCGACGGGGTTTCATACAAGCTCTTCAGGTTGTAGGCGTACCGCCACATGTAGCTGAACATGCGCGCAGCCGTGTCGGGATAGGCGAAGGCCGGGATGTTCGCCCGGTTGAGGATGGCCATCCCCGTCTCGATATCGTGCCCTCCCATCCAGCTGGCCAGCAGGGGTTTCCCCGTGGATTGCGCGTAAGCGACGAGAGCCTCGGCGCTGTGAGTCGGGTCCGTCATAGCTTGGGGCGTCAGCACCACCAGCAGCCCGTCGCTGTTTTCATCCTGGGCGGCGATCTCCAGAGCCTTGACGTAACGCTCCGGACTTGCGTCCCCCAGAATATCCACGGGGTTGTTGTGACTCCACTGGGGCGGCAGGAGTTCATCGAGATTTCGGCGCGTAGGTTCGGACAGCTCCGCCAGCTCGGCCCCTCCTACGATCAGCGCATCCGTGGCCAGGACCCCAGGACCTCCGGCGTTGGTCAGGATCGTCAGACGCGGTCCCTTCGGCCTGGGCTGCTTGGAAAGCACGTCCGCCATGTAGAACAGATCGGAGATCCGGTTGACCCGCAACACCCCGCAGCGCCGGAAGGCCGCTTCCAGCACCTCATCCGAGCCCGTGAGCGACCCCGTATGGGAGGCGGCCGCCCGAGCCGCCCCTTCCGTCCGGCCGGGCTTGATCACAATGATCGGCTTGGTCAGAGCCACCTCCCGGGCAGCGGAGAGAAACGAGCGCGCGTCCCCAATGGTTTCCATATACATGACAATGCTTTGAGTGCGTGGATCGTCGCCGAGGTAGTCGATCAGGTCACCCCAATCCACGTCCAGCATGGACCCGACCGAGACAAACGCGCTGAAGCCAACATTCGCCTGGAGACTCCAGTCGAGCACGGCGGAACAGAGGGCTCCTGATTGGCTGAGAAACCCGACGGTCCCAGGCCTCGCCATGGCGCCAGCAAAGGTCGCATTGAGCCCGGTCATTGTGTTCATTACCCCCAGGCAGTTGGGGCCCACAATTCGCAACCGGCCCTGCTTGGCCTGCTCCAGGACTTGGCGCTCCAGGTCAGCACCTTCCGCACCGATTTCCTTGAATCCAGCGGAGATCACGATGGCCCCCTGGACTCCAGCCTTCACGCACTCCCCAATGACCCCAGGCACGGTCCTGGCAGGGGTCGCAATGACCGCCAAATCCACCGGCTCGGGGACCATGGCGATGTTGGGATAGGCCTTGATGCCCAGTACGCTCGCCCGGTTGGGATTCACCGGGAAGACGGTCCCCCCAAACGGGCTGCTGATTAGGTTCCAGAGCACCGTACGGCCCACGCTGCCCGGAGCCTCGGTGGCACCGATCACGGCGACATTCCGCGGGGCGAAGACCGCGTCCAGGGGCCGACGTTCGTAATGAAGTACATCATGGGCGGGATCGAAAACGTCTTTCAGCGAGAATTCCATTGGACAGCCTTTCCGTTTTGAAGGGTCTTGGGCCCCCGGCAGGCGACAAGGTCGAGTGGCCAATCCGGGCAATTCCTGCGAGCGGGCGCCCGGGATTCTTCGCCCTCAGCTCCAAATCCCCTGCCGAACCGATCTGAGAAAGAGATCACTGATGTCACGCGGACGGTGAACATGAATGTCGTGATCCGTCGCCGGGAACCACACGACCTGGGAACGAGCCAAGCCCTTTTGGGCCGCCACCACCGCCCGCCGCTTCTGCTCCATTCGCTGAGTCTCTCCGACTTCCGCCGCGCAGATCAAGACAGGTTCCTCGATCCGAGGAAAGAGTTGCAGGGGTCGCTGGTCCCAGAGGGCGCGCAGGATCTCCAGGTGGTGCTCCAGCGAGAGCCAGGGGCGAACTGTCTGATCTGGAAGAATTTCCATGTTGGCCAGAGTTCCCTCCAGCCCTTCCTCTGTCCATTGCGGGTGCATTTCTTGAATCTTCCGTTTCAATTCTTCCCGGAGAATCCCTCTCAGGTCCGGGGGACGCAGTTCCTGCTCGATCGATTTCCAAGTGGCCCCCGGGCGGTTCTGAAGGTCCAGGAAGCCCCCATCGACGAAACCCAGGCCATGCGCCTGACCCGGGTGGCGAGCCGCATATTCCAGCACAACATTTCCTCCCCAGGACTGGCCCACCAGAATCGGCTCGCGAACGTCCCGCTCGCGCAGCAGACTCTCCAAGTCAGCACATATTTCATCAAATCCGTAGCCCGTCGCCGGCTTCTCGCTCAGGCCGTGGCCGCGCTGGTCATATGCTAACACGCGATGACCGGCCCCGGCCAAGATCGAGGCGACAGATGTCCAAGTGAGGCTGTTGCTGGCCAAGCCATGAATCAGGACAAACGGTCGACCGGAGCCCTGCCATTCTCGAAGGAGCAAGGCGATTCGCAGCCGAACCAGCTCCGTCCTGTAAGTGCCTGCCGTGGCGCGCCACTTCTTCTAGCCGACGACCCTGCTCCGCCCGCCGGAATCCTGATCCGTGCAATTCTAATCGCATTTGCGGATCACCCCACGTTCAGATCATAGGTCGTCAGGAGCCATGGGCGGTCCAACAACATCCGCGAGGGCAAGGGGCAAACGGGAGGCGAGGGTTCTGGCGGCTCTTGCATCAACCCGAAAGTCGGAGGGCCCCAGCAATTGCATGCAGGGCCCTCTCATTTGTTCCCGAGGCTGCTTGCTCCCGATATAGATGCGGCTGACCCGCGAGACCTTAGAAAATGCAGGAGCCCTTACGACAGATTCGTCGACGCCAAGTTGCCCCAAGTTGCCAGATCGGGCCGGCCCCCTATTGCTGCCCGTAGAAACTGTCTTGCCGATTGTTTTTGAGACCCTGGAATCCCCTTTGGCGCTTGGGGAGCCATCGGCATCATGGCCTCGCTCCTGGGCCGCAGAAAAAATGCCGCCCATGGAGGCTCTCGCAGCAAGGCAACGCGCGACTGCCCCCAGCGGTCCAGTGCCCAGGGGCTCGTCAAGAAACCTGAAGCAAAACCAGAATGGCGCAACAAGAGAGGGACGGAAACCGCACGCCTGCGCCCGAGCTATCCAGGTCATCCGCTTACCGAGTATCTCCACGATCACGGCCAGGCCCAGGCAAGTACGGACGAGCGACGGATCAGGCCGCGCACTGAGCTAAGAGCCTCGGCCCCGCCGTTTGCCGTCGAGGAACAGAATGCTGGGGAGAATGGGAGCAGGCAAGCCAGAAACCAAAACCAACCCAGCCAGTACATCGTAAGGCTCCAGGATCAGCGCGTCTTCCTCCTGCGCCATCCTGAGGGGTGAGAATTATGAAATCTTGCAGAAACCGAAATGGACCTTCTGGTTGCGACAGGTCAATAGGCCGGGGGAAGTCCTCGTCGACTCTCCGCCAATTTGGCCAAGGCGGGATCGGTCTGTTTCCCTGCGATCCAGGCACGCAGTTCGAGCAGGTAGCGCAGGCATTTGGGCAGCCGCGCCCGTGAGCCCCTCGAGCGAGAAGCAGGCAGGCTGGCCGCCCAATTCTCGCCACAGAGAAGGGCCCCGAATTTCACACTCCCCAGAAGATTATGACTTTACGCGCACCAGGGCGGGGATCGGCTGATCCAGATCGGAGCGCGGAGTCGCGCGCACGGCGCGCAGGAGGTCCTGGTTATCCACCAAGCGGATGGATCGCCGGGCGGCCCATTCGCGGGCTCGTCCCGTGAATTCTCCAGTAGTGATGATAAATCCGCCCACCGCGTCCGGGTCCCGTAGCAAGGCAGCCTGAAGCCCCCGAACGGCGTCCTCCCCAAAGGGGCCCTCCCGGGCCTCGCAGCGGACGAGTTCGCGTTGCCCCTGCAGGTTCTCCAAGACGATGTCGACCCCTTGGCCGCCGTCCCGCAAGTTGACCTGGGCCTGATAGCCTCGCATGCGAAACAGGACGGCCACAAAAACCCGAAAGGCCTCCGGGGAGAGATGGTCCACTTCGGCCATCAGGCGGCCTCGGGTAATTGATTTGGGCCGGAAGTGGGAATCCCACAGCCACAGATAGATGAAGATCATCCAGGCTGCGATCAAAACCACGGTCAGGCCTCGATCGGATAGATTGAGGGCCGTGCTGCCTTGGGGACCCTTCCAGAAGACCAGGGTGTACAGTTTTGTCCCAGGCGCCAGTGCCCAAATCACCGTAAGCTCGAGGGCGGCAGCGGCAAAGGAGGAATGCAAAGGCCGATCAGGCAGCGAAGAGGGTACCCCGGAGCGACCCACAAGCGGATCTGGGCCCAGGTTCCTTTTCGACCAGCGTCTCCAGACCTGATGAACGACCTGCAGAGCGACACCGCCGACCAGGAGCCATCCAAGCCAAGGTTGGCTTAGCGCTGTCAGTAGATCAAGGATCAAGTCCAGTCCCCACATGGCTTCTCACCGACCCGGCCCACCCCATTGCATCGTCCCCGGCGCCCAGCGCCTTACCCCCAGGGCGGAGCCCTCCGATCTCATTATGGGAGAACCTGGGGCAGGGGCCCTTGCAGTTGGGTTGCAGACACATGGCCTTGGGCGCCCGCGAGGCGGGAACCTGGCCCCCCGGCCTGGAATCCCTCCATCAGCGCCCCTCCCCCGCGAGGGTTGCAGATATCTTGTCAGAGGCGTGCAGCGGAGAAGAACGAGCGGCACCCGCGTGATCGGGGCGCCTCGCCGTTCCGGCCGAGCAGCCGCTCCAGGCCCAGTAGCCTTGCCAGCGCCCCGGGAGCGAAGTTCTCCCGCGCGGCCTGCAGGGCAAGGCCCTTTTTCCTACCCGAGGTCTACTTTGCCTTCCAGAGCAAGCGGCCCGAGCCGGTCCATTAACCAGCCCAGAGTAAGTTCAACCCAGGGCGCGACCCGAAGACAGGTCGGAACGTAAACCACCCGCCGTGGTCGCTGCAACAGCCTCCAGATGCGCTCGGCCACCACCTGGGGAGCCACTCCCCAGCGCGATGTTGGCAGAGAGCGGCCACCCGAGAGACGAGAAGCGGTCTGGAAGAATCCCGTGGATACCGGCCCCGGTCGGACGACGCTGACATGCACACGGGTGCCTCGAAGTTCCCGGTAGAGTCCGGTGGTAAAGGCATCAACAAAGGCCTTGGTAGCGGCGTAGAGGGCTACTCCCTGGCTGGGAATGCTCCCCGCAACCGATCCGACATGGACAACATGTCCCTCCCCGCGCTCGAGCATACCGCCGAGGAGATCCAGAGTCAGTTGCACGGCGGAGGAGACGTTAACCTCCACCATCTGGCGGGCCAGGTCCCAAGGCATGTCGCTACCGTATCCGTACCATCCGAAGCCTGCGGAATTGATGAGGACATCGATCTTGCCGGCGTCTTTGCGCCGCTTGAGTTCCTTCAAGAGCTCATCCCTCTGGCCTTCACTCTGCAGGTCGACCGGGAGAATGTCCGCCTTTCCACCCTGGACGCGTATGGTCTCGGCGATTTCCTCCAGGCAGTCCTGTCGACGGGCCACCAGGATCGTACGCATTCCCTCTCGCGCAAGGCGCATGGCCGTCGCCGCTCCGATCCCACTGGAGGCGCCGGTGATCAACGCTTGCTTGTCTTTCCAGACTCGGTCTTCCATGTTCTCGGAACCTTTAACGCTGCTCGGTCCGGCCCACCTAGCTGGCAATCCCCCCAGACCGAGCTCCTCGGCGGGCAAGAGATCCTCAGGCCTGATGCCTCGTGGCCGCTCGGCGGAGGTCGCCTCGATCCAGGAACCACTTCAGGGTATCTGCGATGGACTGGGGCAAGGCCCGCGGACGGTAACCGAGCTCACGCTGGGCCTTCTCTGAGCTGATCTGGCAGTTGGAGGTCACCGTGTGGACGGAGTAAGGCGTCAACTTGGGCTTGGCTCCGGTGATGCGGTAGTAGAGGGGAGTGAAAACGGAGGCCCAGCGTGCCAACCAGACCGGAACGAACACATTGGGCCCCGGGATCTGCAGGATCGCCTCGACCGTTTCCATGATCTCCTGCACCGTGATGCGGGCGCCCGAAAGGA
Organism: Anaerolineales bacterium; assembly: GCA_049511715.1. GTDB lineage: Bacteria > Chloroflexota > Anaerolineae > Anaerolineales > RBG-16-64-43 > JBEKHT01. The sequence goes on from JBEKXU010000037.1 coordinate 26,504, forward strand.
TGTAATGCTCCCCGCGCGTGCCTCGTTGGCAAGCCAGGATGTGCCCTCGGGCTACGTCGCGCACATCGACGAAATCGTAGGCACCATCGATATACATCTTTGGGCCGCGGGAGGCGCAGTCGAGGAGAAATTGACCCATCTCCGAGCGGCGGAAGTCATACGGCCCGATGACTCCGGTCGGGCAGACCAGGACGGCATCCAACCCCTGAGCGGCCGCGCGCTTTACTTCCAGCGAGGCAGTGGCCTTGCTGCGGTCATACTCTCCCCAGGTCCTCGCGGGATCGAACGGCAACCTTTCGTCAATCGTTTGACCCATTGGCGGAGGAGCGATCGCATGAATGGAGGAGGTGTAGACCAATCTCCCAACACCGGCTTCCTCGCAAGCGCGAAGGACGTTCCGGGTCCCCTCGATGTTGACCCGCTCAAGCAAGTCCCACTGCCCCGGCAAGATCGTTACAACTCCAGCCAAGTGATATACGACTCGGACACCTTGCAGGGCACGGCGCAGGCAGCCGATATCCAGCACGTCACCTTCCAGGATTTCCACATCCAGTCCGTTCAGGGACGAGCGGTCTTCCGCCGGGAGGAGCAGCGCCCTGACCTCCTGCTCTTGAGCCAGCAGTTCTCGCACCAGAACATTGCCGATGTGGCCGCCCGCTCCAGTGACCAGAACCTTATTCATTCGCCATCCAGTGTGGACCTCCATTCTCTCTTGGAATTGGCTCCCATTCCTTCGAGGAGCAACCTCACCCCATCTCCGACGAGGGTCCCCCAGTCGGCTCCCTCCGGGTCAAGGGCTCCCTGCAGCAGGAGCCCCACCGCCAGCGATACCAGGATACGCGCTCCAACCTCGGGAGGCATCTCGCGCAGTGAGCCCTCCTCGATCCCTTGGCGGATCATCCCGGCGAAGTACTCGGTGTAGCGGTGATAGGGAGCGACAGTGGCTTGCCAAATCTGGGGGTCACGGTTAGCCTGCCTCCAGAACTCGAGGAACAGGGGCACCTGCCCCCTCGCATCAGCAAATACTGCAGGGGCAATCTTGGCCGTTTGCCACAGGGCTTGGGGAACATCCTCTGCCGAGGCGGCCAGCCTCTGGATTTGCTGGTCCAGGCCCGACAGCCACTCCTCAGTCAGTTTGAGGAAAACCTCTTGCTTGCTTTGAAAATGGTGGTAGAAAGCCCCCTTGCTCACCCCGGCGGCCGCACAGATTTCTGCCACACCTGTCGCGTCAAATCCATCTCGGGAGAAGGCTGCGGTTGCCGCCTTAAGGATCTTTTCCCGCGTTTCGAGACTTCTCTTCTGTGGCATCTCTTCACCAACAAATAATACCGACTGGTCGGTTTCATATCATAACAGGGCCCAAGAAATTGGTCAAGCCGCCTTCTGCGCCCAGTCGAAATTCGCAGGGCCTTGACCAGGGCAGAAGCGCCGCAGATTTCCGATTTTGCGCTTAGGGCCTACGGCATCTTGTTTGTCAGTCGGGGGGCTCGGTCCGCATTGCCTAGGAGCAAGGGGAAGAGCTTGGATTTCCGTAGCTAGGAGGAAACTGGGAGCCTGTCCCAGCCCAGAGCAGGTCTTTGGCCGTCCGATCGGGGAGCCAACGCCTGAAAAAGCTGAAGGACCGGCCTCGGCAGCCGTCTGCCTGGCCTACAGCCCATCGGCCGCCCGTAGGTTGCTCGACGATCCCTTGGGGAAATGGAGGTATCGCTCGCTGGCCTTGCCCAGATCCGCGTAGACCCCACGGTAGGAGGCCGGCAACAAGGCCGCGATCTGGTACATGATCTCGTCTGCAATGGCCTGGCGAACTTCTCGTGTTGCCTTGGCCGCAAGTTTATCGAGCCGAAACGGGTTCCCCACGACAATGTGGAACTCGGTCCTGCGGAGCCGCCACAGATTCCTCCAGATCCCCTCCCCGCCGTAGTGCACCATGGGCTGGATCGGCGCCCCCGATTGTGCCGCCAGCAACACCACCCCGGCTCGGCCGTGTTGCAAACGCCCATGGCCGCTTCGGGTGCCCTCCGGCGCCATGGCAAAGATCCAGCCCTCTCTCAAGGCAGCCAGAGCCTGCTCGATGGCGGTGGCGTCGGCCTCGCCCCGGCGAAGGGGAATGGCCCCATAGGTCTCGAACAGAAAGCGCATCGGAGGGTTGCCCCAGTGCTCGGCCTTGGCAAAACCCGCAACGGGACGGGGAAGAAGATGAGTATACAGAACTGGGACTTCCAGGAAGTTGATGTGATTGGCGACAAGAATCAGCGGCCCTTTAGTGGGGATGCGCTCCAGGGCGCGATCATCCACCTGGCAAGCCGCACCCGTGAGATTCCTTAGCGCCCAACTCACGAGCCGGGCGCGAAGACCAACCTGCACTCAGACACCTCCGGCATTCGAACGCCCCATGGAATGGCAACCGAAAACCCGAATCAATGGGTCCTCGACACGTCCTGCGGCGGGAGGGTCGAATTCGCCCGCCTTTTCTCAACGTGGGCCCCGCGCAACTCGCTCGCAGACCAGGATCCGGCTCGATTCGAATTTGACCACCGAATTCCTGCGGGCGCCCCAGGGCGAGCGCGTCACCCGACGCGCACGCGAAACCTATGTCGGACAAAATTGGAAGTCCAAGAGCACCACTACCAGGAATGCGCGGCCCGCGATCGGCCCGGTTCCACGGTCACAGGAACCCCCTCTCGCCCTGACGAGCCCGTCCAGCCCATCGACGAAGGGCCAGATGGCGGTCGCGTTCGCCAACTGCCCCAAGCCGAGGCCGACCGATTGGCATGCCTTATCATCCGCGGGGGGACCCTGAAGAGTATCGGGCCGGGCCACGGCCAGCCGAGATGTCAAGGGCACGAACTGATGCGCAGGCCGTGAAGCGCGCCGTCAACTGGCATCGCTTGAGCAAATCGTCCTCGCGAGGAACCCATTCTTGTCCAGGTCCCTGGGTGAAATCCTGCCTCCCGGCCTTGAGGTCTTCCCACGACCTGGGTCAACTCGCATAGCGGCACGGCCTGAAGGGGCCCTGATTCAGTCCGAGCTCTTTTGCAGGATGCCGTTCTTTCCCGAGCGTTTCACGGCATACATCAACCCGTCGACTTGATCGATCAATCGCTCCACGCTGGCCGGAAGTTCTTTGCAGGTCAGCACTCCAACGCTGATGGTGAGAGACCATCCCTGCCGCACCAGTTCCTGACGCAGCGCCGTCCGGACCTTGGCCGCCGCACTGCCGGCCCCCTCGAATCCTGTCTCCGGCATTAGGATCGCAAACTCATCCCCTCCCAGCCGACCTACCAGGTCCGTGGAGCGCAGTTGCCGACGCAGGACCGCACCGGTCAGGCGCAACACTTCGTCGCCAGCCACGTGACCCCGTTCGTCATTGATCACTTTGAAATCGTCCAGATCCAGGTACATGACGCTAATCGGTCGTCCGTAGCGCCGGGCCCGATCGAGCTCCAGCGAGGCGCTTTCGAAAAAGGAGCGGGCATTCGCCAAGCCGGTCAGATAGTCCGTTCGTGCCAAGACCCTTTCCCGATCCAAAGCGCTGCGCAAGGCGGCTACCAGGAGCCCAACCACCAGGAAGAAGGCCAATCGACTGACCATCTCCCAAAGGAGAATGGGCACCGGCTCCGAAACGCCTTGGAGCGGAAACACATCCTCCAATCCCGCCACCACACCCCCCAGAAGGGAGAGGCCGATTCCGGCCCGCCGACCAGAATACCAGGCAGCCGTCGATATGGGTAGCAGATAGAAGAAGCTCAGGCTCAGCTGGGAGATGAGAACATAGTCCAGGGCACCGATCCCGGCCATCAGTCCCAGGCTGATGAGCAGTACCGATCGCGCAGAGAGTTTCCCCAGGTACGCCGACAATCTGTGCACGGGGCCTCACCGGGTCAGATCGAAGGGATCTTCCTGTTCAGGGCGCCAACATCAACAGCCGTATCCAAGGATTTCCTCTCCCCTCCCGCCCACCGCCGGAGAAGATCGCTCGCCCCCCATAGCCCCTGCTCACTCCATCGCCGTGAGCGGGGTCGTGGACGTCGAAGAGGCTTTTTCGCCCAGTTGTTCCCCCGTGCGGATCAGGCGCTGGACCAGAGAGGACCCAACGATCGCGCAGGCATCAATGGGAAGGTAGTGACAGGCGGTTGAATCAAAAAGGATTGCCCCTCGGGAAGCAAATTCTTCATCCCCGGCCCAGAGCACCGCAAGAAGCGGCAGCCGGGGAAAGGCCTCAAATCGAAAGGCTGTCTCAGCGAAATCCGACTTCTGGCCCCCCTGAGTTTGGCAGGCCTGCTCAAAGGCTGGAAGGGCGTTGCCAAAGTACGCCGCGAGGCGGCTACCGGCATACCCCTGGAACGCCTCGTGGTAGAAACTGCCCCCAGGCAGCTCACGGAAGGCCACCCATCTCCCGCTCAGTGGTGCCCCGTCCGCGGTCACCAGGTAATAAAGCAGCAGAGCCTGGGTCGCCGTTGGAATCTCCCGCCCCGGGGGAGGGGCGAATGCCGGAAGCTGCAGGACAAGAGGCGCACCAAAATGCGCCAGCTGGACCTGGGCTCCCTGCAATACCGCTCCCGCAAGGCGGGCGAGGTGTTCGGTCGGTCGATCTTGCAGCGATCGACGCAAGTCAAGAATCGGCCGCTGGAGGGATTGCTCCCAGGCCTGGTGAGCCTTCTTCAGCCTCTGTTCGATCGGATCCATCATGGCACTGTCCAGACTTCTCCCAAAGGAAGGAAAGCTTTCCCGAGGCCGCGCCGAGTCATTGTACGGGCGCAGACCCGTCTGTCAAGCAGTCATGCGCTTGTGCCTGGTCCAAGGCTCCCACCCGGGCGGAGAGAATCCGCAGGGAGAAGAAAGCGATTCCCCGCCGCCCAGGTTCCCGGCCGCCCTCTGGCGGCTTGAGATACGCGAATCGGCGACAGCTTCGATTCCCGCTATCGGACTAAACCCCGCTCATCCGCTTCTCAGGTGGGGGCCCCTCTGCCCTACCCTCCCTCAACAAGACAACACTTACGCACCCAAGAGCACCGCTACCCCCGTTCGACGCTGAGGACAACTGTGCGCAGGAATGCAGAACGAGGCTTGAGGCCGCTAGCTTACGCCCGTAACGTCGCATCCTGACAGGAGTCGGCCGTCCGGCCCCGCACGCTACCGGCTGACGTCCGGAACGGGCGGCCTTTCCCCCGGTCTGGCTTACTTGGCCCTCCTCGCCGAAAAGTGTCATTGACCGCCCTAAACTAGACCAGGCATAGTCGCCGGATGTATACCGGGCATGATCGGGCGAGGTATACCACCCGTGATCGCCCGATATATACCACCCGTGATCGCTCGGTGTAGACC
>JBEKXU010000038.1:0-30434 GCA_049511715.1 Anaerolineales bacterium
TTCACGGAGCTTATGAATGATCTGCCCGGTGGTGTGCCGTTTCTGTTTCATCGAGAGTCCTCCTGCCCTCCACGGCGGCCAGACTCTCATAATACCCGGTTCAGTTTAGGGGGAGCAGGTCAGAGTCGTGACGGATCTCGCAGGGGGCTGATATCCGATCGATAAGCGTTTTTTCTCCACGCCAAAGCCCAGCCCTGACTGGTCCAACCAGGGGAGGCCACCGCTTCCGCCTCCACGAACTTGAGTTGGTCAAGCGTCTGCACATCGTGAAACAGGGATGGGGTTAGCGGTCTTGAAGCGGCTCTTGATGGCCTCTTTCGCCGAGTTGTCGTCGGCTCGGTTCAGCGCTGAGAACATGTGTGCACGTGATCCCTGGGAAGCGGGTAGTTCCCAGTCGGGGGAGGGGGCGAGGCTCAGGCACAACCTTGAGCACCGGTTCAAGGTCGTGATGCATGATCTTTTCGTCCACACCGGAGGCCTAGTACTCCTACGAATTCCCGGACCGGTCCCGGCCGTTGGGGGCCGGTTGGGACGTGGTACGCTCGTCGATGGGCCAGGCGAGCAACCGCCTGGTGACCATGGTCAAGGGTCGCGATGAAGCGCGCCAAGCGGGCTTGCTGGCCGAAAACCCCTGCCCGAGATTATCGGGAGATTCCGGCTCACGCATCCTGGGTATAGTCATCGTGCAATCGGTTGCGCACTGGAACCGTGATGGGCGTTCCCCGCCTTGGGCAACCTGGCTGAGACACGATCGTCTCGGGAATCCTGTGCCCAATCCCCTGGTCTGGCAGTGCTTGGTTGAAGTATTCGACGAATTCCTTCTCGAGGGATTGCCTTGGGGCCTGTGAGGACCACAGGGAGGCCAGGGCGAGACATTAAGAGGAAGGCAGAAGACCTCTGGTCGGCTGCGCCGCTTATCGTCAGACGATCAGTGCATTGGTCGAGGACGACATCGGGGAGACCAGCGGAAGTTTCTAAACTCGCTAAGCTCTACTTCCCGTAAGTCTCCGTTCCTTCAAGCAGGAGAGAATCAACCTCGGAAGTAGCTTCACCGACCGACAGCCCCTCAGCAGCTGCCCACTCCGTACACAAAAGGAGGCGAGCACTCCGCAGCAGCTTGTCACTGCTCTCGTTCAATGGTTTGAACCGGCTGTGGGCCGTCAAATCGCGGACCAGTTCACATCTGGCTTGAAACGAGCTTTCTTTGTGGCGTTCAAACAGAATGATTCGGCGCTGCTTAAGGTCCTCAGCCAGAGGTGTCGGGCGGCCCCTCAGCACACCGCGGTACCTCGCAAGATCGCCCTTCGGTGTCAGCTTTCGTAACCCTCTGGGGGGTGCTTCTACTGGCACCCACACCGTGCCTGTTGTGATGGCGATCTCGTAGTACTCTTGCTTTGTTCCTGGGCCAAACTGCCTTGTCTCCAACCTGACAACTCGCCCCACACCATGTTGTGGGTGTACAAGCCAATCGTTCGCACTGAATCGCATGCAGTCGCCTCGATTCTCCAGACTCCTCGAGGGCCAGGATGTAACATGAATGCCGCCAGTCCCATATGAGGGTCTGACGGCACGGTTACCCGCTAAACCGACAATGTGATAGGCAGGATTATATCATACGCCCAGTTCCTTGCGGGTTTCCCCTTTCCTGACTTCACGGGCCTATTAGTAACCCACCCAGGTGAAGGGGCATCCGCATGCGACGGGCGAGATCCCAGATGAATATCGTTCTTTGTTGTTGGTCGCGGCAGCGTGACGTGCCCGTCCCCTCGCCCCGCTCAACGACGGCACAGCTTGGCGGTGAGAGTGGCCGGTGAATGGGGCAAGTCTGCCTCGCCCGTTCGGCGCATTGAGTTGTCCGAAGAAATTCCTAACGTTCACGAGCTCCGAGAGGGCAGGGGAACACTTCGAGGACAGCAACCATTCTCCATTCCATCAGTGCACTTTTGATTGGCTTGATGAGACATTGCAAGGAAGGATCTAGGAACACAACCGCCCACTGAGGTGGGCACCCTGAGAGGCTACCGCCTTCATGTAACCGATAGCATCACTTCTGAATTCTCTTGGGGTCTCTTTGTTTTCAGGTACTATTGCCCTCTGGCGGAGTGTAACAAGAAGTTGCGTGGGGGGAGTGCGTCGCAGGCTACCCCTGCTCAATTCTTCTTCACCGGTTCGCGGGCTGCCGCCCTCGAACCGCTCGAAGCCATGCGCTACGAGTAGCCGGCTCTCTCGGCTCGCCACCTGGCCCGCGCAAGGCACGCAGGGGCTATCCAAGAAGTCTGGGAATGGGCAACCCCTTTTGATCCTCTCCTACCCGCCTCTCGAGGCCTGGGAACTCCAAATGCCAGTGATCGGGGGCACCTGAGCGGCCGCTCCCAGTGGGCTGAACCCCCAGGCCTGCTCGATGGTGCGTAGCAGGGAAAAGTGCGAGTATAGGGTTCCATCGCGCGTGCCCCCCGCGACCCAAGGGGAAAGGACAATCGTGACGATGTGGCCGCCGCAAAGGGCACCGTTGCAAGGCGTGCCTACGATGCCCTCATCGAATGTAAGGAACAGGACCCCGCCATTTTGAAAGGCCGCCGACTGAGTGATCAGGGGAATCCACTGGGCCAAGAAGGTGTCGCCGTTCGCGATGCCGCAAGGTGGATGCATGGTGTCGCACTGGTTCGGGGTGATCCACATCAGATCCGGAGGATTAGGTGAGGCCAAGTCCGCGGGTAGGCTTTTCAGATCGACCACCCGACTTGCACAGCGCTCAGGGTTCAGAGCGATCGAGTCGACGTGGAGGAAGGGGTCGTGGTTCTTGTCGAATGTACTATCCACGCTGTACTTGAGACACGGACCCGGAAGGCTCTCGACCGGAAGGTCCTCGTTATAGGTCTTCCACTGGCGTCCCGCCGCCTCGATCTGGTCGGCCAGAGTGGGACCGTTAACAAAGCAAAGGTCACATTCTCCCGTGAGGCCGAAGGTGGTACCTGCGATCATGGCCAGGTAGTTCGGCAGGCTGGGGTGGGTGACGGCCCAATAGTTGGTAAGCAGTGCGCCCCTCTGGATAAGCGAGTGAATCGTCGGCGCCTGCGAATCGCCGATAATCTGGCCATATCCCTTGTCCTCCATCACGATGATGAAGACATGCGAGAAGGGCGGAACTTGGGGGGGGGTCGCCGAAGCGCTCGGCACGGTGGAGGTGGGCAGAGGCGTTGGCAGTGTGGTGGAAGTTGGCAGTGAAGTGGCACTCGCAAGGGCAGGCGCCGGGGGCGCAGATCCCGTCAGCGGGGTTCGCGTTGGGGACGCCTCGGACAGACATCCACACAGGATGAGGACCAAGGCAAGCACGGCGACCGAGGGATTCCGGCCCCTCGGATGAGGATTCGGGCTTGGCTCGCCCCGTCCTCTCCAAGCCCTCCTCGCACCCCGCGATCGGACTGAAGGGCGAGGAGGTTGGGAGTCTCGCAACGCCGCCGATCCAGCGTGACCTCTCATCGCTTTCCCCATTAATGTTGACCGATCAGAGGGACAGAGCCAACGGACAGATTGTCCTCATGGTCCAAGAACGCGCCTGCCCATATAACCGAACATGCCGGGTTTTGAGCCCTTCTCTAGGAGAGCCACCCTGTGAAAGCAGTTCTAGCCGCTTTAGGGTGCCCTCTCCTGTGCAATTTCGGGAGGCCTGGCAAGGATCGCGCCTGAGAACATGCACCAGCTTACCGCGCGGGTCACCTCAGGTCAAGGTTGAACATGATCGTTGAACTTGCTCGTCGCACGCGGAAAATGGTTTCGCCAATGGGGCGACGCACACCGGAAGCTACCAGCACCGTGGCGAGGAAGTTCGCGAGTGGTATGCGGACCATTGATGGGCGGACCGGGTTCTTGCCATGACAGCCAACCGCGGTTTCGTGATTTGAACTTCTAGCCCGGTCGGAAGCCTTGGCAATGCCAGTGGAGATGGTTATTGGGCTTGGGGAGAAGGAGGGTCTCCTTGTAATACTGGACACGACTGGCGAAGAACTCCAGGCCGTCGCGCTCCCTTTGCGTGATATCTTCATGTGAGGTGGCGATGAAGGATGGTTAGCTGTTGACGAAGGCGAGCATCGCCGGCTGCATTCCCGCCAACAGGGTGTTCGCACGTCCTTGCGGCCAAATGTGCTTCCTAATGAAACGGCGCGACCCAGGCAACCCTTTCCTAGGCCATTCTGCGAATTCGGACCTCAATTCCCTGCTCTGCTCTCAACAATTCGACCAACCTGCTCACATCGGTGTCTCCGGTGTGATAAGGATAAAGTATCCGAGGCCTAAATGCTCTCGCTGCATCCGCCACCATCTCTGGCGTCATCGTGAAGGGGAGATTCATTGGCAAGAAGGCACAGGCGATGTCCTTCAAAGCGGCCATTTCTGGTATGTTCTCGGTATCGCCGGCAAGATAGACTCTTTTGTCCGCGAAAGCCACTACGTACCCGTTCCCCATACCTTGGGGATGAAAAGGTTGCCCGTTCTCACGCTTGTGGACAAGGTTGTAGGCGGGTACAGCCTCGATGGCCAGACCGCAAACTGTCCGAGCCTCGCCATTCTGCATCACAATTCCGTCTGTGACTTGCCTTGCACAGCTCTTGGTTAGGACAACACTCGTGTTGCCCGTCCGAATGCCTGCAATAGCTTCCAGGTCCAGATGGTCAATATGCTCATGAGTGATAAGAATGAGATCCGCGCGCGGCAGCTTCGTGAAGTCCGCCACCCGGCTAAAAGGGTCGACATAGATCTCTTTGCCATTGAACCCGAAGGCTAGACTGCTGTGGCCAAAGAACGTGATCTTGAGCTCGCCGGAAGATGTAGCGATGACATCTCTTTCGAACTGCTCCTGCGGATGCATCATTAATCCTCCTTATTGTGGGTCTCAGCCGCGGCAGACAACCCGACTCCGGGTCGAATGGTGTCCATCCGCTGGCATGCCAACTCGACCGTGGCGGCAAAGGGAAGATGGAATATATTGACTATGTGTTCCTGTGCCCCCGAGGGGATGCCAACCCCTACGGGTCACTAATCCCTATTGTGCGACCTACCTCCTTGTCCCGATCCTAACATGAACGATGGATCAGTTCTTGGGAGCTGGCCAAACCCCCATTATTCAACCCATTGTGTCTTGCGTTGCCAATGGATCATGTTCGTGCATGCAATTATTGACGACTATTTCTTGAAACTAATTCCCAATTTCGCAAATGTCGAGGAAAGTGTGCGTTCCGTCCGGCGAAAATAGTCATCGGTCATTTCGTGCTCTAGACCGTATTTCCGGTACACCCAATCCGCATAGTGATAGTTCATCCGATCCAACATCACATAGTCAACTTTTCCCGCAAGGATTTCCGCGAGGCTTTCTGCCTTGGGAAGGATTGGCGCAATCATGACGTAAGTCCTTATTCTGGCGCGATGCAATTCGTCCAGTGCCCTAACCCTTTCTTCAATTGGGGGAGCCTTTGGTTCAAATAGCTTCCTGATACTATCGTCAGCCGTGGTGATACTAAAACCGACTTCAAGACCTCTTCCTTTTCCCAAGATATCGATGTCGCGCAGAACCAGAGGAGATCGTGTTTGGACAATAATCGGCCAGCCATTTTGTGTCAGTATTTCCAGACATTGACGTGTAAGCCGATATTTTGCCTCCAGCGGCTGGTATGGATCACATACCCCACTTATCCAAACCCTCCCTGGTTTTTCCCTCTTAATTTCCAGCCTTAAGAGATCAGGAGCATTTGTCTTAACATCGACAAATTGACCCCAGGGTTCCTGGTGCCCGGTGAATCTCTTCATGAAATGAGCGTAGCAGTATGAACAACCATGCTGACAACCTGTGTAAGGATTAATGACGTAAGGATAGATTTTCGATACGGACAGAATAGTTTTTGACTGTATTTCTTTTATGATCATGTTGTTATCGTGGGCGTGATTCTCTCAGCCATTCCCAGGCATGTTGCCTTCAGTATAGGGCGAATACTCCCCCTGGATCCAATCCGCCCGGACCATTGTGGGACAGACATGGGTTTTTGCCCAGGACCGGCGATAACCCTGCGCCCCAGTCAGCGCTCCACCAGGGCCTTGATCCATTCCAGGTAACAAGGTCACCGCAATCCGAAGGAGCGAAGTCTCGTCTGGAAGCCCTCCCTGCACGTTGATGGGGCGATGCGCCTCGCTGGAGCACCGGCTCCAGCACCTTTGTCGAGCCTGGCTGGTGGCAGATAGGTCCATTCGCACCCGGCCCGCATCCTGGGTGCACGGGCCAGGTTGGTCCCGAGGGTAGTTCATGTAGGCCAGGGGATGGGTTTCGGCCGCGGCCAGGCGCTGGGAGGCCCTAGGCCCGCGTGGATGCGTGGCTCGAACCGAACCCAAACTGCTGTCTGGCGTCCTCGTGATCTGGCTGGACGCCCCCTCGGCACATTCACCGAGGCGGGCTCCCGACTTGCGGGTCAGGAGTGAAGGTGGTGCGCACGGCTGCTCCCACCATCGATGCTGTGCCGGTGAAGATGACGGCCGCATCGGGGGCACAATCCAAAGTTGATCCTAGTTCTTGGGTACTCTCGATGGACGCCACATAATGACTAGCTACTTGTGAACCGTGCCGGCGTTGCGGGCCGCTTGCTTCTGCCGCCGCACATGTGTACGCTGCCCTTTGGACAATCGTTTGGTCTTCTTCTTACTTGTCTTGTCTGTCATTCGTGTCAACTCCTGATTCTGCTAATCACTGCGGGACAATTCTTGCCTCATTTCATACAACCAGATCACAATATCCGGGGTAGCTTGGTTGCACCTCACGTGCTTCCCCATGTGCGGCGTTTGTGACTTTGGCTCAGCATTGGATCGATCAAACAGACTCGCCGGAGAATCCGGCGCGGATCACGCCTACCCGTTTGTACTGCGTCCGCTGCAATCATACTGCAATGACCGCCGAGAGGGCTTCCTGGCTACGCCGAGGGGTGTTTCAAGATCCTGGCCAAGAAGACGGGACCGAGACCAAGGCTCACGGGAATTCCTCATGTGGTAGGCCGAACCATCGTCCCAGCATGTTGCATGGATTTCTGGCTCAAGGGGGACGCCGAGTGTCGCAGTGCAATCGATTGGGGACCGAAAGCGCGATGGGCACGAGCCCGGGGGGCTATGGTTGGGGCGGGGCGCGCCCAGGATTGAATCCTGGGACCAGCCGGTACGGGCTCATGCGGCGCGAACTGGATCGAGGCGCCACAATCGCCAGGGAATCTAGATGAGGTCGCGTTATCGGGTCTGATGTGATGAACGAAGAACCCAGGGTCGATTGGCCCCACTTCGTCTATCTGACATCGAGCGCCGAACTCGCCCGGCCATGTCATGGACCTGGCCACCTCCCGGCTGCCAACCCGGAGGTCTATCGTTCGAAAAGGAAGTCGCAGAGCCAGTCCGCGGGTATTCGCAAGGTTCCCTTAATTGCAGATTCATTCATAGATAATTGAAGATGGGTGCCTGTGTGCAAGCGACCGTCAAACTTAGCGGGTACGATCAGCCCAAGCGCATCTCGGGTGGTCGTAGGCGTGCCGCCACCGCCAAACGCGGCGGCAACATCCGCGGCCGTAACTGCTCCGGTCGACTTAGAGTTTGGGAACGCTGCTATCACCACCTAGGCAATGTTCGAGTTTCCGGGGTTGTAGATCAGGATATCGGTGTTGGAATTGCCGATCATTTTGCCGATAAGCAGCCAGATCAGTGACAGGAGGATCGGGAAGAGCAGGCCCCCATCGTCGACTTTTTTCGCCAGGGATCGAGGGCGTCCTTGCGGGCAATCGCCCAAATGGCGCGTGAGTGCATTGGTAGCCTCCTCTTATTACGCAGGGCGAATCCCGGCCACCTCGATGAATACCTTTTCCAAGGTAGCTTCCTTTGAATGGATGGAACGCACGTTGCACTGCACCATCCGTTCTACCAGGCGCGCCTGATCCCGGGGATCATCCATGCTCGGCGTGGTTTCTGTCCACCGGTCTGCGTCTTGCGGGTCGGCTAGTTTCAGTACCATCGTGCGCTTGCCATGGGAGAGCTTCAAATCGCGCGGCATTCCCCCGGCCACAAGGCGGCCACCGACGATGAAAGCGAGGTGCTGGCAGAGCTGGTCGGCCTCTTCGAGCAGGTGCGTCGTCAGCAAGAGGTTGTCCCTTCCTGGCGCAGTCGATCGACAATGCCACGTATATCGCGGGCAGAAATCGGGTCGAGCCCTCGGGTCGGTTCATCCAGGAACAGCACCGGCGGCTGGTGCAGCAGGGCTGCGGGCGATCATCAGACGCTGCTTCATACTGGTCGAGAAAGTCCGCACAGGGCTCTCGGCTCGCTCTCGCTGTCTGACCCAGCCGAGCACCTCATCGATGTGGCTCTCGGGCATGTTGTCGAGCCAGCAATTAGTACGCAAATTTCCCCGTGCGGAAAGCCGCTCATACAGGTTTTAGTCTTCGAACACGACCCCAATGAGTGCTTTCAATTGCGCCTGGTCTTCCACAAAATCGCAGCCGGCCACGCTGGCGCGGCCCCGCCTCGCTTCGATCTGGCCGGTGAGCATCCAGATGGTAGTTGTCTTGCCCGCGCCATTCGGGCCCAGCAAGGCAAATATCTCTCCTCATTGCACCGTGAAACTGGTGCCGATGACAGCCTCAATCTCTTTGAATGTGCGGCGAAGATCATCAGCTTCTATCACTGGGTTTTCCATATCCGATGCTGCCTTTTCTCACGCACTTTGTTCTCCTTGGCAACCGGAGTGCCTGCGCCCATGGGAAATGGGTTAACAACTCGCCTCTGGCCCGGCGGACCATCTATTTTTGCTCTTTGGGCAGATTCTGTTGGGCTAGCGAGACCATGCCACTCAGGCCACCCAGATTCATGGTGTCGATGGCGCTGCTGGGGACGATGACCAGGGCGCCTTTCTCTTTCAAGCCCTCAAAGAGCATATTCATGGCCCGCAGGTGCAGGGCGGTCGGATTGTGGATGTAGGCCTCGGACGCCTCAGAGAAGGAAACGGCGATCTGTTTCTCGGATTCGCCCAGGATGACACGCGCCTGGCGCTCCCGCTCGGCCTGGGCCTGGCGGGACATAGCATCTTCCAGGGCGGGTGGGATGACCACGTCCCGGATCTCGACCGATTGCACAGTGATGCCCCACGGCGTGGTGCGGTCATCGATGATCTTCTGCAGATCAGCGTCCATTTTGGCCCGTCCGATCAGGATATCTGCCAAGGTCATCTGGCCGATGATCTCGCGCAGTGCGGTCTGGGCGGCCCAGGCGATGGCTGCCCGGAAGTCCGCCACTTCGAGGGCGGCTTTTTCCGCATCCCAGACGACCCAGAACAGGATTGCATCCACGTCCACCGGGACCGTGTCCTTGGTCAACGTTTTCTCGGCGGAGAAGGACGTGACCATGACGCGATGGTCAATCCAGTTGGCCAGGCTGTCGATAATCGGGATGAGCCAGAACATGCCTGGGCCGGCCAGCTTATGGAATTTGCCCAGGCGCAGCACGACGGCCTTCTCCCATTGTGAGGCGATTTTCAGGGCGAATAGGAGATAGAGACCGAGCAGGATCCACCCTACGTTCCAGTCCGTGGTCCAAGTAGCGCTCAGGATCCCCTTTTGAGACAACCAGATACCCACATAGAAAGCCACCAGCAGGCAGATGACAAAAAGAGCACCCGCAACTCCGGGGATATGCGGGTCGGCCTTCCGGCGGCCCTGCGGTCGCGGGTTTTGATCTTTGGAAACAAGGGTCGGTCTCATGGCATTCTCCTTTTCATCATTCATGGGAGCCGGACTCAGGATTGGTTAGATTGCCGGACTTGCGCCATTTCGCAACCTGGTCCTGAAAAACTCGGCTGATCTCTTGTGGTTTTCCTCCCAGCCGGGAGGCATCCAGCAGATAGCGGTAGGTCACGGCCTGCAGGGCATTCTGCCGCATGGTCTCCGTCACCTGGGGCGGCGGCAGCTCGAGGATATACGTGCCGCGCCCCCGTTGGGTCGAGATAATGCCGCTTTCATCCAGGATCCGGTAGGCACGCGCGACGGTATTGAAGTTCACCCGCAATTCCATGGCCAGGGCACGCACGGTCGGGAGCTGATCGCCGGTGTGCAAACGTCCAGCCGCAATCATTTCTTGGATCTGGTCCACAACCTGGAGATAGATGGGAAGGCCGGAGCGGAAGTCGATTTCAAGATTCATGAGCGTTTAATTGTATCATTGTATTATTGTATATTTGTATCATTGTACTAATTGTATACCAATCGGGCATCTTGTCAAGGTTGCGCTCGCCTGTGCTATTCACACTCTACAATCTCTTTCCGGTCCCCTGTCGGTCATAACCGCTTGCTAACCTTGAATTCGAAACGAGCTAATGGTTCTCATGAGTTCGGGGACCAGGAACGGTTGAATACTGAGGGAGTTTTCCATCCAAGCGATGGATGGCGTATCGGAGTTGTAACGGGGCCAAGGACCATCCTTGGGGCTTTCAGGAATGCCATTTCTTGCAAACGGGATCCAAGCATATTGGACGAGGTCGGACACATGACTGTCCGCTTTGTCACAGGTCCCGTCGTCTGGTAGGATTCGAAAACGTAGCGTGTTTCTGCGTGAAGAAGCGATGTTGATTGCAAAGTTCAGGGAGCAATATGAGGATCAGATTCAGAGGACAAGGCGCTTCATTCCGCATATCAAGCGACCCGATTTCAGCCATTCTGGAAGAGACTGAGCGGGCCGCCCTTGCGGATTACCAGGCAAGTTAACGCCGTGATCGATAGCCAAGGAGGAGGACGAAGGTTCTCGTCCTCCTCCTTTTGCGTTCTTCCTTCACTGATTTGTCTTATTGTGGCGGGTCCAACTTGAGCTGCGGCTTATGACCGTCGTGTCCGTTTTGAAGAGCTTCCACAAACTGTGGGTCCCGGCGGAACTGGCTCATGTACAGGTTGTAGTAGAAACCTTTCTTCTCCAACAGTTCGGCATGCTTGCCGCGTTCAATGATCTCGCCGTCATTGACCACCAGCACGATGTCTGCGTTGCGGATGGTGCTCAAGCGATGGGCGATGACAAAGCTGGTGCGCCCTTTGAGCAGCGTCACCAAAGCCTCCTGGATCAGGCGCTCAGTGCGCGTATCAACGCTGGAGGTCGCCTCGTCTAGCACCAGGATGCGCGGATCGGACAACGCCGCCCGGGCAATTGCCAGTAGCTGGCGTTGACCCTGGCTCAACCCGGAGCCGCGCTCGCCCAGGACGGTCTGGTATTTGTCAGGCAGACGTTCGATGAATGTATCTGCGTGGGCCAGTTTGGCCGCGCCTAAGACCTCCTCATCCGTCGCTTGCGGCCGCCCGAAGCGAATATTCTCCGTGACGGTCGTGTTGAACAGGTACGTATCCTGGAGCACGATGCCAATCTGCCGGCGCAGCGATTCGGCGGTCACTGTGCGCACGTCGATCCCGTCCACGCGCACTGCGCCGCCGGTCACGTCGTAGAAGCGCGGCAGCAGATTCATGATCGTCGTCTTGCCGGCTCCCGTCGGGCCGACGATGGCGATCATCTGCCCGGGTTTGGCGGTGAAGCTGACGTTCTTCAGCACCGGCTGGCCTGGCACGTATTCCGCGGTGACATCCGCAAATTCGACTTCCCCCTTAATGGCCTGAATCTCCTTCGCGCCCTTGGCATCCTGGATGGCCGGCTCGACATCCAGCAATCCGAAAATGCGCTCAGCACCGGCGAGGGCGTTCTGGACATTGGGCCACAGGATGGCAATTTGTTGGATGGGCTGGTTGAAACGCTGCACATACAAAAGGAAGGTGATCACCAGGCCCAACGAGATGGCAGTGCCAAAGAGAGTTCCGTTGCCGAGCAGGGCCAGGCCGCCCGCACAGGTGACGATCGCCAAGGCGAGATATCCCAGAGCTTGAAGGGTCGGGGATAGGGCAGCCGAAAAAGATACCGCGCGCACATTGGCATCCCGATAATCCCCACTGGTGACCCGGAAGTTCTCGATGTTTTCTTCGGCGCGATTGAAAGCCTGGACCTCACGCACTGCGGCGATATTCTCCTCCAGCTGGGCATTAACATTGCCCATGGAGGTTCGTGAGCTTCGGTAGGCTTTGCGTGCCTGGGCTGAGAAATACAGGGTGGCGATCAGCATAATGGGGGCTACGGCCAGGGCGAGCAAGGCAAACGGCAGGTTGAGAGTTAGCATGCTGTAAACGATCCAGACCAGCAGGAGGATCCCCCCTAATACGTTGACCAGGGCAAAGTTCATTGCTTGTTCGATTGCCACGGCATCGTTGGTGATCCGGCTCATGAGATCGCCGGCTTCATTTTCGGCATAGTAACTCATCGGCAGGTCGTGGAGATGGACAAATACCTTCTCTCGCAGGGCGCGCAGGACGTGTTGGCCGGACCAGTTTAGGCTGAAGAAGGTCAGGCTGGTGAGCAGGGCGCTGGCGACATAGATGATCACCAGGATCAGAACAAGCCGCACCAATCCGGCGATACGGCCATTCGTGCCCATGTTGCTTCCGTCCGCTTTTGGACCGGTAAATCCGCCGATGGTGAATGCCTTTTTGATTAGCGTATCGGTCGTGCCAGGAGAATTAACTCCCGGTGCCAGCCAGCAGCTGGTAGCGGAAGAGCTCGCCAAGGCCGAGATGCCGGGAAAATTCCCAAACGTCGAGGCTGCCGAGGGGGTAAGGTAGCAATCCACGAGCTGCCCGGTCAACTCGGGTGTCGTAACCTGGCCCCAGGTCGAGATGACGACGCTCACCAGCGCCACAATCAGCATCGGCCACCAGGGAGAGAAATACTTCATCAGCGTTCCGAGAGTCTGGCTGGTATTCTTAGGTTTTAGGGTCGCTTGATTCAGCACATTGCCGCCGCGACCGGCGGGGCCTCCACCAGCAGGACCACCAAACATTTTTATTCTCCTATCTCAGAAGGTAGCATGGCTAAACGAGTTCCGGGACTTCAATATCGGAAGTCACATCCTCGACCAGCTGGGAGTTGTAGATCTCGGCGTAGATCTCGCTCTCTTCCATCAGCTCCTTGTGTTTGCCGCTGGCCACGACCTCGCCTTTCTCCAGGACCAGGATCAGGTCGGCGTTCATCACCGTGCTAATGCGTTGAGCGATGACAAACGAGGTGCGCCCCTTCATTAGCGTGTCCAGGGCGTCCTGGATCTGGGCTTCCGTGGTCAGGTCCACCGAACTGGTCGAGTCGTCTAGGATCAGGATATGCGGGTCGAGCAACAAGGCGCGGGCGATCGCAATCCGCTGTTTCTGCCCGCCGCTAAGGGTGGTGCCGCGTTCACCGACGTGCGTATCGTAACCTTCCGGGAATTCCATGACAAAGGCATGGGCGGCAGCTGCCTTGGCGGCTGCCTCGATGTCCTCCTGGCTGGCGTCGGGCTTTCCGTAGGCGATGTTGTCGCGGATCGTCCCGGTAAATAGAGTCGTCTCCTGCAAGACGATCCCGATCTGAGCCCGCAGGGATTCGAAGGTGATATCCCGCAGGTCATGGCCGTCGATCGTAATACGGCCCTCAGTGGGGTCGTAGAAGCGTGGTAGCAAGTTGATAATGGTCGTCTTGCCCGAGCCGGTGGCGCCGAGCAGGGCAACGGTCTGGCCGGGTTTGGTTTCAAAGCTGACGCAGTTCAAGACCGGTTCGCCACCGCCGAAATAGCGGAAAGTGACATTCTCGAACTTGATATGCCCTTCCACAGTCGGCAGGGGGAGGGCACCCGGCCTATCGGTGACGTCGTTCTTGGCGTCCAGGATCTCAAAAATGCGCGTTGCGGAGGCGGAAGCCTGGCTGAACTGGTTGATGATAAATCCGAGCTGGGCAATGGGCAGGAACAGGTAGATCAGATACAGACTGAATTCCTCCCACTGGCCCAGGGTCAAAGTCCCGGCGATAATCTGCCTGCCGCCAAAATACAGGGTCGTCGCTTGGCCGAGGTTGGCGATTAGGAATATCAGGGGGAACAAGGACGCAAAAACTCTCGCGATGGCGATGTTTTGCTTCATCAGGCGGTCGGCCTGATCGTCGAATTTCCCTTCCTCGCTCTTCTCGCGGGTGAAGGACTTCACCACCTTGATGCCTGCCAGGTTTTCCTGGAGGGTCGTATTCAAAGCCGAAAGCTTTTGCTGGACCTTTGTGAACATCGGTCGCGTAACGTTGCTGAAGACAGCGAACAGGATCAAGGCGACTGGCAGAATCCACAGCGTGACCAGCGCCAGGCGAGCGTTGGTGGCAAAAATAATGATCAGGGTTCCTATCAACATGACCACTGCCGAAGCCAGCTGGATCAAGCCCTGGCCCAGGAACAAACGAACCTTCTCCACATCATCGGTGGCGCGGATCATCAGCTGCCCGGTCTGGTTCCGGTCATGATACGAGAAAGACAAGCGCTGGATCTGGGCGAATAGGTCATTGCGCATGTCGAAGGCGATAGACTGCGAGTTCTTCTCCGCCCAGTAGGCCTGCAGGAAGGCAAAGACCCCGTTGAGGATCGCGAAAATCACCACGGCAATCCCCGCGACAATCAGGTCATGGGGTGCGTTGGTCTTCGTCAAGGCCAGCTTTGCAACCAGCTGATCTCTTGTCCAGGTAACCGGGTAGTTCATGTATTTCAGAATCGTCGGCAATGCCTGGGAGATGAAGGCGGGCGGAATCTGCCCCAAGCCGTCCAACACCATCTTGGCGACGACCCCGTTCGTGACCGCATTGATCACATTGGCGACCATCTGTGGCACTTCGAGCATGGCCAGGGTGGCGATGAGCATGAAAACGTAGGGAAGAGCTGCCTGGCCGCGGTAAGGCCAGATGTAACTGAACGCCCGACCCATGCTGCTACGCTGACCGGATGACGGATTCTTGAAAGAACGAGGCTGGTTCAAAGCTGGATTCCTTTCTTGATACCTTTACCTATGCTGCGTTTCGGTTTTCGGTTTTTTGGGCTGCCTCGGTTAGAACTGCCAATGCCGCGGCGATCACTTCCTGTTCTTCCAGGGACAATACCCGGGCCAGTTCATCCATCCAATGGCGCCGGGCCTCGAAACTGCGCTCAACCAGCGCTTGTCCCTCGACAGTCAAGGTAATCTGCTTGAAGCGCCGGTCCTTCGGGTCTTCTGTCCGCTCCAGCAACTTGCGCTGAACTAACCGGTCCACCGTTTGGCTGGCTGCCGGATTGGTCACGCCCATGCCGGTCGCGATCTCGGAGACATCGCATTTTCCTCGAGAATGCAGACGCATGAGGACATTCACCTGCGACGAAGAGAGTTCCGTTTCATCCATAAAGAGCTTGAAGTCGCTCATCGAGCGTTGCATGAAAACCGTGACCCATTCTTGCAGAACTTCTGAAAAGTGTTTTGTTGGTGACATAATTAATGTCCCTGATTAGTTATGAGACCTTATATATATCATTGGTTATCTGTTTTGTCAAGCTATCGACAATCAAGGGTTGCGCAACAGGCCCCACATGAAGGGATGAGCCGCCTTTTGGGGAGGGCGGGCAGTTGCAACGAAGAATGACTATATGGGCGAAGAAAGGAAAAGGCGGGAATATAGTTTCCGGCGCAGTAGGTTGGTGATGACCGAGCAATCCTTCCGGCGAGGGATCAGGAGCAGTGGGAATTCAGGATCAGATGCAACCTGTATTGCCGCAGGATGATCCAGTAGCTGAAGGGAACGGCGCGGGGAGAGGGCTCGGGGAATGCAGGCCAGAGGGAGGAGGTGTGAGAAGTCGGAAACCCATGGGGGCGGAATGAGTGAGGCGAGCGGCGGAATCTTGGACATGCCGGCTGGCCGAGGGCAGAGCAGATCCAAAAGTTGGAGCGAAAGTACTTGCGCGGTGCTTACCCGGGTGGATCTACCGGACGATACGCAGGGTGCGCCTGCCGATGGCAATCCGGCGTTCCCATGCGACCAGGCTCGGCACTCAGGCCCGCCCGCCGCTGGATGGCCCGGCACGGAGCTACTCCAACGACTTTGCTTCATCGGCTTCAACCAGCGCCGAAAAGCTGGGCAACAGCGTTGACATGGGGACGGCCCTGATCTGGGCCATGCGCTTCCCGATCGAGGTCGCAGTTCTGGTCGGGCACCCGCTCTCAAGGTCCTGTTCGCAGGGTGGAGTCCGCCTGAGAGCGGAGCGCAAAACGCAAGTGTCTCCTTTCCTCTGGACGGCCCTGCTGGGAACCTGTGGTAGCCGACAGCCGCATTCGAACATGCCGCGGTGGGAGAATCGGTCGAACCGCTACAGGCGTGGGCACGGTAGACATTGGCAAGAGAGGGGGGGCCTCCCAGGGGCCGAACCCGAGACCAGGGTGCTTCAAACCCAGAGGGGGGAAAGCGTTCAAGAAACATCACGCGCAGGGGAATCTGGTTGATTGCGCGAATAGACGAAAAGGGAGAACCGAGGCTCAGAGGATATTGGTTCTTCATTCACGTAGCGGGGCCAGGACTCGCTTGCCCCCTCGGCCCGAACACAGCGGGCTGGCGATCCAGGCCCGGGAAAATGGGACCTCCAGGCAACCAGCCCGCAAGTCTGTGGTTGGAAAAAGAAGTCGCAAGTTCACTCGATCTGCGATTTGGTTTTTCCCGGGGGCACCTCAGCGCACGGAACCGAAGCTCGCTAGGTGATGAGCCCTCCTCCTGCAGGGGCGGCCTCAGACCTCCGTTCCACTCGTTCGAGGGGGTTCCCTGCGGTTCGGCACGAGTGAGCCTGGGAAGGTTCGCAACGAAAAGCAAGTGCGAGGGTAGCACTACGGCCCGTCCCTTGTTCAAGCACGGCATCCCGCCGCATTGTCCGCGGGGGACCTTTCAGGCCAATTGCCGCACCAAGGAGATCTAGGCCAGGACGGGAGGAGGGCATTCTGGGCCACGAGTTGGGCATTGCTGCGAGGGATGTCGATGGCAAAACCGGAAATGACAGCAAAGCGAGATCGCCGGGTGAACCGGACGGTAGGGAATTCCAATGTCAACAATGCGGAGCGTATGCGTCGGACAACCGGTCGACCACGGAAGGTATGCAGAATAGGCCCTCGACGGGAGATCAAAGCCCATCATTGGAGTGCCTTGCGGGTTCGATCGAGGTCTGTTGTCGGGCGATAGCGGTTTTCGGCCAGGACAACAATGGTATCCGGCTGGGTGAACGGGTTATGGCAAGGCGGAATTGGTATTGGATCCTTGACGTCCAGGTCCAGAATTAATCCTGCGGTTTCCTGGACTGATAGAGAGTGGAGCTCTCCTTTCCAGATTCATGGCACCTCTCTCCCCTATCGTAGGGCACAGGTGAGGGGTAATATTCCTTCATGTTCGCCGAGACTGACAGGACCCTAGGAGGCATCCATGCGCTTCCTCAACAACAGGTTAATGGCCGGATTGGCGACAATCGTTCTCTTGGTCCAGGCCTGCGGCCTGGCTCGCGGAGTCGCGCCCACACCTACGGCCGCAATTGTCACCGCAGCCGTAATCACCACTACCCCCACGCCTTCTCGACCGGCAGCAGTTTCCCCCCAGATCGATTCCTTCCACATGCTGGACCCGAACAATGGCTGGGCGATCAGCGACACAGAGGTCCTGCGCACCTCCGACGGCGGTACCACCTGGTACAACGTTACCCCGCCGGGTGTGAGCCGCCTGGGCTTCAGCACGGCTTCGTTTTACCTGGCCGCCAATATCGCCTGGGTGGTCGTGCCACGCGCAGACTCCACGAGTGGCGGGAAGCTCTGCCGGACGACTGACGGCGGAGCGACCTGGGCCTCCGTTTCGGTGCCATTCGGTCGCGGATCAATTCAATTTCTGGACACATCAAACGGCTGGGACCTGGTGGAGTTGAGTGGGGCGATGAGCCACGAGGCCGTAGCCGTGTTCACCACGGGCGATGGTGGGAACACGTGGTCGCGGGTCTTCATCGATGATCCCACAGTTACCGGCTCCAGCGACACATTACCGTTGGCCGGGGATAAGAACGGCATCGCTGCATTGGACGCTAATCATGCGTGGGTCCCCGGCGCACAACCGTCGCCCAATTTTGTCTACCTTTATATGTCGCAGGATGGCGGCCACACGTGGACGCATCAGAATGTGGCCATTCCGAACGGTTATGCCGAGGGAATGACCAGTGTCTCCCCACCGACTTTCTTCGGATCCACCGCAGGGGTCCTGCCGGTGCAGCTGATGGCCAACAACAGCGGGGTTGTCTTCTACAACAGCCGTGATGCCGGCCAAACCTGGACGGCTTCGCAACCGGTAGCCCAGCGTGGCGATGCCTCGGTTGCGTCAATGGCTGATTTTTTCGTGTGGGATGGCGGGCCAGACCTGAACGTCAGCCACGATTCCGGTTCCACTTGGACGGAAGTGACCCCCAACATTAATGTTCATGATACCTTGGCCTCCTTCCAATTCGTGGACGCCAACACGGGCTGGGCCCTGACCGAGGACGCCAACAGCCACCATTCGCTATACAAGACCACGGATGGCGGGGCGACCTGGACGGCTCTCATCCCCTGAGGAAGACCGTGGTGGCCGAAATCCTCATGGCAACCCGTCGCCGATGACGGAATCACTGCGGGCTGACAGCCCGACGGTCTATTGCAAACACGGAATGCAGGCTCATGGGGGGCTGATGTGATACGATAGAGGCGGCAACCAGCCCGAGCGATGCTTGGTCGGCGGGAGCGCGCTGCAGGGGAAGGCACAGAGTCCCGTTGTTCTCGTGTCTTGGTCCCGCTGGTGAGGCAGGGCCCTCCCGGAGGAGGATGGATATGTTCGCTCACATCCTTGTCCCCTTGGACGGATCATCCCTGGCAGAGTGCGTTCTGCCCCACGCCGTCCTGATGAATCGAGCGACGGCCGCCAAGATAACCCTCTTGCGTGTTGTGGAACAAGCCGAGATGGGAGGCCGGACGCGTTCCATCGATCTAATGGAATGGCAATTCAGCAAGGCGGAAGCGGGGGCCTACCTCAAGGAGGTCGCCGGACGATTCGGCGCGGTTGGCATCTCCCCTGACCAGGTTCTCCTGGAAGGGCAGCCCGCCCTGAGGGTGATTGACTACGCCCACGCCAATCAAGTTGATTTGATCGTCCTCAGTTCTCATGGTCGCAGCGGGTTGAGCGGCTGGAACGTAAGCAGCGAGGTTCAGAGAATCCTGTGGCGTGCCCGTCTCTCGATTTTGCTCGTCCCGGCCTATCAACCGGCGAGCAGCGACCTCATCGGCCTGCGATATAGGCGCATCCTGGTTCCCCTGGATGGCTCCCAGCGTGCGGAGTGCGTCCTGCCGCTGGTAATGGCGCTGGCCAAGGAGCAGGGGTCCCAGGTTTTGCTCGCCCATGTGGTGCAGCGGCCCGAACTGCCTCGCCGCGCTCCTGTTTCCAGGGAGGACCAGGCCTTGGCGGATCAGCTCACTGAGCGCAATCGCCTGGAGGCCGCGAAATACATCGAGGAGCTCCGATCCCGCCTCCCATTTTCGGTGAGTACCCATCTGCTGGTGAGCGAGCATGTGTCCGCCGCGCTTAATTTGCTGGCGGCCCAGGAAAAAGTCGACCTTCTCGTTATCAGCGCCCACGGTTATTCGGGTGGAACCCAGTGGCCCTATGGAAGCCTGGCGATGAGCTTCATCGCGTACGGCAGCAGCCCGTTGTTCATTGTCCAGGATCTCGGCCCGGAGGAGATCGGGCCGACCGTGGCCGAGCTGGCAGTTGGAGAGAGGCAAAAAAACTGATGCCGGCCTGGAAGATTGACTGAGTTGGAGTCCGCCCGCAAACCCGCCGAGTCAGAGAGTGTTGCCCCGCAGCAGCTCTCCTTGGAAGACCACGCGAAGCGATTGGCCGCGGGTCAGCACGCGACGAGCCGTCCCGGCCAACACCGTTTCCTGCGCCGCCTTGACACGCAGGAAAGGCTTCTCCGTAGTGTCCATGCCCGCCTGGCCAGCATGCCAGACTCGAAGCTCGGGCTGTCGTACGCTGGGGAATGGCTGCTTGACAACTTCTACGTTGTCACCCAGGCCATTCGGCAGGTCCGCCAGGATCTGCCTGAGGGGTTCTACCAAGAACTGCCGAAACTCGATGAGGCTCCCCTCCGCGACCTGCCGCGCATCTATGGCCTGGCGCGGGAACTGACGTCCCGCTGCGAGTATCATCTCGACCCGGATCGCATCCGACGCTTCGTTGCCGCCTACCAGACCGTGACCCCGCTGACGATGGGGGAACTGTGGGCCTTGCCGACAATGCTGCGCCTGGCTACCCTGGATCTGCTCGCTCAGGCCGCGACCAGCCTGCTTAATCACACGGAGGGAGGTGCGACTCCCTCCAATGCCGAATCGCTGGCGCAAGAGAAGCTTGAGCAATCCGCGGTTGCCAACAGCATTCTCAGCCTGCGCACGCTAGACATAGAGGACTGGAAGGCCCTCTTTGAAGACCTCAACGTGGTCGAGGCGATCTTGCGCTGTGATCCAGCCCAAGTGTACGCGCGGATGGATTTCGAGACTCGGGATCGATACCGCAAGGTGGTTGAGCACCTGGCCCGGGCGGTGAACCGGTCCGAAGAGGCCGTTGCCCAGGTGGCCCTCGACCTTGCCCAATACCAAAATGAAGTCCGCATGGCCCGCGGCGGCGAATCCGTTCCCTCGCCTGAGGCAGACCCGCCCGGACCTCCCGAAAGCGATCGTGAGCGCAAGCCCTCCGCCCTTCACCCGCGTCGACCCCGTGGCTCGACTGCGCAGGTAAGAGGTCTTTTCGCAGCACGGGGCCACCACGTTGGCTTCTATCTCATCGATCAGGGGAGGAGGGAGCTCGAGGCCCGTCTGGACTACCACCCCTCCGTCAAGACGCGCGTGCGCCGCTGGCTTGATGGGCGCGCGATCTGGGTCTACCTTGGGAGCATTGGCCTTCTCGCGCTACTCCTTGAGATCGGCGTTGCAGGCCTCGCCGCGGCGAGCGGAGGAGTCTGGCTGCAGGTGGGTGCGGCCAGTCTGCTCGCCTTCGTCCCGGCCATGACCATTAGTGTGAGTCTGGTCCATTCTGCCGTCCCGCGCCTTGTTCCGCCTCGTCTCTTGCCGAAGATGGAGTTCCAGGAGGGCATTCCCCGCGAGTGTAGCGCGCTGGTCGCCATCCCGGCCCTCCTCACCAGCTCCGAGGAAGTGGACGCCCTGCTTCGGCAACTCGAACAGCATTTTCTGAGCACGTTGGACGCGAACCTGCATTTCGCCCTTCTCACGGATTTCGGCGACGCCCCTCAGGAACGCATGCCGGGGGATGAGGCCTTGCTTGCGCGGGCCCGAGAAGGGATTCAGGCTCTCAACCAGAAGTACGCGCACGGACAGCCTGCGCGTTTCCAATTGTTCCATCGTGCTCGCACCTGGAACCCGCAGGAAGGCGTTTGGATGGGATGGGAGCGCAAGCGAGGCAAGCTGGTCGAACTGAGCAGTGTCATGAGGGGCGGGAGGGAATCGTCGTACATCATGGGCGGGTTCGCACGGCTGCCCCATGTCCGCTACGTGGTTACGCTCGACGCGGATTCGAAGCTCAGCCGAGGCGCTGTGCGTCGTCTTGTGGCAACGCTGGCTCACCCATTGAACCAGGCCGTGTTCGATCCGCGCAGCGGCGCCCTGATCGGCGGATACACTCTCCTCCAGCCGCGCGTCCGCGTCAAACCGACCAGCGTCGGGAAGACGATCCTGACCCGCGTCTTCGCGGGGGACCGCGGACTCGACCTTTACACAGAGGCGGTGTCCGACGTGTATCAGGACCTATTTCAGGAGGGCACCTACGTCGGGAAGGGCATCATGGACCTGGCCGCCTTCCAGCGCAGCCTGGCTGGGCGCGTTCCCGAGAATGCCCTGCTCAGCCACGACCTATTGGAGAGTGTGGTGGGGCGCGCAGGGCTAGTCAGCGACGTGACCCTTCTGGAGGACTTCCCCGACCAGTACCTTGCCTATGAGGAGCGCTTGCACCGCTGGATTCGGGGCGACTGGCAGCTGTTGCCCTGGCTGCTGGCGCAGGTGCCGCTCGAGGCGGGCGGTGGAATACCGAATTATCTCTCGGCGCTCGATCGCTGGAAGATCTTCGATAACCTGCGGCGGAGCCTGCTCGCGCCATCCATGTTGGCCCTCCTTCTCGCCGGCTGGCTCTGGCTCCCGGGCCCCGCCAGCGTATGGACCGGGCTGGCGATCCTTGCCCCGGCTGCCTCTCTGCTGGCAGGGATAGCCCTTGAAGTCCGATATCGAGGGCCGACCGATCCCTCCCTGCAGGTTCTGCGGCCGCTCGGAACGGACCTGCTTCGGTGGTCCTTCGCCCTGATCTTTCTCCCCTTTGAGGCACTTCTGGCACTCGATGCGATCGGGATCACTCTGATTCGCCTGACCCTCACCCATCGGCGCCTGCTGCAGTGGACCTCGTCAGCCCATATTGCCCGCACCTTTGGAAGGCGCGAGGGGTCTGCTGTCACCTGGAGGCGGATGGGGCTTGCGCCGGTATTGGCACTCGCTCTTGGCCTGCTGACGGCGTGGCTCAGGCCTTCCTCTCTCCCGCTGGCCCTTCCTTTTCTGCTGGCCTGGTTGGCGTCGCCGCAGATTGCCCGGGCCATTGGCGGTCGCACCCGGCAGCCGCAGCCGCGGCTGAGCTCGGCCGAGGGGCAGCTGTTGCGCGGGCTTGCCCGGCGCACCTGGCTCTTCTACGAGCGCTTCGTTGGACCCGAAGATCACTGGTTGCCGCCGGACCACTTCCAAGAATCGCCGCATGGCCAAGTGGCCCACCGCACCTCCCCGACAAATATCGGGTTTCTCTTGCTCTCCGACCTGGCGGCTGGAGACCTTGGGTATGTAAGCCCGATCGGCCTCGCCTTGAGACTGGACTCAACCTTCAACACGTTGGATTCTCTGGAACGCCATCGAGGCCATTTCTTTAATTGGTACGACACTCGCACTTTGGCGCCGCTTCCGCCACGCTACGTCTCGACGGTCGATAGCGGCAACCTGGCGGCGTGCCTGATCACAGTCTCCCAGGCGTGTTCCGCGATGGCGGAGGCGCGCGTCTTCCCGTGGCAGCGCTGGCAGGGGTTGCTCGACACCCTGGCCATCCTGGGTGAGGGACTGCAAGAGGCTGGGGACGATGGCGCGGCGACCGCGGTGCGGAACGAGCTGGCCGACATGGCCGGAAGGGTTCTCGCCGTCAAAGAGGAACCGGCTCAGTGGGCGGGGCTCCTGGAGGGTCTCTCTGGCCCGGGATCCTCGAAACTGGACCAACTGCTTGTGCAGATGATCGAAGCGACTCCTCAAACTCTTTCTGCGGAGGAGCTGAATGGACTGCGCCTGTGCTCCGAACGTGTTCGCCACCACCTCGGGAGCATGCGCCGCGACCTGGACCTGCTGCTCCCTTGGGTTTCCTTTCTGCAAGCGCCTCCGGCCCTCCTCACGGCGGAGCGAATCGACCCGCTCCTGGTGAGTTCGTGGGACACGCTCCTGAAGTCGTTCCCGCCGACCGTGCGTCTGCGTGAGGTGTCCGAGATTTGCCGCGCCGGAGAGGCCGGGTTGAAGGCTCTTCAGGCGCGCAGCGAAGAACTTGCCCACCTAAGTTTGCAAGCCCGGGAGGTCAAAGGTTTGCTTTCGGAGGCCGCGGCTTGGTGTGACCGCCTGGCCTCCGCACTGCAGGCCAGCCGCCTGGCCGCGGAAAGCCTGATCCTCCAATACCAGAAGCTGGGTGCGCGCGCCGAGGCATTCGTTCAGGCGATGAACTTTGGTTTCCTTTTCGATCCGCGGCGCCAGGTTTTTTATATTGGCTACAACCTGGCCGCCGGAAAAGTGGACGAGAACCATTATGACCTGCTGGCTTCGGAAGCTCGTCTGGCGAGTGTGGTGGCGATTGCCAAGGGCGATGTTCCGTTAAGCCACTGGCTGCACCTGGGCCGCCCGTTCACCCGGGCAGACGGCTCGCTTGCGCTCCTCTCGTGGAACGGGACCCTGTTCGAGTACTTGATGCCATCGCTGCTGCTGGGCAGCTACCCCGGCACTCTTCTCGACCAGAGTTCGCGGGCGGCCGTCAGGGGGCAGATCGACTATGCTCGCAGGAGGCAGGTACCCTGGGGGATCTCCGAATCGGGCTACTATGCGTTCGATGCGGGTTTCAACTACCAGTACCGTGCCTTCGGGGTTCCGGGTTGGGGCCTGAAGCGTGGGCTGGACGAGGACCTGGTGGTCGCGCCCTACGCATCCGTCATGGCGCTGTCCCTTTTCCCGCGCGAGGTGGTCAACAACATCCGTCGCCTTGGTCGCTTGGGGATGGTGGGGCAGTTCGGATTCTATGAGGCCGTCGACTTCACCGTCTCCCGTCTCCCGCTCGGGCAGTCCCGGGCCCGGGTCCTCTCGTACATGTCGCATCACCACGGCATGACGCTCGCTGCCCTGGCCAACTTCTTGGGTGACGAGGGCATAGTGCGCCAGTTCTGTGCTGACCCCCGCATTCAAAGCGTCGAGCTGCTCCAGCAGGAGCAGTTGCCCCTGCGTGCCCCTCTCGAGGAGGCGTCCGGTTTGGCGGTGATGTCCGCCCAACCGATGCCCCAGCAAGTCAACCTGGCGCCCTGGCAAGTGCCCCCACAGGCGCAAACTCCGAATGTTCATCTCCTATCGAACGGCCGGTACGGGCTCGTGATCACTTCCGCGGGAGCAGGATACAGCCAGTGGCAAGGTATGGCACTGACGCGGTGGCGTGCCGACCCGACGCTGGATGACTGGGGGACTTGGATCTATCTCAAGGACCGTGACAGCGGGGCTCTGTGGTCTGCCGCCTTTCAGCCCATCGCCTCCGCCTCGGCCCGCCAGAGCGCGCTGTTCTATCCCTACAAGGCAGAGTTCCACCACGAGCAGGACGCCCTTGCCCTGAAGATGGAGGTGGCGGTAGCGGTAGACGACGATGTGGAGATTCGGCATCTGGTCCTCACCAACAACAGCGATCGCCCGCGTCGGGTGACTCTAGCGAGCTATGCCGAGGTGGTTCTCGCACCGCAGGAAGTTGACCGGGACCACCCGGCCTTCAACAAGCTCTTCATCGAGAGCGAATTCCTCCCTGACCTGAGCGCACTGATCTTTCATCGGCGCCCACGCTCGGCTGAGGATCCGCCCATCCACCTGCTCCACATGCTGGTCGCCAACTCTGCGCGGCACGGGCCGGTGGCGCACGAAGCCGACCGGGCCCAGTTCTTGGGGCGCGGCCAGACGGTGCGTTCCCCGCTCTCGCTGGCCGGCCCGGGCGCCGGGCTGTCCGGAACGACCGGGGCGACACTGGACCCGATCATGGCCCTCGGTCTGGAGATCGACCTGGCACCCCGCGCCGCCACCCGTCTGGCCTTCGTCACGCTCGCCAGCAAAACTCGAGCCGAGGCTTTGGCGCTGGCCGGGCGCTACCAAACCCTTGCGGACATTGACAGCGCCTTCGGGCGGACACGCAGGCAGATCGAGGGGGAGATGCGCGAGCAAGGCCTTTCGACCGCGGATCTGGCTGGCCTCGACCAGTTGCTTTCCGCGCTCCTTTACCCCAACCCGGGACGGAGAGCCAAGGTGGAAACCCTCGCCTCGAACCGGAAGGGCCAGAACGGATTGTGGGCGTTTGGAATTTCTGGGGATTACCCGATCCTGCTGGTGCGGTTGGACAGTGAGGAGGAGACGCCTCTCGTGAGAGAGGTGCTGCGTGACCACGCGTTCTGGCGTAAGCGAGGCATAAAGGTCGATCTGGTGCTGCTCATCGACAAGGAAACAGGGTATGGCCAGGAATTGAAGGGGGAGCTATACCAGCTACTGGTCCGGATGCGGAGTGCCACTTGGTTGAACGAACGCGGGGGAATCTTCCTGGTGAGCTCGGACCAAATGGGTGCCGAGGATCGTGCGCTGCTCGAGTCTTCCGCTCGGGTGCTCCTCGACGGATCACACGGCCTGCTGCTCGAGCAACTGTCCAAGCCGATCGAACCGCCGCGTCGGCTGCCGGCCTTCACGCCGACCCTCCCCGGCCCTGAGGAGTTGGAACCGACCCCGGAGATTGCGCGCCCCCCTGGCCTGCAGTTTGACAACGGACGGGGCGGTCTCAGCCCCGATGGATGCGAATACCAGATCTACCTGCGCCCAGGCGAACGGACCCCCTCGCCTTGGATCAACGTCATCGCCAATCCGCAGTTTGGCTTTTTGGTGTCGGAGGCCGGGTCAGGATTCACCTGGGCGGAAAACAGCTCCGAGAACCGCTTGACCCCATGGGCCAACGATCCGGTGAGCGATACTCCCGGGGAGGCCCTTTATCTGCGCGACGAAGAGACGGCCGGGCTATGGTCGCCGACGCCCCTGCCGACCCCTGCGGCCGCTCCCTATCTCGTGCGTCACGGCGCGGGGTATTCGATCTTCGAGCACAACAGCCATGGGCTCAAGCAACGGCTGCGGCTGTTCGTAGTTCCGAACTCACCGGTCAAGGTGGTCGCGTTGTCCCTCGAGAACCTATGGCACCGCCAGCGCCGGCTCACGGCAACCTACTACGCCCGCTGGGTCCTGGGAACCGACCCCGAGGTCAGTTCCCAATACCTGGTTCCGGAGTATGAACCCCAAGCCAACATGCTGCTTGTGCGCAACCCCTACAGCCTGGAGTTTGCAGGGCGCTTCGCCTTCCTGGCGGCTAGCCAACCTCCCCATGGGCTCACGACTGATCGCTGCGAGTTCCTGGGGGCCCTGGGGAACGTGGGGCGTCCGGCCGCGCTCACCCGCGTGGGTCTGGCCGGAGCGGTCCAGCCGGGATTGGATCCCTGCGCGGCGATCCAAGTTCATGTGGAATTGAAACCCGGGGAGGTCAAGGAGATCTTCTTCCTGGTCGGGCAGGGCGCCGACCGCGAGGAGGCCGTGCGGTTGGCTCGGCCACTTGAGGACCCTGCCCAAGTGGAGCTCGCCTGGCGAGATACACAGGCCCTTTGGGACGACTTGCTGGGCGCCGTCCAGGTGACCACGCCCGACCCGGCGATGGATCTCCTGCTCAACCGCTGGCTGCTCTATCAGGTGCTTTCGTGCCGAATGTGGGGTCGCTCGGCGCTCCACCAGTCCAGCGGCGCTTTCGGCTTCCGTGATCAGTTGCAGGATGTGATGGCCTTGGTGCATGCCAAGCCACAGATTGTCCGCAACCATCTTCTGGAGGCGGCGCGACATCAATTCGAGGAAGGTGACGTGCTGCATTGGTGGCACCCGCCCTCAGGACGGGGCGTTCGCACCCGGTGCTCGGACGATCTGCTCTGGCTGCCTTTTGTAACCGCACACTATGTGGAGGCCACAGGGGATGAGACCGTTCTGGCTGAGAGGATGCCGTTCCTCAAAGCGGCCCCTCTCGGTGCGGAGGAGACCGACCGTTATAGCCTCTTCCCGAGCACGGACGAGGCCTACAGCCTGCATGAGCACTGCCGTCGCGCGCTGGAGAAGGGCTCCGCCTGGGGGGCGCACGGGCTGCCTCTCATCGGCGGCGGCGACTGGAATGATGGCCTCAACCGAGTCGGTTTCGAAGGGAAAGGTGAAAGCATCTGGCTGGGTTGGTTTCTGCAGGCAACCCTCCGTCAGTTCGCCCCCTTGAGCGAGGGGAGGGGTCAAGTGGAAGAGGCAGCCGACTATCGCCAACGGGCCGAGCGGTTGCGTTGCGCGCTGGAGGCCGCGGGGTGGGACGGCAACTGGTATCGACGGGCCTACTTTGACGATGGGGAACCGCTCGGTTCCGCGGAGAACGAGGAATGGAGTATCGACGCAATGGCCCAGTCGTGGGCCGTTCTATTCGGCGCGGGCGACCCGGCTCGGGCCGAACGTGCCATGCGCGCCGTCAAGGAGCGCTTGGTCCGCCCAGAGGACAAGCTGGTCCTCTTGGCGGCTCCCCCCTTCGACAAGACTCCCCGTGATCCGGGCTACATCAAAGGGTATCCACCCGGGGTGCGTGAGAATGGCGGAGCCTATCAGCACGCCGCCATGTGGACATCCTGGGCCTTCCTTGAGCTGGGGTGGGCCGAAGAGGCGCACGCTTGCTTTCAGATTCTCAACCCGATTAACGTGACGGATACGGCGGAGGGAATGGAGCGCTATCAGGTGGAACCCTATGTCGTTGCGGCGGACGTTTCGAACCTTGGCCCCCATGCGGGACGCGGAGGCTGGACTTGGTACACCGGATCGGCGGGATGGATGTATCGCCTGGGGCTGGAAGGAATCCTGGGGGCACACCGGGTCGGCAGCAGCCTGCGGCTGGCACCCTGTATTCCAAGCGCTTGGCCCGGGTACCAAATACGCTACCGATATGGCCGGAGCCTTTACTACATCGATGTCCGAAACCCGCAAGGGGTCAGTAGGGGAGTTGCCGAGATCCGCCTCGATGGGGAGGTTCTCCGTGAGGATAGGATCCCACTGCAGGACGACGGACATTCGCATGAGGTCATCCTGCGCATGGGATAGCCAGTTTGCGCTGGAAAAGGCGAGGCCGTCGCGACCCCGACCCCAGCGTGGTGCCCGCAGCTGAGCGTCGCGGCCGGTCCCAAGGCAAACCCTTGTGGCGGTCATGAGACAAGTCAGTTCTATGCTGAGCCAGAGGACGACCTCGGCACTTGGTTGAAGCTGGTGCGTTCCCCCGTCGCCGGACCCGGCGACGACTCGGAACATTCGGAAGGAAACCTGCAACCCTCTGCGCTGGAGCACTCAAGAACCAATGAACGATCGGATCGCACGGAGTCTGGCGAGATCAAAAAGGTGGTGCCCCGGGGCCGTGGTTGCAAGGTGGGTTCAAAACCAGGGCCCGTCGGCGCTGGACAGCTTCGCTGCGTCTGCTGGGCTTGGCATTGTCCGGATAAGACTCGCCTGGCCTGGCCGCGAAAAGGAAGTCGCAGATCCGGTCGACCCGCGACTTTGGGTCTTGGGAGAACTGGGCCGGCGCACGGAACCGTAGAACTGGGGTTATGAGCCCTCGTCTGGCAGCGGCACCTCCAGACCCAGTTCCACCCATTCGAGAGTGTCCCTCATGGTTCGGGACGAGTGAGCCTGGCAAGGTTTGCGTCCCGGAACACCTGTTAGGTTGTCTCCCCAGTTGCCTCACGTCAAGGTTTGTTTTGGTCCATCCACGCCCGAAAGGGATTGGCCGACGGGGCGACTTACCCACCAAATGCCACGAGCCCAACCGCGGGGCAGTTCGCGAAGACGGTTCAGATAGTCGATACCGGTATCTGTATTCTACCGGTCATGACAATGGTCGGGCGGATGAGGTCTCTTGCTGGGACAGAGTGGAAACCCGCCATTGCAAGGGCTCCGGAGTGATCGGAATCGCATTCTTCTCCAGCATTTGATCCTCCTGGTCAAGAACGGCCAGGTGACATCCCTGGTCTCTCGGATGAAACCGATGATAGTAGTGCTATCCTTAGCCATGACCGGTTCCTGTTTCTTGCATGCTTGTGTCGCGAAAGCTTGTGCTCATCGTACACGATGAATCACGTTGATAGAGGAGTTGGCCTTCTCATTCCAATCTCAGATCGAGGCCGCTAGGTGGCGCGGCTAAATGAAAGGTTTGAGGCATGTCTGAGGATCTTGTCCAAATCAAGACCGAAGGCGAGGTCGCGATAGTCCGTCTCTGCCTGGGCACCACGAACGCGCTGGGCCCGGACCTTATTGCACGCCTGGCCGATGTCGTCCAAAGGATAAGGGTCGATTCGACTGTGCGAGGGCTCGTCCTGACAAGTCACAACGACAAGTTTTTTTCGATAGGCTTCGATCTCCCTCATCTCATGGGCGTGTCGCGAGCGGACTTCGCAACCTTCTTTCGAGCATTCAATCTGATGTGTCTCAGCTTGTACACACTGCCGAAGCCGACCGCGGCAGCGATTTCCGGGCACGCTACGGCAGGGGGGTGCATTGTGACGCTGTGCTGCGACTACCGTCTTGTCGCTGGGGGGCGAAAACTGGTCGGTTTGAACGAGATCAAGCTTGGGGTTCCAGTGCCATATGCTGCGGACTGCATCCTTCGCGAAACGGTTGGGTCCCGGATTGCGCGTGATGTAGTCGACTCGGGAGAGTTCTACACGCCGGATGCGGCCCTAGAGCTTGGGCTCGTAGACGAAGTGCTCCCGATGCAAGACCTCGTCCGCAGGGCCACCGAGAGAATACAAGCACTGGCGTCCATCCCGAGTGGTGCGTTCGCAGCGATCAAGCGAAGCCGTACTGAGGTTGTTGAGCGGGAGATCCGGTCGCGGCTTGATGAGACAGACAGGGCATTTGTTGACTGTTGGTATTCCCAGGCGGCGCGAGAGCGATTGAAGGAGGCAATGGGAAGGTTCTAGTGTAATGCGTCGCTAATACCTTGACATAATATTGGGCCGGGTGTAATCTGTCGTGGATGAGTAGAAAGTCCCCGGCCATTGTTTTGAGTGCGTCCGAACGCACCACCCTGGATGCCTG
>JBEKXU010000039.1:0-27899 GCA_049511715.1 Anaerolineales bacterium
TCGCCCGCATCAGGGCTATCGAACCAGAGGACGTACCCCGTCCCAGGTCCTGGCTGACTCGAGAGGTCACCATGCCAATGCCAACTAACACCGTTGTGTCAACACCTATACGGCACTGGACAGCCTAGAGGGCAAACGGAGGCAACCCAAGATGAGCCCCGCAGTGAGCGTGATGAACTACATCAATGGAGAGTGGCTTGGGCCCAACGGGGACAAGACCATAGAGGTGATCAACCCGGCGACGAACGAGGTTCTGGGCAAGGTGATGCTGTGCGGTCCTGAAGACGTAGGCCGTGCCGCGCGGGCGGCTCAGGATGCTGCTTCTCCGTGGAGACGCACGCCCCCCACCGAGCGGGCTCAATATCTCTTCCGGCTCAAAGCGCTCCTCGAGGAGAATCTCGAGGAGCTTTCCCGCACGGTCACTATGGAATGCGGCAAGACGCTCGAGGAGGCCCGCGGCGAGATCCGCCGAGCGATCGAGAACGTCGAGGTCGCGTGCGGAATCCCCACGCTCATGCAAGGCTGCATTTCGGAGGACATTGCAACCGGGATCGACGAAAGCATGATCCGCCAGCCCGTGGGGGTTTGCGCGGTGATCGCCCCCTTCAACTTCCCCGGCATGGTCCCCTTCTGGTTCCTGCCCTATGCCCTGGCGTGTGGCAATACCTATATTGTCAAGCCCTCCGAGAAGGTACCGCTCACGATGCAGAAGGTCTTTCGCCTGATCGAGGCGGCGGGCTTCCCCAAAGGCGTGGTGAACCTGGTCAACGGCGCGAAGGATGCCGTCGACGCGATCCTCGATCACCCGGCCATCGGTGCGATCAGCTTTGTGGGCTCGACCCCGGTCGCGAAGTACGTCTACAGCCGCGCAACCGCGAACGGCAAGCGCGCCCAGTGCCAGGGCGGTGCCAAGAATCCAATTGTGGTCATGCCGGATGCGGATTGGGAGACCGCGATCAACATCATCGCCGATAGCGCCTACGGCTGCGCCGGGCAACGCTGCCTGGCCGCCTCGCTTGCGATCACGGTCGGCGAGGCCCGCGAGAACTTCACCGAGGCAATCTGTGATGCTGCCTCCAGCCGGGTGGTCAGCTACGGCCTCGAACCTGGTGTCCAGATGGGCCCGGTGATTTCGCACGCGAGCAGGGAACGCATCGAGGGACTGATCAGCGCGGCTGAACGTGAAGGCGGGCAGGTCCTGGTCGATGGCCGCTCCGCGCGCATTGCGGGCTACGAGAACGGAAGCTTTGTCCGCCCAACGGTAGTCACAGGGGTTCCGCCCGAGGGTGAGCTGGCCCGCACTGAGGTCTTCGGCCCGGTGCTGGGTCTCATGCACGTGGACCAGCTCGACGAAGCAATCGGATTGGTGAACGGCGGGCGTTATGGGAACATGGCCTGCGTTTTCACTTCCAGCGGGACAGCGGCGCGCAAGTTTCGCCAGGAAGTGCAGGCCGGCAACATCGGGGTCAACATCGGCGTTGCGGCGCCAATGGCCTTCTTCCCGTTCAGTGGCTGGAAAGAAAGTTTCTTCGGAGACCTCCACGGGCAGGCCAAAGACGCCGTCGACTTCTTCACCCAGAAGAAGGTTGTGGTCGAGCGCTGGCCCAGAACATGGGCCCGCAAGTTCTGAGCCAATTCTCTAGACGGGAAGTTATTTCAGAACCTGGCATGGAACAGGCCCTTGCCAGGACATGATTAGCCGCCGAGCAATGGGGCAAGAGATCCATGTGCCTCTCCTCGGGCGGCCAGCAAGCCCCAGACGATGGCCGGACGCAGGGGTTCGCCGTTCTTATCCACGTTGATGACCGTGCTGCGCTTGGGCGTCAGGGCGACGGCAGCCAGGCTGGACTTGTTCACGCCCTGGGCCCACAGCTGATGACCAGCCTGGCAGACGGCTTTCCAGAAGACCTCCGGGTCTTGTACCGCCAAGCCGGGTGCGGCCGAGTAGTACGGCTCGATCGCAACCCTGGACTCGTGGAGCAAATCCCCGGACAGATCGAACGCCAGCGCGCGCACGCCCTGGGTGCCGTTGTCAGTCGCCAGGAGATTCTCGGGCATGCAAGGATTCCCTTAACTCCAAGGGGCACGAAGAATCCTTGCAACGGGGGAACGCAGATTCCCCCAGACTTTCTCTTATCCAAAACGGTAGGATGTGCGCCACAATTTCGCGTACGAATCGACTTCTGCTTGCCAACGGGCGTCGTCCCAGCCCAACTCAGGTTGAACCAGGCAGCGTATGCGCTCGATCTGGTCGAGGCCGCCGTTGGGGGCCAGCAGGCCAAGGCGAACGCGGCGCAGGAGCAGGTCGTCCAGGTGAACCACGCCTTCGGCGCGCGCCGCCTGACGCAGTTCCGCCCACAGGTACTGGGTCCCGCAGACAGGCGCGAGGTCCGCGGCCGCGGCCGAGAACAGCGGGGCAGCTCCCGTCCCGTAGCGAGCCAGCAGGCGCAGGCGCTGGGCGGCGCTTAACTTCGCAGGCCCGAAGAGTGCGTCCGCTTCGGGAGGGAGCGCGTCCAGGACCGGCGTCTTGGGATCGAAGGGGATGGCGCCGAGGTGGTGCCGCACCGCCTTCAGGGCGTCGCGCGCCATGATTCGGAACGTGGTCAGCTTGCCTCCGCTGACCGTAAGCAAGCCGTTCTCCTCCCAGATGGCATGCTCACGCGACTCCTTGGACGGGTCCGCCTTGCCGGTGTTGATCACCGGACGCAGGCCAGAGTAGGTTGCCACCACGTCCGCCGGGGTCAACTCAAGGGACGGGAAGACGTGCTGGAGGGCGGAGAGCAGGTACTCCTCTTCGGCGCCGCTGATGGTCGGGTCGGTGACCAGGTCCGAGCCGTGGTCGCAGTCGGTGGTCCCAAAGACCACGGCTCCCTCCCACGGAATCGCAAAAACCGGCAGGCCGTCCGACGGATGCAGAAAGGTTACGGCGCGCGTGAGCGGCAGGCGTTCGGAGGAAAGGACCAGGTGGCTGCCGCGAATCGGACGCAGGCGCGGCTTTTCGCCGACCTGGCTGCGCAGGTTGTCCGCCCAGGCGCCGGTGGCGTTGATCACCACGCGGGCGTGCACCTCCCTATCCCGCTCGGATTCCCCGGATGTGTCGCGCAGCACGGCGCCGCACGCCCGCCCGTCGCGGCTGCGGATCAGCGAGTCGACGCGGGCGTAGTTGAGCGCCAGCCCGCCGCCAGCCACGGACTCGCGTAGCAGGCGTAGCACAAGACGGGCATCGTCAGTGTTGGCGTCGAAGTAGCGGTAGCCGCCGCGCAGTCCCGGGACCGTCAGGGGCGGGCAGAGCTCGCGCAGGTCGTCGGCATCGTACGAGCGGTGCGACCACTGGCGCGCCATGATGTCGTAAATGATCAAACCGGCCCCAAAGACCCACCCGGGCATGTGGTCGCTTGGGAGGCAGGCATACAGGAAGCCCAGCCGGTTGATCAGCCCGCGGCCCTGCCTGAGCAGGTATTCGCGCTCCTGCACGGATTCGAGTGTCACCCTGATCTGCGCGTTTTTCAGGTAACGCAGCCCCCCGTGAACAAGCTTGGACGAGCGGCTGGAGGTGCCCGAAGCGAAATCATCCGCCTCGACCAGCAGCACCTTCAGGCCAGCATGGACACATTGCCGCAGGATGCCTGCCCCGGTAATCCCCCCGCCGATGATCAAGACCTCCCAATCCTGATCCAGCTGCGACCAAACCCGGTCGCGCCAACCTTTTGTCCACTCCATAGTCGTTCTCCTCAACAGCAGCTACTGATTGCTGACCAGAGGTAAGTCATCAACGGCCAGTGGTCAGAACAGTTTCCCTGGGTTCATCATGCCGTCCGGGTCGAAAGCCGCGCATGCGTTGCGGATGGTCTGCATGCCCAGCGGACCCTTCTCCGCTGGCAGGTAAGGGGCGTGGTCCTCGCCGACGCCGTGCTGATGGCTGATCGTCCCGCCGTTCCGCTGGATCGTCAGACTGGCAGCTCGCTTCATGGCTTGCCATCGTTCCAGCAGCTGCTCGGGGTCCTGGGCGCGGCGGAACAGGATGGTGGTGTAGACGGAGGCCCCGTCGCGGTAGACGTGCGACAGATGGGCGATGACCAGGGCCTGCTCGCCCTGGGCCGCCATGGCCTCTCGAATGGAGGCCGAGATCTCCAGCGCTGCGGTCGGGACGTTCTTCCATGGCAGGGCGGTCTCAAGTGTATCGACCGCCACGCCGCGCTCCCACAAGGTATTGCGCAGGTACGGCGTCAGGAAGCGGCTCTTCTCCCAAGTGTGCCCGACGACCGTCCCGACGAAAAGCCCGCCCCACTTGCGGCAGACGGCCACGGCTTCGCCGCGCGCCCGCCGGACGTGAGCAGCACTGCCGGTCACGCCGAAGACGAGCAGGCAGCGCCGGTCGCCGAAGCCGATCAGGCGCAATCCTTTATCTGCCGGCCCGATCCAAGACTTGCCCGACAGGATCAGGGTCGTCTCGGTCTCGAGGGAGTTGCTCAGGCGCAGCATCGAGACGGGAATGCCCTGCTGGGCGATGGAGCGGACGGCTTCCATTCCCTGCTCCCAGGTCGAGAAGAAAACGCCGTGGAACTGCTCGGCTTGCGGCCGCGGGCGCACGCGGACTTGGGCGCGGACGATAATCCCGATGCGTCCCTCCGACCCGAGCACCATCTCCCGCACGTCCGGGCCAGCAGCGCTGGCGGGGAAGTGCGGCAGGTCCAGCGGGCCTGCCGGCGTTTCCACGCGCCCGCCAGCAAACAGGCTCTCGACGCGGCCATAATAATAGGACTGCTGTCCGCAGGAGCGGGCGGCGATCCAGCCGCCCAGAGTCGAGTACTCGTGCGACTGGGGATAGTGGCCAAGCGTGTAACCGCGCTCCACCAACCGGGCTTCGAGTGCCGGGCCGGTCACGCCGGCCTCGAAGGTCGCCACGCGGCTGGCCTCGTCCAGGTCGAGCAGCTTGTCCAGGTTGCCCATGTCCACGGTCAGCACCGGGACGTCGCTCTTGACCGGGTTGATGTGCCCGACCACGCTCGAGCCGCCGCCATAGGGGACCACACAGGCGCCAGCTTGGCGGGCGAAGGCCAGCAGGTCAGGCACTTGGTCCTCCGAGGCCGGGCAGGCCACGCCGTCCGGGAAGGCCGGGATGCGCCCGGAGCGCAACGCCACCCAATCGGGCAAGCTCTGGCCGCGGGCATGCAGCAGGCGCGTCCGAGCGTCCGTGTCGACCAACGGGTGCGCCGGCAATCGGGATTTCGGAACGGATGGCAGGATGTCCTCCTGGGTCGCGTCCGGAAGTGCGCTCAACTCTCCCAGGACGCCGCGCAGGTAAACCATTGCCGATTCCGGAACGAAGTAAGTCGTGGCGACGTTCCCCCATCCATTCCAGCGTTTCACAGGTCTCCTTCCTTAGCGCTTGCGCCTCGGCCCGGACGGAAATCTTGCGGCCGGCCGTGATCGCACCCCGGACAACTCCTTTAGAAACTCAAGAAATGCGATGTCGCGCCTCGGTCGTCAGCAGCGGCGCAAGAACACTGCCTTCAGGCGTGCGCATGGACCGCACCTGCGGTGGCTGCAGGCGTAGGCCGCTCTGCCGAAAGGGGCACTCTCTCAAGAACAAGAAGGTCTGCGCCAAAACTGTGACCCAAGCGGAGGGCTGGAATCGTCCGAACGCTCCGAAAGTGCCGGTCCCTGCGGCAAACGTCTGGGGAGACCCGTGAACCCCAAAGGCGGGCCAACGAATCGGGAAGCTGCCCGCTTCAGCGGAAAAGTAATTCACTTGACATCCACCGGCCGGACTTCCTTTCCGCTTGCGGCGGATTGCAACGCCGCCAGGGTGAACTGCAACACCGCCTTGCCCGTGGGACCGTCCAGACGCGGCTGACCGCCAGTCCTTAGTTTTTCGATGAAATCGTGTGTAGCCCCGATAAAGCTGTCGTGCCATTCCACGCCCTCGACCGGGACGGGTACCGTCTTGCCGTCCTTGAAGAGCATCAGCTCGGGCAGGTCGACCGTCCTTGTGGTGTAGCGATTAATGAAGAGCATGCCCTTGTC
The DNA here is from genome assembly GCA_049511715.1 of Anaerolineales bacterium. GTDB lineage: Bacteria > Chloroflexota > Anaerolineae > Anaerolineales > RBG-16-64-43 > JBEKHT01. The sequence continues at coordinate 6,028 of JBEKXU010000039.1, forward strand.
ACCGATCACCTCAATACGGTCGTCGTCGGCGTAGTAATCCGAGTAGATGCGCATGGCGGGCGTGTGTTCGATGTCCAACAGGCCGTAGCAGCGTTTGGCTTTGTATTGGAACATGATTACCGCCGGGGCATCGATGCTCACCAGGCCAGCCGCCTGGGAAACGCGGGTCTTGTCGATCCAGGCATAGACCCGTTCCACCGGTCCGCCCAGGTAGTAGGCCAGCGAGAACAGGTGGTAGCCATGGTCGAAGACCATCGGGCCGCCGCCGCATTGCTTCTCATTGAAGCGCCACAGCCAAGCGGAGAGCGGCACGTGCCAGGCGGTGTCCCCCGTCCCGGTGGAGACGTGCAGGCGTACGGCGCGCACCTCGCCGATCTCGCCGGCCGCGATCATCTGCTGGGCGCGCATGGCAGGGGCGTAAAACACGAAGGTCTCGTAGACGCGCAGAAGCACACCGGCCTTGTCCGCCGCGACGATCATCTCGTCCGCTTCGGCCGCGCTGAGCGCCATGGGCTTCTGCACCGACACGTGCTTGCCGGCCTGGCAGGCCTGGACGGTCATCGGGCAGTGCAGGTAGTGAGGGGTCAGCAGCTCGACCAGGTCCAAGTCTTTGTCTTCCAGCACTTTCCGGTAATCGGTGTAGACCTTCTCCACACCCCACTCCTCGGCCTTCTTGCGGGCCAGGGACTTGTTGGTATCGCAGACGGCAACGATCTTGGCATCGTCACGGCCGCGGTAACCCATCTGATGCAACCCAGAAATTCGGCCGCAGCCAACAATGGCGACACGGATTGGGTCCATTGCCATTACTCCTTCCACAAGTTGGATGATTCAGGCTTGCCCGCGAGCGCCCGCCGCTGCATCCATGGCTTCCAGCTTGCGGCGCACCTCCGTGTGGCTCTTGCGTGTGATCGGATAGAGGAACAGAAACGGCAAGGAAGCGGCAATCAAGACCGCCGGTACGATCCCAAAGAAAAGACGGATACCGAGCAGGGCATGGAGAGTCTGGGCGGCATTGGCCACGTAGCCGAAACCGGTCAAGGTCCAACCGGTAGCCGCCAGGGCCAGGGCTTGCGAGACTTTGGTCGCGAAGCCCCACACCCCGTAGTACATCCCACTGCGCTGCTGGCCGGTCTCCAGGCGATCGAAGTCGGCCACATCGGCCACCATCGCCCAGGGGAAGATCCAGTTGCCGGCAAATCCGAAGCCTGCCAGGACGGAAATCAGGTAGATGAACGGCGTGGGGCTGTGCGGCATGAAGAAGGTGATGACCACCGCCAGCGCACCGATCCCCATTCCAATCGCATAGGCCGGGCCCTTGTCCATTTTGCCGCTGACCCACCGCCAGAACGGAAGCGAAGCTGTCACGATGATGAGCAGCAGCCCCATCACCAGCGGGATCTGTGCTGTCATCAAGAGCTGGTATTGAACATAATAGGCCATCAGAATCTGGATAAAGGAAAACGAGAGGTTGAGCACGAAATAGGTCAGGCACAGCCAGACGAAGGACCTATTCTTGAGGGCCAGGCCGAGCGATTTGAACGGTGACGACTCGCCCGGGGCGGCGGTCCGCACTTTCCGCTCCCGGATGCCGGCGGCCGAGATGAGCAGCGCCGCGGCGCAGATAATCCCGTACAGGATGCCGATGAAGGCCCAGCCGGTTCGCTGCAGGGCGAACAGGCCGACGATGGCGGGCGTCAGCGCGGCGCCCACCAGGAAGGCCGGGACCGCCAGAAGCATGCGGTAGGTTGTCAGGCTGGAGCGCTCATCGTAGTCGTCGGTCAGCTCGGAGGTCAGAGCATAGTAGGGGACATTGGTCATCGACCAAAGCGAGCCAAAGAGGGCAAACGTGAGGGCGATCCACGCGAAGCTCAACACCTGGCCGATGCCGGGGGGCACAAACCACACCAAGGCGACGGAGATCCCCAGAGGAATGGCCCCATAGATCATGAAGACACGCCGTTTACCGAGCGGGGACTTGGCCCGATCCGTGATCCAGCCCATCAGCGGGTCGTTGATGGAATCCCAGATCTTGCCGATGAGCAGGGCACTGCCCGCCAGCGCCGGCACGATCAGAGCGCCATCGGTGTAGAACTTCAGCAGGAAGAACTGGATCGCCGAATTGACCACGGCGTTGCCAAGATCCCCCACCCCATAGAAGAGCTTGGTCCGCGTCCGCATCTTGCCGGTGGTATCAGTCATCGTCCTCTCCTTTTGATTGTGTCGCTAATGGGTGGGTACCATCGTCAGATCGAGAACTCCCAGGCTCACAGTCTTCCGCGCAGGAGCAGGGTGCAACCGATGGCTCCTGGACCGTGGAGGCGAACCGTTTGCAAAGCAGGCAGCCGACCTTGACCGCCATTTCCTGGCGGTGCGCAAAGGAGCTGGCCATGATGGGACGGCCGGCGACCTTCTTGCCCAGAGAGTAGGGCCAACCATTGATTTCGAAATTACCTCTGGCATCGACCCGGTGGATGAAGGAGAGGCGGCCCCGCGCCGGGGGAAGGCGGAGTCGCGCGCGCGGATCCGGTTACGAAGCCGAGGAGAAGCTGGGCGGCAACGGTTGTGGATGGGCTCGGTGACCTTCCAGCCGGCGGCACGCATGGCGCGTCCCGGCCTGAGAGACATACAGGGCTCGATGAGGGTTGTGGAGGTGGAAATAACGCAGAAAGGCTCGATCTGTGCGTCGCAGAGCGCGCAGGTCGGCGCGCGACCCGCGCCGAACGCGCTCCTGCCTGAAGTTGTTGAAACTCCCCACCTGAGGGCCCCTGCTCGGTTCCCCCGGCGGGAGGAAGAGGAGATGGACACCCAGCAACAGGTGCAGGCGCATGACCATCGAGAAGCCCAAGGGGTGTGACCACCGACCGGCGACGGCCATTTGGTTGTCGATCTAGGAGATGCGTCCGCACCCCGAACCAGGCCCAGGGATGCAAGAGAATGCTCACAGAATAGGCTGGCGGTCTTGTGTCCGCACGAGGAGGCTCTTCGCACCCCGGCCCACCACCGCCAGGGTGTGGCCCGAGCAGAAGCGGGTAACGCCCCTGGGCCTGCGAAGATTCCGGGGACCGATCGGACCTGTCGGGTGCAAATCCCCAGGAAGGCGCGCCCGTGGTGCGGGATCGGGCTCACTGCCTCCCTTTTGCCGGGCAGCAGGTCCCTTGGGATACCCATGCCCCCGTAGGATCGGGCCGATCGTGCTGATCGAGGGAAGCGGCCGCAGCCGGCGTCTGCCAGGCTCAGGATGAATGATTTCCGTGCTGATCCCCACGAGGCGCGAACCGCGGGGCCAAGTGCGTTCCAGTTCCTCGCGCAGGCCCAATAGTACTGGGGAGACCACGCGCTCGGCTGTTCGGCGCGCCTGTCGTCACGCAGCGCGCTAGCAGGAGTGAAGTCCCGCCCGGCCCGATCGGCGGTAGCGCCCAAGCCAGTTGGACCGCGAAGAACAGGCATGTCCCACCCGGTCCATGTTGGCAGCGAAACCAAGGCTCCCGAGACACAGTTCATTCGCGCGCCGCCGAAGTTTATGGTCATCCCGCCAACTGCTCATGTCGCCTCCCCAGGGTCCCTTGTCCCAGGAAGGCTACTTCAACTCAATCCCCTGCTCTGCCGATGCGCAAGCACGGAAGGTGGTCAAGGCAGTCAGCTAGTTCTTAGATTGTGGAAGCTCATGGTCCCAAGAGAGGTGCTTCCACTGATGGGTACAGCCAGCTGTGTCACACGCCTTCACAAGAGAGTCTAGTGAACCTTTTCCAGCACCGAATAAACGCCAGGATCCCTCCCGGCTGCCTGCTGCAGCACCGGGCGGAATGCCGGGAAGGTCAGCGCCGGGCGAACCACCTCCTCCGGCAGGGAGGGCAGGATTTCTGCCATGGGGCGGTGCGCGGCGGCCGAGACCCGCTCCAGGAGGCCGCGCGCCTGGCGCTGAGGCTCCGCCCGGTGCAAGGGATAACCTGCCCCGGCCTCGGGTGTGAAGAGGGCATCGAACATCAGGCGCAGGTTGACATCCCCGGCCCAGCCATAGCCCTGGTTGAGAGCCAGCGAGACACAGTTGCCGGCGTTGATTCTGGCGAACAGCCAGGCATCCAGCGGGGTGAGCAAGTGCCCGCAGAACACCCCCGGGAACTGCATCACAGCGTTGAGATAACCGAGCCCCGTGCCGCAGCCCCCGACGACAAAGTCGACCGCCTTGAGATGGAGCAACAGCGCGGACATCAACCCGGTATGAATGTACAGCAAGCCAGGCGTCTCGCCGGCTTTGGTGTTCCCCAGGTTGAGGACTTCATGCCCGCGGCCATCCAGAGCCTTCAGGATGTCGGCATTCTTATCCGCAGCGCTGATCTCGTTGATCACCGCAATCTTCATTTACAAGACTCCTTCGGATGAAAAACCATAAAGCACATGAAATCTACAGAGATTCACTATTGATGCTTTGTGTTCCCTGCCCTTCGGGTACCACGTCATGTCCTTTGCGGTTGAAAGTCTTACTGGTCTTCCTCTCCAGCACGCGCCCCGCGGCGGCGACGAGCTCGGCGATGGACAGCCCGCACATATCCATGAGCTTGTCCAGGTCCCGCCCGGTCGGGCAGAAGCGATCACGGATGCCGACCCGCTCTAGCGGGACCGGGCACGCCTCTGCCAGGGTCTCGGCCACAGCGCTGCCTAACCCTCCGATGAGGCTGTGTTCCTCTGCCGTGACCAGCGCCCCTGTCTCGCCCGCGGCTTTCAGGATCAGGTCGCGGTCGAGAGGCTTGAGCGTGTGGAGCTCCAGCAGACGGGCGTCCACGCCCCGAGCGGCGAGTTCCTGGGCGGCTCGGGCACAACGTCCCACCATGGACCCGGCTGCTACCAGGGTCAGGTCTTTGCCGTCCCGCAGCGTCAGCCCCTTACCGATCTCCAGTTTCGTCCCGGGACGGTAGACCGGCAGTGTCCCGGCCCGGCTGATGCGCAGGTAGACCGGTCCGTCGCAGGCCGCGACCAGCGGCACCCAGGCAGCGCCCTCGGCCGCGTCCGCCGGGACGATGACGGTCATCTCCGGGAGGGCGCGCACGTTCGCCAGGTCAGTGATCGAATAGTGTGAGGCGCCGTCCTTGAAATCGGAAATCCCAGCGTAGCTGGCGGCGATCTTTACGTTGGCACGGGCATAGCACACGCAGGTACGAATCTGCTCAAGCGCCCGCAGCGACAGGATCGAGGCAAATCCGTTGACGAAGGGCACGAACCCGCCCAGCGCCAGTCCGGCGGCCACGTCCACCATGCAGGGCTCGGCGATGCCGATGTTGAAGAAGCGCTCCGGGAACCGCCGCGCAAAGAAAGTGGACAGCGTGGAGGCGGAAGTGTCCGCATCCAGGGCCACCACCCGCGGGTCTGCCACACCGTATTCAGCCAGCGCCCGCCCATAGGCTTCGCGCATTGAGATCTCAGCCACTGCACACCTCTTCACCCAGCTCAACCAACGCCTGGCGGAGCTGTTCGGCGTTGGGGGCGTTGCCGTGCCAGTAGGAGCTGTTTTCCATGAAAGAGACTCCCTTACCCTTGGTGGTACGCGCCAGGACGAGGGTCGGGCGGTCGTGGATCTCGGCCGCTAGCTCCAGCGCCTCCGCCACCTGCCGGACTGCGTGCCCGTTCACCTCCTCTACGTGCCAGCCGCATGCCGACCAGCGCTCGGCCAGCGGCTCGAGCGGCATGACCTCGTGGACCGGACCGTCGAGCTGGACGTCGTTGCAGTCCAGAATGGCGGTCAGGTTGGACAGCCGGAATTTGGCCGCCGTTGTGACCCCCTCCCAGACGATCCCGGCCTGGCACTCCCCGTCGCCCAGCAGAATGAAGGTACGGTAGGACAGATTCTTCAGGCGAGCGGCCAGCGCAAGCCCGGTTCCGACCGCCACCCCATGGCCTAGCAACCCGGTGGTCATGTCCACCCCGGGGGTCTTGAACCGGTCCGGGTGCGCCTGGTGTGGACAATCCACCTCACCCCAGTTGTCCAGCTCCGCCATCGGGAAGAAGCCCCGCCGGCTCAGAGCGGCATACAACAACGCCGAGGCGTGGCCCTTGCTGAGGATGAAGCGGTCGCGTCCGTCCCAGGCCGGATTCTCCGGGTCGATGCGGAGGGTGTGGAAGTAGAGCACAGCCATGATCTCGGCCGCCGAGAGCGCCCCGCCCGGGTGCCCCGCCCCGCGCCGGGTCACCAGTCGCAGGCTGTCCACGCGCAACTGGCGTGCAATCTCTTCCAGCTCGGCTATTTTTTCAGGGGTCAAAGTCTTCATAAGGCCTCAGGATTTCCGGACGCGAGGGGAGAGCTTTCCTCTCTTTCTTTTCTTCTTTGATGTCCCTGCATGGCGAACCCCTCATAACCCGATCGCGTGCCGCAACGCCTGGATATCCTCGCACCAATTGCCCACGTTCCAGCGTCCGAAGACGCCCATTCCGCCCAGTTCGTCGGGCCCGAAGTAAACCGGAATGTGGATCAGCGACAGCCCGGCATGTTTTCCGGCCTGTTCCAGGGCCTCGCGGAGCGACCCAGGAGTGCGCCCGCCGTCGAGTGCCAGCAGTCCGGGGACGGCTCGTCCCCAGGACACATAATCCACATGCACCTTGTCCGCGGTGGCAAAATCCACCCCGTACTGGGCGTTTTGCAACCCGCTTATGGCACCCATGCGGCCGTTGTCCAGGAGCAGGATGCAGCCGCGCGCGCCGTGCTCGACGCCGTCGATTAGGACTTGGGGGTTCATCGTGAAGGATCCGTCGCCGGTGAGGGCCATGGCGTAGCGTGGTTTGGAAACCGCGGCGGTGAAGAGCAACGCCGAGACGGCAAAACCCATGTAGCTGGCGCCGGCCTCGGTGTAGGTGTCGCCCGGGCGCTCATCTTCGACGATCTGGAAACCGTTGGCCTGCACGTCCCCGGCGTCGAAAAAGCAGACGGCTCCCTGGCGCTTTGCCCAATCCGCGGCAATCTTGATCGCTGCGGGCTGGGTCAGGACCGGTCCGCCCCAGTACCCGTCAGGAAGGACTGGAGAGGCGAAGCGCCGGGCCTTGTGCGCCTCCCAGGCTGCCTTCTGGACGGCACAGTCGTCCAGCCAGGAGGCATCCGCCTTCCGCGCCCCCGCCTGACCCAGGGCCTGGTTCAGTTTTGCCAGCGTGCGGCACACGTCCCCGACTAGCGCCAGGGTTTTGCCATAGTGCAGGGCATCGTCCAGGTCGGCGTTGATATTGATCACATGACTCACGGACGGGTAGCTGGTGCGCGAGCAGTCCGATTGGCAGACGGCGCGCGTCCCGACGGCGATGAGCAGGTCAGCATGCTCCATCGCGTAGTTGCCGCACAGCGAGCCTTTCGAGCCGCCCACTGCCATGTTCCGAGGATGGACGTACGGGATACAGCCCGTGGCGATAGGCGTGTGCACCAGCACCCCACCCGAGCGCTCCAGCAGAACGATCAGCTCCGGGCCGGCGTTTCGGCCGCCCCCGCCCACCTTGACCAAAACGCGTTCAGCCGAGCGGATCCAGTCCGCCGCCTGAGCGTAATCTCCTTCGGCCGCTGCAACGGGCAGCGGGGAGCCGACGGGCAACTCCTCAAGGTTGAAGTCGGGCAACCAGGCGGGTTGGGTATTCATCGGCAGGAGCAGGTAAAAGGGCCCAGGCCGGTACGGGTGGTCAACTGTCGCCAGACCGCGGCGCAGGGCGGTCGGCAAAGCTAAGGGTGTGTGCAGGCTATAAGCTCGGCTCATACTCGCGGCCAGCTGCAGGAACTGTCCCTGGATGTGCCTCGGCACCTGCTGCATGTTGAAGCCTTCGTCTTCGGTGGTCTCGTCTCCGAACAAATACCAGACGCCCAGGCCGTCGGAAGCCGGGACGATGGAGGCGGCCAGAGCCTGCAGTGCCCCTGGTCCTATCGAAGTCACAACGGCGGCTTTTTCCCCCGTCACCCACCGGAGGGCGGCAGCGGCGTGGGAGGCCTCAATCTCGCTGCGCAGACCGAAGACTTTGAGCAGCCCAGCCGACTGGTAGACGCGCAGCACCTCGCCCACGTCCGTCGACCCGTGGCCGAGCACGCAGAAATAGGTGCGCACGTCCTGCTGAAGGAGTCCGAGCACCAGCGCCTCGGAGAGGGTCAGCCCCACTCGGCGCGGGACGAGGCCCTGCCCAAGGGCGGCGGGCAGGCTGCCGGTCCGGGCGAGGATCGCGGCGCGCGCCTCGCGCTGGCGGGTGATTTCATCATGCGAGGGTCTGGTCATACGGTCTAGGACCCCATCCGATCCTTGATTGGGAGATTCATCTGGGATCGAATTCCCAGACGAATCACGTGCGGGTGAAGCTAATCCTTTCGGAAAGGGCTTTGCCGATTTCGACCACAATGGCGGCGAGTTCCGGGAGGCGCTCGACCGTCAGCCGGGTGGCCGGGCCGGAGATCCCCAGGCTGCCGGCTACTTTGCCGCGGAAATCGTAGACCGGAACGGCAACACAGCGTACGCCGGCGTCGTATTCCTCATCGTCCAAGGCGTAACCCTGTTTGCAGACCTGCTCTAGGTTCTTGCCCAGCAGATCCGGGTCCGTCAGCGTGCGCGGGGTAAAGGACTCGAATGGTCCCTTCCGCTCCAGCCCGTTGAACGCAAGCAACACCTTGCCCAAGGCGGTACAGTGCAGTGGCGCAGTCTGCCCAACCTGGACATTGACGCGCAGGGTGGCAGGCGATTCAACCTGGTCGATGTAGAGCGCCTTGCCCTGCATCAGCACCGCCAAGTGCGAGCACTCGCCCGTGCGCTCTGTCAGCTGACGCAAGAAGGGCTTGGCGGCTTCGCGCAAAGGTGTGCCCAGCAACAGGCTGCGGCTGAGGCTGACCACTTGCGGACCAAGGCGATAGCGACGGGTATTCTCATCCTTCTCGGCGTAGCCGTAACGGGCCAGAGTGGCGACCAGACGAGAGGCGCTGCCCTTGTCCACGCCCAGGACCCCGGCGAGCTCCGAGACGCCGATCCCGTCCGGCGAAGCCGCGAGAAGGTCCAAGATCTTCAGCCCACGCGCCAGCGATTGGATCTCGGTCATCTTATTGAGTACTATACAACGCCATTGTGTAATATTCAACAACTTCTCTCTTAATGAATCAAACCAAGACGCCCTCTTTCTGGGGAATCCTCCTGCGCTACACGAATTCCATCCGCCCGACAGCAAGCCTCCGTTGGACCTCTACGGTCTCCACTTGTGGGTTTTGATTCTCCGTCAGGGGCCTTTTCTACATGTCTTCCTTAGTCCACCGGTTTATCCAACGCATCCGCTCCGCATTGGCCTCTCTGGAACTGGCTTGCCTCCATCTCCCCAGGTCTTCTCGCTTTTCTGCCCTTCTCGGGTTTGCCTTCGACTTCACTCGCAGCAAGCCCCAACTCGTTGCCGAGAACGCCCTCCTTCGCCAGCAACTCATCCTCCAGCCCGATACCCTCCTGCGCTGGCATCGCCAAGGCTTCCGGCTGGTCTGGTGGCTCAAGTCCCGCAATCGGGGTGGGCGCCCCCGGGCCGCATCGGAAACCATCGCCCTAAACCAACAGATGGCCAGGGGGAACTGCCCTTGGGGCGTGGGACCCCGAAGGCGGGTTCTCCCGGAGGGATCCCGGGACGGGGCGGGGGAGCACATCCGTGGCGAACTCATGAAACTCGGCCTCCGGGTCCCCAGCTTGCCCCGGATTGGCAGACCGGGGGTCGACCATCCAGAAGTATGTCCGCGTGGCTCGCCCCACGCCGCCCATGCTCAGAATTGGTCAGTTTTCCTCCGGAATCACGCCCAGATCGTCTGGGCCTGTAACTTTCTCACACTCATCGAGTTGTCCTTCCGGAAGATCCAAGCCTTCTTCATCATCAAACGCCGTTCGCGGCGAGTTGTTCATCCTGGCGTCTCCTCCCACTCAACTGGCGCCTGCGTGGTGCATCAGCTACGGGAAGCGACCCCCCACGGCCCAACCCCGCGTTTCCTTATCCGTGACCGGGACAGCAAGTACGCCGACGACTTCGCCCGAGTCGCTAAGGCAAGCTCCATTGAAGTCTTGAAGACGCTCTACCGTGCTCTAAAGGCCAACGCGATCTGCGAACGATTCCTGGAGAGCATGAGGAGAGAATGCCTCGACCACCTGTTCGTTGTCGGGGACAGGCAACTTCATCGGGTAATTATGGAATATGGCGAATTCTTCTACCGCGCACGGCCGCACCAGGGGATTGGGCAGAAGATTCCTGAGGAGATCGGGCCTCAGCCTGCCTGGCCGAGGCGCGGAAGGCTCATCACGATTCGCGCCCTCAATGGAGGGCACCATGACTACCGGCGAGCTGGGTGAGCCAGTTGCCCCCCAAACCTCGGTCAGGGTTTTCGGCTAGCACAGCAAGCTGAGCATCGGCCACCCGGTCACCCACTCATGGGTCCAGATCGAGCTTGACCCGGCGGGAGGCCGAAGCTGTCAAAGCTTGTCGCCGGGCGCCGGTCAGAAGATCCGCTTGCTGGATGGGCTCAGATCCCTCTCTCAGGTCTTTTGACACGGCCGAGGGCCCTCCTTCGACCGGCCACAATGGTCGCCACAGGAACCTTACCGGAATGCCCAGCCCAACCTCGTTCACGGAGACCCATCATTTTTTGAAGGCATCTCCTGACGAGACAGCCTTCAAGCACAAGGTTGCGGGTTCGAGTCCCACACGCCCCACCATAACAAACACCCAAAGACCCCGCCTCCCAGCGCGCTCTATTGTCCCCCAGTCATGACCAGACCCGGAGCTGCCACTCGGCCAACCATGCTCTGCCTTTGTGGCCGAGCCGATTGGCGTTGAACCCAGGCCACGACTACTCGGTGACAACCGTTTCTCATGACAACCATCGGCGAAGTTTGCCGGTGTCATTGCATTTGCCTTGCATTTCGACGGAATTGAGCCTGTTGTCCCTTTTTCCCATACTATGACATCAGGCCGGAAGGACAGTTGCCAATGGATGCGGATGCCAACCTCCTGGCGATTGTCAAATGGCTGCAGGAATCCCAGCCGCCCAGCGGCCATAATTCAAGCACTCGTGCTCGGCCCTCATGGCCGCGGCTGACATTGCCCCTTTCGAGCGGCCGTGGGGCGAGCCCGATCATTTAATGACTTCTCTTTCTCTGAAGGATTTCCCCAAGAAGTCTGTGTTGCGGAACCTCGCAGCCGCCGCGCTCTTGGGCGTGGCCGCCGCCGCATTAGTGGTCTGTTTTCAACTCCTCCCGATCCAAGGATCTTCCCTGGGAATTGACTGGCAAGGCATCTGGCCGGGGCTCAGAGGAGGATTGCCCCACTACGGAACAGGACTGCGCAATCCCCCTTGGAGCCTGCTTCCGATACTTCCCCTCGGTTTTCTTCCGTTCAAGACGAGTTGGGGAATCCTTTCTTTCCTTACACTCGCCGTCGAAGTGCTGAGCGTCGCTCAACTTGCTCCAGGCAGAATCAAGTGGCTCGTAACGGTGTTTCTGATCACTTCGTTTCCTTCGTTGAGGAACTTGGCCGACGGAAACATCGAAGTCCTGCCCCTCGCGGGCATATTGATCTCTCTCTTCGCCTATCGCACCCATAGGCCCTGGGCCCTCGCTCTCGGCTTCCTGCTGGCATCTGCGAAGCCACAGGAAACCTGGCTCCTTCTGGTTGTGGTGAGCGTCCTGGTCGTCCGAACGTGGCCGCTGCGGCGGATTCTCCCCGCCTCCGTTGGGCTAGCCGCTGTCGTTGCGGTGGCCATGATCCCCTTCGGAAAACCTTGGCTGACCGCCATGCTGTCCATGCCAGATCGAGGCAGCGTGATGGATTCTGCACTACTCTCGGGGATGGGGCGTTTAGGAGTGTCCCCCTGGTTCTCGTGGGCAGTCTGGACCCTCATTCTTTGCGGCACGGTGTGGGTTGCTTTCTCGACCGGCCCCAGCCTGAGCCGCGAGAAGGCGGCGTTTCTGGTCTCGGCTTCGCTGCTGCTCTCTCCCTATGCGGCCGGCAACAACCTTCTCGCGATCGCAGTGATCGGTGTGGTCGCGCTGGCCGCGACACAACCAATTCAAGCCGTGACCCTGGGTCTCCTCATTGACTTGCCCTACGTCGTCCTGTTCAACAAGAACATAATGTTTCATTATGAAGCCTACTACGCCACGTGCGCCACGCTGATTGCCTGGGCGGTGCTGGGGGTGACCGCCCTAGCAAACAAGAGATCTAGCCCGGCTACCCAATTTCAGATTCGTGCCAGGTCTTTGGGCCGCTGACCTAAGGGCCATCAGGCTCCATGAGGGTCGTGGCGTCCATCTTGGTGGCTTCGGATATCGTGAGCCTGATGAACATCCTTGTCGGCTCGAGCCCAGCACGGTCGGGGGGTTCTGCGGTATTGCCCATCTGGACCAGAACCGCGGCCGTGATCGCGGCTACCTGGAGCACGTCGTGGGAACTCGGTGGAGTGGTCGATCGGCGCGGTGGACCGATACTGGGCCTCGGAGCCTAGTGGGAACCCAATGCCGAACGCGTGGATGTGAAACGGCAAACGCCGCTCAAAGCGATGCGTGAGTATGTAGAATCGATTCGTAAACTGTTTACAATGAAGGAGACCAGCTACCTGGGCGAATTCGTTCATCTTGATCGCGTTCAATTGGATGTGGCCTATGGAGACACCCGCCCACGCGAGATCCCCATTTACATCGTCGCAACCGGCGACAAGATGCTGGAACTAGCAGGTGAAATTTGTGACGGGGTGGCCTTGAATTACGTGGTATCCGCTGACTGTGTCCGCCGCGCGCTCGCTCTCGTGAAGAGCGGCGCGGCCTAGGCAGGCAAGAAGCTGCAAGATCTGGATCGACCCGAACTGATCGTGTGTGCCGCCTCCGACAGCGATCCACAGGCAGCCATGGCCGAAGGCAAGAAGCGGGTGGCTTATTATCTGGCCACGGAGCCGCACATCATGAAAGCCAGCGGGGTTGACGGGGATCTGCCCAGAAAGGTCCAGTCGATATTGAGCTGGCCAGCGACCGAGGCCGACTATGTTCGCGCGAGCCACGTGATCCCGGATGAGGTTGTGAGGAACCTCATTGCCGTTGGCACTTCGGCCGAATGCCGAGCCAAGGTCCGCGAGTACATGGACGCCGGCGTGACGTGCCCGATTCTCTATCCAATGATGGACGGCATTCGGCCGGTCATCGATCCATTTGCTGACGGCATTTAGCCGCCGACCTCCCCCTGGATCATTTCTTGAGGATGCGTGGGGTCTCGAGCACCGGACAGGTGTTGACGCGGATCCTTCATGCTGCGCCGGGTTGGCCAGATCGCCCATGCGCCGGGACTTGGGCCCGGGTGCGGTCCCTGTTGCGACAGGGCCAGTGTGCAGTTCGCCCACGCTCGGCAGAGCCGGCCCGTCCGGTTAAAACGGAGCAGGCCGCAGCGCGTACTCAGGTTCAGATCGGGCTGATCGCATTCCAGCAGCGCCTGGCACTCAGTGCGGTTCAGATTTGAGGCCAGATAGCTTCTTGAGCAAGGTCAACAGACAGGCGGGAGCGCCGGAAACTCCCCCCGCCTCCAGGCGAGGGCGACATCATCCGCCCCTCTGATACCAGAATCCCTGTGAGCGATTCGGGAAGGGTGGATTCTTCCACGATCATTGGGGCGGCTCAACCGATGCTCCGGATGTGCAGGCCTAATTTGCATGATGTGGTTCCCCCAGGTCTTTGCAAATCATGGCCTAGCAGCACGCGTTCGAGGTTGGCGGGCAGCTCACGGATGCGTTTGCCGGTGGCATGTGCGATCGCATTAAGAGCCGCCGGAGCAGCAGGGACCAAGGCAGGTTCACCAATGTTCTTGGCGCCAAATGGACCGATGCTGCTGTGGGTGTCGATGAAAGCAGCCTGAATATCCGGGACATCCATCGCGGTCGGAATCAAGTACTCGTCATAATTGGTCGCTTGCAGATATCCACGGTCGAAGATCACCTGTTCCAGCAAGGCATACCCCAGGCCCTGAGTTATGCCACCGTAAACCTGGCCATAGGCCCCTTGGGGGAAAAGGATCTTCCCGGCATCGTGGGCTGCCCAAACTCCGCTCACATCGGTTTTGCCGGTGCCCATATCGACGGCCACCTCTACAACCTGCGCGCCATAATGGAAATCGATATAAGGCATCCCGCGACCGGTCTTGCTATCCCAGTGAATGGCGGGGGACGACCAACGGCTTTGGGCAGATAAGACCAAGCCCATACGCCGGGCATGTTCGACGACCTGCTCCCAGGCCACTGGCTTTTCGTCAGGGCCGACATAGGCCTCTCCATCACGTGACAGTTGGGAGGGCTGGCAGGCAAAGAGATTGGCGGCGGCCAGATCGAGCATTTGCGCCAGGCTGCGAGCAGCCGCACCCGTAGCGTTTCCCCCCACGATCGTGGAACGGCTGGCTACGGTTGCTCCCGAGTCTATGGAAGTATTCGTATCCGGCCTGAGCATTTGGATCCGCTCCGGCCTTACACCCAATTCCTCGGCGGCGATCAGCGTGAACACGGTCCGGGAACCTGTGCCGTAATCGGTCAAACCCGAGGTCAGCGTAATAGTATCGGTATCTTCTATTTTGATCGTGCTTGAGGCAGAATCTTCTCCCTCCGCTCCCATGGATAGGCCGTGGAAGAAGGCGGCCACCCCGATCCCCTTCCGGATGGCGGAGGCGGCATTTTGGGCCGGAAAATCTCGTCGTTTTCGGACCCAATCCGACATCTGACGAACTTTCTTCAAACACTCCGTCAATCCGACGGCCTCGGTCAGACGTTGACCATGCGGGGTCTCGTCTCCTGCCCGCAAGCAATTCTTCAGGCGGAAGTCGATCGGGTCGAGTCCGAGCCGATCCGCCATCTCGTCTATGGCCTGTTCAATCGCAAAAGTAACCTCCGGGTTGCCGAAGCCCCTGAAGGCGCCCGAGAAGCCGTTGTTTGTATAAACACCGGTGATATCCACATCACAGGCTTCATAACGATAGGGACCCATGGCATGGATCGATGCTCGCCAACCGGTAAATGGGCTCTGTGAAGCATAGGCCCCCGAATCCAGAGTCCCTTCAAACTTGCAGGCGCGCAGCGTTCCGCCAGAATCCGCACCGAGACGAACACGCATATGCATCGCATCCCGCTTATAGCTGGCGACCATCGATTCATCCCGGGAGAAAGTCATCTGTACCGGGCGTCCGGTCTTGATCGCCAGGGCGGCCACCTGCGCAGAGGTTTCATAATTCAAGTCGTCTTTGCCGCCGAATGAGCCCCCTACCGGCGGCTGGATCACCCGGACCTGATCCAGGGGCAGCCCCAATACCATCGCCAGATATCCTCGATTGATGAAAGGGCTCTGGTTTGAACAATAAACCAGGATCCCTTTTTCTGGAGTTGGGATGGCCAGCGCTCCCTCGGTCTCCAGGTAGGCATGTTCCTGGTGATCCGTCCGGTACTCCTGATCCAGGGTTACCGCACAGGTTTCCAAGATCGACAAAGGCTCGCCCAGACGCACCTTGGAAAGATCCAAGAAGTTCGGGTGCTGCCCATCCCCGCGCTCCGGGCCGACTTGAGGCGCGTCCGGGTCCAGGGCGTGATCCATATCCAGCAGCAATGGAAGAGGATCCAATTCGCAGCGGATGGCACGAATGCCTTCCAGGGCCGCCTCGGGTGTCTCCGCGGCCACGGCCGCGATCGCCTCGCCCACGTAGCGGACCTTCTGGTAAGCCAGCATATACTTGTCTTTTGTTGGAAAACCATATAAGCCATGGTCTACGAAATCATCACCGGTAACGACCGCCTGGACTCCCGGAACGGCCAGGGCGGGTTTTACATCCAGGGATCGTATTTTGGCGTGAGGTTGTTCGCTTCTCAACGCGCGTGCATACAACATGGCCGGAAGCTTATAGTCGCCTAGGTACTTGGCCGTCCCAAGTACTTTTTCGAGCGCGTCCACTCGCCGGGCCGGTTTGCCGATACTCTGGACCTTGGTCATGCTTTCTCTACCCCTCCACCCGCACTTTTTTCAAACGCCTCCGCGCGGTTGCCTGGATCGCGTCGACGATCTGTTGGTATCCGGTGCAGCGGCACAAATTCCCGCTGATTGCCTCGCGAATTTCAGCGCGGGTTGGCTGGGGGTTCCTTAGGAGCAGCGCCTCGCCTGCCAGGACCATGGCGGGTATGCAAAAACCACACTGGACCGCCCCGTATTCAATAAAGTTCTCCTGCAAATCATTGGGGGTATTCTCCGGTCCACGGATCCCTTCAATCGTAGTGACCTTTCGGCCGCCCACCTGAGGCGCCAGCACCATGCAGCTACTCACCAGCCGGTCGTCCAGGATGACCGAACAGGCCCCGCACTCCCCGATTTCGCATCCCTGTTTTGTCCCGGTCAATCCAAAATGATCCCGGAGCAGCGTCAACAGGGTGATATCCGGGGGGGCCTCCGCGCCGACCTTATGATGGTTCAAAACGAATTCGATCAGCATCCGCTCTTCCTATCCGTGGTCTTCGAAAGGGCTGTCTACCCATTCCCGTGCATGAGTTCGCCTGGGGTCGAAGCGAGGCATCGCCCTGGCCTGAAATCTCATCCCTCAAATTGCCGGACCGTTTCTCGCGGCCGGGGACGGATCGCTGCTGAGAACTTGCGCTAAGGCGCGTTCCGCCAGACAGGAAATCACCGGACTCTTGTACTCCGAACTCCACCTCCGGCCTGCCTGCGCAACCATTTCATCGGCGGCCTGAAGGGCGGCCGAGTGAATGAGTTCAGAGGTCAGCGGCTTGCCGAGCAGCATCGCCTCAATCCGTTTCAAACGCACCGTTTGTGGCGTAGCGGCTCCCGGAGTGATCCGGACAAAATCGACTTGGCCGCGCCCATCTAAGCGGCCCATTGCAGCGATGCTGAGCCGAGAGATCGCCAGGGCATTCCGGCGGCCCAGCTTGATGAAGACCGTCTTGGATCTTTCGGGTGGGATTTCAAAGGTGAAATGGGTCAGGAGCTCACCCGGTCCTATTTGTGTAATGTTGGGCCCCGACACCAATTCTGCGACCAGCAGGTCTCGTTCGCCTCGCGGGCCTTTCAAATGGGCAACTGCGTCCAGGCAAACGAGGACCGGCAAGGTGTCGGCGCAGGCGGCCGCGTTAACCACATTCCCGCCCATAGTGCCAAGGTTGCGGATCTGCGGGCTGCCAACGGCGCGGCAGGCTTCCGCCAGGAAAGGGACCGTATCCTGCAAGAGCGCGCACTCGATCACCTCCGTAAAGGTGACGCCGGCGCCCAGGGTGATTTCAGCGCCGCTGGATTGAATGATCTTCAGCTCCGGGAGGAGGCTGATATCCACCACGCGGTCAAAGTCGGCTGGGTGTTGATGCAGATAAACCTGTAGGTCCGTGCCCCCCGACAGGAGCCTGGATTTATAAGCAGGATCATTGATCAAGCTGACCGCGTGATCCAGAGAGACGGCGCGTGCGTAGTCAAATCTAGCCATATCCAGCCCCCGCCGTTTTGGCCTCTCTGCCGGTCGCATATCCTTCCAATCCCAGACGTTTCAAAGTCTGCAGGGTCGGCACGCCGTCACGAGACCACCCGCGCAGATCGTAATAGCGGTCCAACATGCTTTCAAAGTCCTGGATTCTCCCAATGCGAATCGGGTCTTTCGAACGCCTCATCTCCCCGGAAACCGGGTCCAGCTCATAATTATAAAGGGGCGCGGGCTCTTCCGTGAAGCGGCGGGGCAGATGGTCCTGTTCGCGTCCCAACCCTTCGCGGACATTGTATAAGCGCTCCAGATTTACAATGCGCTCTCCAATGAGCAGGAGTTCTTCTCCCGTAATGGCCTCGCCCCAAAGGGCTGTAATCCCCGGAGCCAGGTCTTCTGGAAAAAGGCTGTACTCTTCCACTGTGCTGAATTTGCAGATCCCCAAGGAATCGGTAATTGCGCAGAAATGCTCCCCGTAGACAACCATCTCCGGCTTGTACTTTTCGTTCGAGGGATTCATAAGTTCAGGGACGATGGCCGCGGGGAAGATGTGCCTGGCGGTATCCACCGCGCCTGAAAGGTCAATCGACGGCATCCCATACAGGTGGTCTGCGCCGCGGTTGCTGGTGGCGTGGCCGAGGCCGAAACCTTTTGAAACCCTTGGCTCCTGGCGGCGCAACTCCAACCCTTTCACCTGCATGGCGTAGTAGTCCGCCCCCCGGCCGATCCTTTCTGCTGCGCGGCAAGTCCCGTCGGCCAGGATATTTCCGACCCCTTGACTGTGGGCGATCCGCTCGATCAGACCCACGACGGTCTTTGGATCTCCCCATTCGAGGGGTAGTTCCGCATCGTCGAGCAGCCCTTTTTCGTGCAACTCCATCGCAAAAGCAATCGTTACGCCGGTGGAGATTGTATCCATGCCATACTGGTTGCAGAGGCGGTTGGCATACAGGATGGCTTCCGGATCGCTCAACCAGCGCATGGGCCCCAGGGCATTGGTGGTCTTGTATTCCGGCCCCTCCAACTCGACGGAATAGGGGCCGTTTTCAGTCGCGATTTTCTCCCGCACTTTATGGGGCATGCATGGCATCCCTTGTGTTCCAGCACGTATTGATCAAAAGCGTCTGAATTAACCAGGTCGATAAAGGGCACCTGAACGAATTGGTGGTTTTTCGCAGGTTGGTCGCCCGTGACGTTCTTGGGGTCCATCAGGATCAAGATACCGTATTTTCGAAGACCGTCCAGCTTGGCATCCGAATTGAGCCGATGAATGGCTTTCCTGGCCGGACCGATCAAGACCGGGGAAGAGGCAGGTTGACTGCTGGCCTTGATGTGGATCGCTTTCGGGTTCTTACTGCCCATCACCGCTCCGGTGCCAGAAAAGGCCCCCGCCCCGCCGGCCTCTCGGATGGGTGAATGAGTACCGGTCCGGCAGCATTTTCCGCGATCCGGTCTTCTATCTTGAACTGGGGTCATGGCATGCTATGATACGCCGTTTCGCTTAACCCGCGCATAGGATCCGAAAAATCGAGGGAGATCAAGGGTATGCAACCACGTCGTTTACGCCTCATCGTCGGTAGCATCGTGTTCATCACGGTTGTAATGGCTTGCTCACCTTCACCTGCGAGCACGCCAGCCACAAGCGCGCCAGCTACGAGTGCGCCATCTGTGAGCACAGGCAGCACACTTGCCGTGCCAACTCAGCCAGTCAGCGCGTCTGCCAGCGGGGGATGTTCGAACGCCTACTACCCGATTCCATCCGGGGCCAGCTGGTCCTACGCCAGCACTGGCGGCAATCTAGGACCTTACACCTATACCGAGACGGTAACCCCAACGAGCGACACGGGCTTTACCACCAGCTACCAATTCAGCACGGGAGTCAACCCGTCCATCAAATGGAGCTGCCAGAGCGGTAACCTGGCGGCGCTGGACGCAGGAGCGGGCAGTCTCAGCTTTACAGCCATGACCGCGACCATGACCTCCGAGACCACCACTGCAAATGGTTACACGATCCCGGCTTCCTTCAGTAAAGGAAACGCATGGTCTCAAAACGTGACTGCCACTGGGACGGTCACCAGCAACGGCAGGCAAGTGACTTCCCAAATATCCGACCAAATCAGCTGCACCGCCGCCGGCGCCGATACGATTACCGTGCCAGCCGGGACGTTCGACACGGCCAAGGCGACGTGTACCAAGAACGTGGTCGTGTCGGCCATCGTTCAGGGGAAGACCATGCAGCTCGGTGCCAGCAAGGAGAACACTACGTCCTGGTACGCCAAGGGGGTTGGATTTGTTAAATCGGTAGCCACGGGCGGGAACAACAATGAGACTATCGTGCTGACCGCAGATAAGATCCAATGAGGCTTCGATAGTCTGGCGGGAAGGCACTTCCGATGAATCAGGCCGGCCAAGCACGACGCCGGCGCCGTCCCGGCTGATAACTTGGTGTGCGTGCGATCATTGTCAAAGCCGGCGGAACTTGGCCATCTGTGATGCCCTGACTGCGGAGGAGGTGGTGGCATGAACGACCTGGCCTACCTCCTCCGCCAGGCGAAAGCTCCTCATCCTGCGTCCGGCCTGGCCCGCGGGGCAGACAAGTAGTCCCCTGTGTTACCGAACAGGCCCGCAGTGGGAGTTGGACCTACGAGGATTTCCTCACAACGCTTTTGGGGCAAGAGGGCCCCGGACTTGCCCCAGGGGGGCTGGCCCGTCAGGCCCAAAGTGGAGAAGCGCGCCTTCGTGCTGCTCGCTTTCCTGCTCGCAAGACGGTCGAAGAATCCGACTTTGCCTACCAGACCAATGGGCGCCCGCAGATGGTGCCTGGCTCCGCAGACAGGCTCCTCCTGGCAACGCTGTCCTTCATCGATGGCCGGGACAACGTGATCTTCGTCGGACCTCCAGGCACGGGCAAGCCCCGGCGGGCCAGGCCGGGGACCCACTTGGCCGTCGCCTTGGGGATGAAGGCCTGCTTGGCTGGCCACAGGGCCTAGTTTGCCCCCGCGACCCAATGGGACATCAGGCTCGCCACTGCGAACCATGAGAAGCATCTGGAGGCTTTCCTTCGTCAGTTGGAGCGGACGCCCTTGATCATCATCGACGAGGTGCAGGTTCAGGGGAACTTCTGGAGCAGGCTTGCCGCCGCCTGATCCACGAGCCAGAACAGGTCTCCGGCTTGCGGTCGAATGAGCTGAGCGGGCCATCGGGAGGGGTCAGGGCTCCCTTCCAGGACCGCCTGGAGGGCATTAGCCTTGCCATGGCCGGAAACCAGGAAGATGACGCACTCAGAACGGTTGATCACGGGGGCTGTGAGCGTCACCCGGGGAAGGTCCGGATCGCCGCCCCGCGTTGCCACAGCGAGCTCCTGTGTCTCTAGGAGAGACCGCGAACCGGGGAAGAGTGAGGCCGTGTGCCCGTCTTCTCCCAGACCCAGAAGAACTAAATCGAAGGTCGGCCCCTGAGAGCCAAAAAGGGACTGCAGGAGCCGTCCATACTCCCTGGCGGCATGCTGCGCGGAACCCGCGCACCGTATCGGATGCACCTGTTCCGGTGGAACAGGCACGTGATCAATCAGCGCCTGGCAGGCCATGCGCTCGTTGCTTCTGGCGTCCTGCGGGGGCACGCATCGCTCATCTCCCCAGAACAGGTGCACTCGCTCCCAGCCAATCCTGTGGCGGTACGGGTTCGCCGCCAAAAGCCGGTAGAGTTCCTCGGGAGTCTCCCCTCCGGCCAGAGCGACACGGAATGCTGACGGATCAGCCGATCGATCCACCCGCGCCACGAATAGATCGCCCGCGGCACGTGCCAATGAGGAAACATCCGGAAATACCCTTAGCACTTCAATCCTTTCGCGCCCGTTCGGGAGAGAGTCAGGATCGACCGTCCTGGCACAGGAGCTTACCAACTTCGTCCGGCCCCCAACTCCCCGCGGGGTAGGAACACAGACCCCGTTGGCCATTCGTTTCCCAGGCCTGCTGGATAGGGATAGCAACGGCCCACCCCGCCATGACCTGATCTGCACGCACAAAAAGTGTGGCGTCACCCACGAGGACGTCCCCCAGCAGGTTCTCATAGGCTTCCGGAGGCGGGGACTGGGAAGCCTCTCGATGATACGGGAAATGCCTCTCGACCGGGCTCAGGCGCATCACCGGACCAAGCTGCTTGGCCTGAAAGCCAATCGAAATCCTTTCCTCCGGCTGGATGTGACGTTCTCTGTCCTCTAAAGGGGACAGCTTCGCAGAGCACGCACACCCCGTTGGGTCACGTTACGCTCTGCCCGCCCCGTCCGGGCGGTAGGAGTAGCCTGTGCCAAGAGCAAGATGCAGGATATTTCGAGCCGCATTCACATCGCGGTCGAGCACGAGACCGCAGGCAGGACAGTGGTGAACCCGAATTGCCAGAGTCTTTTCAACCCAACCGCCGCACCC
>JBEKXU010000040.1:0-27587 GCA_049511715.1 Anaerolineales bacterium
CAAGGGTGTGCTCTACCGACTGAGCTACGCGGGCAGTGGGCGGTGAAGGATTCGAACCTCCGAAGGCTTCTGCCAGCTGATTTACAGTCAGCCCCCTTTGGCCACTTGGGTAACCGCCCCTGAACCTTTCCCGGCCCTGCCATCGAACGACACGATCCCAACCGCCTTCGGCTCCCGCTCGAAGGCCCGCGACGGAAGCCGACGACGGGAATCGAACCCGTAGCCTACCGCTTACAAGGCGGTTGCTCTGCCGATTGAGCTACGTCGGCGCGCGTTCTCCCCGGCCGGGGAACGAAGATTATACCAGAGCCAAAAAAGCCCTGCAAGGCGAGGTCTCTTTCCCCCAGGTTGCGCTCGCTGTGATGATGGCCCCAAAGTTCTCGCAACGGTTGTTGCATCAACGGGCGGGAGGACCGTGGGCCTTTCTGAGCCCTCGAGAGCAGGGCAGGCGGCGGCCATAATCTGCTACAATCCTCGGCACAGGCCTCGCATGAAGCACCTCTGGTCACCGTGGCGCATGCAGTACATTGAGAATCACCCGGCCCGAACAGGGTGCATCTTCTGCCAAGCCCTGGCCTCCTCGGACGATGCCGCCTCGCTCCTCCTCCATCGCGCCCAGCACGCCTTCGTACTCCTCAACCGTTTTCCCTACACCAGCGGCCACTTGATGGTGGTCCCCAACCTCCATGCGGCGACGCTGGAGGACGTGCCTCTGGAGGCTCTGGCCCAGGTCATGGCTCTTACGCAAACCGCCCTGAAGGCGCTGCGCCGTGTCTATGCCCCCCAAGGCTTCAACCTGGGGGTCAACCTGGGCGAGAGTGCCGGGGCGGGCGTTGTCGACCACGTCCACTTGCACGTCGTCCCTCGCTGGACCGGAGATACCAACTTCATGGCTGCCTTGGCAGACACCCGCGTCCTCCCCGAAACCCTGGAGGAAACCTACCGCCGGCTGAGCCAGGCGTGGCAGGAGATCTCACCCCCATGAGCGAAGATCACGACCCGGTCATCCTCAGCGCGTGCCGGACGGCCATCGGAAAATTCGGCGGGTCGCTGTCCTCCCTGCCCGCCCCGGCCTTGGGAGCGGCAGCCATTCGCGAGGCAGTGCGGCGTTCCGCTGTCGACCCGGAACAGATTGAGGAAGTCCTGATGGGCAATGTGGTCTCCGCGGGCATCGGCCAGGCTCCCGCTCGCCAAGCCTCCGTCCAAGCCGGGCTCCCAGTGCATGTCGGCGCGACAGCCCTGAACAAAGTTTGCGGCTCCGGACTAAAGGCCGTCATGGTCGCCGCCAGCATGATCCGAGCGGGGGATGCCGACCTGATCGTCGCGGGCGGAATGGAGAACATGGACCTTGCCCCTTATCTCCTTTCCCAGGCGCGGGGTGGCTACCGGCTGGGCGATGGCATCCTGGTGGACGGCCTGATCCATGACGGGTTGTGGTGTGCCTTCCAACATACCCATATGGGCAACAGCGCCGAATGGATCGCACGCAAGTTCGAGTTGAGGCGGGAGGAACTGGACGCTTTCGCCCTGGAGAGCCACCGCAAAGCCTTGGCCGCCATCGACCAGGGGCAGTTCCGCTCGGAGATTGTCGCGGTTGAAGTTCCTCAATCCCGAGGAACGGCCCTGCGCTTCGAGGTCGACGAGGCCCCGCGCCGCGACACGAGTCTGGAAGCCCTGGCGCGCTTGAAGCCGGCTTTCGAAAAGGATGGGGTGGTCACCGCCGGGAACTCTCCGGGCATCACCGACGGGGCGGCGGCCCTGGTCATCTCGAGCGCCGCTCGAGCGCAGGCCGAGGGTCTCCACCCCCTGGCCCGAATCAGTTCTTATGCCCAAGCGGCCGTTCCACCCCTCGAGCTCTTCACGGCGCCGATCTTTGCGATCCGCAAGCTGCTTAAGAAAGAAGGTCGCAAGCTGGCGGACTACGATCGGATCGAGATCAATGAGGCCTTTGCCTCCCAGGTCCTCGCCGACGGAAAGGGTTTGGAGACCGAGGGTTGGGACTGGGGCCGGGTCAACGTTCACGGAGGAGCCATCGCCCTGGGCCACCCCATTGGGGCCAGCGGCGCCCGGATCCTGGTAACCCTGATCTACGCCCTTCAGCAGTCCCGCGGCAGGCGGGGACTGGCCAGCCTCTGCCTGGGAGGCGGCGAGGCGGTCGCGCTGGCGATCGAATTGCTCTGAGCCCGATGTCCCACCACGCCCTGGGGGTGCCCAAGATCGCGCTTCCTGTTCATCCGTCCCTGGAGGGGAATATGGAAATCCGGCACATCGCGGTCATCGGTTCAGGCGCCATGGGCAGCGGCATTGCCCAGGTTGCCGCCACAGCGGGCTACCGGGTCACGCTGATGGACATCATCCCCGCGCAGATCGAGCGGGCCCAGAAGGAGATCGCCCAATCCGCAGCCAAGCTCGCGGAAAAAGGAAAACTCACCCCGGAACAGGTCCGGGCCGCCCAGAAGATCCGCACCACCACTCTTTTGGAAGACGTCCGCGAAGCCGACCTGGTCGTGGAGGCGGCAAGCGAGAACGTCGAGCTCAAGCTGGATCTCTTCCGCAAGCTCGATCAAATGATGAAGCCGGAGGTGATCCTGGCCTCCAACACTTCCTCTATCTCGCTGACGCGCATCGCCGGGGTGACGCGACGCGGGGAGCGGGTCGTCGGGATGCACTTCTTCAACCCCGTCCCGATCATGAGCCTGCTGGAGATCGTGAGGGCTCTGCCCACTTCGGACGACACCGTTCGGGTGGCCACCGAGGTCGGCCGGCGGATGGGGAAGACACCCATCGAGGTCAAGGACTCGCCGGGATTCGTCTCCAACCGCATCCTGTGCCCGATGATCAATGAAGCCGTGTTCGTGCTGCAGGAGGGGATCGCCACCCCGGAGGCCATCGACCAGGTGATGAAACTGGGGATGAATCACCCCATGGGACCGCTGACCCTCGCGGACTTCGTCGGCCTGGACGTCACTTTGGCAGTCCTGGAAGTTCTCCACCGCGACTTGGGGGACGACAAATACCGTCCCGCGCCTCTTCTGCGCCGGATGGTCGATGCGGGATACCTTGGTCGCAAGTCGGGGAGAGGTTTTTACGACTATCGGGCCTGATGAGGGCCGCTTTGCGGCCCGGGGGCCTCAGGGTCGTTTTCGGACGGTGGGGGAACCGGCAGGAGGGGAAAATGGCAGCCAGGCCAGGACCAGTGGTCGAGGACGATACGTTCGATTTTGTCGTAATCGGGTCGGGATTCGGAGGCAGTGTCTCGGCCATGAGGTTGGCCGAGAAAGGCTACCGGGTCCTGGTCTTGGAGCGGGGCAAGTGGTATCGCCCCGAAGATTTCGCCAAGAGCAACTGGGCTTTCTGGAAATACCTTTGGCTTCCGGCCCTGCGGTGCTTCGGCATCCTACAAATCAGCCTCCTGAAGGACGAGATGGTCCTGCACGGAAGCGGGGTGGGGGGAGGAAGCCTGGGGTATGCCTGCGTCCTGATGGAGCCGACCGATCGGTTTTTCGAGGCGCCCGCCTGGCGCGACCTGGCGGACTGGAAAGCTCTGCTCCGGCCCCACTATCAGACCGCCCGGCGCATGCTGGGGGTCGCCCAGAACCCCAGATTATGGCCGGCCGACGAGGTGCTGCGGGGCGTGGCGACCGAGTTCGGGCGGACAGCGAGCTTCACACCGGCCTCGGTGGGCATCTTTTTCGACGAACGAAACGAAACCGAGCGCGACCCGTATTTCCGTGGCGAGGGGCCTTTGCGGAGCCCTTGCATTCACTGCGGCGGATGCATGGTCGGGTGCCGGTACAACGCCAAGAACACCCTGGACAAGAACTACCTCTATTTTGCCCAGAGGCACGGGGCGCAAATCCTGGCCGACTCCCAGGCGGAGATCCTCCGGCCCTTGCTTCCAGGCCGAGAGGACGGCGCCCGCTACGAGATCGGCTACCGGACCACCACCTCGCTCGGGGGGCGGGGGCTTCACCACGTTCGATCCCGCAACGTGGTGGTTTCCGCCGGGGTTCTCGGGACCCTCGAGCTGCTCCTCCGTTGCCGGGACGCCCTGCGATCGCTGCCGGAGCTTTCACCCAGATTAGGACAGGAAGTGCGCACGAACAGCGAGGCGCTTCTGGGCTCGACCGCCCGCCGGGGCGATGTGGACTATTCCAAGGGAGTGGCCATCACCTCGG
This sequence comes from Anaerolineales bacterium, assembly GCA_049511715.1. Taxonomy (GTDB): domain Bacteria; phylum Chloroflexota; class Anaerolineae; order Anaerolineales; family RBG-16-64-43; genus JBEKHT01. The sequence goes on from JBEKXU010000040.1 coordinate 4,179, forward strand.
TCTTTGAGGCCGACGAGGAAACTCGAGTAGAACCGGTGCGCTATCCCGACGGATCTTCCTTGATCCGGCTCATCTCGGCCCCCCTCATCGAAGCCCGTCCAAGCATTTTCGGACGATTGCTGAAGGTGATGGAGCGCGTCTTGCGCCACCCCGTGGACGCCTTGCGCATCTTTGTCCTGCCCGGCTGGGCCCGACGATCGACGATTCTGCTGGTGATGCAGACCCGCGATACCTGCATGCGCATCCGTCCCGGACGAAGCCTGATGACCCTCTTTCGGCGGGGCCTGATCTCCGAGAGGGACGAAGAACACCCCATTCAGGCTGAAATCCCCATCGGCCATCAGGTGACGCGCCTCTTCTGCGAGAAGACCAATGGGGTCGCCGCGGGGGCCATCAACGAGTCGCTGCTGAACATTCCCACAACCGCGCACATCCTCGGGGGCTGTCCGATCGGCCGAACCGCCCAAGAGGGCGTCGTCGACACCAAATTCGAGGTCTTCAACTATCCCGGCCTATATGTCGTCGACGGCTCCATCGTACCCGCCAATCCGGGGATCAACCCGAGCCTCACCATCACCGCGCTGGCCGAGTACGCCATGAGTCAGATCCCGCCTCACCCCTCAGGGCGCCCGGCCCGCAGGATCCCGCGGCCCGAGGGATTGAGCCTCCCTGAGCAAGGTCAGGCTCCGCTCTCATGACCTCTCAGTCGGCTCCCCGCCCGCCCCGGAGGGGGAAAACGGGGGTCCCTCCTTTTTCGTCCAATTCTTGGCGGATCAGGTCCCTTCCCAGGGCTCCTTTCCGGGGGCTATGGGGGGCCTACCCCCGGCGCAGGATGGCCATTCCTTCCGGGCGGCGGAAAAGGGCAGAGAGCAGGGAAGCCACTCGCCTCAACCGGCAAAAGTAGGGGGTAAGGTCCTTCCCGGAGGCGGCTCGGAACCCAAATTGCTCATAGAAAGGCACCAGGGAGGACCGGCAGGTCAGGAAGACCGGGGGATTCACATCACGCAAGAGGGTTTCAATGAGGGCGCGCGCCAGACCTTGGCCGCGAAAGCGGGGGACGACAGCGATCGAAGCGAGCTCTCGGGAGCCGTCCCGATGAGTCTTGATCTGTCCGAGAGCGACCAGTTGGCCGTCTCCTCCGCTGGCCACCAAGAAACGGTTCCAGTGCAGGGCCAGAGGGTTCAGCCGCATTTGGCGCACCATCTTCCGGATGGCCTCCTGCTCGGAAGGCCGCGCGCGCCGGATTTCAATTCCCGCTTCCCCCCAAGGACGGGCGGTCATCTCTCCGGTCCCAGGAGATCCTGCAACTGCCGGGCCGTTTCCTGAGGGTTGGCCTTCCCCTGGGAGGCTCTCATCACCTGACCGACAAACCACTGAAGCAACGCCGTCTTGCCGGCCCGGTATTGCTGCGCCTGGTCCGGGTGGGCCCGGATCACTTGGAGACAAAGGGCCTGAAGCTCATCGGAGCCTCGAATCTGAGCCAGCCCCTCCTCAGCGACCAGCTCCCGGGGAGCCCGCCCGGTCTCCAGGGATTTCTGCAACAGCGCCTTTCCCGTGGCCAGCGTGATGGTTCCCTGATCGATCATCTGGAGCGTCTCGGCCAAGTGCGCGGGGGGAAACTTCAGTTCCGCGGCGGTCAAGCCGCGCTCACGCAGGAGGCGCAGGACCTCATTCATGATCCAGTTGGAGACCCGCTTGGCCTCTCCCGGGTAGGCACGCACGGCGGCCTCAAAGTACTCGGACAGACTTCGCTCTTCGGTAAGAATCTCGGCGTCATAGGCCGGAAGATGATACTGCTCCACCAGCCGGTCACGACGAGCCAGGGGCAGCTCAGGGAAATCGGCGAGGATTCGACCCTCCCAGCCCTCCTCCAGGCGAATCGGCAGAAGATCCGGTTCGCGGAAATAGCGGTAATCCCCCTCGGTCTCCTTCTCCCTCATCTTTCTGAGAACCCCCGCCTCCTCATCCCATTCCAGCGTCCAGGCCATCACGCGGGCACCGGATTCGACCTCGCGAATCTGCCTGGCGAATTCCGTCTCAATTGCCGCGCGCACCGCTTCGATGGAATTGACGTTTTTGATTTCGGTCTTCGCATTCAGGATCGAACTGCCGCGAGGACGGATGGAGACGTTGGCATCGCAGCGCAACTGAGCCCGCTCCATGTTCGCCTCGGAGATATCGAGCCAGCGCAAGAGCTGGCGGAGCCGAATGAGGTACTGCGCGGCCTCGTCGGCCGAGCGCAGGTCGGGCCCGGTGACCATTTCGATGAGAGGCACTCCACAGCGATTCATGTCAATCCAGCGGCGACCGCCGACCACGCGGGTCTTGCCCGCATCCTCTTCGATGTGCAGCTTCTGGATGTCGATGTGACGCACGGCTTGATCGGGCAGGGGGAGTTCAAACCTGCCCCCGCGGGCCAGAGGCTCATCGTACTGGCTGATCTGATATCCCTTGGGCAGATCCGGATAGAAGTAGTTCTTGCGGGCGAAGTAGGAGAGCACCGAGACGTGGGCCTGCAGGGCCGTGGCCAGCCGCACGGCCTTCACCACGACCTCACCGTTGAGAGAAGGGAGAACCCCCGGCAGGCCGCAACAAATCGGACAGATGTTGGTGTTCGGGGGGGCGCCCCAAGAATCGGCCCGGCAGCGGCAGAAGACCTTGGAGGCGGTCTTTACCTGAATGTGGGTTTCCAAGCCGATGACGACCTCATACTCAGACATCGGTCCTTCCAGCCCTCCGGGGCGGTTCCCGCCACCGGTGGAGGGGCGCACTCCCGGCGGGGGATTCTCCCCTCAGGGGTGAGCCGACAGATCCTCCAGGAGGCTCGGCTTGGCCCGGCGCCAAGCCTCGTCCTGCGTCGCCCGCTCGTAGGTGCGACCCACCTGGAAAAGCAAGCCTTCCCGGAAATCGGAAGCCATCAGTTGAACCCCGATCGGCAGGCCGGTGGCGTCGAGGCCAGCCGGAATCGAAAGAGCCGGAACCCCAGCATGATTGGCAGGGACCGTCAGCAGGTCGGCATACTGCATCAAGACGGAGTCCCCGTAGACCGCGCCGAGTTGAAAGGCGGTTGTAGGAGTGGTTGGGGCGAGCAAGGCGTCCAGGCGGAACTTCCCCTGCGGCGAAAAGGCTTGCTCGAAATCGCGGCGAATCAGGGTCCGGACGCGCAGGGCCTGCTGGTAGTAATGCTTCTCATACTGGGCTGCGGAAACGTACATTCCCATCAAAATGCGCAGTTTGACCTGCACCCCAAAGGCCTCGCCGCGGGACTTGCGATACATTTCCCGCAGGTCCTCTACAGGCTGAGACGTCCGGTGCCCGTACTTCACCCCGTCGTACCGATGCAGGTTCGAGGCGGCCTCCACCCGCGAGATCGCAAAATAAGTGGGGACCCCGTAGCGGGTGCTGGGCATCCCCACGGGCTCGACGATCTCGGCTCCCTCCTGAGCGAGGAGCTGGGCCGCATGCCGGACCGTGGCGGCAATCTCCCCCCCGATTTCCTGTTCCTGGATCCTCCCGGATCCCGGGTCGGGAAACCTCAGCCGGAAGTAATCGGGCGAAAGCCCGATCCGCAAGCCGCGCACTCCCCGGTCCAAGAAGTCTCGGTAGTCTTCGACTGGGACCTGGGCCGCCGTCGCATCGTGCTCATCCGGCCCCGCCATTGCGCCCAGCATTACGGCGGCATCGCTCACATCCCGAGTCACCGGGCCGACGCAGTCCAGGGAGGAGGCAAAAGCGATCAGGCCAAAGCGGCTCACCCGACCGTAGGTCGGCTTGAGACCCACGACCCCGCAAAACGCCGCCGGTTGGCGGATCGAGCCCGAGGTGTCGGTTCCCAAGGAGGCGATCGCCTCTCCGGCCGCCACCGACGCTGCACTCGCACCGGACGAGCCTCCCGGGACTCGCCGCGGGTCCCAGGGATTACCCACCGGGGGCAGGAAAGCGGAGGACTCATTGGAGGACCCAAAGGTGTACTCATCCAAGTTGACCTTGCCCAGGACGATGGCCCCGGCCCGCTCCAGCCTCGCCACGCTGGTGGCGGTGTAAGGCGAAATGAATTGCTCCAACATCCGCGAACCAGCCGTGGAGGGCGTACCTTCAACGCAAAAGATATCCTTGACCGCCAAGGGCATGCCGGCCAGCGGGCCCGGATCCTCACCCCGCTCCAAGGCCCGATCGATTTCCGCCGCTCGTTCCAGGGCGCTCTCGCCCTGCAGATGCAAATAGGCGTGAACCCATCGACGATCTTCCGCCAGTTCCTCAGGCGTCGGCGAGTATGCAGCCGCCGTTGGGCGCCGGCCCTCAACTCGGCGGATCCGCTCCAGGGCAGATTGCACAACCTGCACAGCGGTCAGCGACCCCTGGTGCAGCCGGCTGAGGACCTCGTGCGCCGTCAGGTCACAGGGATCTGGATCCGTGCTCATCATAGTTCCGTGTGGGGGATGTCGGGGACGACGAAGTACCCCTCCTGACTCTCCGGGGCTTGAGCCAGGATCTCCTCAGGGTGAGGGAAAGGCTGGATGATATCGGCGCTTGGCCGGGAACTGATTGCGGGGAGGTAGGGGACACCGTGTGAGGTGATGGGGATTGCCTCCCCGACACGGATCGCCTCCAACTCCCGGATCGATTCTAGTTGCTTGTTCAACTCGGCTCGCAAGTACTCCGCCTGCCCTGCGGGAAGTTCGAAGGCAGCCAGTTCCACCAAATGAGCGAAGAGTTCCGGTGTGATGTCGCCAGCCATAAGGTCTCCGGGTCCGTGCCGTGCGCATTGTATCGCGAGGCAAAAGACAGCGTCAAAACCGTCTCCGCTCATGACGGCTGAGCTATAATCAAAAGAGCCCTTCGCAAAACACCCGGAGGCGGGCATGACTATAGCCGAGACGGGCCTTGTGGGCCCCAACCTGACTCTTCTGCCGGAGCACGAAATGATTCGGCAGACGGCGCGGGACTTCGCCCAAAGAGAAATTGCGCCCGTGGCCGCGCACCACGACGAAACCGGGGAATTCCCCTCCGCGACCATCCGGAAAATGGGAGCGCTGGGTCTCATGGGAATCGAAGTCCCAGAAGAATACGGCGGCGCCGGCCTGGATACCCTCGCCTATGTCCTCGCCCTCGAGGAGATTTCCAAAGTCGACGCCGCCCACGGCACCATCATGTCGGTGAATAACTCTCTGGTATGCCACGGGCTGCTCAAGTTCGGGACCGAAGAACAAAAGCGCAACTACCTCGCGCCCGTGGCCTCCGGCCGGTGCATCGGGGCCTATTCCCTCACCGAACCGATGTCCGGCTCGGATGCCGCCACCATGAAAACGCGAGCGGTCCGGGAAGGCGACCACTATGTGATTCAGGGCCGCAAGTCCTGGGTCACCTCGGCTCCCGTGGCCGAGTTCATTGTCGTTTTCACAATGACGGATCCCGGAAAGGGGCACCAGGGCATCAGTGCTTTCATTGTCGAGACGAACCAGCCCGGGTTCTCGCGCGGCAAGACCGAGCCCAAGCTCGGCATTCGAGCCAGCGCCACGAGCGAGATCCTGTTTGAGAACTATCGCTGCCCCGCGGCGAACCGCCTTGGCGAGGAAGGGGACGGGTTCAAGATCGCCATGACCGTGCTGGATGCGGGCCGCATCGGAATTGCTACACAGGCCTTGGGCATCGCCGAAGCCTCTTACGAAGCGAGCCTCCAATTCGCTCGGGAACGCGAAGCCTTTGGCCAGAAGATCGGCGAGTTCGAGGGGATCCAGTGGAAGATCGCTGACATGAAAGCCCGGATCGAGGCCTCCCGGTTGCTCATCTACAAGGCGGCCCTGGCCAAGACCGCCAATCGGAAGACCGGGCAGCGCTACACCCTGGAAGCCTCGATCGCAAAGCTGTTCGCCTCCGAAACCGCGATGTTCTGCTCCCATGAGGCGGTCCAAATCCATGGAGGTCTGGGCTACAGCAAGGAACTCCCGCTGGAGCGTTACTTCCGCGACGCAAAGGTCACCGAGATCTACGAGGGAACGAGCGAAATCCAGAGAATGGTGATCGCCCGATCCGTGCTCGGCCTGCGCTAGTCGGTCCGGTGGCAGGGCCTCGTGGGACCTGCCGGCCTCGAGACCCGACCGCCAGGCAAGATGGAGCCCCGCCGATTCCAGGGCGGACACAAGCGAAGGGGCCGAGAAGGCCACGGGTGAAACGGGTCGGGGGATCTGCCCTGGCGGGCCTTCGGCAAGAATGGGAACCGGCGGAGACCCCGCGGCCCAATCCCGGAACCCGCACGGGGTTTCGAGCCGGCCTACCGGAGACGCAGACAAAACCATGAAGGCAGCCTTTTTCCGCAAACATGGGGGCCCAGAAGTCCTGGAGTACGATCAGATTCCCACCCCGAGTCCGGGTCCCGGGCAAGTGCTTGTGCAGGTCCGGGCCGCCGCGCTCAATCACATGGATCTGTGGGTGCGCCTCGGCTGGCCGGGCCTCAAGCTCGAGATGCCGCACATCTCTGGAGCCGACGCGGCGGGGGTCGTCGCAGAGGTTGGACCGGGTGTCGAGGGAGTGACCCCGGGCGAACGGGTGGTTCTCAACGCCGTGCTGAGCGACGGCCAGTGTGAATACTGCCGCCGAGGTCAGGACAACTTGTGCCTCGACTTCCACTTGCTGGGGGAAACGGCGCGCGGCACTTTGGCCGAGTATGTGCTTGTCCCAGCGCAGAACCTCCTGGTCCTGCCAGCGGATTTCCCCTACGACCTCGCCGCGGCCGCCGGGTTGGTGTTTCATACGGCCTGGCACTCCCTGATCACCCGAGGCAACCTTCGCCCCGGGGAAACCGTCCTGATCGTCGGAGCCTCTGGCGGCGTCAATACCGCGAGCATACAAATCGCCAAGCTGGCTGGAGCCGCGGTGTATGTGGTCGGCTCCAATTCGGACAAACTGGTCCATGCGCGTACCCTGGGAGCCGATTTCCTGATCGACCGATCCCAGGAACCCCAGTGGGAGCGCGCGGTCTATCAGCTGACCGGGAAACGCGGGGTCGATGTGGTCGTGGACAATGTCGGCACGACTTTCCCGCAGAGCTTCCGCGCCCTGCGCAAGGGAGGCCGGCTGCTCACCGTAGGGAACAGCGGCGGCCCCAAATTCGAAATCGACAACCGGTTCCTCTTCGCAAAGCATCTTTCCATTTTCGGCTCCAGCATGGGAACCCGCATCGACTTCGAGACGGTGATGGCCCTGGTCTTCGCCGGCCGACTGCATCCGATCATTGACCAGGTGCTACCTCTCAGCGCGATCCGTCTGGCGCAGGAGCGCCTGGAACAAGACCGCCAATTTGGAAAGATCGTCCTGGTGCCGTGATCGGGAACGACGGCCATGCGGATGGCCTGCGGGAGGGCCCAAACCTGGGCGGGTGACAGGTCGCCAAGGGACATCCATCCCTGCCCGTAACTCTCCTGACCTGCAACGTGTTCTTCTTTGCAACCGGGAACCGGGTCGAGGCCCGGCGGGATTGGCGAAATCGCAGTCACCAGGAGGGGCCGAGGTTTCCCCGGCGCGACACCCATGGGACATCCCGCAGGGTGGGCGGCGGGCCATTTGCCGGGCTGGGTTGCCCGCCTCCTAGAGGCTCGAAGCTCTCCTGCTGCCCACGCTGGCCAATTTTTTCTGGGAGCTGATTATGGATCTTGAGGCAAGCACCAAGTTGCTGCGACAGATGCGCGAGCAGGCCTATCGCGGAGGCGGAGAAGCGCGCATTCAGGCCCAACATGATCGTGGGCGCCTGACGGCCAGGGAGCGCATTGATCTTCTACTGGACAAAGGTTCCTTCCGCGAGGTGGACATGTTTGTCACCCACCGCACCGCGGAGTTCGGGCTGGATCAGCAGAAATACCTGGGTGACAGCGTGGTCACGGGGTGGGGAACTATCGAGGGGCGTCTGGTGTACCTCTACTCGCAGGACTTCACGGTCTTCGGCGGGAGCTTGGGAGAAGTCCACGCCGAGAAGATCTGCAAGATTCTGGACATGGCCATCAAGAATGGGGCCCCGGTGATTGGCCTGAACGATTCCGGCGGGGCCCGGATTCAAGAAGGAGTCGTTTCCCTGGGGGGATATGCCGACATTTTCCTGCGGAACACCCTGGCCTCCGGCGTCATCCCCCAGATCAGTGCGATCATGGGGCCCTGCGCCGGCGGAGCGGTCTATTCCCCGGCGTTGACCGACTTCGTCTTCATGGTGCGCAATTCCTCCTACATGTTCGTCACCGGCCCGGACGTGGTAAAGGCCGTGACGCACGAGGAGGTAAGCTTCGAGGAGCTGGGGGGCGCCAGCATCCACAGCACGCTATCGGGCGTGGCCCACATGGTCTCCGACAATGAGCCGGACTGCTTCTTCATGATCCGCAAGCTGTTGTCCTATCTGCCTCAGAACAACATGGAAGACCCCCCCTACATCCCGACCCACGATGATCCTCTGCGCACGGAGGCGCAACTCGATCGCATCGTGCCCGATGACCCCACCAAGCCCTATGACATGCGCGAGATCATCCGCCTGGTCGTGGATGACGGCATCTTCATCGAAACCCAAGAGGGCTACGCGATGAACATCGCCGTCGGCTTCGCACGCCTGGGCGGCCACTCGGTGGGAATCGTCGCCAATCAACCCTCGGTCCTGGCGGGTGTCCTGGACATCAACTCCTCCAGCAAAGGCGCCCGCTTCGTGCGCTTCTGCGATGCCTTCAACATTCCCCTGGTGACCTTCGTCGATGTCCCAGGGTTCCTGCCCGGCACGGGCCAGGAGTACGGCGGGATTATCCGCCACGGGGCCCAGCTGTTGTATGCCTACTGCGAGGCGACCGTTCCCAAGATCACGGTCATCACCCGCAAGGCGTATGGGGGAGCGTATGATGTCATGTCCTCCAAGCACATCCGCGGCGATCTCAACCTGGCTTGGCCTACGGCCGAAATCGCAGTCATGGGTCCCGAAGGAGCCATTAATGTCATCTTCCGGCGGGAGTTGGCAGAAGCTCCCGATCCGGAGGCGCGGCGAGCTCAATTGGTTGCCGAGTACCGAGAAAGATTCGCCAACCCGTACGTGGCGGCCTCCAGGGGATACTTGGACGATGTGATTGAACCGCACGAGACCCGGCCCCGATTGATCAACGCCCTGGCCGTGTTGGCGAACAAGCGGGACGCAAATCCGGCCAAAAAGCACGGCTGTATTCCCCTGTGATGGTCCCTCAGGATGGGCGCAATCTCTATTGTGAGGTCCATGGGGATCGGGGCCCCTGGGTGGTGCTGCTTCACCATGGCCTGGGTTCCACCCGAGCCTGGGGCAGTCAGATCCCGGCCCTGGTGACCGCCGGCTTTCGGGTGCTGGCCTACGACCGCTGGGGATACGGGCAATCCTCGCCGCGGCCGGACTTCCCCCAGGACTACCTTGAGCGAGAGCCTGGGGATCTGGCGAATCTGATGAACCGCCTTGGCCTCCGCCGCACCCACCTGGTCGGTCACTCCGATGGCGGCACCATCTCCTTGCTCTTTGCGGCTCTTCACCCCCGGCGGGTACGGCGGATGGTGCTGATCGCCGCCCACATCTATGGCGAGCCCACCGGCCGAACGGGTCTGGAGCAAACGCTCGCCCGCTACCAGTCGGACCCGGATTTTCGTTCCACGCTCTCTGCGATCCACGGCCAGAAGGCTAGGCCACTTGTCCAGAATTGGCTTGGGCGCTGGCTGGGGCCCGAACCAGCCGACCTGGACCTTCGCGCGCGACTTTCGGAAATCCGGGTCCCGACGCTGGTGGTGCAGGGGCAAGAGGACGAATTCGCCACCCCGCAGCAGGCGCAAGACATCGCCCAGGGAATCTCGGGCTCGCAACTTTGGATCGTTCCGGGCTGTCGCCACCAGCCGCATCAGGAAAGGCCAGCGGAGTTCAACCAGCGGATGGTAGAATTCCTGCGCTCCTAGCCTCCGCAAACCATCGGCCGATGCGAAGAGCCCCGGGGGTAGCCCAGGTTCCCAGCCGATCCCCTTGGGCGCCGGAGAGGGACCTTGTTCAAGAAAGTCCTGATTGCCAACCGAGGCGAGATCGCCGTGCGCATCCTGCGGGCCTGCCGGGAGCTGGGCTTGCGCACCGTGGCGGTGTTCTCCGAGGCCGACCGCGAGGCCCTGCATGTGCGCTATGCAGATGAAGCCTACCGGCTGGGTCCGGCTCCCGCGCGCGACTCCTACCTGCGCATCGGCCGAATCCTGGAGATCGCGCGCCAATGCGAGGCGGACGCCATTCATCCCGGCTACGGCTTCCTGGCGGAACGGGAGGAGTTCGCGGAAGCCTGTGAGCAGGCAGGAATCACCTTCATCGGCCCGCGGCCTTCTGCGATCGCGGCCATGGGCGACAAGATGGCCGCGCGCAACACCGTGACCCGCGCGGGGATTCCGGTCGTTCCCGGAACCGAGGGCGAAGGCAACCTGAGCGACGAAGAGTTGATTCGGATCGCCCCGCAGATCGGATTTCCTCTGCTGATCAAGGCCACGTCCGGAGGCGGCGGCAAGGGGATGCGGGAGGTTCGCGGGGCCGAGGAGTTGCCGGATCTGCTCCGCGCGGCACGCCGAGAAGCGGAAGCCGCCTTCGGTGATGGGAACGTTTACTTTGAGAAACTCATCCACGGCGCACGCCATATTGAGTTCCAGATCCTGGCCGATGCCGAAGGCAATGTCATCCACCTGGGCGAGCGCGAATGCTCGCTGCAGCGCCACCATCAGAAGTTGCTGGAGGAATCTCCTTCGCCCTTTGTCAACAACGATCATGAGCTGCGCCAAGCGATGGGAGAGGTCGCGTGCCGCGCGGCCGCAAGCGTCAACTACCTTAACGCCGGCACCATCGAATTCCTGGTAGACAAAGAGCGAAGGTTTTATTTCCTGGAGATGAACACCCGGCTCCAGGTGGAGCATCCAGTTACCGAAATGGTGACCGGGATCGACATCGTCAAGGAGCAGATCCGCATCGCGCGCGGGCGCAAACTGCGCTACACCCAGGACCAAGTGGCGCTCAGCGGCTGGGCCATGGAATGCCGCATCAACGCGGAAGACCCCTACCAGGACTTCATCCCCTCGACCGGACGCATCCGCAACATTCTCCTGCCCAGTGGGCCGGGAGTCCGCGTGGACAGCGGCATTTACCCAGGCATGCAGGTCACGCCCTACTACGACTCCCTGATCTCCAAGCTGATCGTCCATGGAGAGACTCGGGCTGAGGCCATTCTGCGCATGAGGCGGGCCCTGGAGGAATACCGCATCGTGGGGGTCAAGACCAACATCCCCTTCCACCAGGCTCTTCTCGACTCCCACCGCTTTATGGCCGGCAGCTTCGATACGCGCTTCGTGGAGGAGCGCTTCGACATCGAAGAGGCCCAAGAGGGCAACGATTCCCACCCGGACATCGCGGCCATTATTGCCACGATCGTCGCGCATCAGCGGTCTCAGCGGGCTGCCCAGGCTCCTCAAAGGGGGCAGCGCGATGCCAGCAACTGGAAATGGATGGGCCGCTGGGAGCGCATTCATCATTAGGGCCCGTGCATGAAGTACATCACCAGCATTGCGGATCAGACCTACACGATTGAAATCAACGACGAGAGACATCTCTCGATCGACGGCCGCACGTGCGAGGTGGACTTCCTCGAACTGTCGGATCAGCCGCTCTATTCCCTGGTCATCCAGGGCCAGTCCTATGAAGCCTACGTGCTGCCTCATGGAGACCGCTGGGAAATCGTCCTGCAAGGGCAAATGTATGAGGCCCGGGTCGAAGATGAACGAGAGCGTCGACTGCGTTCCGCTTTCAGCGGCCAAGCGCTAGAGAGTCAGGAGTTCCAGCTGCGGGCCCCCATGCCCGGCCTCATTGCCGCTGTGCTCGTCCATGAGGGGCAAGAGATTCTCAAGGGATCGGTCGTGATCGTCCTGGAATCGATGAAAATGCAGAATGAGCTGAAGGCCCCGCGGGCCGGCACCCTTCTCCATCTGCGCGTTCAGGCCGGACAGACGGTCGAGCAGAATCAGATCCTGGCCGTGGTCGGATGAACGCTGCCCCGTCACCGCTTCAAGCCCCAGACCCCGGTCACCAGGAGCTGGAGGTCAAGTTCCGCCTGCTCGAGCCCGATCTACTGCCTCAGCGCCTCGCGGCCGCTCAAGCGGCCTGCGTCCGCACCCAGGAGCTGGAGGTCAATCTGCGCTATGACACGCCCGATCGTGATCTTACCCGGAGACACCGCGTCCTTCGCCTGCGCCGGGACCGCTCAGCCCGGCTGACCTACAAGGAGCCGGGGCCAACCGAGGGGACCCTGGAAGCGCGCCGGGAGGTGGAGTTCATCGTCTCCGACGCGGGCGCAGCCCAGGAACTCCTGGAGCGCCTGGGTTATGAATGCCTGTGGCGCTATGAGAAGTACCGGGAGGAATGGGAACTGGGACAGGCGCGGATTATGCTCGACCGCCTGCCCTTTGGCTCCTTCTTGGAGATCGAGGGGCCGAGTGAGGCGGCGTTGAAACAGGCCGCCCTTGGGCTCGGTCTGGATTGGTCCCAGGCTTTTCAGGGCAGCTACCTGAGCATCTTCACCTACCTGCGCGAGGCCCATTCGCTCCCTTTTCGTGATCTGACGTTTGCGAACTTCAGGGACCTGCCCCCCTTCGACCTGGGCCTGCCCCAAAGCGCCTGGCACCCCCTGACTGGCGGCGACCATGGCGGCTAGCCTCCCCGACGAATTGCGCCGCTGGGAAAAAGAGACCCTCGAATCGGCGCTGCGCCAGCAACCCGAACGCCAGAAGGATTTCTTGACTTCCTCGGGAATCCCTTTGCCCAGGTTCTACCTGCCCGCCGCCGACGCCTCGACCTACCTGGAGAAGCTCGGCTTTCCGGGGCAATACCCCTTTACGCGTGGCGTGCAACCCACGATGTACCGGGGCAGACTCTGGACCATGCGCCAGTACGCGGGATACGCAACGGCCGAGGAGACCAATGAACGCTACCGCTTCCTCCTGGCGCACGGCCAAACGGGACTGTCGGTGGCCTTCGATCTTCCCACCCAGATGGGATACGATCCCGATCACCCTCTGGCTCGAGGCGAAGTCGGCCGCGCGGGGGTCTCCCTGTTCAGCCTGGAGGAAATGGAGCGTCTCTTTCGCGGGATTCCGCTCGGTCAGGTCAGCACCAGCCTGACGGTCAACGCTCCGGCCGCCATCCTGCTCAGCCTCTACATTGCGGCCGCCCAGCGCCAGGGCGTGGACCCGCGTTCGCTACGGGGGACGGTGCAGAACGACATCCTCAAGGAATACATCGCGCGGGGAACCTACATCTTTCCCCCCGCTCCCTCCATGCGCCTGGTGACGGACCTGCTGCGCTACTGCAAAGACCACTTGCCGCAGTGGAACACGATCTCGGTCTCGGGATATCACATCCGGGAGGCCGGGAGCACGGCGGTCCAGGAGGTGGCCTTCACCCTGGCCAATGCCGTGGCCTACGTGCAGGCCGCGCAGGAGGCGGGCCTTGAGGTCGACGAGTTTGCCCCTCAACTGGCCTTTTTCTTCAACGCCCACAATGACTTTCTGGAGGAGATCGCCAAGTTCCGCGCGGCCCGCAGGCTTTGGGCCCAGCTCATGCGGTTCCGGTTCGGCGCAAGGGACCCGCGTTCCTGGGCCCTTCGTTTTCACGCCCAGACAGGAGGATCCACCCTCACCGCCCAGCAACCCGAGAACAACGCCGTGCGGGTTACGATCCAAGCCCTGGCTGCGGTCCTCGGTGGAGCCCAGTCCCTTCATACCAACAGCCTGGATGAGGCCCTGGGGCTGCCTTCACAAGAAGCAGTCCGGATTGCTTTGCGCACCCAACAAATCCTGGCCTATGAATCGGGAGTGGCCCAAACGATTGATCCTCTGGGCGGATCGTTCGCGATTGAAGCCCTCACCGACGAGATCGAGGCCGGTGCACGCTCCTACCTGAACCAGATCGAGGAACTGGGGGGTGCTCTGGCGGCTCTTGAGCGGGGCTTCCAGCAGGCAGAAATCCAGGAGGCGGCTTTTCAAACACAGATGAAGATCCAGGCCGGAGGACAGGTGGTGGTGGGGGTGAATGCCTTCGCCTCGGACGAAAAGACCACGGTGGCGCCGCAGACGATCGACCCCGCTTTCGAAACCCGTCAGAGACAACGGCTGGAGGCTCTGAAATCCCGCCGCGATGCCTCGAAAGTCGCTGAATTGCTGGGGCAAGTCGAGGCCACCGCCCGGGAGAAGGGTCCGCTGATGCCGCTCTTCATCGACTGTGTTGAGAAGGAAATCACCCTGGGAGAGATTTGCGAAGCCTTGCGCCAAGCCTGGGGCGAGTATCATGGCAGCTGAACGGCGGAAGGATCGGAGGTCACAGACGGCCTGTGGATAACCTTCCCAGTTTTCCCCGCCGGAGGGACAAGGGCCGCGAACCGCCGCGGATTCTCCGCCTGGCGCACGTGGGCATGGTAGTGGAAGAAGTCGAATCGGCTTTGACGTTTTGGCGCGACGTGCTCGGACTCCCCTTGTCTCATGTCGAGGACGTGGCCGATCAAGAATCCAGCGTGGCCTTCCTCCCCCTGGAAGGAGGGGAGGTCGAGCTCATCCAGCCGAGCACGGACAACTCCGGAATCGCCCGCTATCTGGCGAAGCGGGGGCCGGGAATTCACCACCTCTGTTTTGAGGTGAATGACCTGGAGGGGATGCTCGACCGCTTGAAGAAGTCCGGCGTCCGTCTCATCCAGGAGCAGCCTGTGGTCGGCCCGGGAGGGCAGAAGATTGCCTTTCTCCATCCCCAGAGCACCCAGGGAGTGTTGGTCGAGCTTTATCAGAGGCCGCCCCTAGAGCCCGAATCGCGGCGTGGTCCGGGTCACAACTCCGCCAATCTCCATCCGCCCGAACCGGACCCGGGCGAGGCGGACGGCGAATCCTCCTAGGTCAGCGACCTTTCCATTCCGCCTTCCGCTTCTCCAGGAAGGCGTGCATCCCCTCCTTTTGGTCCTCCGTCGAAAAGAGGAAATAGAAGCTCCGCCGCTCGTGCCCCAGGCCGTCCGTCAGGGAGCTCTCAAAGGCATGGTTGACCGCCTCCTTGGCCAGGCGCACGGCGACCGGAGCGCGGGAGGCAATTTCTCCCGCCAGCTTGAGGGCCTCCTCCAGGTAAGCGCTCCCCGCAACGACCCGGTTGATCAATCCAAACTGCAGCGCCTCGGCGGCCGAAAGGTTTCTGGCATTAAGGACCATTTCCATGGCCAGGGCCTTGCCAACCGCGCGGGTCAGGCGCTGGGTGCCTCCGGCCCCCGGGATGACTCCCAGGTTGATTTCCGGTTGCCCGAAGCGCGCCGACTCCGAGGCCACGATCAGGTCGCAGGCCATGGCCAACTCGCACCCGCCCCCCAGGCACCATCCCGAAACCGCGGCCACGACAGGCTTTCTGACCTGATAGATATGATCGAAGAGATCAATGCGCCCTTGGATCAGCATGCTGACGGCGGACTCGTCGACCATTTCCGCGATGTCCGCTCCGGCCGCAAACGCCTTGTCGTTTCCTGTGATCACGATGGCTCGGACGGCGCGGTCGGCCTCGAAGCGATCCAGGCCCTGCCCCAATTCCCGCAGCAACCCTGCACTCAAGGCATTGAGGGCCTGCGGACGGTTCAGCCGGATCAATCCCACCGCGCCTCGCGTCTCGCTCAAGATCAGAAGCTCCCCTGCCATGGTCCCTCCCTTCCACCCCGGCACGCCGGAGCGCTAGATCATGACCCGGCCGCCATCGACATGAATGGCTTGCCCGGTAATGTACCCCGCGGAGGACGAGCACAAGAACAAGACCAATCCAACAACATCCTCAGGGCGTCCCAGGCGGCGCTGCGCGATTTCGCTCAACCAACGCTGGACCTGCTCAGGATTCCTGCGCAGGGCCGACGTCATTTCCGTTTCGATGATTCCCGGGCAGATCGCGTTGACGCGAATCCCATAGGGAGCCAGTTCGCGCGCCGCCTCTTTCGTGAACCCCACCAGTCCCGTCTTGCTGGCCACATAGGCCGCCCGGTCGGCCAGGCCCTGCGCCCGCCCGGCCGTCGAGGCAATGTTGATGATCACCCCGCCTCCGCCCGCCCGCATGATCGGGGCCACCGCCCGGGTCAGCAGGAACGGCCCCTTGAGGTTGACGGACAGCGTACGGTCCCAATCCCACTCGCTCATGTCCAGGATGGTACTGTGGGGTTCGACCCCCGCATTGTTAACCAGGATATCCACTCGTCCCCATTGCTCGCACCCTCGGCGGACCAGGTCTTCGACGGCCATACGGTTGGAGACATCCGCATCGATGCCCACCACCTCTTTGCCAGAGGCTTCCAGCGAACGGACAACCTGGTTGAGGTTGTCGGGCAGGATGTCATTCACAATCACCCGCACGCTCTGCCCCGCCAGTTCCTCCGCAATGGCGCGACCGAGGCCGCGTCCCGCCCCCGTAATGAGGGCCACCTTGTTTCGCAACTCTTCCACGACTAGGCACGCTCCGGCCCGCTGAGCAGAGCCCCCTCCTCCCCTCGGGCAACTTCCCAGGGATAGACAACATAAGCATCCGTGATCGCGCCATAGTAGTCAGGCCGGGTCTGTCCAAAGAGATTCCGATAGGGATTAAAGTGCAACACGCAGAGCTCGGGCAGACCTCCCGCCGCGAGGATGCGATTCTTCACTGCCGTGATTGTGCGCCCCGATCCCCAGACATCATCCACAACCAAGCTGGTTCGCGCCCTGAGCAGGGGATCCTCCGGGAATTGCAAGAAGGCCGGCCATACCCACAAGGCCTCCTTCCCGCGCCCCTCATGCGCGGTCTGGTCTTCGCCGGGAAAATCCACCGCGGCCAGCAGCACCTGCTGGATGTTCAGCGCCTCGGCCAGCAGCCCGCCGGGAACCAAGCCGCCGCGGGTGATGATCACCATGTTCTCAAAATCTTTGTGGAATTGTGGCAGGAGGGTGTCAATCAGGCGATCCACATCCAGCCAGGAAAGAAGCTCTCTACGCCGGGCCATGGGCTCACCCTCCTCCGGGGCCGCGCCGTCGTGATTCCCCCGGGCCCTCGATCATAGCATTAGGCTACCGGGCTGACAATCTCGGGGCTCGTTCCCTCGGCCGACTCGGTCCCGAAACCCGGAGGCACGTTTCCCACCAAGACGGAGGGACGGCCTTGAACCTTGGTGAGAAAGAGAATCCGCGAATCGGGACCTTCCAGCCGCAGTTGATGAATGAGAGCCTGCGGATCGATCGGCGAGCCTCGTTTTTTGACGATCACATGCCCGACGCCGTTGGCACGAAGCCACTTCCGAAGAGTCTTGAGCCCAAAGGGCAAGACTTCCTGGACCTGAAACGCCCGCGCCAGCGGGGTCGCCACACAGCGAAGAGACGAGAGGTAGGCAATATCCCGGTCGACTTGCCACGCGTCCAGAATCTGAGCCAATTCCGCGACCAAACCCGCTCGCAGGACCGCCGGATCGGGCTCGTAGAGAACCGTCCCCGGTTCCCTAACGGCGGCCGGCGGGCACGTTGGGTCTTCGCAAATTGTGAACTCCCCGGGAAGCAGCGTGGCACGGCGCCGGGCGGAGCGAAAGGCCCCAAACCACAAGCAGGCCTCTTTTAATTCGCCCCGCCAGGAGACAAACTCCATTTCACAGTCGTAAGGCGCCAGCTCATCCCGGTCTACCCCCGGGGACACCTTGATCGCCATCGGACGCTGCGGGTCCGCCTGGTGCCAGGAGGCGACGGTGGAAAAGGGCGGGCGGTACCCCTCCAGGTGGAAAAGCCTCCTCCCACCAGCCCGGCGGGAAGGATCGCAGTACAGGGCCGCATGCGCTATTCCTACCTGACGGGGAAGGCCCAGGGCGGCAAGATCCGACTGGACAAACCAAGTCCGTCCCGAGGGGGCACAAACCCGGACGTTCTCCCGGGCCATCTGCAGTCGCAAAGCGTCCCGGTCGACCGCCAGAACCGGACCTGCTTCCGACAGGGCACAGGTATCGCCGCCGACTCCACAGGCCAGATCGACGATCATTTTTTGACCTCGGAATCGCAGAGCCCGGTGACGGGCGACCGGTTCGGAGCTGGCCTGCTCGAGGGCCTCGCGAGTGAAATACATCTGCCCCGCCCGAGAGAACCTGGCGGCCGCTTCCCGGCGCAGGATGGCCGTTTCCAGCGCGGCGCGAACTAGGTCCGAGGAAGCCCACGGGCAGGTACGGGCTAAGGCCGCCGCTTGGCCAAGAAAGCTGGCTTCCAGGGGATCCCGCTCGCTGGCGAGTTGGATCAACTCCTGCCCGCTCGACGAGAGCAGTTCCGGGAAGGCGGACAGGTTCACGAGGGGGCCGAGCTCTTTGGATCGGGCAGCACTTGTCGGGCCAGGTCGAGGAATTCCTCCCACTCCTCCTTGAAGAAGTGAAGGGTCGCCGAGCCCAGTTCCAAATGCCAGGTGCGCTCCCCGTCCGGTTCGTCGGCGGCGTAGATCATGTAGTTCTCGGTTTCGGCCAGCGTTTCGATCGGAAGGTTCGGTTCCATGCCCATGGCCTCCTCCCCGGGGCAGATCCCCGGAGTCTCTTCTCCCCCCGCGCGGGTCACCTGCCGCCCTAAGGCCGCAGGCCGAAGCGCCCGAGAGAACTACGTCCGTGCCTCAAAGAGGAAGAGAGATAGGTCGCCGCTGCGCTGCAAGCCCGCCTCCTGCGCCTGGCCCAGTTCCCGGGGTCGATTCGGAGCTCGCCAGGTAAGTCCGCGGGCTCCGAGAGACGAAGCCAAGCGACAGGCATCCCCAAGCAGGTCCGCCCGACACGAATCCTCGCTGACCAACAGGCTCACAGCGAAGAACGGGATCCCGTCTTCGTCCTCTTCATGCAAGGCCAGCAGTCCCCGGTCTTGCCACCGCCACAGCCTCCCGGCTCGGACCCATTCCATGAGACGATCGGGAACCGCCTGCGCCCATCTCCAGTCGCGCGTGATCAACCCGGCCGCGCCCGAAAAATCGGTCCGCTCGCTGGCCCAGACGATCGCCTGCGGCAGATCCATCGCTCCGAGCGGGGCGAATCCTTCGGGGACCCTTTCGCTTGCGCCGGCCGGGCGGGAGGGAAACGGCCCCGGGCTCGCTTCGAACCAGGACAATTTGACCAAGTCGGCGACCTGAAAGAAGCCCAAGCGAGCGCAAAGGTGGTGCACCTGTAGGCGTTCGGAGCTGGTTGCCAAACGAACGATTCCTCCCCCCCGCCGCTCCCAAGCTTCCATCAGGTATTCGTGGATATGGGAGGCCACTCCCTGCCCCTGCCAAGCCGGCGCAACCCGCAAGCCTTCGAGCCACCACTCGCCCCAACCCAGATCCGTCAACTTGCCCAGCCCCACCGCCTGGCCTCCGGCTTCTGCCACCAGGAGCAGCCCCAAAGGATCGGCCAGCCATTCCGCCCACACGCGAGGAATGTAATCCTGGCCTCCCCACACGGTACGGGTCAACTCGAGGACCTCACCCTGGTCCGAAAACCGGGCGGGACGGCAGACGATAGTAAGGCCTGGGTTCACGGCTTGCGTTCCAGAGAGGAGCCTGAGCTGGGCGGGAGGGGGTCACCCGCAGGAGCGGGGAATCTCGACAGGGGACCGGCCAGATCGTCATCGGCAGTTGGCCAGGGTGGAAGGTCAAACATCTTGGCATAGAGGTAGCCGCCGATTTTGCGCAACGTTGCCAGAATGGGCGCGGCCAAGAGCAAACCGGGAATGCCCCACAGGCTCGCCCCCAGCAACGCGCCGACCATCAGTAGCACCGGATGGAGCCGCAAGTTACGGGCGACAATGTGTGGAGCGAGAACATAGGCTTCGATCTGTTCCAGGATGATGGCCGCCACCCCGATGACGGCTCCGTAGGCCAGGGGCGCGAGCCCGAGCCAGTTGGCGGGCTGGAAAACCCCGATCAGGACCGCCGTCAGGCCATTGGCCAAGGGCCCCAGGATGGGGACAAATTCCGCCAGTCCGGCGGCCACGGCAATCACGATCGAATACCGCAGCCCCAAGGCCGACATCACAATGGCATAGGCGGCGGCCATGGTGAGCGAAATGATGGCCTGCCCGCGCAAGAACGCGTTCCACAAAGGGCCCAGGTCGTGAAACACCCGGTCCGCATCTTTGCGGTAGGCCGGTGGAACCAGCCTCAGGACGTAGGTCTCCACCTGGTACAGATCGCTCACGAGGTAGAAGGACACGGCCAGAGTGAATCCGGTCAAGAGAATAATCTGGATCAGGGAGGAGGCGGCCATCGTCAAGAGCCTGGCCATCTGCGTGACCAGATCCCGGGCACTGGACACCAATTCGTTTTGGACCGCACCCAGGTTGAGAACGGCAAGACTCACGCGAAAGGGGCCGATCGCCACCGCCGTGGCGCTGGTCGCGCTCATCCATCCCGGCAGATGGCTCAGGAAGACCTCGATCCCCAAGAGAAATCCAACCATCTCTTGCTGGATGAGAAAACCCGCGCCCCCCAGCAACCCCAAAAAGAGCAGGATCAGGACCAAGAACAGCAAGCCGGCATCTACCTCTCGCGGTAGATGCAGGTGCTCAACCATCCACTGCACGAGCGGGTTCAGCAGGTAGGCCAAGATCAGGGCCATGACCAGCGGACTGACCAGTACGGAGATCCGCGACAGGATGAAGACGGCCAGCAGCAACGCCACCAGCGCCACGAACAGCTTGGTCGTGGTACTCCAACGTGGCGAAGTGTTCAAGAGACTCATCCCACTTCCGTCCGGGGAGGATCAGACTCCAGGGCCGGCCGGACCGCCGCGCAGCGGCGCGGAAAGCTCAGTGCCTGCGTCGCGGCTCCTCCGAGCTTCGTCCCCCGGGGCCGGGGCGAGAGGGACGGGAACTTCCGTGCGGCCGACCGCGGCCGGAACCAGCTCCGGGTCGGCGATCGCGACTGGCGGCTTCTTCCGGCGTCCAGCCCTCCAGCACGGCTTGCCGGGAAAGGCGGACCTTGCCGTCCGGATCGATGGCGGTCACCATCACCGTGATCTCGTCCCCCATCTTGAAAACATCCTCGACATGTTCGACCCGTGAACTGTCCAGTTGGGAGATATGCACCAACCCGTCCAGATTGGGGAGGATCTCAACGAAAGCCCCGAAGTCCGTGATGCGCACGACTTTGCCCGTGTAGATTCGCCCTACGACCGGCACCTCGGTGAGCGCCTCGATCTGCATCCGAGCTTTTTCCGCTTTCGGCCCCTCCGTGGCGGCGATGAACACCCGGCCGTCGTCCTCCACATCGATTTTCACCCCCGTTTCCTCCTGGATCTTGCGTATCACCTTGCCTCCAGGGCCGATGACCGCGCCGATCTTCTCCGGGTCAATCTTCAAAATAGTGATGCGGGGGGCGTGGGGTTTGAGATCCGGGCGCGGCCCCGGGAGGCATTCCTTGATTTTCTCCAGGATCCGGAGACGCGCGTCGCGCGCCTGGGTCAGGGCCTCGGCCATGATGGCAGGTGTCAGCCCTTTGATCTTGATGTCCATTTGCAGCGCTGTGAGGCCGCGATCGGTTCCGGCCACTTTGAAATCCATATCCCCGAGGTGGTCCTCCACGCCTTGAATATCGGTCAGAATGGCGTGGCGCTCGCCCTCCTTGATGAGGCCCATGGCAACGCCCGCCACGGGCCCTCGGATCGGAACCCCTGCATCCATCAGGGCCAGGGTCGAGCCGCAAACCGAGGCCATGGAGGTGGAACCGTTGGAGGACAAAACCTCAGAGACCAAACGCAAGGTGTAGGGGAACTCCTCTTCGCCGGGAAGCACAGGGACTAGGGCGCGCTCGGCGAGAGCCCCGTGGCCAATCTCGCGCCGTGAGGATCCGCGCAGGGGACGCACCTCGCCCGTCGAAAAGGGCGGGAAGTTGTAGTGATGCATATAGCGCTTGTGGTCAATTGGGGTCAGCCCATCAAGCTCTTGCGCCTCACGCGGCGTTCCCAGAGTGGCCAGGGTGAGCACCTGGGTTTCCCCTCGAGTAAACAGCCCCGATCCATGAGCCCGCGGGCTCAGCCCCACCTCGCAGGAGATGGGTCGGATATCCTTAGGCCCTCGTCCGTCCGGCCGAACCCGGCTCTCAAGGATACGGCTGCGAACCTCGTCGCGGTAAACATCCTGAAAGGCCTCCCGCACGTCCTCCTCGGCCATCTCGGCATCATCGGCGAATCCCGCGAGCACCTCCCCCTCAATGGCATCGAGCACCGCCTGGCGCTCGGCCTTGTCCAGCTCATCTCGCAGAGCCTTGGCCAATCGCTCTCGCGCCTTCTCGGAAACCGCCGAGCGCAGTGCGTCCGAGATCGCAAAGCGGTGGTATTCGGCCTTGGGTTTGCCCAGCTGGGCCGCCATCTGGCTCTGGATCTCGATCAGGGGTTGCATCGACCGGTGCGCCAGTTCCAGAGCCTCGACCATCAGCTCCTCCGGCACCTCATCCGCCCCGGCTTCCACCATCAGCAGGGCATCCTGGGTCCCGGCGACCCTCAGGTCCAACTCCGATTTTTCCAGCTCGGCATAGGTCGGGTTGATTGCCCAGCGCCCTTCAACACGCCCAATGCGGATGGCGCCGACCGGCCCGGCCCAGGGAACATCCGAAATAGACAGAGCGGCTGAGGCGGCGATGATCCCGAGCATATCCAGCGGGTTCTCGCCGTCAGCAGAAAGCGAGTAGAGGATCACCTGCACATCGTTCCGCAGATCTTTGGGGAAAAGCGGGCGCAGAGGCCGATCCGTGAGACGGGCAATGAGGATCGCGGCCTCCGAGGGGCGGCCCTCCCGACGGAAAAAAGATCCGGGGATCCGGCCACCGGCATACAGTCGTTCCTCGTAGTCGACGCTCAGGGGAAAGAAATCAATCCCCTCGCGGGGCACGTTGCTCATGGTGGCCGCGGCAAACATCATCGTATCGCCCAGCCGGGCGGTTACCGCACCTCCCGCCAGTCCGGCAAGTTTTCCCGTCTCCAACGTCAAGGTCTTGCCTCCCACAGAGGCTTGAAAAGTGTGCAGATCCGACATGTTTCCTCCAGGAGCGCCCGCCCCGGTCAGGGACTGGAAGCCGCTCGCCAGCCTTCTTCCAACTGGCGCTCGATCTCCAATTCCCAACCCCGCGAGCACCCGCTACAGAATGCCCCCGAGTACGACATCCGTTTGTTTTCAAGATTGTAGACGACTCATCTTCAATCTGCAAGGCTCGCAACCCGAGATTCGGGGAGGCCGCTTGTCTTGGCCCCCCGCGGAAAGGTACAATTCTTGCGGCTCACACCGACGCGTTCCTAGAAGTCCGGCCGAAAAGTGAATCGACCATCAAGCCCAGGTGTTGATCCATGAGGAAGCAGGAGGGCTTGATGCTTGGGAAGCGATCGCCTCAGCGTGGGATGTTCGAAGCGGACCATG
>JBEKXU010000041.1:0-26088 GCA_049511715.1 Anaerolineales bacterium
GCCAACAGATGTTCCATCACCTGTCGTTCGGCCGCGTTCAACTGCGGACGCACCTGCGTACCCATGTTTCGTAGCATACCTGATCCGCATCACTATGTCAAGTCTTTTTTACGGGACACTAGCTGCACCTCAAGGTGCCAAGCGACATCAAGATTCCACCCCCCAGGCCATGGCCATCGTTATGGCCCGACCCGCTGGGGCTGATGGAGATATAGGCCACCAGGGGGATCAAAAAGACCACCGCAAGTCCCCCAATCCCAATCGGGGCCGGGAGGGAACTCCTCGCTCAATCAGCATTTGGTCAAGGGCGCCCGCGTCGGTCCACGCCATGGCGATCGCCCAGATCATGCCGGCCGTAAGCGCCAACGCCTTCATCAACAGCGGCACCGGGCTCTAACGTCACGGGATCCCCGCTCCGTGTGTCAACCTCACTTCGGGGACTAACCTTTCCGCTTGAGCCCAACGCATCGAACCCCCAGAACACGCACCCGAGATCACATCCTTGCGGCCTACCCCTCGAGCCAGCTCCTCCACCCACAGCACGAGGGGCGCCCGACGGATCATCTCAGCCCCGGCAATGTGAGAAAAATCATCCCCTTGAACGCGGCTGGGAGAACGCCAGCGCGGACTCGCGCCGCGAGCCCTCACCTGTTCCTAGATGCCCGAAGTATCACTCCCGCAAGCCCATTGCGCAAGCCCGCCTTTTTCTGCCCAAGGAGGATGTTGACCTTGCCCGGGGACTGTTATGTTATGACCGTCCAATTAAGATGCGGATGTGATCCATGAGGCTCAGAATATAACCGCGCATCCTCTCAAACGACTGGAGTCGCACGTCCTGATCCAGGCTGGTGCCCTGGGAATTCTCTCCTTGAGAGACCCGGCCTGCATCACCGGACCCGACCAGGCAATGCTCTTTCGACCCTTCCTCGACCGCCTCACGAGAAAAAGGCTGGATCAGGCGGGTCCGACCCGCCCCCTTTGCCGTGATCCCGCTTTCGGTTCCGGACCGGCATGCCTACTCCGGATCCGCGAGTTTTTGACCTTCGTGTCCCTCGCCATAGCCGCTCCCCCGCAACGTCCCTCATGATTGAAGTGCCCTCCTTGAGCCCACAAACGTAAATACGGCTGGGTGCGAATATTCCACGCGAATGCCGACGGGGAATCGTCTGATGCCGGCCAGAAAAGAAGTGCCGGGTCGGCGCTTCCGTTCTCCAACAAACGCCTCCGGGTCGCGCCGCCATAGAATGCTCCGAACCAGCCTATAATGAACGTCTCAGGAACGCTTCGCATGGTGGAGGAGATTCCGGATGAGAGTCCTGGTTGTCTACGACTCGATCTTTGGCAACACAGAGCTAGTCGCCCATGCAATCAGCCAGGCCCTTCCATCCAAGGAAGAGGTCGCTGTTGTCCGCGTGAGTGAGGTGAAGCCGGAGCAGCTAACAGGCCTGGAGCTTCTGATCGTCGGGTCCCCAACGCGGGGATTCCGGCCGACCGAAACGACAGCGAGTTTCCTCAAAGCCCTGCCCACGCATGGCCTCCAAGGCGTCAAGGTGGCGGCCTTCGACACAAGGCTGTCACTAAGCAACATCAAATCGCCCCCTGTGCGCCTTCTGGTCAAGACCGGCGGCTACGCGGCCAAACGTATCGCAGACCAGCTCAAGAAAAAAGGCGGAGAAATGATCATCCCCGCGGAAGGTTTCCTAGTGGTAGGCGAAAAAGGACCCTTGAAAGAGGGCGAGCTCGAACGCGCCGCGGACTGGGCAAAGCGAATTGCGGAATCCGAAAAACCCGCGGGGCGCGAATCGTAGGAGCTGTTGAGCACCGCGCCTGGGCTCTCCGGAGTACATGTTCCAGAATCGGGGGAATGGGAAGAAGATGACAGACAAGACAGAGTCACATCAACCGAAGAGCACCGCTAGAGACAGCCGGGCGGACCAAACCGCCGACCGCAGGATCGTTCCGGCCATCGCAATGGGTTTCCTCAGTCTAATCCTGGCCGCTTGCGGCGCAGGTCAAGGCTCGTCAGGGCAGGCTTCCTCGGCCGCTCCAAGCCAGCCGGGGACTGCCGGAAGTCCGGTGCTGATGGGCACGAAGACGTATTCCGGACCGCCCCCCATGCTGATTGACAAGACGAGACAGTACTTCGCCACGGTCAATATGGCCAAGGGGGGTGAGTTCGTGATTCAGCTCTATCCGGACAAAGCGCCGGTCACCGTGAATAGCTTTGTGTTCCTGGCGCGGCAGGGCTTCTACAACGGAACCACCTTCCACCGCGTCCTGAAGGGCTTCATGGCTCAGGGCGGGGACCCGACCGGAACAGGTACCGGGGGACCCGGCTATGCATTTGCCAATGAGGCTAATGACCTGACTTTCGACAAGGCCGGCGTGGTGGCAATGGCCAACGCCGGGCCGAACACCAACGGCAGCCAGTTCTTCATCACCTTTGGCCCGACCCCGCTTTCAGAGAGCGACTACACAATATTCGGCCAGGTGATCAGCGGAATGGACGTCGTCAACGGGATCACGCTGCGTGACCCATCCCAGAACCCAACCTTTACGGGCGACGTTATCCAGAGCATCACCATCAGCGAGAAATAGCTGCTGTTCTGGTGTCGTAGAACTGCGGGCTGAAAAAGCCGGGAGTTCTCTCTCGGGGGGCTTGCACAGAAAGATACGTACCCGATAAGCGCGCCCCTGCGCGCCACGGGTTTGATATGGGTCGGCAGCCTTCGATGCCTAGGACTCATCCAGCCCCTCCTGCCTCAGCGGAGGTTCCACTGCCGGGGACTGTTCAGGACCGTGTTTGCCGCCGCGGCCTGCAACAGCTGCGCCTGACCCTTGGACAGGTGACCCAGGTAGCTCAATCCCACCGGGCTCTGCCGGAAGATCACGGCATAGAAAACGCAGGCCGCGAGGTACGTCCCCAGTTCGGTAGGATGGCTGCCATCGGTCTGCCAAAGGCCTAGCGCCGGGTCCTGGCTGGTCACGGCAGACCAGGCATACACCACCGGCGCCACCGGATGGTCGAGCTCCGCTGCAATCCCCAGGTAACCTTGATCAATCTGGAGCTGCATGCTTTCGTAATTCGGCAACCCATCCTCCGGCAATCCGTCCCGGTGGGCCCAGGTCACAAAGAAGATGGGGGTGGCCCCGGCCCGCTCGATCTGGTGGACCAGCAGGCGGGCCGCAGGGTACATGCTCGCAGTTCGGGTTTGCTCGAGAGCCGGGATCTCGCTTTGTTCCTGCAAGACCACGAAATCCCATCGAGACGATGGAAGCTTCTCAAGTGTCTGGGTGGAATGGACATGGTCGGCGAATGTCCAGCCACTTTCGGCCGCCATTCCGGTCTCCGTTTGATGCCCTCCGGATCTTGCGAGTTCACCAAATGTGCCGAGCAGATCATTCACCTAGGTGTAGCTATTGCCAATGAAAAAGATTCTTGCGCAGGAACCCGCGGCTCGAAGACCACCGCAGGTTGAAGGAGTGGAGCAGCTACAAAGAACCAGCAACAGGGCAGAAGAAACCAGCCAGCGCCTGATCATTTTTCATTCGCCTACGGCATGGTCGGGGTGCCCTGCGGCTCGCAGAGGGACGAGAAACGGGTGCCCATCAGCTCATGACTAGGATCTGGCGGTTCCACGCCAGCCCCAGGGCCGCTCGAGGCACCCGCTTCCACCCATCGGCCCCGCTCACATCGAGGAACCGGGGCGCGTCAGGGAATCAAATCCCGGCGTTGCTCAAGGCCTCGAACAAACTAGACAGCATTCCCGTCAGATGGGGATGGGTAACCTCAAAGTGGCGAATGCTGTCTTCCAGGTGTTGGAGTTTGGAGGGATGGACCTGGACCGGACCCGCCTCGGACCGCTCCAGGAGTTCGCGGATGTCCGCTCGCAGCACCCGCAGAAGCTCCTGCCCCTTCTTGTCCACGCTCTGGGTGTGTTCAAGTTCGCCATGAAGCTGCTCCAGGAGTGCTCGAAGCTCGGGATCACTCATAAGAGAAATACCTCCTTCCGTTCCTTATGGTTTCGGCTGGGAATATCCCGGATGGTCTCCTTGTCGCCTTCCTTATACCATCCCTCTCCTTGACCCCCAGTGTGCGAGGGATTTGCTCTCCCGCATCCAATGCCAGCGGCGCCTTCCCGAGGATCCCAGCCGTTCCGAACTGGATGGGTTCGTATCCGCGGTTCGGGAACTGGGCGCCACAATGCCATTCTCCTCTTCCGGGCTCAAGAGCCTTGAGGATCGCTGATCTGCACTGTGCCTGCCCCTCCATCCACGGTGATCGTCTGGCCGCTGCGGATTCTCCGCGTTGCGTTCACAGTGCCCAGCACGGCCGGGATCCCATATTCGCGCGCCACGATCGAGCTGTGGCTCAAGGGGCCCCCAATATCGGTGACAATGGCGGATGCCAGGGCAAAAAGCGGTGTCCAGCCCGGGGTGGTGATCGGAGCCACGAGCACATCCCCGGGGCGCAGCTGGTCGAAGTCCTCCGGACCGAGCAGGACGCGCGCCGCTGCGGTCACCCTGCCCTGGCTGGCGCCGAAACCCTTGATCACCCTGGGGTCGGCGCTCTCCCCGGCCGTGGTCAGCTTCTCAACATCCATCCCCATCCATCGTGAGCCGAGGGGCAGGACCAGCGGAGGCGCCAGCCGCTGCTCAGCCCTCCATAGGGCCCGGCGATGGCGCACCGCATCCAGTCTGGAGAACAAGGGGAGGCCCTGGTCCAATGCGGCCGCCGCTTGACGAACCTCGGGCTCATTCAGCCAGAAGACATCCTCCGGCCGCTCTAGCGCGCCGGCCCCGACCATCCTGCGCCCAAGCTCGCGCGCCAACTGCCGCAACAGGGGATAGCCTAACCCCAGGTCGGACAACCCATCCTCGCGCAGAGGGGCATACCTTTGCGCACTGCGCAGCTGCCTGCGGAAGATCCACCGCTTCGGACCGCGCAGCCTTCTCAGCATGGCCTGCGTAGCCTGCTCCCGCCGAGCGACGATGTCCCGAACGCGGTCGCAAGGACTCCCGGCCTTGCCGAGCAGATACATTCGGCAGGTCTCTAGCAACGGGGCAGGATCGTCCGCCGCCACGGCCTTCGAGAAATCGAGATCGAACGTGAAGTATCCATACCGTGCGAGATGGTCCTGCATCCGGCGCCGCCACTCTCCCCATTCCTCAACCTTCACGCCCGCCGGAGGATCGGCGCTTTTTAGTTCGGCGGCAAGGTGAGCGGCGGGCGTATTGCTCAAGTGGACGGCCAGCCCAGCGCATTGGCGCGCCCACTCCGCCAGCTCGTACAGGGACCGCTCGGCCCGGATCGGTGCGGATTCGAAGCCAAGTAGAAACGCGGACGCATCCGGGTCACCCTTCTTCTTGATCAGACGATTGTAGAGCTGGGTGAACATCATTTCGCTCGTCCCGGCGGTCATGACGGGCCCGGTTTGCAGAACGGTATACATGTTCACCGCCTCGCCGGTCAGGGTGCGCACGCCCTGGAGCAGCTCCTGCGCGGTATAGTCGCGCGGGGCCTTTCCCTGGCAACTCCGGACGACCTCGAGATAATGGCTGCGTGCCTGCCGCCAGCGTGCTTCCGATAGCCTGAAGATCGAATTCGCCCTCACGGCCGAGGCCACGGACACACGCACCGTATCCCATAGGCCGAAATGCCAATTCAGGTAGGCATAACCGTTGATCGTTTCAAACAACACGATTTCCGGCTTCAGTTCTTTTCCGCCCACCATCCAGGCGAACAGGGCGCGGGTGGCCTCATTGATAATAGGCCCCGCCAGCGTGGAAAAAAGTGGCGTGAGAGGTTCGGGGAGCTGTTCAATGATGCTGGCGCGCATGTAGGTGGCCTTTGGATCGGGCAGTTTCCATTCCACGGACGGTTCGCGTTGTGCCTCGGGGAGAGCTGTGATCGGACGCGCCTGCAGGATGGCGAACTTCCCCCCGGAGAGCGCCCATTCGATATCCATGGGCCGACCATAGAGCTCTTCGATTTGCACGCCCATGCGAACCAGACCGGCGGCGGCCTGGTCACCCAGGACGGCCGCCCGCCGCTTGGCATCCGAAACACCCTGTTCCCCGGTCCCTTCCTCGTGAAGCACGGTCATCAGCTGCTTATCCGCCGTGTCGCGGGCAAGCACGCGACCGGTCGGCTTGTCGATCACGAGGGTGTCCGGGGTCACCTTCCCGCCCACGAGGGCCTCGCCCAGCCCCCAGGCCGCGGAAATCATGGCCTGATCTCCCCGCCCGCTCACCGGGTTGGCCGTAAAGAGGACGCCGGAGGCTTCTGCCGGAACCAACCGCTGCACAACGACCGCCAGAGTCAATGGGTCCTGGTCCACGCCGTTCCGGCTCCGGTAGCCTATGGCCCGGGCGCTCCACAAGGATGCCCAACAGCGTTTTACGGAGGCCAGCAACGCCTCGACTCCACGGACGTTGAGATACGTATCCTGCTGGCCCGCAAAGGACAGGCCGGGCAAGTCTTCCGCAGTTGCCGAGGAACGCACTGCCACTGGCAGGTCTGTCCCTCCCAGCCGGGCATAGGCCTGTGTGACCGCCCGCGCAATCTCCGCGGGCATCTGGCCATCCAGAAAACGCTTCGAAATAGCCTTCGAAACGGCCTCCAAGGTCGAAGGAATGGCGCGATCGGCCGTATCGAGTTCTTCCCGGATGGCCGCTCCAATCTTGTTGGCCGCAACAAACTGTCGGTAGGCTTCCGTGGTGATGTGAAACCCGTCCGGCACGGGCAACCCAGCAGCGGAGAGCCTGGCCAGGGAGGCTCCTTTCCCGCCCGCCGACTCCAGGGTGGCCCGGGGGTCGCCGAGCGGCAGCGTGAGTGCCACCGCGGTCTGCGCAGCCCTGTCTATGGGTCTTCCTTCAGAGAATCTCAGCATCCAACCTTGCGAGAACTAGTCCATCGGGAGACGGCAGCCGCGCGATGGCCTTGAACCCGTGTCACGCCATCCGGCGCGTTCCGGAGAACCTAGTGTACCGCCGGATCGCTGCGGCGCGGTGGCCCCGGCGGGCTTGCCACAACGCCTGAAGTTCGGGCCGCGGGCCTCGTGAGCCGCCCTCGGCGGGATCGGAGGGCCCGACTTCTCCCTCGCCTGATCGCGCCCAGGGCCACTCGGGCCGGCCATGCCTAGGGCAATAGCGAATCGGCTCGCAGCAGCACCTGGGAATGGCAGATGGGCCGCAGCGACCCAATTCTCCACAGCCAAGCACGGACAGCTTCCGGCCCCAGGATGTATACTCTGCGCCCGAAGCGCCAAGGGACCGGTGGAATCCCCGGAGCCTGTCACCCAAACCGCTCGAACTTGGAGGGAATGCCATGCTCAAGGACCTCAGAGATTTCATCATGCGCGGTAACGTACTGGACCTTGCCGTCGCGGTCGTCATCGGCGGGGCGTTCGGCCAGATCATCTCCTCGCTGGTCAACGACATTATCATGCCCCCCATCGGCCTGCTTCTGGGAAAAGTCAACTTCAGCAGCCTTTATCTGAACCTCTCCCGCCAGCCCTATTCCTCCTTGACCGCAGCCAAGGCGGCGGGTGCCGCGACGATCAACTACGGTTCCTTCATCAACACCATAGTGAACTTCTTGATCGTTGCGGTGGTCATGTTCCTGATGATCCGGTTGGTCATCGGCATGCAGCCGCGCAAGAAGGAAGAACCTCAGGCGCCCGCCACAAAGCAGTGCCCCTACTGCTTGTCCACCATCCCGTTGAACGCCACCAAGTGCGCGTACTGTACCTCGCAGCTCTAGCCACCGTGACGGGCTGGCACTCATCGGTCTCCTCGGCCACGGCTACCCTTGAACAAGGGTTTGGGGTCCGAAGGGGTCGCTGGACACAGGGTGATATCACAGAGGAAATCCGGCCTCTGGCAGGCCGAGATTTCGGGGAGGTGCGGAGGTAAGATAGTGCCCAGGTTACGATTAGCTTGCCCTGTGCCGGGAACATGGGGGGGACCATGAGGGCGCCCGGCGCGAACCTTGAACTTGAGACGATCCCCTCGGCCTAAAGAATGGATGCCCTCGCGGATATGGCGAAACACGCAGCGTCTGGTGCTTGCGAGAAGAAGTCATGACCGGCCAGTTGGACGTGGAACTGCTGCGCCGGGCAGAGATATACGTCAAGTCTGGGGAATTTGAGATCGCCCGGAAATATCTGGAGCGGGTCCTAGATCTGGGCGGCGACCTCCGGACGCGTGTCCTCGCGAATTACTACATGAGCCTGGCAAGCAGCGATCCAGCGGAGAAGCGCAAGTACCTGGAGGAGACGTTGGCGTATGACCCGACGCACCCTGAAGCTCGGCGCGCCCTGGCGATCCTGGACGGGAAAATCAAGCCCGAGGAAATTGTCATTGCGGACGATCTCCCAGCTCCGTCCACCAGCCCTCAGACGGTGCAGGCGGACCGCTTTACCTGCCCCCAGTGCGGCGGGCGGATGGTGTACGCGCCCGATGGACATTCGCTCGTATGTGAATCCTGCGCCCACCGGGAGGTCCTGCCCGGCCAGGTGCCGCAGCAGGAACAGGACTTCTTTCTGGCGATGGCCACAGGGAGGGGCCAGCGAAAACCGGCCGCAACCCAGATCCTGCAATGCCAGGGTTGTGGTGCGCAGTTTCTCCTGCCCCCGGCCGCGCTCTCGGAATCCTGCCCGTACTGCGAATCAGCTCATGTCGTTCACGAGACAAAAGACTTGATTGAGCCGGACAGCATTCTCCCCATGTCGTTCGGTCAGCACGAGGCTCTGGTTCGCCTGGCCCAATGGATGAAGAAGCATGGCATCGCCCTTCAGGCGGAAGTGCCGACCCCTCGCGGGCTTTACCTTCCGCTCTGGTCCTTCGATCTCATGGGAGAGGTTCCCTGGAGCGGAAAGATTTATCGCGACAGGAGTCTGGTGCCCGTCTCCGGCAACCAAAGTATTGTCCTTAACCGTATCGTCATCCCGGCCTCGTCCAAGCTGGCGGACCTGCTCCCGAAGATCGCCCAGGATTTTGATCTCTCCGCGGCCCAGGCTTACGACCCGCGCTATCTGGCCGGTTGGGCAGCTGAAGTCTATCAGCGGGAAATGGCCGAGGCCTCGCTGGATGCCAGGCAATCGGCCCTGGGCCGCATTCGGGAAACCATCCTCGCCTCCGCGGGCAACCTCGAAGACCTCTCGTTTTCCACCGCAAACATTTACGTGGACGCTTTCCAACTGACCCTTGTCCCCTTGTGGCTGACCGAATACCTTCATGAGGGGAAAACCTTTCGGGTCACGATCAGCGGGCAGAATGGCGCTGTCCACGGCCAGGCCCCGGCGCACGGCATCCTGGACTGGCTGGAGGGGGTCGCCGGCACGAGATAGGGACAGGCCGACATCCGGAATGTCCGGTACGACGGATCCGTGACGCGGTCAGCGTCGGGTTCGGCAAGCCGATGCAATTGGGCTGTGCCGACGCGGCGCCTGACCCCTCTCCGTGAGGAATGAGGCCCCCTGATTCGCTGGCCTCTCGGGGCCCTGGCCCTCTCACGAGGCACACGGTGAAGGGCTCGGCTTCCCGTTGATCTGCCCTACGCTGAGGAGACAGCAGTCGTCGTCTCTTAAGTCCCCCCCCTCAGTAACTTCCCGCGTCAGCCGCGAGGAGGCCGCGCCAGATATGCTTAAGTACCCGAAAGACCCCCGAGCCGGATGAGGGTCCCTTTTCACCAGCGCGTCTGGCTCTGGGCATTTGGGTGGATAGGAATTGGACCCTCGCGCAGGGTGGATTTCCTGGATCCCTTCCGGGCCCAGGATCGGGGAGACTGGTGAACTTGGGGATCCCTGGATAGTGGCTCTGCCGGCCAAGCCGGACCGGCTTAGTCCCGCGCGCCAAGTGCCCCCCGGTACTCGAATGGCAGCGAACTGAATACGGTGGGCGCCGGCTACGGGCTGCTCCATGTCTCGCGAGATTCCCGGATGCATTGGGGAGGCCCCCCGTTCAACTTATCTGACCCATAGACGGCGGGACGTGGACCCCCCGAGACGGCCAAGCAGGGCGGGCCCCCGATCCCCTGCCTTCTTTGAGGTACCCATCTTGACCGAATGATTGAGCCGGGGGTACAAGTATCCAGGCCAAGCCAGCTCCCTTGTTGGGAGCGGTGCATACGGCGGATGTGCAGGCCATCGCACAGAGCAAATCGCAGGCCCGTCCAACCTCAACACAGCGGAAGTGGCGGCGCTTGACGAAGAGACCCGCTGCGGATGAGATCTTCTGATCAGAACGGAAGCGAGGAGGAAGGGATGCTTCCCAAGGATCGGCAGCAATTCATCAAGGGTTTGCAGCACGCCTGGCTACAAGAGCAGGCCGGCATGCGCACGTACCGTGCCCTGGCCCAGCACGAGGCGAACGAGGCCCGCCGCGGCGTCCTGTTGAAGCTGGCGGAAACTGAGCGCCTCCATGGGGAACGGTGGGCGGCCCGCCTCCGCGACCTGGGCGCGCCGCTGCCGCCGGATCGCGAAAGTCTGCGCGATCGGATCTGGCGCTTTGTGATGGTGCAGAGCGGCACAGAGAACGCCTTGAAACGCATTGAAAGCAGCGAGGACGCAGATGCCTCGATGTACGGGTCCCTCGCGCAGCTGGCTCCAACCAAGGCCGACCGCGAGGCGATTCAATCGGTCCAGCATGATGAAGAAGGCCACCGCCGGGTGAGCCGCCAAGCCAGCCAGCCGAGTTCGGAACCGGTCGGCGCCCAAGCCAGGTTGGATATGATTCTCCACCGGGAGAGCTGGCATAGGCAAGGAGGCGGCTGGATCGGGCAGGCAATCTACGGTGCAAATGATGGCCTGGGGTCGGTCTTTGGGATCGTTTCCGGCGTCGCCGGCGCCACGGCGGGCGGCCCGGCCGTGCTGATCGCGGGCCTCGCGGGGATGCTGGCCTCGGCTCTTTCCATGGGATCTGGCGCGTATCTCGCAACCAAAGCCGAGCGCGAGGTGCAGGAAGCCGAGATCGGCCGCGAGCGTGAGGAGCTGGAGCTGCACCCGGAAGAGGAAGAGGAAGAGCTAGCACTTCTTTATCAGCTCAAAGGCGTGCCCGAAGCCGAGGCCCAAACCCTGGCCGCGCACCTGGTTGCCCAGCCAGAGTCGGCGCTCAAAACCCTGGCTAGCGAGGAACTGGGCATCTCGGAGCTGTCGTTCCCGAACCCATGGACTGCGGCTGCGTCGGCCTCAGTATCGACTGCCCTGGGTGCGATCATCCCGATCCTCCCTTTCTTCTTCACAAGAGGCTATTCGGCGATCCTGGCTTCTTTCGCGATCAGCACGCTGGCCCACTTCCTGATCGGCGCGTCCAAGACCGTCGTGACCGGGCTGAACCCGTGGCGCAGCGGCGCGGAGATGACCGTGGTCGGACTGGGCGAAGCGCTGATTACGTATGGCCTGGGCCGCCTGCTTGCCCCCCTGGTGGGCTGAGCCGACGTCGTGGCGTTTGACTGCGCAGGGGCGAGGACTCAACGCATTGAAACCTTAGGGCAGCTTGGGCGGGCGCTTGGTTTCTGATCTCGCCAGGGGGTGCGACAGATGCCGGTAAGGGAGTCGGCCGGCAGGCGCTGGTTTTTGGGCCGAGGCTCCCGAAGCGCATTTCAAGAAGCCTGACTCGGAAGGGGCGAATCCTCTCGGGCGCAAAGAGGGCGCCTCCTGAATAGGGTCCCGCATTGTCCTCAGGCGCATGATCGTGGGGAGGCCACGGAGCCTAAGGCGGGTGGCCCTGGACAAGTTGGAGGCTCCCGATCACTCGCCTCGGCCTGCGCCTCGTGCCTCCTGCGGGTGAAAACCAGGATGTTGAGGTGTCTCGGGTTTCCCCCACCCGGTCGAGGGCAGTCCTTACGCTTTGGAGAGGGGCTAGGATCTGGATCGCCTTGGACAAGCGTGTGGCGCCCGCCTCGGAGGCGGAGGTGAGGCCGCGGGTTTGGTGGCCTTGGTCCTGGTGCCTCGTTCTGGAAGGAGGCTGAGGTGTACGAGAACATCCTCGTTCCCCTGGACGGCTCGAAGCGGGCCGAGCAGATCCTGCCGCATGTTGAACGGCTGGCACGGCGCTTTCAGGCGAAGGTAGTCTTCCTGCAGGTTGTGGAACCCGTATACGTCGACACGGAGCTGCCGGAAACCGCCATGGAGCTCAGTCAGGGGCTCGTCCAGCAAAGGGCTGACGAGGCCGCTACCTATCTGGCTGGCTGCCAGGGAGAATTTCGGGAGAAGGGCATCGAGGCCGTGATCCGGGTCGAACGCGGTCCGGTTGTCGGGACCATTCTGCGGGTGGCCGAGCGCGAAGGCTCTGACATGATTGCGATGGCCAGCCACGGCCGGGGCGGCCTGGCGCGGGTGTTCTACGGTGGGGTGACCGCTGGAATCCTCCAGCGGATAGACCGGCCTTTGCTGATCATTCGATCCGGCATAGGCGAATAACCGAGAAGACTGACCATTTTCTCCCTTGTCGTCCGCCGAAAGCGGCCGTGGCGGTTATCCCCCCGGCTCTTGGTTCGTACTTGATAGCGCGATCAAGCCTAGGGTGATGGGAAAGAGTGCCTGGCAGCGACGTCGTCGAGCCACGTTGTTCCCGGCCGAGCAACCGGAACGTCACAGGAGCATCCGGCCGGGATGACCGATTCCGTCCGCTCTCGAGACGCATTGAATGCGCCCTGTTCGGCCTGGCGATCACCAGGCAGCTCCCGGAACGGCGAGAGATCTGCCGCCGTCGAGAGGCCTGTGCCGCGGGCCGAGGTGCCAAAAGGCGCGATGACCCAACCCGGCAACGCATCAAGAACCAGATGGAAGACCTGCAGCTGCGGGCGGCCGGGGAGAGGGACCGAAAGCGCAAGGATTGCCGGAGCCGTTCGCCTCAAGTGAGGGAAATCGAGTGGCGCCCAACCTACCTGCTTACGTCGGCGCGGATGCTATTGGTGAGCTGATCCGCTACCTCCGCGCCCAGCATCTGGACCACTTCACGCTCGTGGCTGATGGCAATACGTATCGCGTCCTTGGCGAGGCTATCCAGAGGTCCCTCGATGGTGAAGGCTTCGACGCCAGGGCTGTCGTGCTACCCGGGAAAGAGATCATTCCTGATGAGCATTCGGTGATGCAGATCCTGGTGCAGGCTGGACGCGAATCTCGGACCTATTTGGCGGTCGGCTCCGGCACCGTTAACGACCTCACCCGGTTCGTCAGCCACAGGGCCAGATCGGACTTCATATCGATCCCGACGGCTCCTTCGGTCGACGCGTACACCTCGCCGACCTCATCGCTGATCCTCGCGGGCCTGAAGCAGACGGTCCTGGCCCAGCCGCCGATTGCGATCTTCGCTGACCTGCCCACGCTGTGCGCGGCACCGCGTTCGATGATTGCCTCAGGCTTCGGCGACATGTTAGGCAAGTTCACTTCCCTAGCCGACTGGCGGCTCGGCCATCTCCTCTGGGACGAGCCGTACAGCGAAGCTGTGGCCCAGCGACTGAGAGCCGCTCTGGAGGGCTGCATCCATCACGTCGAGGCCATCGGAAGAGGCGACTCGGAGGGCATACGGGCCTTGATGGATGGGCTGCTGGAGTCTGGCCGCGGCATGTTGGAATTCGGAAACGGCCGCCCGGCGGCGGGTTCCGAGCACTATGTGTCGCACTACCTGGACATGAAGCTGATTTGGGAGAATCGCCCGGCCGTCTTGCACGGCGCAAAAGTCGGCTTGGCGACGCTCGGGGTTGCGAAGCGCTACGAGCAAATTGCACAACTCACCCGCCAGCAGGCGGCCGATCGCCTGCGAGCCTCGGTACCCCCAGACCGGACTCAAGAAGTTGAGCGGATTCGGACGGCCTATCCTCCCATTGCAGACCAGATCGTTGCTGAGCAAGCCCCTTTCCTCAATTTGGCAGGACATGCCTACAACCAGCTCAAGGAGAAGATCACCGAGCAGTGGGACAAGATTCAGGATATTGCCGCCGCCGTGCCCCCATCCGATGATCTGGCCAGCCTGTTTCGCACGGTCGGCGGAGCGACCGAGCCAGCGGGGTTGGGCCTGGGCGAGGCAGAGCTGGCGCTCGCCCTGGAAGTCTCGCATTACCTCCGCAATCACTTCACGGTCCTGAAGCTGAATCGGATCCTTGGACTCTGAGGGGAGCGCGTTCGCTTGAGCTGGGCAGTGCGGTGGATACGGTGTCCGGCAAGCGGGTCGAATATCGGCAGTTCCGGGCAGAGGCCAGCCCTGAATCTCCAGCGGCCCACCTCTTCGGGGGCCAGGGAGAGGAAGGCTCCGGCCCGGACCCAAAGTCTTACCGGACCTCGGGGGATGAGACCTGGAACGCTATCATTATGGAAGGTTGTTTACACCAGGTTGTCCCAGGTTTAAGGTGGATTGCCCGCTTGTGCGGCAGGACCATTCGACCTGACCGGCCGCCTACGCCTGAGCTGCCGCGGCCGGGGCGACTTGACGGGGGTGTCTTTTGGAGGAGGCCGAACATTGGGAGTCGGGGCGTCCTGATGTGGGGATTCGATCTCTTCCGAGCGCCGCGGCTGACGAGGATCTCGTGGGGCAGACCGCGCCGACGGCCCTCGGACTAGGTGGCACCAAGGGTGCGGTCTCGCTCCGCCAGCAGCTTCTCTCGATTCGCAGCGCGCGCGATTTTCCCGCTGCTGGTCTTAAGGAGCCAGCGCTCATCGACGAGCTTCAGCGGACCCAGGGTCACTTCCGAGCCGGTGGCAACGGCCTGGCGGATCGCGAGCGAAAGGCGCGCCTCCTCCCGGCTCACCTGGGAATCCACCTCGACCACCGCAGCCACCTCTTCCGTGCCCATAACGGGGTTGAACAACCCAAACACGACCGCCCGACCTGGATGGACGCCAGGCACTCGGTTGATCAGGTACTCGATATCCTGAGGGTAGATGTTCTTTCCCCCCACGATCATCAGGTCCTTCTTGCGCCCGGTAATGAATACCTCGCCATTGGCCAGGTAACCCAGATCCCCGGTCCGGTACCACCCGTCCCCCAGGGCCTCGGCGGTCGCATCCGGCCGGTTGAAGTATCCCTGCAGCATGCAGTCGCTGTGCAGCACCAGTTCGCCCACCTCGCGATCGGCCCGCGGCCTTCCTTGAGCATCCACAACGCCCAGTTGGCAGTTCCCCAGCGGGGGTCCAGCCGAAACGACTTCGACCGTGCGAGCGGTCGCCGCATCGGCCGGCTTGGCACGGCCCTCGCCGGCGAGAACGTGCCCATCGACCCGGTCAACCCACACGGGCTGCTCAATTCCCCCCTGGGTCGCAGCGAACACGTTCTCCGCCATCGCATAGCACGTTGCCAGCGCTTCATCGTGCAGTCCGTTCGCGCGGAATCGCTTCGCGAACAGGCGATGGCTGTCCGCGACCATCGGCTCGCTGCAATTGATCACGGCTCGCCAGGAGGACAGATCCACACCCGCCAACTCGCTCTCGGGGACGTGGCTGGCACAGAAGTTGTAGGCGAAATTGGGAAGCCAGGAAAGCGTCCCATGATGGTCACTCACGGCCTGCAACAGAGACCAGGGGGCGCGCACCCAATCGAAGGGCGAGAGCAAGACAAGTTTCCCGCCTGCCAGGAGCGGCAGCAGGAATCCGGCAATCAGGCCCATGTCATGATACAGGGGGAGCCAGCTCACAACCACATCGCTCGCCGAGTAGTGCAGAGCCGGGAGATACGCGGAGAGCTGACGAAATACGGCCGCATGAGAAAGGGCCACGCCCTTTTGCAAGCCGGTCGTGCCCGAGGAGTGCTGCAGCAGGGCAAGGGATTGCGTCCCGACCCGGAGCCCTTGCCACGAGGCCGGGTTGGGAAGAGGGCTGCCTCCCGCTCGCGGCCCAGGATCCAAGACCGCCTTGACTTTTCCCGTGTCCAAGAAGCGCGCTCGGAGCTTCGCAGCAAAAACCGGTTCCGCAACCAGCGCGACGGGCCGGGTAAGGCGGATCAGATTGTCCAGGCTCTCCTGATAGCGCTCCGGGTCGAGCTTTTCGGTCAGGAAGGGAAGAATGGTGGGGACTGCCCCAACCAGCGTCGCCCCTAGAAAAGCGTAGAGCAGATCCGCCCCGGGCGCAAGTAGATCGATGACGACATCGCCGGGCCGCGCTCCCACGCCCTGGTATTCCCGGGCGTACCCGGCCGCTCCCTCGAAGAGGTCCCGCACCGTGAGGGCGCGCTCCCCGATCCCCAACCGCAGCACCACCGCAACCTGCTCAGGGGTCTCCCGATAGCGGTGAAGAAGTACCTCAGGAATCGTTTCCTGGAGGGGGATCATTGCCTGCGTCGTGTCCGAATCAACTGGAGAAGCTGGTCCAGGCTGTCGAAGGTGCCGGGGTTGAGCTCGCTGTCATCGATGTGCACTCCGAACTCGGACTCCACGAAAAGCGCAAGGTCCACCAGATGAAAAGAATCCACCAAACCGCTGGAGAGCAGAGGCTGGTCTGCGGGAATCTGATCGGGGGGAAGATGAAGGCAGTTTTCCGCCAGGTAGGTGCGCAGTCGTTCCTCAAGGATGTCCATGTCCCTCTCCCAGGCAACGGGCTAGAGTCTATCATGGCCTTGGGGCGCGCAAAGCCCTCAAGGCCGGAGGGGTCCGCCGATCAAGGAACAGACGCTTGGCCGGGACGAAAGTCCCGGGAGGCCCGGCTCAGCTGAAGGGGCGGAAGGGCCGCTGAGCTGCTACCCAAGCAAGGCTTGCAGAGGCGAAACGTCGTGGGCCGCCCAGGGGACCGACAGACCTGTCTGCCCTCCCGCGGAGTACCCTCGCCCGAAACCCCGAGGAGGCCTCGCCCTCACTGGGGGCGCCTCGTGCCGCGGGGTCCGCTCAAGCGAGGCCATTCCGAACGATTGACTGGCCTGACCAGCCTACCTCGGGAAAAGACCGCCTTCAGGGGCACGATGGGGAGCGGATCGCCTGGGCCACTTTCTCCGCCAACAGGGTTTCGCCCGCGGGCGTCAGGTGGAATTCCGTGTTTGTAAATTGGCTCGGTGAGATGGCGTTCCACAGATCCAGATAGGGCCACCCGGCCTGACGCGCAAACTGGCCCAGCATGGCCCGATACTGGTCATAGGCCCAGCGAGGATAGGAAAGGTTGTAGCGGATGGTGCTGTTCCGACCCGAACTGATCAGGATGGGTTCATTGACCAGGAGGAGAGGCACTTGCCCGGCGACGCGCTGGCCGGCGGCCAGGACATCGAAGGCAAGTTGACTCTCCTCCAGGGTCGGCCCGGAAGATCCATGGTAGGAGGCATCGGCCGGGAAATCCCTCTGAGCCGGCGTGAACGTGCCGGGATAGGCTTGATCCACACCGGTCGCCGCCCACATCAGTCCATAGACCTGCAGGCGGGCAAGATCCGCAAGATCCCTTCGCTGACCCCATATCGTGCGATCCCAGAACGTTGATTCGACCAGGGCCGGATCGTGTGGATCCAGGGAGAGGTGGTAACGGGCAATGAGGTCGCGCACGCGGGCCGGGTTATTGGCCACGATGGGTGAAGCAAGCTGCGCGCTGCGGGGGAAGGCGTCGAGGGTCGTGAGCCAGACGACCAGGTCCGGCCGGTAGGACATGGCCTGGTCAAGGATCATCAGGTCCTTCATCAAGGAAGCCGTCGGGTACCCGAGGTTGTAGAACCGTGCCCCCTTGCCGCACACGACCAGGCCCTCCGCATTGAGTTGCCCCGCCAGGGTCTCCTGCGGCTGCAGGAGCGTTCCCCAAACAGAAGAGTCGCCAAGCAGCAGGACCCGAAACTCCCCCGTGGGGTTCCCCCCGGCGGAAAGGACGTGCGAGGCAAACATGGCGTCCAGGTTATACAGGCTCAGGTTGTAAGACTCCGCAGCCTCCTGCCCAAACGGGAACCGCTCGCGGCCCGGGAAGAGAAGGTTGTAGGCCGAGATGCGGCCGAGCCCAGAAGTGTTCACCAAGCCAAACCCGAGGTCGAGAACGACAAACACGATGAGCGCCTTGGCGAGAAGCCGAAGCGGGTGGATCCCTTGGCCCTTGTTTCGGGCGCTCATGGAATCCGGGTTCATGGCATCCCCACCAGCTTGCGAAGGAAGGCGAGAGAGAGTTCAGGCGTGGGCAGGGCAAAGAAGACCCACCCGAGAGTGACATAGTGAAATGTGACCAGCACGCCGATCGCGCTGAGCAAATTCCTTCGCGGAGGCGACTTGGCCCAGGCAGACGCTGGCCGTCTGGTCCATTCGCTCCATCGGTTATTGACGAACAGCCCCACCCCGTGCCACAAGCCCCAGATCACAAAGTTGCCGGAGATTCCGTGCCAGAGACCGATGAGCAGCATCGTGCTGAGCTGCGACACGAAGATCGTGGCTACGGCGGGAAGGGGCCGACGTCCGCTCCGCAAGGCGCGGGTGAGAGGATTGAAGAAGTAGGCGCGGAACCACTGCGTCAAAGTCATGTGCCAGCTGTTCCAAAACTGGATCAAGTTCGGCTTCAGGTACGGGGCGTTGAAATTCTCCGGCAGGTTGATGCCCAGCATGCGGCCCAGCCCGATCGCAATGTCCGTATACCCGCTGAAATCCAGGTAGATCTCAAACGCGTAAGCGTACAGCAGCAGCCAGGCCCAGCCGGCCGTTCGGACTTGAAGCGCGTTCGTGGCATTCAAGGCGATCAGCGCCAGCGTATCGGCAAGGACGAACTTCTTGAACAGCCCGGCGACGAGACGCTTCCCCGCCACAAGCCACCCGTCCTGCGAAAGAGGCATAGGATGACGCAGATCCTGGACAAAACGCTCGATTCGGTCAATCGGCCCGGCGGTTAGGGAGGGAAAAAAGATGATGTAGGTGAGGTACTCGGCCAGGTTTACATCGGGGAGACGACCGCTCTGCCGGTCTCGCAGCGTGTGGATCATTCGAAAGGCGATGTAGGAGAAGCCGAGCCATTGCAGATCAGAAGCCGCCGCATGGGTCGTCGATTGCCCGGTCCATAGCCGCAGCAGGAGGCTGGCCGCTGTTCCGAGAGCGGGGGCCTTCAAGATGATGAAGACGGCGATCAGGAACGCGGCAACCAACCACAGGCCGCGGTTGAGCCTCCCGGGGGAACGGTTGAGCAGCGCAAAGGCCAGTGCAAACGCCGCCAGCACCCCCACGATCGACACGGTTTGCGGAGGGCGACTGGCCGTAAGAAAGGGGTCCACGTTGAGGTAGCGCGTGAGCCCCAGCAGGAGGATCAGGATCAGCACAATCGCGGCGGCAACCCAGTTCTCCCTTTCACGCCGCGACTCGGGCGTGGCGGTCAAGGTCCAGGCCGTCATGGAAAGCATCACCGTCGCGACCGGCAGCCAGAAGTCCACTTCGCGGAGCGGCAGAGCCGGTTGGAACCAGAAGACGGCCAGGACACTGGCGACCAGCAGGAGATAGGGCCTGGGTCGGTCGTGGAGGAAGAGGCCGCAGGCGACCGCAAGCGCCCCCCCCACCAGGATTTGCAGCAGCGTCATCTAGAATCCCTGGTAGATCCAGCGGGGGCCGCTGTTGGCCGTAAGGACAACGAGCGCGACGAGGACCAGCCCCAGGACAAGCGCCCAGAGGTTTTCCCTTGTGAGAATCGCTCTCAGCAGTCGTCTCATCATGGTCTCATGCGATCTGGATCATATCATGGCGCAATGTGCGTCGGCTCGGTGGTACAATGACGCCGTTTCGCATCCTGACGAGACAGATCCTCATGACCAGACGACTCCTGTTCTCGCTGACGCTTGCGCTTTCCTTTCTGCTCGCGGCCTGCACGACGTCAAAGGACGAATCGGCGCAAGCGGTGCAGAGCCTCCTTCAAGCGCTCGTGCAAAGGGACGAGGCGCACTATACCGCCCTGACCTGCGGTTCTTATGAGGACAGCGCGCTGATCGAATACGACTCCTTCGATCTCGTGCAACTCAGTCTCAAAGACCTCTCCTGCAGCCAGACCGGACAGAACGGCAACACGGCCACAGTGCACTGCACGGGCAGCATCCAAGCGACCTACGGAAACGAAGTCCAAAGCTACGACCTGAGCAAGCGCACCTATCATCTCACCCTGCAAGGCGGAGACTGGCTGGTCTGTGGGTATACCCAGTAGGCTCCTCCTCTTTCTGGGTATCGGGGCGCTGGCGATGGGTTCCTGCACGAGCCTTGACGCGCCACTCCCGACCGCGACTGCCGAGGCTTTGCTCAGGACCACGGCTGTCGTCGCCTCCCCACCGACGCCGGTGGCCCAGCCTGCAAATGCGCAAGCCACCCCAACGGCTGGCCCGACCGATGCGCCGCTCACCGCGGCTGAGTGGAAGTCCTGGCCCATCGTGCCCGTCGTGCCCCCGACGGTGAAGCAGGTCTTCCAGAAGGGTCAGGCGCTCGGCAATGATCCGCATGCCTTCTCGGTCTTCGGCGACTGCCAGAGTGTTCCGGACATCTTCATGGGCGTCTACGACACCGATCGCAGCAAGGTGGCCCAGCTGCCTCCCGCCCTGCAGGAGACGGTCGCTTACTTCTCCGGCTCTTTCAATCGCGCCAGCACGACCGCCCAATCCGATTACACGGCAGCCAGTCTGCTTAATGAGAACATGTCTCTGGCCCAGTACGGGTGCAATTCAAACGAAATTCCCGTCGATTGCGAGTTGCGCCTTCACCGACCCTCCTTCGTGTTCATTATGGTCGGTACCCATTACGAGAGGAACAACCGCAATATCACCTATCTGCGAATGATTCTGAACGATCTCCTCGCGCACGGGGTGGTTCCGATTCTTGAGACGAAGGCCGACAGCCGCGGGCCGGATGACAACGTCGACCTGGATATGGCTGTCCTGGCCCTCGAATACAACGTCCCGATGTGGAACTTCTGGGCCGCCACCACGGGCCTCCCCAACCACGGCTTGTACACCAAGGCCGACGAAGA
This sequence comes from Anaerolineales bacterium, assembly GCA_049511715.1. Taxonomy (GTDB): domain Bacteria; phylum Chloroflexota; class Anaerolineae; order Anaerolineales; family RBG-16-64-43; genus JBEKHT01. Next base: position 20,874 of record JBEKXU010000041.1, read on the forward strand.
AGCCCTGGGCGACATCTACTTGAACGATGAGGCGTTGGAATTGCACCGCTTCACCGCCTTGGAGTCGCTGGACGCGGTCCGGAGCGCCGTCGGCGACACCCTCCCCCAGTAGACGGCGCGGGTCCCTGGATCTGCAGAGCAAAGAGAAAATGAGTCTTCAAGACAACGAGGGGAATCCCGCTCCGGGTCCGAGGCTATTCCCCCTGGCGGGAGCGGTGCACCAGGATGATCCCCGATATCACCGTGATCCCCCCTAGGCACTGGACCGTGGAAAGATGTTCTCCCAACAAGGGGATGGCTACCAAAGCGGTGAACACGGGTTGCGCAAGCATGGTGGAGGCAACCAGAGAGGCGCGAAGGTGTCCCAGGGCATAGCCGATAATCAAGTAACCGCATACCTGGGTGATGAGGGCCAGCGACAGGAAATCCAAATAGGTTCCCCGGGAGTAGCCTGCCAGCGGCTCACGCAGGACGAGGCAAACCGGCAGCAGGAGGATCGTCGCGGTGAGCGACATAACTCCGATGTAGGTCAGCGAATCGAGATACTGGCGGCCGCTCTGGGTCACCAAATAATATCCGGCGTAGGAAATTCCTCCGATCAAGGCCAGCAGGTCGCCCGAGAAAGATTTTGGAAGGACAACGAAATCTGCGCTGGCGACGGCGGCGACGCCCGCGAGGGCGATGAGAAATCCCAGCCAGAAACGCGCGGTCAGTTTTTCCCCGAAAACGGGCCCTGCGGCAAGAGCTACCCACAGCAGAGAGCAGTTCCCGAGCAAAGAAGCATTGGCAGCGCTGGTCAGGTTTACGGAAGTGTTCCAGAGTGCCAAGTCAGCGGCCAGGAACAGCCCGCCTAAAGCCGCCAGGATCAGGCCAGCGCGCGGCCATGGCCGGGAGTTTCCTCGGCGAGGCAGCAGGGCTGGCGCCAGCACTAGGCTGGCCAGACCCATGCGGTAGAACGCCGTGACCGGTCCAGGCGCCGCCGCCCAGCGGACAAAAAAGGTCGACAGACCCAGCGCAGGAATGCCCAGAGCGATGGCGAGGTAAGGCAGCCTCGAGGACCGTTGAGGCTCAGAGCCGCGAGAAGGAATGCTGGCCTTCTCGGTTCTCGCCCCCTCATGAGATACGGTACGTCCTGAATCGGTCATTGAAGCGGCCTCGTCTTGCTGGACTTCTGGCGGCTGTGGAGGGCGTTCTTTTCCCTCGCGATTCCCCTGTCCCAGGTGAAGCTACTACGGTGAGCGCCCTGTCCTGGTCACGGCTAGCCCCTACCCGAGCGCACGCCTGCCCAGAAGCCATCATGGGGCAGGCTGAGGTATGAGGAGAAAACCTAGCGCTTCCATTCGACGTGAAACCCCCTGGAAGACAGCAACCCCCGCGGCAGGCCCCCTGCCTTTGCCCTTATTCCAGAACCGCAATAGGTTCCAAAATCTCGTTGCTCGCCAGGAGGCCACCAAGACCGGCGGGGCAGAGGCCGCTGAACAAGCCCAGCGCATCCGCCGGCGTGGAGCGCGTCGAAGCCGGTTGAGGGCTCTCCGATCCAAGCTCCCTCCCGTCCCCCGAGGGGCTCCCACTGAATTGCCCAGCGCATGGAGCTTGCCGATGATCTGCTGCGTGGGAGCCGTTTCTCTTTCCGCGAGAGAGTTTCTCTGCGGCAGGGGCGCCGGCCTCTCCGGCACCGATTTTCTCTTTTCGGGGGGCAGGCCCCGTCAAGCAGAGACCCGCTCCGCAGTTTCCTCCACCGCGTCCACGGTCTTCAAGCGGCGCATCTCCGGCCAGATTCCGGCCACGCTGAGCACGACCAGGAGTGTGCCGATGCCGCCGCCGACCACCGAAAGGATCGGGCCGAACAGGCCGGCGGTTAACCCCGACTCAAACCCGCCCAGCTCATTGGACGCGCCGATGAAGATGCTGTTCACCGCGGAGATACGCCCGCGCAACTCGTCCGGGGTGCGGGTCAGGATCAGGGACCGGCGGATCACCACGCTGATATTGTCAAGCCCCCCCACCACTGTCAGCATGGCAATCGACAACCAGAAGGATTTGGACAGGCCGAAGACGATCGTCGCCACTCCGAAGCCCGTCACCGCCAGCAGGAGGGACCGGCCGGCGCGTTGCAAGGGAGGCCGGTGCGCCAGCAGGAGCGCCATGAGCAGGGCGCCTATGGAAGGGGCGGCTCGCATCAGACCCAATCCTTGCGGCCCAACCTTGAGGATGTCCGTGGCGTAAATCGGCAACAGGGTCACTGCGCCGCCGAGCAGGACGGCGAACATATCCAGGGTGATGGCGGCCAGGATGACCCTCTCGCGCCGGATAAACTGCAAGCCTTCCCTCAGCGATTCCAGCGTGGCAGCCTTGGCAGCCAGCGCCAGTGGACGTCCCTTGATCTGGGAGACCAGCACCAGAAAGGTCAGTGCGCTCAAAGCGTCGAGAGCGTAGACCACCGTGAGGCGTTTCAGAAAAGTGGCGAGCAACCCGGCGAGGGCCGGCCCGGCGATCGAGGCAAGCTGCGACGTGCTGCTCGACCAGGTCGCGGCGGTAGTGAAAAGGTTTGGCGGCACGGTAGCCGGGAGAAGGGTAGAGACCGCTGGGTCGTTGAAGGCCCGCGAAATGCCTATCCCCAGCAAACACAGGTAGATCAACGGCAGCGAACCTTGAAAGAACGAGAGCATCGCCAGCCCCAGCGAGCAGGCGGCTAGCAAGACCTGCGTGATGGCGATGACCTTCTTGCGGTTGTACTGGTCGGCTACATGCCCGCCGGGCAAGGACAGCAGGATAATCGGGACGACCTGCACCAACCCCACCAGGCCGAGGGCGAAAGCACTATCGGTTCGCAGCCACAGCTCCCAGGCGATGGCAAACGTCACCATCTGCCCGGTCAAACTCGTGCTGAGCATGCCCGCCAGCAGTAGGCGAAAGTCCCGCTGCCGCAGGGCCGCGTAGGGATCATGGGTGTTATTCTTTTGGGAACTCAATACCCTCCTTGTTCGGAGTTCAGGTTGGCGGACCGATCACCCGTAAAGCTGAAAAGCACCCTCCAAGAGCCGCGCTTCGGAGGGGTCCGGGCCGCTGTGAGTGTGTTCGAACAAACCCACAAACGCCGAGCCGCGAGGTTCAAGATTCTTGGGCACGAACGACCATGACAAACAGTCCCCTTTGAGCTTCGGACACCAAGACCTCGGCGATGCCCCCTGAAATCCAAAGTGACCCAACAGACAGAGGGGCAGGATCACTCATCGCCCAGCCAGTGCCTGAAGCCCGAGCGAGGTCCGGGCCGCTGCGGTCCTGTCACCGAAAGAGGCAGATGCCCCTGGTTGCGAATTGCCTCAATCGCAATGGGATCGGGGCGCCTCCCGGTTCTCGGACAGCCTCCGGTCCGGAGACCTGCCTCCGTCTTCCGCCTCGGCCGAGAAGGCCAGCCGCCCGAAGGCCAACCGGGGTCCGATCCGCAATATACCCCATTGGTTGATCGGGGCATGGGGTGAGCGCCTGTCCGTGTCCCCCATCGCCCGATGTCCAACGCAGGCTTGGGTATCACCCTCGAGTCTCAGAGGACCCTGGACGCAAACGGAATCTTTCGAACGACATAGGCCGCGGCGAAGCAGAGCGGAACCGCAATCACTGCGGCCAGCCCGAACTTAAGCAACTGCTCTGGGTGGATCGGCCGGAGCGTCAGGGCGAGGAAGACGATGATCGGCGGGTGAATGATGTAGACGGCATAGGCGTGGCGGGAGAGGAACCGGCTGAGCCAGCCGGTCCGGTTGAAAAGCCGGCGGAAGAGCGTGATCAGGCCCAGGACCATCCCGACCGAGAAGATCGAGTCCCACAGCGCGTAGACCCCGGACTGCCAGTATCCCCCGCCGAGGAAATCCGATTTTCCGGTGAGCGCGATTGGGAAAAGCAGAATCGTCGCCCCGGCCGTCACCGCAAAGCCCACCCTGCCCATTGAGCGCGGGATCGTCGGCAGCCAGTCGCGCCGGAAGGCGACGATGCCGAGAATGAAGAAACTGATGTACTGCGGAAGATAGGGTGACGTTCTCTGTTCCCTAAAGGGGACAGCTTCGCAGAGCACGCACACCCCGTTGGGTCACGTTACGCTCTGCCCGCCCCGTCCGGGCGGTAGGAGTAGCTAGTGTAATGCGTCGCTAATACCTTGACATAATATTAGGCCGGGTGTAATCTGTCGTGGATGAGTAGAAGGTCCCCGGCCATTGTCTTGAGTGCGTCCGAACGCGCCACGCTGGATACCCTGTTGGCGGACGAGGGCATGGACAGCCAAGATATCGCTAGGGCCTTGGGGGTGTCGCGTCCCACCGTTCAGCTTTGGCGGCAGCGGTTTCTGGCCTTGCGGGTTACGGGCCTGGAGAAGGATGCGCCTCGGCCGGGTCGCAAGCCGCGCCTGTCGGCGGAGAAGATCAAGGTGGTGGTGGAGGCGACCTTGCACAGCACCCCGGCGAATGCCACTCACTGGAGCACACGGAGTATGGCCAAGGCGCAGGGACTGTCGGAGGCCAGCGTTCGCCGGATCTGGAAGCAACATCACCTCAAGCCCCATCTCCTCGAGAGCTTCAAGCTTAGCCACGACCCGCGCTTTGTCGAGAAGTTGCAAGATATCGTTGGGCTGTACCTCAATCCCCCAGACAAGGCGTTGGTGTTGTGTGTGGATGAAAAGAGCCAAATCCAGGCCCTGGAGCGGACCCAACCGATGTTGCCGTTGAGACCTGGCCTCCCGGCCCGACAAACGCACGACTACAAGCGCAACGGTACTACGACCCTGTTCGCCGCCTTGAGCCTGCTGGACGGGCGGGTGATTGGGGATTGCATGCCGCGCCACCGCCATCAGGAATTCATTCGTTTTCTCAAACGAATCGACGCCGAGACGCCGCAGGAATTGGACCTTCATCTGATCGTGGACAATTATGGGACTCACAAACACCCTCAGGTTCTGGCCTGGACCCAACGCCACCCTCGATTCCATCTGCATTTCACCCCAACCTCGAGTTCCTGGTTGAACTTGGTGGAACGCTGGTTCCGCGAGATCACCGACAAGCGCATCCGCCGTGGCTCCTTTTCCAACGTCCGCGCCTTGACCACGGCCATCCAAGGGTACCTGGACAATCACAACCAAAACCCTCAGGTCTTCGTCTGGAGCGCACCGGTGGAACGGATCTTGGCCAAGATCGCCAAATGTAAAGAAGCGTCAGACGCACCACACTAG
>JBEKXU010000042.1:0-23776 GCA_049511715.1 Anaerolineales bacterium
TCAAGTACCAGGGTCTGCACCACAGCCCAAATCGATCCCAAACACGAGGTTTCTCGATAGTCTTTTGTTGAATGTGCCCAAATTGGTTAGTTTGTCGCGCGAATGGCGAAAGTCGGGCTAGGCATCCGTCGGCATGCTCCAGTTGTGCCGAACTCTGGAAACCTGGGCGGTGGATAGGCGGTGGGATTCGCGAAGACACGTTCTTGGTTCCACACAAGGCCTGGAGGGACCCTCGCCTTGATGGTCTGGCGAAGGCCGCGAAACCAATTGCTCGGCGCAGCCGGCCGAGCAGGCCCCTTGCGGTTTCGGCTGTTTCTGGCCGGAGGCGGATCCTACAACGATTGTTCATCCTGGAAGCCGATCTGATACAGCTGGTAGTACATCCCCCTCATCGACAGGAGATCCGCGTGGCTGCCCTGTTCGATGATCCGGCCGTCGTGGATGACCACGATGCGGTCGGCACTGGTGATGGTCGAAAGCCGGTGGGCAATGACCAGGGAAGTCCGCCCTTTCAGGAGTCGGGCCAGGGCTTTCTGGATGAGCTGTTCCGTTTGTGTGTCCACGGAGGAGGTGGCTTCGTCCAGGATCAGGATGCGCGGGTCCGCCAGAAGGGCGCGCGCGAACGATAACAGCTGGCGCTGCCCGGCGGAGAGCAGGACGCCTCCCTCCTCGACGGACGTCTCGTACCCTTTGGGCAGGCGGACGATAAAGTTATGCGCTCCGACCGCCCTCGCCGCCGCTTGGATTTCCGCCTGGCTAGCCTCCAGCCGGCCAAAGCGGATATTCTCCGCGACCGTCCCGTTGAACAGGAACGGGTCTTGGAGGACCACTCCCATTTGGGAGCGCAGAGAGGCCTGGGTCACGCGGCGCAAGTCGTATCCGTCCACGCGGATCGTCCCTTCCGTCGGGTCGTAGAAACGGGATAGGAGCTTGACCAGGGTAGTCTTGCCCGCCCCCGTTTCGCCGACCAGGGCGACCGTCTCACCGGGGCCGATGTGCAGGTCGATGTGTTCCAGGACGGGCGCCGGATCGTCGGAATAGTGAAAAGAAACGTGGTCGAAATCCACTTCGCCGCTGAGGACCGGCAGTGCCACGGCCTCCGGCGCATCCTGGATGTCGACCGGAGTGTCGAGCAGCCCCATGAGGCGCTCCCAGCCGACTAGGGTGGACTGCATGGCGTCGTAGCGGCGGCTGAGATCCCGGATGGGATCGAAGAAGTTGTTGATGTAGAGGATGAAGGCCACCAGCACGCCAGCGGTGATCTTGTTGCCCAGCACGGCCGTGCCGCCCAGCCAGACCACCAGGCCGGTGGCAATCGCGCCCAGGAGGTCCACGCTGGGGCTGAAAAGCGAGGCGATTCGAGCGGTCGTGAGGGCCAGCTCGAGGTAGTATCGGTTGACGTAGTCCCGGAAGTGATCGTAGTTTTGCTGGTGCCTTGAAAAGGCGTGCACCACGCGGACGCCGTTGACATTCTCGGCCAGGACGGAATTCACCCACGAAATGGCCGCCCTCACCTTGCGGTAGGCGGTCCGCGAGGCCCGCTGCAGGAGGACGGTGATGAGCACCATGACCGGCAGGACGCTGAAGGTGAGCAAGGCTAGGCGCACGTCCATCTCCAGCATGATGAAGATGATGAGGGCGACAGTGAAAATATCCCGGGTAATGGCCAGCGCGGCCCAGGTGAGAAAATCGCGCAGGGTCTCGACGTCGTTGATGACCCGGGTAATGACCCGCCCGACCGAATAGCGGCTGTAGAACCCGAGCGAAAGCTTCTGCAGGTGGTCGAACAAGCTCTTGCGCAGGTCGTAGACGATTCCCACCGCCACCGAAGTCATTGTGTTCACCCGGTAATAGGTGCATGCCCAGGTGATGACAGCCATCCCCAGGTAGGCCAGGATCGTGTCGCGCAGGACCAGGGGGTTCCTGGCGCTTAAGCCGTTGTCAATGGCGTAGCCGATCAGGTACGGCCCGGCCACCGAAGCTGCGGAGGCGCAGAGCATCAGGAAGGCGGCCAGGATCAACCGGGCGGTGTAGGGGCGAACAAAGGCTCCCAGCCGGCGGGCGTTCTTTGGGTTGACGCCCTGGCTGTACTGCTCTTCATATTCGGTGACATAGGCCGGGGGAATGATCGTTGTAGCCATAACTCTCGTTTCGATATCAGAACGCCCGGCGTTTCAGGAAAGGGAACGGTCGGAAGGCCGTTCCTCAAGGATTTCCTTTGGCACTGGGAACTCCTCCAGCTCTGGCTCCAAGGAACTGCCCCGCTGGGAAAGCTGCAGGTCGTAGATCTCGCGGTACAACCCGCCCTGAGCCAGGAGCTCCGCGTGCCGGCCGCGCTGGACAATGCGTCCGTCTTCCATCACCAGGATCAGATCGGCCCTGCGGACGGTCGCCAAACGGTGGGCGATCACGAACGTCGTGCGTCCTTCCATCAGACGGTCCAGAGCTTCTTGGATGAGCTTTTCGGTCTGCGTGTCCACGGAGGAGGTCGAATCGTCCAGGATCAGGATGCGTGGATCCATGAGCAGCGCTCGTGCGATTGCAATGCGCTGGCGCTGGCCGCCGGAAAGCGTCACCCCGCGTTCCCCGACCAGGGTCCCGTACCCCTCGGCAAATCGAGCAATGAAGTCATGGGCCCGCGCAGCCTTGGCCGCGGCGTAGATTTCCTCGTCCGAGGCGTCCGAGCGCCCGTAGGCGATGTTTTCCCGGATCGTGGCGGAGAAGAGCAGCGAGGTCTGCAGGACAATGCCGATCTGCCGCCGGAGGGAAACCAGGTCGGCCAGCCGAACGTCGACGCCGTCCACCAGAACCGCTCCTTCGGTCACGTCATAAAAACGGGGGATCAGGTTGACCAGTGAGGTCTTGCCGGATCCGGTCTGTCCGATCAGAGCCACCAGCTGATTCGGTTCAACGGTCAAGTCGATGCCCGAGAGGGCATCGATCTTTTGATCCTGGTAGCGCAGCGAGACCGACCGGAATTCGACCCGGCCCCTCAGGAGTCCCATTTTCGTTGCCTGGGCAGGAGATCGGATCTCCGGTTCGTGATCCAGGATTTCCAGGATCCGCTCGGCCCCGGCCTCGGCTTCGCCCGTCGTATTGACCAGCCAAGAAAGTTGCTGGACGGGCGAGGAGAGCATCACCAGATAGGCATTGAACGCGACCAGTTCGCCCACCGTCATGCGGCCCTCAAGGACCAGCGGACCCCCGACCAGGAGGATCAGGATGGTACCCAGGGTGATCAAGAAGGTCGTCGTGGGCATCACCTTGGCCCACTCCTTGTTGACATCGATGCGGGACTGGTAGTAGGAACGGTTGATCTCATCGAATTGAGAAACCTCGTGCGGCTCGCGGGCAAAAGCCCGCACCACTTGGGCCCCGGTGACATTCTCCTGCAAGCGGGCGGACAGGTCACCCAGCGTGTTGTCCACATGGTAGAAGAGGCGGGTGATGCGCCTGCCGAAATCCGTAGTCATCATCACCATCGGGATAAGCGGCAGGAGGCTGACGAGGGCCAGACCCAGATTGCGCGTGACCAGAATCGTCACCACGCCAAGCGAGACGATCCCCAGCTGGACAATGTCGACGATATTCTCTCCGGCAAAGTACTGGACGGAACGCACGTCCTCGATGCAGCGGTTGATAAGCTGCCCGGTCGTAGTGTGGTCGTGATAGGCAAAGGGCAGGTACTGAATGCGGTCGTACATGCTGTTGCGCAGGTCATAGCCCACATGGGCCGAAATCCACTCGGTGAGATAGCGCTGTCCAAGGTCGGAGAAGGCCGTCAGCATGCCGATCCCGAGCAGGATCAAGGCCGAGCGGATCAGGAAGGGGGTCGCCCCGGGCTTCAGACCCTCGTCAATAACCTGCTCGAGAATCAGCGGCACGACCAGGGACAGGGCGGTCGCGGACAACAGGAAAAGCAGGTTGAGGATGAGCCGGCCGCGGTACGGTTGGAGAAAAGAACGCAGGCGGATAAGGGATTTCATGGAATGCGTAGCAGGAAATCGGATTCAAGAAAGGGGGGTCGCCCACTGGGCCCCCCAGTCGCTCAAGCTCCTTGCCCGTCATTATTAAGACGAGCGCATACTTCACCGTCGCGGACAGGAAGTTCCCCTGTCAAGCGGTCCGTGCCCCATTTGCGAATGAAACAGAGAACCGAGGCTCGCAAGGCCTTGGTTCGGCCTTGAGGTAACGAATCCTGGACCCGCACTGGGCTGGTCCAGGAGCCGGGGGCAACCAGCGTCCTTAGGGTTCTGACTGCCGGTCCGCAGATTTCGGACTCAGCTTCCCTTCGTGACGCCCTCGAGACAGATTAATGACCTCTGATTGAAACGTTCCGGGTCCATCACGATTGCGACCTGACCGAGAGGGTATCGCTTTGATGCGCCCGCGTCAAGGCCCAATGGCAGGGTTGACGGCGGCACTTGAGGATCTCGTTCTTCTGCCCCGGCGCTTTCGACCTTCCACCACCAGGCAGCCCGTGGTTGCAAGGTTGTGTCTCCTGGAAGAGAACTTCAGGGGGCGCGAGTGACGCCGATCATTGCCTCGAGCGAATGAAGGAGGGGTGCCAGTCTTGTTTCCCCGCCCCATCGGGTTTCTGGGAAAGACGGTGGTTGGGATCCTCAACGGGTATTGGCCAGGGTATTTCGCCATCCACAGTGACGGGCCAGGAGGTCGACATCTTGCCCAGGTGACACCGTGTCTCTGCAATAGATATCCGATCGGGCCGCCAACGTCGCGACCCTCCGGCGAGCGGCTGCAAGGTCTGCCGGAAGCGGACGGGATCTTCACGACGCGCGAAGACAGGTAGACTGGGATGGTGTGGCCACCGACTGGCCGGGCGTGGGCGGTCTGGATTTCATCGGAAGCTCCAAACAAGCGAAAGGCACATCGCCGCACAGGAAGCGAGCTCCTGAAACCGAGCCGCTATTTCCTCTGGAAAGGGAGTATGCCCTTGCGTTAGCGCCTTGAGCCGCACTGCCCTTCTCACCCTTCTTCCGAAATCCGAAAGCACGGGGGTAATTGGCCTCGATGGAAACGAGTGTCCCCTGCCGACCCAGGAACAGGTTGCAGAACTCTTTTCTCATCCAGGAGAGCTTGTAGGCGCAAAAGTTGCGCAAGGGTTCGATGGTTTGGAATTGACACCCCTGGCGACGCCCATCTCCCTCCTGATGGAGCAACTGAAAGCGGCCATCTTCAAGGAGGCAACAGAAGGAAGAATGTATCAAACCAGGCGTTCCCCTTCCGATCCCGGGATACCCGTGCGTATCAGCTCCGAAAAACAGGTCTGGATATGGGAGTCCCTAAAGCGGGCGCTGGATACGGACGAGCCTGTGCATTTCCCTCATGAGGATTCGAGCCATCATCGGGGACAGACCAAATTGGAAGCACGGAATAAACCACATATTTGTGCGGTTCCAGGCGGGTCTATGGGATGGGTTGAAAGTCTGCCTAATCTTCCTCAACCAGGCCGAGGAAAGACGTTGGGAGGCGGAAGACAATTGGAAATAGGCTCCTCACCTCGTGAGTTCCTGCAAACCCTGGAGACCCAACCGTACGAAGGTGAAACGGGAAAGACCCTTGAAAATATCATTGCGAGTTTTCTGACCCGCCTCGAAACAACCAATGAGAGAAGCCATGACCGGCATGATGACAGTGCCCTGTGGCTTCTTGGCCACTATGTGCCCTAGGGCAGGCGTCTGCGAAGTGATCTTGCACCAACGGGGTGGCGGCATCGAGACTTTGGGCGGGCTCGCTTGGATGCGCGCCGTCCAGCAAACAGGCTTTGCACTCGGAGGTGGGGCGGGACCTCGACGGCGAGACTCGTGAAGGTTTCGCCTTCCTCTTTCTTGTCCTCTTTTCTCCTTCCTGAAGCGGTTCGAGGGGGGACAGGAATGTCTCCGGGTTCCTCCATCATCCGGATCGTGCGTTCTGAGGAGGTACCTCGAGGATGGATCTCAGGGCACCTTATGTGAGCTGCCTTTGTCAACCGGCTCAATCTAGTGCGGCCGCCTTGGGGCAAGGGTCGGAGCAGAAGGGACAGGGGAGTCAGCCCTGGACCTTCTCCCCCGCCGGCGCATCGCGCCCGAGCCGGGTATCGCCGGTCCGGCACTGCCTTCTGGGACTGTCTTTATCGGAGGAATGCTCAAGCCGACGGAATTCTGGCGAACTCAGAAGATTCGGTCTTCTCCGATTTCCTTGAGCACTCTGAGAAAGGTCTCGACGACGCGAGGATCGAAGTGTTTTCCGGATTGTTCTGCAACGTACTGGAGCACTCTCTCTGCCGGCCATGCGGAGCGGTAGGGCCGGTCGGAGCGCAGTGCGTCCCAGACATCCACGATGGCGAAGGCTCGAGCGGGCAGCGGGATTTCCTCGCCTTTCATCCCCCGTGGGTATCCCGTGCCGTCCCACTTCTCATGGTGACAATAGGGAATGTCGAGCGCGGGTCGGAGATAGGTAATCGGCGAAAGCATTTCCAAAGCGTAGGTCGGGTGCTTTCGCATGATGTCCCACTCTTCATCGGTGAGGGGACCAGGCTTAAGAAGGATGGCATCCGGGATACCCATCTTGCCAATGTCATGGAGAAGTGCGCCCCGCCGCATGTGCAGAAGGATGTCTCCACCCATCCCCAGGGCCAAGGCGACCCTTTCGGTTATTCCGGTGACGCGCTGGGTGTGCCCTTCGGTTTCCTTGTCCCGCAGGTCCATCGCGCGGGACCAGCCCTCGATGGTTGCGTCGTACGCCAAGCTCAGGTCCAGGTTCGACCGTTGCAGATCCGAGAAGAGTCCCGCGTTGTCGATGGCCAGGGCGGCTTCAGCGGCCAGGGTCTGCAGGAACTCCTCCCACTCGCGGTCCGGATCCAGCGGAGAGCGATGGAAGATCTCCAGGACTCCCAGGACTCTCCCTTTGGCGATAAGGGGGATGCTGAAGTAGGCGGCAAAGTCTTCCGCTCGCAGGAGAGGGGATCTCTTCAGGCCGTCTGGCATTTGGTTGAGGACGGGGATTCGGATCGGAAGCCGCTTCAGCGCCGCCTGGCCGGCATAACCCTCCCCCAGACGAAGATGGGTGTGTTTCAGGGCTTCGGTCCGGAACCCGCGGGCTCCGGCGTGCTCCAACATCTGCGAGCGGGGGTTGAGCAGGAGCACATCGGCCGCATCCACCTTGAGCTGGGTGGTGACCTGATCCAGGAGAACCTTGAGAGTGATACCCAGGTCGAAGCTGGAGGCGATCGCCTCGTCAATGGTGCGGAGGGATTCGAGACGTACGAGCTGCCTCTCAAGCTGCACCGAGGCTTGGCGGTGCGCTTCTCGGTTCCGCAGCGCCTCGATCCCGAACCCGAGATCGTTGGCAAGCTCGACGAGCAACTTGACCTCTTCGGCATTGAAGGCATTCGGCTCGGCCGCATAGATATTGAGAGTGCCCAAGGGCTGGGCTTTCCCGGCCAGAAGAGGCAACGAGATCACGGAGGCATAGCCGCGCTTTGAGGCCTCCTCGCGCCACAGGGTGAAGTTCGGATCGGTGTGAATATCCTGAACGATCACGGGCTTTCCGGTGCGGACCGCAGTTCCCGCTGGGCCTCGTCCTCGCTCGGTGTCCGCCCAGGTAAGGTGCAGCGTATTCAGGTACCCTTCTTCGTATCCCGCCTGGGCGACCGCCCGGATCGTTCGCTGCTCGTCTTGTTCGGCCAGCCCCACCCAGGCCAGGCGGTATCCACCTTGCTCCACCATGTTGCGGCAAATTTCATCCAACAAGGCCTGCTCGTTGCCCGTCCGCACGAGGGCCTTGTCGCTCTCGGTGAGCGTACGCAAAGCGCGATTCACCTTGCTCAGCTCTTTCTCAGCCTCGATCCGTTCGGTCACATCGATCAAGGTGCCCAGGCTGGCGGGGCGTTCCCCCAAGGTCCAGCGGCGGGCCAAGGTCTCGAGAGAGAGCCGGGTGCCATTCTTGGCAATCCCTCGCCAGGTGTAGCGATCGGATTCAAGCTCTCCTGCGAGACGCCTTCGGATGCTTTCGGCCACATGCACGCGATCCTCAGGGTCGACCAAGTCCATGGGGCCCAGGCGGTCGACCATCTCGTCGATCGAATAGCCGAACATCTGAGCCATGGCCGGGTTGACGTAGCGATACTTCTCGTCCTGGATGATGTAGACCCCGGCCAAAGAGCCCTCGGTGACGGATCGGAAGCGCCCTTCTTGCCTCTCCAGTTCGGCCTCCGCTTGCTTGCGGGTGATCGCAATGGCGACCTGGGTGGAGACGAATTCCAGCATGTGCTGCTCGCGTTCTCCATAGGCCTTTGGGTCGGAGTAATGCTGAACGACCATGGCACCAACCGTCTTGCCTTCGACGATCAGCGGCACGCCCAGCCAGATGGCGGAGGGCAATCCCAGCAGCCTGACGGCGCCCTGGCGCTCCAGTTCGTCAAAGTCCGCCTGCGTACAGAGCAAGGACTTGCCGGTTTTCAGGACATAGGCCGTCAATCCTTCACCCGGATCCGTATCGCCCAAGTGCGGCTCATCCAGCGCGTCCTTGAAATAGGGAAAATTCAGGACCTTTCGTACCTCATCGTAGAGCGTGATATAGAAATTCTCCGCCGGCATCACCGAGGAGATAATCTGATGAATCTGCGAGAACAGGTCATCCAAGGATTTGGTTGCCTCGGTTGCCATGGCAATCCGGTACACGGCTTCCTGAAGGGCCTGGGCCTGCTTGCGCTCCCGGCGCAATTGCCTATCCTCCATGGTCCGATGGACGGCCAGGCCCAACCGCGCCAGGCGGTCCTTGCTGACGTAGTCGGCCCCGCCATATTTCAGTGCCTCCACGGCGGTGTCCTCGCCGATTGTGCCGGAGACGATGATGAGAGGGGCATCCAGGCCGCGCTCATTCACAAGGTCCAGGGCGCGCAAGGCGCTGAACTGCGACAGGGTCCAGTCGGCCAGAATGAGATCCGGTTGGGATTCGAGCGCGGCAAGGAAATCCTGCTCCGTCTGGACGCGTCGCCATTGCGGCTCAAACCCGGACTTGCGCAGTTCGGCGAGCATCAACTCGGCGTCGTCCTCCCGGTCTTCGAGGATCAGGAGGCGCAGCGCGATGGCTGCAGAAGCCTCGGGGATCGTTGCTACTCGGGATTGCTCATCGATCTGCATAGGGCATGGCCTTTGAATGGTGCGGCTCGTTCAAAGGACCGGCGGCCAATGGAAGTCCGCCAGCCAAGTCCAAGTGTTCGCACCGCTGGGGCGGACGGCTCGAAACCCATCGGCTTGATCCTGGAACAGGTGATCCACAGCACACCTTCCGATTAAACCCGCCAAGCTCTCGACACGCGAAAGGAGGGAATCGACCCGCCCCCCCGCCATGCCACAGATCTTGGGAGAGTTCAATGGAAGAGACTCGGCCAGCCGGCCCAAGGCCATGATCCCAAAGGGCGGCGGTTCGCGTGCAAGGTCAAGGGACACGGCACTTTCCATGGGACGGGCCTTCCACGATGCGCGCCGATGGCAATCAATAGAGTGGCAAGTTCGGCCAGGGCCGTCCACCGTGACCCCGGAATGTGCGCTCTCGTGCCCGGCTGAGGCTAGCCCTGCCAGGTGGGAAACCCCGGTGAAGAGCCCGAACGAGCCATTCTGATGCAAGCATGGTACAACAGGGCCTACTCGCACCCAAGGGAACAATCAAAACGCCACACGAATGCAAGAGAATGCATGGGTCGCGTTCTGCACCGGCCGCGACAGTGCCCCCAGGCGGCGAGCTTTGGCAACACTGCCCTCTCCCTGGTGGCATTGGCCTCAAAGGCGCGACCCGTGGGGGCTGCAGGTTAAGGCGGTCTTGGCTCGCGACCTTCTGAGGTCGCGGGAGTTCTGACCCGGTGATCAATGGTTGCGCCGGGATCGAGCCATGGTAAGCGAACTGGGCTCTTCAGGCCGTGGTCAGCTCATGCTCGCTGCTCTCCGTGGCCGGATCGGTTGGCTTGTTCGGAAGCGTGCCTGCCGGGATGTCGAGTGGGTCCCCGGTGCAGAATAGGGTTCTCGGCTGCCCTGGGCCTCTCGGGAAAATGTCTGAGCGGAAACAGACTCGCCGTTCAGCGTATGCTTGGCAGTCTCACCCTCCTCGGGTTGAGCGGAACGATCCGGCTGGTTTGGCGGGTCTGACGCGGACTGCGGGATTGGGCATCGCTGATCTTCTCGCCGTCTTGCGGCGCGTCCATCGCTGCAGCGTCTCGTGTCTCGCCAACGCCAGCTCGGGTTCCAATTGGGTCTCGGCCATGAGAATCACAGGTCCCGATGAAACGGAAAGGAGTGCTTGAGATGATCGACATTGGCAGGATTCTGAGGCGGGCATGGCAAATCCTGTGGAGGTACAAGGTCCTCTGGATCTTTGGGCTCTTGCTGGTTATTGCCGGTGGCGCAGGGGGTGCAAGCGGGAGCCGGGTCACCCCAAGCAACGGTTTCCCCGGCAGTAACCTGAACAACTCGCCTTTCTTCCAGAACCTCGGTCAATGGTTTCAGCAGAACCTTGAACCCGTCTTTCTTCACCTGGAGCGCTACCTCGTCACCATCATCGCGGTCGGCCTCGGCCTGCTGCTTTTCGGCCTGGTAGTGGGAACCTGCTTTGCCATCCTTCGCTATGTCAGCGAGACCGCAGTCATCCGCATGGTGAACGAGTACGAGGAGACCGGCAGGAAAGTGGGCTTCAAGCAGGGCTGGAGGATGGGTTGGTCACGGGCTGCCTTCCGGATGTGGCTGATCGATCTGATCCTTGCCCTGCCGGCCCTGGCCTGCGCATTGGTCCTGCTCGGGCTGGGGTCGGCAGTCTTTTTGAGCGTGAGAGGCGGAATAGGCGCTTTGGCGGTGGGAAGCCTCGTCGCTTCGCTCGGATTCGTTTTCGTGTACATCCTTGCCTTCATCCTCCTGATGATCCTGCTGGGGTTGCTGAGCCAATTCTTCAAGAGGATCGTTGCCCTGGAGAATGTCGGCGTCGTTGAGTCTATCCGCCGCGGCTGGAAGATGGTCCAACGGAATTGGAAGAGCGCAGCCCTGATGTGGCTGGTCATGGTCGCCGTGGGGATCGCTTGGGCTATCACGGGCGCTGTGGTGACGGTCTTGCTGATCCCGGTGTTTGTTCTTCTGGCTCTGCCCGGTCTCATCGTGGCCTTTTTTCCGGCACTGCTGGCTTTCGGGATTGCGAACCTGTTCACCGGCAGCCCTTGGACTTGGATCATCGCCGCTCTGGCAGGAGTGCCGTTCTTCCTGCTGGTTGTAGGATCCCCACTGCTACTCATTAGCGGCTGGGTTCAGATCTTCAGTTCCTCGGTTTGGACCCTGACCTATCGGGAGATGAGAGCGCTGGAGGTACCCGCAGGTTCTGAGCCGGGCAGCCAGCTCCCTGACGTTTCGCACGCCGGGTAGGATATTCGCAAGAGCTGAGAGCTGGCGCGCCTGGGCCAATCTCGCGGCCAATTCGGATGCCGCGATCCCAAATGCAGTCAGGATTTATGTATAACCTTTGGAAATGCTCAGTACGTCAGGCCAAGCCGATGCCAATGCCGGCGGATTCCGGCTTCGGGCCTTGTGCCGGCTGCGGAAAGGGGGATGGCAAGATCTCCCCTTGGCGACCCTTGGATGATCATTTTCCTTCCTTATAGTTTTTCGGAGGCGTAGCATATTGAATCGGATAAACCTATCTCTTTCGTGTTCCTTCCTCAAACTCAAACCGTGGCTATAGGCAGAACAAGGAGATCCCTATGGCCAAGAAAAAGCAACTGACCACCGCTGGCGGCAACCCGATCGGCGATAACCAGAATTTGCTGACCGCCGACCCGCACGGCCTCCTGCTGATTCAGGATTTCCAGCTGCTCGAAAAGATGGCGACGTTCAACCGCGAGCGCGTGCCCGAACGCATCGTGCATGCCAAGGGCTCAGGAGGGCATGGCACTCTCACGGTCACGAATGACATCACCAAGTACACCAAGGCCGCCATTTTCTCCAAAGTCGGCAAGCAGACCCACTGTCTGGCGCGCTTTTCCACCGTGGCTGGGGAGCGCGGCGCGGCCGACGCCGAGCGCGATGTCCGCGGATTCGCGGTCAAGTTCTACACCGAGGAAGGTAACTGGGATATGGTGGGCAACAACACCCCGGTTTCCTTCGTCCGCGACCCCCACAAATTCAGCGACTTCATTCACACGCAGAAGCGCGATCCCAAGAGCAACCTGCGCTCTCCCACCGCCATGTGGGACTTCTGGTCGCTCTCGCCCGAAAGCTTGCGCCAGGTCACCATCCTGTTCAGCGACCGCGGCCTGCCGACCAACTACCGCCATATCAACGGATACGGCAGCCATACGTATAGTCTCATCAATGCCAAGAATGAGCGCTACTGGGTCAAGTTCCACTTCAAGGTGATGCAGAGCATTGAAACCTGGACCAATGCCCAGGCGGCGGAAGTGGCCGCCAAGGACCGCGAAAGCTCGCAGCGCGACCTGTTCGAGGCCATCGAACGCGGCGACTTCCCCAATTGGAGATTCCAGGTTCAGATCATGCCGGAGAAAGCGGCCGAGACCTATTACCTGAACCCGTTCGATCTGACTAAGGTCTGGCCGCACAAGGAATATCCCCTGATCGATGTCGGCATTCTGGAATTGAACCGCAACCCGGAAAATTGCCTTGCCGAGAACGAACAGGCGGCCTTCGAGCCGTCCAACATCGTTCCGGGAATCGGATTCTCGCCCGACAAGATGCTCCTGGCGCGTACCTTCTCCTATGCGGATGCCCATCGCTACCGCATTGGTGTGAATTACGCCTCCCTGCCGGTCAACAGGCCGCTCAGCGAGGTCAACACCTACCATCGCGACGGCAACATGCGCTTGGACGGCAATAATGGCGGGGCCGTCAACCACGAACCGAACAGCTTCGGTGGTCCGGTGGAAGACCCCAAATTCCTTGAACCTCCGCTCAAAATCTCTGGCGATGCCGACCACTACGAACCCCGCGGGGCGCTGACGACTACGAACAGCCCCGGGCTCTCTTCCGGCCGGTGAATGCTAGCCAGAAGGAGCAGCTCTTTGGCCACATTGCCGAGGCGATGGAGGGCGTGCCCGAAAGAATCATGGCTCGCCAGCTGGTCCACTTCTACAAGGCCGACCCGGAGTATGGGCGCGGGGTCGCGAAGAAACTTGGCCTGAACATGGAAAAGTATGCCGCCTGGGCAAAGCTCTCCTTGCCGGACTGGATCAAGAAGACCGCGGAATAGGGACGGAAAAGGGGAAAAGTTCTTCAAGATCAAAGGCAGGAACATCACTCACAATATCTCCTGCAGCAAGCAGGAGATATTGTTATTTCAGGGGTTTGCGATCGTGAGGTTCTATCCGGCCGGCCCGAGTCCGAGGGGTAGGAACACCAGCACCAGGAGGCCCAAGCGAGTCCGGTCCAACGGAAGCATCGTGCAACGCTATTGAATGAGGACTGCGAAAAAGCGAACAACGAGGAGGCACCTTTGTGGGCAGGATCATCCGTCCGACCCTAACAACGCGGGCAAACTTCTCGGCGAGGTCTCCAGGGAGATCGCCACCCAGCGACCCGCTGCATGAGAGCGCAAATAAGCACTGCTCCGCGAACCGTTGGTCGGTTTGATTCGGATTATTCTGCCGCCTGTTCGCCTCAGTCCCCTTGCACGAATCGGCCTTTTACTCGGCGACCGTTTCATCGTGAGCGGGCGTGAGCGGGTCGGGTCTCAACCGCCTGGCCACTGTTTGTTTCCTTGCCCTGAGGGTGTTCATCTGAGCACCGGGCGATCAGGATGGATTTGGCAGCTTATCCGGGAATGGCTGAGGGAGGCTCTTGCGGTTCGGCCTTAATATCCTTATGGGTGAGTGTCAAGTAGATGACGAAGCCGACGATCAGGACCCCCAGGCCCAAGCTGACTTGCCCAAGGCCGAGCCCGATGCCGCCCAGACTCTTTGATCTGCCCATCCAATCGGCAAACGAAGCGCCGATAGGCCGAGTCACGATGTATGCGAACCAGAAGGCAAGAATCTCATTCATACCAAGAAGCCAGTAGGCCAGAGCAGGTACAGCGATCAACACGGTGAACAGGAGGCCCGAAAGGAAGTACCCCAAGCGCAAGGTTGTCGCGGTCATGTCCCCTGTGGCCGTGCCGAGTGCGAACGTGGCCAGCACGGTTGTCCAGTAGAACAACTCGCGGCGATGGGTGTTGATGCTGTGGATGGACAGGGTTTTCTCGCTTGCATACCAGACCATGAAGATGAGAGCAAGTGCGACTGCGAAGAACGCGGTCGACACAAAATACGGGATACCCAACCCAATATGCAAAACATCGGCGGCCATGGTGCCGAAGATGGCGACCATGACAACAGCCAGCCAATAAATCCATGCCACGTATCGACGGACGGAGAGCTGTAGCAGCAGCGCGGCCGCCAAGCCAATGGTGCCGAGAGCGACCGCAATTACCGGATTGATCTGGCGAACCAGGTAGTCCGAGGTCGACTCTCCCATCACAGTGGACAACAACTTGATGATCCAGAAGTAGGCTGTAATTTCCGGAACCTTTCGAATGGCTCGCATCAGGAAATCCTCATTTGCATACGCAACAGCGCGTGACCTGGGAACATGAATAGTCGCCTGGCCAGCAGGGTGGGAATCGTAACCCATAAGAGCTTGGCCGAGAAGCCGATGTTCGTCAGGAGACAGCCTCGAGGAGGAATCGTCGTCATGTTGGAGATTTGATCCTTGGCCATCTGTTCCATCTTGGCTTGGTCTCCCTGAGGTAGATGGACCTGAGGGCCTGCGACCAAGGCCGGCAGGGGGATGCAAGAATTGGATGCCCATTTGGGGAACGAGAAGCGCAACCGACACATATCAGAAAGGAGTCTTTTGCGGCAACGAAATCAGGGAGGTTGTCAAGGTTCGGGCTTGGGGCCTTCTTCGTTGGCTCGGGTCTTGGATTAATGAGCCCTCCTGCCTTCGATCTGGACGGCAATAGCCAACATATCGATCAGTTCGTGACGGCTCGAAGCGGTAGAGGATGTGCGTGCTCCGCGGGGCGATTGCGCCGGTTCGCCACGGAGCGGCCAACCCCTGATGTGCCAGTGGGCCTGGAACCTACGGGCCTGCTTGGCGCCCGACAGCCTCCCCTGGAGGTTCACGCAACATCGGCCTTTCCGACCGCTCAGCGGGCGACAGGTTCAGCGGCTTTGCGAATCCGGTCATACCGTGTTGACAGGACCTTCATCCCTTGCTAGACTCTTAGCCGCTAAGGAAGACCTTAACGGCCATGCCTCCGATTGAACAACTTCATGCTTTTGAACAGATTAAATTGCTGGCGGACAAGCGCCGGCTCACTATCCTGCGACATTTGATGGCAGCCCCGGCTTCACTCACCCAGCTGGGACAGGCGCTCGGAGAGCACCCCGCTTGGATTCGACATCATCTCAAGCAGTTGGAGAGAGCCGGACTGGTCGAAATGGTCGAAACCCGCGTCACTTCCGGGGTGGTGGAGAAATTCTATCGCGCCAGGGCTGATGGCTTTCTGCTGCAGGAGCTGGTCCTGCCTGAGAATTCCGCCCATCCAACCGTGGTTTTTTCTGGCAGCCATGACCTCGCCGTGGAGCTGCTCGTCCAGCAAGTGTCCGCCCACCTCAACGTCCTGACCCTGCCGATCGGCAGCCTGGACGGGCTGGCCACCCTGCGTCAGGGCTTGTGCAGCTTTTCCGGGGCGCATTTGTTGGACTCTTCCGGAGAATACAATGTCCCCTTCGTCCGGTATTTCTTTCCCGACCGGACCATGCTCATGATCACGCTCGCCCACCTAGAACAGGGGCTGATAGTTTCTCCCGGGAACCCGATACAGGTTCGGGGCCTTTGCGACCTGGCCCGTCCGGGGGTCGTTTTTGTCAATCGCCAGAAGGGATCCGGGACGCGGCTGTGGCTGGACCGCGAACTGGGCCGGCTCGGCATCCCCACGGATCGGATCCGGGGATACGAGCGCGAAGTCAGGTTGCACACGGAGTGCGCCAGGCTCGTTCAGAGCGGTGAAGCGGACGTGGCGGTCGGTCTTCGCGCTGCGGCCTACCAGGCGGGGCTTGATTTCATCCCTCTCTTCCGGGAGCGCTATGACCTGATCATTCCGCAGGAACAGGAGCCCTTGCTGATGCCGGTGCTGGAGAGGCTGCAAACAAGCGCGTTCCGGCAAAGCGCGGAGAACCTCCAAGGCTACGAGACCGCGCACACGGGCGAACAAATCCTCCTCTGAGGAGACCAGAATGAAACCTAAGCGCTTATCGATCTTTGGTCTGTCATTGCTTGTTGTGATTTCCCTGTCGATCTGTAGCTGTGCGCCAAAAGTGCTTCCGGCGCCCGCGAGCAGCGGGTCGGCGGGCACCGTCCTTAAGGTGGTGAGCCCGAACGGGACGCACGATCTGACCCTGGCTGACCTCAAGGCCCTGCCGCTTACCCAGGGCATGGCCGGAATCAAGGACAGCGCCGGGGTGATCACCCTGCCGGCGAACTATGGGGGCGTATCCCTCAAGGATCTGCTGGCTCAATACAAGATCCCGTTTGACGGGACGATGGGGATCACGCTGTCGGCCAAAGACGGCTACAGCATGACCTACTCCTACGACCAGGTGACAAACGCCGATTTCACGGCCTATGATCCGGCGACCGGGAACGAACTGAGCACCCACGAGCCGCTGACCGCCATTCTGGCGTACGAGAAGGATGGGAAGCCGTTGGATCCCACCGACGAAGGCCCGCTACGCCTGATGGTTGTCAGCGCCAAGAACGACCAGGTTGTGGATGGGCATTGGACGGTCAAGTGGATAAATGAGTTGGAGGTCAAACCGGTCGGTGCGGCCTGGATCCTGCACCTGCACGGCGCCATCAGTGAGCCGGTTGATCGGAGCACGTTCCAGTCCTGCGCCGCGCCAGGCTGTCACGGGGCCTCATGGAAAGACGAGTACGGCCAGACCTGGACGGGCGTCCCTCTGTGGCTTCTGGTCGGCCAGGTGGATGACAGCAACAGCCATGGGGCGATGGCCTTCAACGATGCCTTGGCTGACGCCGGCTACACCGTGCAAGTCGTGAGCAGCGAGGGGACCACGGTGGACCTCAACAGCAAAGTCATCAAGCGGAACAACAACATTCTGGTGGCGTACACGGTGAACGGGGCCGACTTGCCCCAGCAATACTACCCGCTGCGCCTGGTGGGCAGCGGGCTGCAGGACAGTCAGATGATAGGGAAAGTGCAGATGATCCAGCTCCAGTTGCCTAGTGCCACGGCGACCCCGACGGCGGGGCCCTCGCCATCCTCGGGGCCGGTGGCGCTCGCCATCACGGGGGCGGTCAACCAGAACCTGAACCTGACCGATGCCGACCTGCATGCGATGCCGGTGGTTACCGTTTCCACGACAGCGCCCAAGCAATCGGCCGCGCAGAATTTCAGTGGGGTTCTTCTGAGCGACTTGTTCAATAAAGCCGGGGTCAAGGCGGGGGCAACCACCGCTGTCTTCACGGCCTCGGACGGGTACAGCACGGAGGTGAGCCTCTCCGACATTGATGCCTGCTCGGACTGCATGTTGGCCTTCAATGCTACCCCCGGCAGCTACTCAGCGGTCATGCCCGGTATGGAAGGACCCAACTGGACGAAGGACGTGATCAAGATCCAAATCAAGTGAATGGAGCGATCGGCAGATCGAACCCGGAAGCACCGGCCCACGAAGTTGGGCCGAGAACCTCACCCTTCTTCGACAAGGAGACCAATTTCATGAAGCATACCCGCCTCTCTCTCGCTGCTGTATCGATGGCCGTCGTCCTGTCTCTGGTTCTGGCAGCCTGCGGACCGAAGGCCACTCCCGGCCCAGTCGTCTTGACCGTGAGCGGATC
Source organism: Anaerolineales bacterium (assembly GCA_049511715.1). Classification (GTDB taxonomy): domain Bacteria; phylum Chloroflexota; class Anaerolineae; order Anaerolineales; family RBG-16-64-43; genus JBEKHT01. The sequence continues at coordinate 17,889 of JBEKXU010000042.1, forward strand.
GGTCGGCTCTCAGCTTTCGCTGACCGACGCCGACCTCCATGGCATGGCGACCGCCACCATTTCCGCCACCCCTCCCAAGCAGACCGCAGCTCAGAGTTACACTGGTGTCCGCTTCAGCGACCTGATGGACAAGGCACAGGTCAGCGCACAGGCCGCGTCCATGGTCATGACCGGTAGCGACGGCTACAGCGCCACCATTGACCTCCCGACCCTCAAGGGCTGCAGCGACTGCATGGTTGCTTTCACCAGCACTCCCGGCACTCTCTACGCCGTGATGCCAGGTCAGCCCGGAAAGGTGTGGGTGCAAAACCTGATCAAGATCGAGTTCAAGTAACAGTCGATAGGGCCGGGGGTAGCTGAGTAAAGAGCCACCCCCGGCAACGTTCCTGCTTTGACCCCGGGTTCGGTCCTTCCCGGAACTCGAGAGTGAAAGCCGGCGGATCCGCATCCTGGGCTGTTTGGAGGTTGACTGGGGTAAGGATTCTGTCCTGTGGGCCTCGGAATCGCGGTTGAGCGCTTTTGCTTTTCTCGATGAACCTCTCTAACCCTGATCTAGAGGGTCACTTTCCTTGAGCCTTGCGCGGAACGCTCTTCGCCGGACCAGGTTGTTTGTTGTTCTCTTCCTCCTCAGCTCCGTGGCCGGAGGCTGCATGGGCAAGCCGTCGACAACCGCTGCCTTCCCATCTGGGAAGACCCCGCTTGTGGTCATCGCTGCCGACAGCCTGATCATCCCCTTCGGGGATCTGGTGAGGGCCTTCGAAAGCAAGTACCCGGGCATTGATGTGCAGGCGGAGTATCACGGCAGTATCCAGGTCATCCGGCAGGTGACCGACCTGCACCGATCGGCCGACGTGATCGCCACGGCCGACGCTTCTCTGGTTCCCATGCTGATGTACGTCGCTAAGGATCCGGCGACCGGGCGTCCTGACGCCACCTGGTATATTCGATTTGCCAGCAACCATCTGGCCCTCGCCTACCGCCCAAGCAGCAAGTATGCCCGCGAGATCAACTCCGGAAACTGGTATGGCATCCTGGATCGCCCGGATGTCAGGGTCGGTATGGCGGACCCGCGGTTCGACGCGACCGGATACCGCACCTTGATGGCTCTGGTGCTGGCCCAGGACTACTACGGCAAGCCGACCATCTTTAACGATCTTCTCGGCGGCCAATTCACTTACCCGCTCGGGGTTTTCCAGGAAGGTGGGCTGACGACCGTTACGGTCCCAGAAATTGTTGAGACCAAGGCCGATTCGCACGTTGTCATCCGGGGGACCAGCCTTGAGGTGATGGAGCTACTCGAAGCGGGTGATCTGGACTACGGTTTTGACTACGAAAGCGTGATCCTGCAACACGGTCTGAAGATGGTCCAATTGCCGGATGCCGTCAATCTCGGTGAGGCTGCCTACAGTCAGACCTACAGCACGGTCCAGGTAGACCTGGACTATCAGCGGTTTGCCTCGGTCAATCCGCAGTTCCGGGGCGAACGGATAGGGTACGGGATCACGATTCCCAGCACGGCACCTCACCCGAATCAAGCGCAGCTTTTCATCGCCTTCCTGCTTGGGCCGGAGGGACGCGGGATTTTGGAGGCGGATCATCATCCGATCTTTGATCCATCCATCGGAGATCAGTACGAGAATATCCCCAAGGCCCTCCAGACGCTGTGTGTCCCTGGCGAGGCTCCTTGAGACGCAAAGACTTTGTTTTCAATCTCCTGTTTTCCATCGCCGGCGGGCTGCTGATCCTGTTTGTCATTCTGCCGCTGGTTAGCACGCTGCTCTCCACGACGCCCTCCGCCTTCCTGAAGACATTAACCGACCCCGAGGTCTTGAACTCCATCCGTCTCACATTCGGCGCCGCCGCGATCGCCACCGTCGTGGCCATGGCCACTGGCGTGCCGCTGGCCTACTTGCTGGCCCGCCGCAAATTCAGGGGAAAAAGGCTGCTGGAAGGTTTGATCAATCTACCCGTGGTCATCCCGCATACCGCAGCAGGGATCGCTCTCCTGCTGGTTTTCGGACGGGGCGGGCTGCTCGGCCAGTGGCTTGCGGGGGTGGGGATCACTTTCACGGACGACGTGGGCGGCATCGTCGTTGCCATGCTGTTCGTCAGCCTGCCGTTCCTGGTGAACCTGAGCCGGGAGGCGTTTGCCCTGGTCGATGAGGAACTGGAGCGTGTGGCGCTGACTGACGGGGCAACCCAATGGCAGGCCTTTTGGCACGTGACTCTTCCGCAGGCGTGGCGTGGCGTGCTGGGCGGGGCGGTCATGATGTGGGCGCGAGGGATCAGCGAGTTTGGGGCCGTGGTCATCCTGGCCTATAACCCCAAGATCGTCTCGGTGCTCGTTTACGAACGCTTTGAAGGATATGGGCTGAGCGCCGCCCAGCCTGTGGCATTGCTGCTGATCTTGGTGGCTCTGGTCGTCTTCATCATGCTCAGATTGGTGCTGCTCCCGGAAAGGTAGGGACGATTCTCTTTCCGCCGCGCAGGAGAAAAGAAGGGCAAGGAGGCTTGCGAATTTCTGTCTTCGAGGGGCAGATCTTCGAGCAACTTCCAGGAATTGGACGACCGCCGCCCTTGCCGTGGTGGGGTCAGACTTGGACCGAGACCGAAGAGACAGCATCCGCAGAGCTCTGCCGCCAGGCGACCTCGGCGTCCTTCGGTAGGAGTCGGCTGAGAATCGTAAGGCGCAGCCGATCGGTGCAGGGACTTGCCTCGAAGTGGCCAGCGCGGCAACGGTGCGCATCGGACAAGAGGACCCGTCGATCAACAAGGCAATCACGGCCTCTGGAAACTTGCTCGGAATGCCGCAAAAGGACAGACGCAGGTCATGCTCGGGGCGGGAGGCGGGATGAGTTTGGGCAGGCCAATCCGAGCGCTCGTTGCAAGAGCCCAAAGGAGAGCCGTGGATAAGAGGAAGCCCAGATGGGGCCTCATAAGCATTTATGCCAATATTGCGGTAGCGGTAATCGCCTTACTATATGGCACGGGTTCTTACATCGAGCATCTTTCCGATACGGACCCCCAGTTCTGTGCCAGCTGCCACATCATGCAGCCCTACGTGAATTCCTATCTGACCGGCTCCAACCTGGATCACGTGCACGAGGAGGCCGGAGTGACGTGCAAGGAATGCCATGACTATGGCCTGTCGGCCGAGGTCAGGAGTGCCTTCGACTATTTCACGGGCAACTACGAGGTGACCTCCAGCGGCAGCCTGCCTCCGATGAAGTTTGGCGACAGCCTGTGCACCAAGTGCCATGTTTCAGAACAGCACGTTGCTCAACTGACGGACTTCCTTGCCGAAAACCCGCATGACAGCCACATGGGGTATTTGGCCTGCAGCACCTGCCACGTTTCGCACGGCCCCCAGATCGACTACTGCGGTCAGTGCCACAGCGACGGCGGGCAGCGAATGATCGGGGGGCCGATTACACCTCGCGGCACCATTGGCGGCTCCCCCACCGGCACGCCATAGAGGAAGAGAGTCCAGAGCGGGTACGGGCGCCGGAATAGGGCAACAGGAGAAGTGGCACGGGCTGGCGTGTTCCGGCGCTTCGGAGAGCAGATGCTGGTGAAAGGCCCACGAACGAGGCAATTAGGTATCAGTAGACCCCCAAGCAGAGGCAATTCCGGCCGCCGCTTGGCTGCCGGATTGGTTGTCCAGTGGCCGGTCTTGGCTCATGGAGGATGCCTTGGGCAGGCTGAGGTTCCCATGATCCTCTGTTCCCGAGACTCAGATCGTAAGAGTGGGCAGAACAGGTTGCGGCGGGCCTGCGCGAGCCGCGAGCGGGAGTCTCTGGACTTCGCGGCGGACAGTTCTGGCGCAATGCGGGGGCGAAGATCGACTCGATCCAGTACGATGTCGGGAATCGAGGGGACCTGATGGCGGACGAGGCGGCGAGCGAAGGGCAAGATGTTCCGTTGCCTGATTCAATCTCTTGCCTCAAGATCATCCGGAAGGTGCGAACCGCAACGGGCACGCTTGCACCGGGAATGAGCGTCTTGCTTTCGGCGATCTCAAGGATCCAGGACGAACATGCCGCCGTTGACGCTATCGGACAGGACGCGACCGTCGATCTTGCTGTTCGGAAGCCGATGAACTGATCGGGGGATTGGAACCTTTGAATCCCCGGTGACCTGGCTCCGGACCTGTGTGCTGACAACCTGGCTGCGGAAGACTATGCCGAGGCTCATGAGGCCTCGGTTTTGCTTTGAGGAGGCAGTCTGGACTTGCCCATCCCCTCCACCTGGGCACCGGGCGGCGGACGGACCAACCCGTCCCAGCCCCAGGCTGAGGGGAACCAGCGTCTCTCTGGATTCGGGGCCTTCGTATTCAGAGGCCAGGCTCAAATGCGGTTCTGCGCCGTCGGTGCTGTGCGCTCGCCGGCAATTGTGTCATGCCTGGTGAATGACGGCTGGGGCGTGATTGCACACGTCCCGGTGATTCGCTGACGGGGAAATCAGTTTGCAGGGTTGGATGCGCCCTCAAGGATCTCGCTCTTCCTTTGCAGCGGTTCCAGTCTGGGGCCGTATGGCAGCAAGCAGGGAGAAAAAGGCGCAACAGGAGATTACAGGCTCATGAGTCTTGGGTTAGTGCTTTTGACCACAGCACCGGTCGATTCCCATCGATGCGCATTGTGATTCGATCCGTTTGTGCCTCAGATGTCAGCGGAAGGGGAAGTAGAGCGGCTGGTCCAATTCAGATGACAAAAGAAGAATTAGAAGTCACATACAAGGGGCGACATCTTTCCATTGAACATCTGCGATCCTGAGGTAAAGTGTGGGGTTCGCTGAGGCTCCAGCTCCAGCATGGAGCCTCGCGATTTATGTCACAGCGGGTCAAGGAGAGATGATCAAGGCGAAGGGTCTGCGCAAGGAATACAGCCCTGGCAAGAATCTCGATGGGCTCACATCCCGAGTTCCAATAGGGAGATCGTCCTCTTTGGGGGCAGGCTGATGGCCTTCGGGATTGGCCGGTGATGCAGGCGCTCACTGCGGCGGGCCGTACGGCCGACTTGCCGGCAGCTATGCGGATGCGTGGGCAAGAACAGGATCGGTCGGGCCGCTTCCCCGCGCCGGGGGCAAGGGTCACAGTTTGAAGCAACCTTCATGTCCGCATGGTGTTTCTTGCCCCTGAGGGTTGTGAATGCCAAAACATGACTTCTTTGTCGACCCTGCCGTCTTTGCGTGCCCGGGAGGTGGTGTACTTGGGAAAGGGCCCCGACCGTGCGGGTGATCGGGGGGCAGATTGTCCGTTTTTAGGGAGAGGATGTGCAACCGTTGTGATGTTCGCAACAGCGGGACCGGCCTTGGGGGGCGCAGTGTGGCGGGCAGAGGGTCGGAGTCTTCCCCCTCTGACCAGCCTCATGGTCGCGGGTATTCCCAGGGGCTGGACCTACTCATACTGTTAGAGGAGTTGCTTTCGCTATGATGTATGGCCTTACTGCTTTTGAACAGATCGCGATCCTAGCCGTATTGTGCATTGCGGTCCTGGGGCTGTTGTATGCTCTGTTCCTGCGTTCCCAGGTGCTGCGCCAGCCCAAGGGCGACCCCGAGATGGTGGCGGTTTGGGATGCCGTGCGCGAGGGGGCTGACGCCTACTTGCGACGTCAGCTGGTCACGATTCTTCCCCTGATCGGGGTCCTGACCGTCGCGCTTTTCTTCTCCGTGTATCTGGTTCCTCCCTCCAGCGAGGCGGTACAGCGATTCTCAGGGCAGTCCGCGGAGGCGATCCGGCTGATAGTCGGACTGAGCCGGGCGCTGGCTTTCGTGATGGGGGCGGGGTTCTGCCTGCTGGTGGGGCAGCTGGGGATGCGGATGGCGGTGCAGGGGAACGTGCGGGTTGCCAATGCGGCCCGCAAGTCGTTTGGCGACTCGCTGCGGATTGC
>JBEKXU010000043.1:0-23434 GCA_049511715.1 Anaerolineales bacterium
GTACAGGTATTTCCGGCGCTCGTCAATTGTCATGGGGTCTTTGGCTGCCATGGTTCCCTCGGTAACATTATCAATTGAGAGAACCACACCCCCCCGGTAACATATTAGCTGAGTGAATACGCGGCCCACAGACTCAAACGCTTGTCGGGTATAATCGCTCGGTTGTCGGCCTGCAAACCAGAAGAGGAGGAAACTCCCTTTGTTTGGCATCGATCTCGTAAAGCTCATTCAGACCATTGGCTATGTCGGCTTGGTGGCCTTGATTTTTGCAGAGTCCGGGCTCTTTTTCGGATTCTTCTTTCCCGGAGACAGCCTCCTTCTGACGGCGGGCCTGTTGGCCTCCCACGGCGAATTGACCCTTTGGGTACTGTTACTCTCCCTTCCCCTGGCGGCCATCTTGGGAGACAATGTCGGCTATTGGTTCGGCAAGAAGGTCGGGCCCCCGATCTTCGCGCGCGAGAACAGCCTGCTTTTTCGAAGGCAGAATCTTCTGGCGGCCAAGTCCTTCTACGACAAGCACGGTGGCATAACCATCGTTCTGGCGCGGTTCATGCCATTCATCCGCACCTTCGCACCGATCGTCGCTGGCGCCGTGGAGATGGAGTATGGGCGCTTCGTCTTTTTCAATGCAACGGGCGGCGCCTTATGGGCGATCGGCCTCACCCTGGCGGGCTACTTTGTTGGAGAAACCGTGCCGGGAATCGACCGATACTTCCTCCTGGTCGTGGCCCTGGTCATCGTCGTGTCGGCTCTCCCCAGCCTGGTCCACCTTTGGAAGGAGTACCACGGCGAGGCCCTCTCGTGGGGGCGGGCGCGGCTCCGCCCCCGGCCAAAGCCCCAATCCCCGTCCGACATCCAGGACATCCGCGAGCCTTAGAGGTCGTTGCCCGGCGGCAAGGGATCAGATCCAGAACAAGCGCCAAACAAACCTCCGCAGCTCAGCACGAGGCTGGTCCCAATTGGGGAGCGCTTTTCGTGCCCAGCTGACCAACTCCTGATGGCATTGCGGGAAAATTTCATCGGGAACTGCCCAGGCAGAAGAATGGTCCCTCCTCCCGATCTCGCCAACGATCTCGGAAGGGGACCGGCTCATCTCCCATTCCGCCGCAACGGCCTCTTCCGAGCGCAGGGCATGCTCCTCGAGAAGCTGAAGCGCCGGACCCATTCCCCTCAGTCCAGGTCTGGAGAGGTCGGCACCTTGAGCTTGAAGAATCAAGCGCCATTGCCTACGCACCAGCGCCGAGGCGGAGTCGGGTGGATGCCACTGCCAACCCACAGCCATCATCCCGGGCCGGCGGAGAACGCGAAGCACACTCTGAATGCAGGCCGGCAGATCGCCAACCAAGTGAAACACGTGAACCACCACGATCGTCCCAAAGGATCCCTTCGCAAAGGGGAGGAAAACAGCATCTCCCTGAACCAAGTCGGGGAGACGATTTTCACCCGCCTCTTTTTCCACAAGCCGAGCCATCATCCTGCGGGAGAGGTCAATACCAACAACAGGCAGGCCGAATGCGCACAGCGGCCGGGCGATCCGGCCTGTCCCCACCCCGATCTCCAGGACCTTGTCCTGGGGCGATAGGCGAGCCCTCAGAGTGCTGGCCACCGCCTGTGAGATTCCCGGAGGAAAATCCCGGGTCTGATCATAGGTCTCGGCGGCCCGGTCAAAACTCACGGACCGGTACCTTTCGTTGCGTTTCATGGCAGGCTTCTTTCCTCCGTTTCTTCCTCCGCGCCCGAACGGCGGCCCGGACCGCTCCTTTGGAAGGCGCCGTTCCGCTCCAACAGAACCAGGCCCCTCCCCGGGTGAACCGAGAGGAACGTGCTTATCCGTCCGGGCTCCCCAGCGGCCCAGAACAAGGGAGCATGATTTGGGACAAGGCACTGGGTTCAGGACCCGAAGGACCCGCCGCCGCGTTTCTGGTCCCGAGAAGGGCCCGAGCCGCAGAGTCCCGGACTCCATTTATCCAATTCCCGCCAGGGATCCGCAAGAGGTCTTGAACGGATCCAATTTCACATCGCAGAACCGCGCGGTGCAGATTGGATCCGGCCTCGGAGTCTGACTGGCTTCCTTGGGGCCGCAGCTGGGCCAGCCCCTCTGCCAGCCTGGGCCCGAGCGCCTCCGAGGGGCCTGGCCATTCTGTCCCGCGTGCATCCCTCCTGTCCTCTCCTCACTTGGCTTGGCGACCAGGCCAAGAAGCCGGGCCAGCCGTTAGCTTGGTGGCGCTGCAACGACGGCGATATAATGCGGATGGTGAGACATAGGTACTGAGGTGAGGAATGCCAATCTACACGTATCGATGCTCCTCCTGCGGGGTTCAATTCGATCGCCAGCAGCACTTTGAGGATCCGCCTCTGGCCAAGTGTCCTGAGTGCGGGAAGCGTTCACTGAAGAAGATCTACAGTCCCGCTGGAATCATCTTCAAGGGTTCCGGCTGGTACTCCACAGATCATCGTTCTCCCTCGGGCCAGATCCCCGGCCGCGACAAGAGCGGCACCGAAGCCAGCCAGGTCAAAAGCAGTCCCCCCAAGGAATCAGAGACGAAGACAAGCAAAGAAGCAAAGCCAGCAACAAGCGAAGAGGGCAGGTAACCCTGCCCTCTTCGCCTTTCTCCCCCGGCCTCAGAGCTGGAACCCAGCCCGGGCCTTGACCAGCTTGAAATTGAAGTTCTGAACGTGTCGCAGTAACTTTTCGCGCAGTTCCTCCCATTCCTTGGAGGAGAGTGTGTGTTGCATAGCCGCCATGTCCGGCGCGGTACCACCCGCCATGATCTGGGGGCCCTCTCCATAGGCTGTATACCAAGCATCCGTGGGCTCGATCCCTAACGACTGGAGGCCAGGAAGAAACTCCCGCACGATGAATTCGAAGTACTCTTGCTCTTGCCCTGGGATGATGTCCCAGGTCATTAAGAGTTTGACGGCGGCCATGGCTCAAACATTCTCGACATCCAGATCAACCCTCCAGAAAGCGATCCATCCATCGTCCCCGACGCCGAGGAGCTTGGTGGAAACTCCACCTACCCCCGCTTGTAGTCAAGGACCACAACCCGGGTTTCATCGGGAAGATCCGAATGGCCAACTTTGAGGGAGTCCAGGGGTTTGATTCCCGAGAGGCCCATTTCTTTGAGGAACTTGTTAAGCGAATCGAGCTTGACCTCCACCTCGGGAGTCTTGTAGTGCATGGGGACCACCACGGAGGGTTCTAGCAGGCTCACCATTTCCGCGGCCTGGGAAGCCGTCAGGGCTCCCCCGCCTCCCACCGGAACCAGAAGGACATCCACCGCGCCGAGACTTTCAATTTGTTGCTGGCTGGGAACATAGTTGAGATCCCCCAGGTGCGCCACGTTCAGGCCGTCAAAGTCAAATAAGAACAGCGTGTTCTCGATGGCCCTCTCAGGCGTTTTCTTTTTGCTTTCCTGAGCGCTGGCAGCCCGTCGCGTGGCCACCCCGGTGATGAAGACTCCCCCGATTTCAAACTCACCAGGCCCGCGAAGGATCCGCTTCTCCCCCTTGACCGCATCCACGTTGCCGTGGCCGGGTGCATCGTGGCTGACTGTCACGACGTCCGCCTTCAGCCGTAGCGTGGAGTATCCAATCGTATCGTCAAAGGGATCCGTTACCACGGAGGCCAAGCCCCGCTCGGTCAACCGGAAGCAGGAATGGCCATACCAGGTGATTTCCATGATTCCTCCTGCAAGCGGCGTGCATTATACTCGATCGATATGATCGCAGTCCCTCACACGGCAGGCTCTTTGCCCATTTCCCTCAGCCCTCTCGAACTCGGCGGCGGCAGGGTGGAGACTCATTGCGATGAGGAAGGCCGCGGGCATGGCAAGTTGGTGATCCCCGCGACCCGCAGCTATGCCGACGCCCAACTCGACGATCACCGGCATTTGTCACGGGCGCAATTCCCGCACCGGCCGCCATTCCGGTTAAGCCTTCGTGCTCGGACTTCGATTTCCGAGCCGCCAGGGACATTCGGATTTGGGCTTTGGAACGACCCCTTCAGCTTGAGCCTGGGTCAAGAAGGGACCGCGCGGCGTTTGCCCGCCGCACCGCAGGCACTCTGGTTCTTCTATGCCTCTCCCCCAGCCGACCTGGAACTGGTGCCGGGCGTCCCTGGCCAAGGGTGGAAAGCTGCCTCCCTTTGCAGCCGGCCGGTCCCGCCCCTCCTGCTCGCTCCGCTAGCCGCCTCGGCCGTTGTCGCAGGGAGAGTCCCTTCCCTGCGGCGGATCGTTTTCTCCAGGGCCAAGCGTTTCTACCGGGCGGCGGAGACCCGGCTTCCTGCGGACCCCTGCTCCTGGCACCACTACGAGATCGACTGGGAGCTGGACTCGGCGGAGTTTCGCGTGGACGACCGCTTGGTCCTGAGCACTCCATGCACTCCCGTGCCACCCCTGGGCCTGATCCTGTGGATTGACAATCAATACGCAGTGGCCTCGCCGAGAAAAGGATTCGGCTTTGGCGTGTTGGCGGTAGACAGCGACCAATGGCTTGAGATTACCGATCTCGAAGTCGAAGACGGATCGGCCCAGGTCCTTCCCGCATCCGCAGCGTGATTGCTCGCGAGTCCGGCGAGTGATAGAATCGCACCGATCCCGGCGTGCGAACTCGGCTGGACGGAGCGGGGGCAGGCGCGTCTGCAGGGCGGGTGAGGCGGCCGATCCCTCGGAAACAAGAAATCGCGCGCTGAGGATCGTTGCATTCCTGGAAGAACATATCCCTTTGGGGGATGGCTGGGTCCTGGTGGGCCCCTCGGTCTTCAAAACCGCTGGCGGGTCGCCCTGCGAGCCGCGGTGGGTTCGACTCCCATCCATCCCCGCCTGAGGCTCGGATGACCGCACAAGTTGGAATCCCTGGCGACATCACCCAACTCACCGCTCTGATCGGCCGGGTGATGTCTATTGAGGACACGACTGCAGGGACGCCCCGCGACCCCTACGTCCTTCGCGCGCGAGGCCGCCTTCTCCTGGACTCGGCCGAAGCCTATGACCGTCTGGCGGAATCCCTTCGCCCGCTCAATCTGACGCCCCTCTTCCGTATGGAAGGGGATAAGCATGTTGTGATTCTGTCTCCGGGGACCTTCCAGACACGCCCTTCCAATATCTGGGTCAATGTAGTTCTGTTTGGGCTGACGGTTCTCAGTGTCTTGTTCGTGGGCGCCTCGATGAACGCTACCGCAGCCACCCCCGCGGGACAAACGGCGACGGGAAGCCTCCTGACCAACTTGCAGTACCTGCTCTCGAACCTGGCCTCGGGCCTGCCATTCGCAGCAAGCCTTCTCGCGATTCTGGGTGTGCATGAGTTTGGACACTACCTGGCCGGAAGATATCACCGGACCGCCGTGACCCTGCCCTATTTCATCCCCATGCCGTTCAGTTACTTCGGGACGCTGGGGGCATTCATTTCTATGAAAGAGCCGCCCCGGAACCGGCGGGTGCTCTTGGACATCGCCATTGCAGGGCCGTTGGCTGGCCTGGTTGTGGCGATCCCCATCCTGCTCTATGGACTGTCGACTTCCTCCCTAGGCACTCTCCCCCTTCATGCCTCAGCGACGACCTCGTACATTCTCGAAGGGAATTCCCTGCTGTACCTCATTTCCAAGTGGTTGGTCTTCGGGCGGCTTTTGCCCTCGCCGGCGCATTACACCCTCGCGCCGCTCCTCTACTGGCTGCGCTACCTCGTGCTTGGCCAGCCGATCCCTGCCGGCGGCACCGACGTGCTCCTCGGTCCCGTGGCTTGGGCCGGCTGGGCGGGGCTACTGGTGACAGGGCTCAATCTCATTCCGGCCAGCCAGCTGGACGGGGGACACCTCCTCTATGTGCTCATCGGGAAGAGGACGAACCGCGTGCTCCCGGTCATCCTGGTCGTATTGGTGGTCCTGGGCTTCATCTGGCCGGGCTGGTTCATCTGGGCCCTCCTGATACTGTTGTTCGGGCGGTCCCATGCTGAGCCGCTCGACCAGATCACCACGCTGGACAACCGACGTAAGCTTCTGGCCATAGCCGGACTGATCATCTTCCTGCTCGTCTTCACGCCCGTCCCGCTCGTGGCCGTGGGCGGTTGAGGCTCAGCACCTTTCGGATGGCCTCTTCCCCTCTGGCTCGAGACTCTCCTCCTGAAAGCGATCCCACAGATTGGATTGAGCCAGGGGCGCTCCAAACCCGACCGGCGCGGCGAAGGCCGAGACCTGCTTCGGGCTTCGAAGGAATAATGGTTTTTCGGAGAAACCAGAAGTCAACGCAGCGGCCTAGAGGAATTCCTGGAGGCCGTTGCGCCCCCGGGGCTCGGGCTAGGCAGGCCGCGCGAGGACCCTTTCACCCTCTTGCTCGGCCAACCAGTGCTCAGCGGAAATAGCAGCCACCACTCCGGCGCCCGAGGAGGTCGCAACCTGCCTGAAGATCGGATCAGCAATCTCCCCAGCTGCAAAAACCCCCGGAATACTGGTTTGCATGTGGGCATCGACGATCACGTAACCTCGAGCATCCATTTCGATCTGTCCGCGGAAGATGGCGGAGTTGGGCTCTTGCCCGATGAAGATGAAAACGCCTTGAGTCCTGATCGCCCCCTGCTCGCCCGTCCTAACATTCCTCACGAGAACTCCATCGACCGCCGACTCGCCTTGAATCCCGTCAATCACGGTCTCGTAGAGAAAAGACACCTTCGGGCTCCTCTTGGCCCGTTCCAGGAGGATCTTGCCAGCTCTCAACTCCTTGCGCCGGTGGACTATGGTGACACGGGTAGCGTAACGCGTGAGGAAGAGGCTTTCCTCAAGGGCGCTATCCCCTCCCCCGACCACAACGACTTCCTTGCCCTTGAAGAACCAACCGTCACAAGTTGCGCAATAACTTACCCCCCGTCCCACCAACTCCTGCTCGCCGGGAACTGCCAACTTGCGTGGGCTGGCACCTGTGGCAATGATCAACACTCGGGAAAGATACTCTGCCGAATACGTCTTGACTCGGAAAGGCCAGCTCCGCAGATCAACGCCGGTAGCGCTGTCCAGTTCCATCCGGGCGCCAAACCGCTCAGCCTGCTTCCGGAAAAGCTCCCCCAGCGCCGCACCGGGCACGCCATCAGGAAAGCCCGGGTAGTTCTCAATCGTGTTGGTCAGGCTCGCCTGGCCGCCGACTTCCTGGCCACTCAGGACAAGAGGCGCACGATCCGCTCGGGCGGCATACAAGGCGGCCGCCAAGCCAGCCGGACCGGACCCCAGGACCAGGACATCCAGGGGACTCGCAGCGTCTCCCTTATGAGTTTCCTGCTTCTCAGCACCCGTGGGAATCTCCATCGGCTTTCCTCCTCCCCCTAGCCTCTTTCTCTTGCTCGCCCAAATTGGCCCCGGACCCGTCTCTGCCGACCGTTCCTGCCCAGCGTCAACGGGCGGCGAAGGCATCTGACCCGGAACCCGCTCGTTTCTGGGCTACCGCTCCTCTCGCCGAGGAACAGACGGGTGTCACTTCCCAAGGGATCCCCTTGAGGCCGCCTCCGCGAACGGCACCCCTGAATCCCCCCGGCTGTCGCCTGTCATCCGTCGACTCGGAATCAGGTGAAGACTTGGGACCGGATTCTGGGCCCTCAGACTGGGTATCCTGTGCGCATTCATCGAGAAAGCCCGCTGGCCAGCTGTCCAACCCTCCCTCATGACCACGATCCATTATCGGACAGGAATCCCTGCCTCGGAACGCCTGAGACTTCTTTCGTGGCCCTGGGTTCCCGTTTCAGGGCGGCCTGTGGAAAAGGCAGACATTGTCCGGGGGGCGCCCTGACCGGCAGTGGACTATCCCAGTTCGCGTGGCCGACCGGTTCTGAACCGGCCGGTGCCGACGAAAATGGCCTTGGGACGCTTGGGGCAAAGTGGATGGAGTTGCCTCAGAAATCGCCTCCCCCCACGAAGCCCTCTTGCTGAAGAACCCGCCAGATGCGCTCCCGGGCCGCGGGGGAAAGTTCGGGCAGAGGCGTTTGATGCACCAGGGAGATGGTCCTGCGCAGGGTATCAACGACGACCCGGCAATCCTCGCAAGAGGCCAAATGCTCCTGGATCGCTTGGCAGACGCGGGCCTCGGCCTCCCCATCCAGGTAGGCCGAGAGAGAGCCCAGCAGCCTGCGACATTCATCTCGCTCCATTTGGTTTGTCCCCTGCCAGTCTCTCCCGTTCCGCAAAATAGCGCGAGAGGCGCTGGCGAAGCCACAGTCGGCCGCGGTGCAACCTTGTCTTAACTGCTTCTTCAGACAAACCCAGGACTTCCGCCGTCTCCGCCGTCGAGAGGCCCTCCACCTCCCGCAGGGCAAACACTGTTCTCAAGTTCGAAGGTGCGTCCTGGATCGCTGCCTGGATCTGGTCCTGAACTTCGCGGTTCAGGACTTCCTCCTCGGGAAGGTTGGAAAAGTCAAACAACTCGAGGGGTTCCCCCTCCCCGTCGCCTGAATCGCTCCCCTCTACCGAGACAGTCTCCCGATGGGTCTTGCGAAGCCTCATCAGCGCAGTGTTGTATGCAATCCGGAATAGCCAGGTCCCGATACTCGATCTTCCCTGAAACGTGTCGATGTTGCGAAAAGCGTTAAGAAAAGTTTCCTGAACGGTGTCCTCCGCCTCCTGGGGGTCCTTAAGAATGCGCAAGGCCAGACGATACAGCCCGTCCCAATGCTCCTGCACGCATCGGGCACAGGCCTCCGGGTCCCTGTGGCGAAGGAGTTCCAGCAGTTCCGCCGGCGAATCGGTCACTTTCATACGATTCGATGCAGCCCTCCTCGAAAGGTTGCAGGCATTATATCTGACGCACTTTAGGATACAATCGGGGTGTTGAGCCCGATCGAGATTGCTTCCCCCTGGCAACGACCGATGCCAGGGCGCGCGTGGATTAGGCAGCGCCCTGTTCCTGGCTTGGTTGTCGCGGGTCATGCGCGGAACAGGGCGTGCCGCTTCCCGGCTGACGGATGTCCCAACAGCCGCCAGGACCCTTGATGACCGCCACCCCTTCCGAACCACAATTCGAAGCCAGTTCCCCCCGCTGCGGTGAGCGACGGATTGCATGCATCATCCCCGCCTTCAACGAGGCCAACCACATTGGCCGAGTAATCCGCGCCGTTGTGCAGGTGAATTTCCTCGATCAAATCATTGTTGTGGACGACGGATCTAGCGACGGCACCGCGGCGGAGGCTCGTTCCGCAGCCGCGCACGACCCTCGCTTGACCATTGTCGTCCACGACCGAAACCGAGGCAAAGGGGAGGCCGTCCTCACCGGGATCCGCGAGGCCGGCGCTTGCCAAGCGCTGTTGTTCCTGGACGCCGATCTCGAAGAGTTCACCAGTGATCACGTCTTCCGCTTGTTGGAACCCGTCCTCGCGGGTCGCGCTGATATGACCTTGGGTGTCTTCCGCGGTGGCCGCTGGAACACCGATTTCTCCCATTGGCTGACTCCCTGGCTCACGGGCCAACGTTGCATCCGGCAGTCTCTGATTCCCCAGCTCCGGAAAGCGGCGGCCAGAGGCTACGGGTTGGAGACTGCCTGGACCGTCGCTAGCTCGATGAATCACTGGCGTGTCACCGTCGTGCCCTTATCGGGCGTCTGGCACCCTCCAAGCGAGATCCATCGAGGATTCTTCCGCGGGGCATTCAACCGGGCACGAATGTACGCCCAAATCGTGCGCGCGTGGTATTTGGCGGCAGATATGGAATCCCTCTTCCTACGGGTCGCGGTCCGAGCCCGGGCGGGCCTGGTCCTGGTCGGCATGATCCTTTTCGTCGGAGGGGGAAAGCTGGGATTCCAGTTTGCGAAAGTGGCGCCTCCCCAGGGACCTCACCCCTTCCCTAATCTGCCGATCGACCGCATCCAACGACTCCTGGTCATTGCCGCACATCCTGACGACGAGACCATTGCGGCCGGGGGCCTGATCCAGCGAGTCCTGGAAGGCGGAGGCCAGGTCAAGGTGGTTTTCGTCACCAACAGCGATGGGGAAAGATTCGCGCCATTGGTCGTCGATGAACACATCGGCCTTGATCCTCAGGCGTACATCAAGGTTGGCAAACAGAGTCAGCAAGAGGCGCTGGCTGCTCTCCATCAGCTGAAGGTGGACTCCCAGGACGTGTTCTTCCTCGGATACCCCGACCGAGGGGTGGGGGAGATGTGGGATCAGGATTGGACCCGCAACTGTCCTTACCAATCCGCCTACACCCGAGCCGTGCGAAGCCCCTACCCGGCCACCTTTGACCCGAGCTCTGCCTACTGCGGATCAGACGTAGTCTCAGACTTGCTGACCATCCTAAAGGTCTACCGCCCGGATGCCATCCTGCTCCCCCATCCAGACGATCGTGATCCTGATAATCGCGGAACGAGCAACTTTGCCCGTCTGGCCCTCACCCTGCAGAATGAGGAGAACCCGAGTTACCAGCCCCTGGCTCTGGGCTACCTCGTCCACTATGGTCAGTATCCTGACCCTCGCGGACTTCATCCGCAGGAAAGCCTGGTGCCTCCCGTGGGGCTGCTCCAGAACGGGGCAATGTGGAGCGAGCTGGTTCTTGCTCCGGCGGAACTAGCCACCAAAGCTGACGCGTTGCATCTCTACCGGTCCCAGGAGAAGCTGGACGGGTCCTTCTTGAATAGCTTCCTCAGAGAGGATGAGGTGTACCTAGAACTGCCATTTCTTCAAATGGCACCCGCAGGCTTCGCGCGAGTCCCTCTGACCGCCATGGCCGAGGGCAACCGGCTTCCTCTCGCTCCGTCAGCCGACCCAGGTGCGCGCCTGCCTCCAGCCGCCGGAAGCGATCTCGTCGGGTGGGACACTGCGCGAGTCGGGAATCTCATCATGATCGCTGCCGAAACGCGCGGTCCGCTGGTACCCGGGGTCAACTACTCGCTGCATTTGAAACTGCCGGATGGGCAGAATGTGGACCTTCAGGGCACACCCGAAGACGTCGCCCTCAAGCGTCATGGTTTTGGGGGAGAGATCAACCTGGGCGCATGGGGGAATCCGCAAGTGATCGGATTCACGGCGCAAACTCGCTTGGACGCCCTCTTGGATCAGACCTCCTGGCAATTCCTCAGCGTGAACTATCAATGGCCCTAGCGCCGCCTCGCGGATGGCTCATGAGGGGGTTCGAACAAGACGCGACTGCGCGAACGATCCCGTGGCGAGCGGATTGTTCTGTCCGGATGGAGCAGACCAACTCCGACTGCAGAAATTCGCCCGCCCCCAGCGGGTGGCGACCTTGGAACCTGCCGCTCGTGGAGTTTGAGAATACAGAGGGCGTTTCCAAACACGAGGTCGCGCCACTGCCGACAGCCCGTTTGGTCCCTGCCAATAGCCGCTGAGTTTGTCTGTGGAACCGAGATCAGCCCGAAACGGTAGCCATATTCGAGCTGCGCATGACCGCCGCAGAGGCCGCAACTGGCCGGATGAGCTCACGGCCTCACACCCAGCGCAGGGATGGCCTCAGCGCTCGAGGGCACAGAAAGCGATGCCCTCCCGAGGGCTGCGCACGACGGGGCCAGGCAGCCGCTTGGCTATGAGCCGGGGCTCTCAATGGGCTCGGTCAGGCCCATAATGTTGTACCCGCCATCCACGTAGAGGACCTCCCCGGTGATGCCCGCCGCCAACCCCGAGCACAGGAAGACCGCGGCGGCTCCGACGTCGCTGATATCCACATTCCGGCGCAACGGCGCCACCTCCCGGAATCGCGAATGCATCCCGCGGAACCCGGAGACCCCTGCCGCCGCCAGGGTGCGAATTGGCCCGGCGCTGATTGCATTGACGCGGATGTTCTGGGGCCCCAGATCTGCCGCCAAATAGCGAACGGAGGCTTCCAGCGCCGCCTTGGCAACGCCCATGACATTGTAGTTGGGCATGACTTTTGCCGAGCCGTAATAGGTGAGAGTCAGAATGGCCGCCCCCGGGCTCAGAATCGGCAACGCAGCCCGCGTCAACGCCGTGAGGGAGTAGGCGCTGATTTCCAGGGCCGTTTGGAACCCCTTGCGGCTGGTGTTGTAGAAGGGGCCGTGGAGCTCCTCGCGCAGAGCAAAACCGATCGAATGGACCAGGATGTCAATCCGCCCGAAGGCTGTCCGCGCCTTTTCCATGACGCTGGCGATTTGCTCATCGCTGCAAACGTCGCAGGGCTCCACAAAGGTCGACCCCAGGGATTGAGCCAGCGGCCGCACCCGACGCTCCAGGGCCTCACCAGCGTAGCTGAAGGCCAGCCGGGCCCCCTGCCCATGCATGGCTCGCGAGATTCCCCAGGCGATCGAATGGTCATTGGCAACACCAAAAACCAGAGCAGTCTTCTCCTTCAGCAGCTCCATTGATCTCCTCCTTTAGCCTAATTCCGCTGTCCCCTCTCCTCCTTGCGAAGGAGGGCGATGCCTCCTGGCGAGACGCGAAAACGCCAAGGGCAACTCTTCCATGGCTCAGGCACGGAATACAACCCCACGCGGGGTCCTCGGATCACAAACCGGTCCGGCAGGTGAACCCCTTTCTCGATAAAGAGCTGTGAGGAACTGTCGCACAGGTCGCGCCCATTAAAGTGCTTGTCGACCGCGAGGGCCTCGCAGACTTTCGCGGGCCCGTCGGCCAACGGGTTTCTTCCTCTCCTCCTGCGCATCCGGGAAACCCCTTCCAGAGGCCATAGCGCACGTAGCAGGACCGCCGCCGGGAACCCCTCCATCTCCGTCACGACATTTAGCATCCAGTGCATCCCGTAGGTGAAGTACACGTAGGCATAGCCTGGTGGACCGTACATGACCCCGTTCCGGGTCGTCCGCCCATGGCTGGCGTGGCTTCCCCGATCCTCTTGGCCAACGTACGCCTCTACTTCAACGAGCCATCCCGAGGTCCTGCCCCTCCGCTCGAGCCTCACTAGGCGGGTCCCGAGGAGCTCGCGGGCCACGCGGAGAGTGGGGCGTTGGAAGAACGACCGAGGGATTCGCAGATCGCTCATGTCGAAGGGATTCAGTCTGGCGGCAATTCTATCAGGGCCGGTCTGCCTCCCGGCACACGATGGGAGACACGCTTACCCCCGAGAAGGGGAGTCCCAGGGTGGCAACGGAGAGCGAAGACAGCCGCCTACCTGCCAGCCTCATGAGCGGCAGATCGACGACGAAGTTGGGCTCTGAGGAGGAGGGCCCCGCAGGTACCGGGAGGAGAAAGGTCGATCCGGATTTCCCTATTTCGCGGGGGTTTCATGCACCAACGCAGCCTGAAAGCGCGGATCGCGCTCCACCGTCAGGCGCAGGCCATCGGCCAGGGAATGCCGTGGCCGATAACCCAGCAACTTTTCCGCCAGCCGAATATCCGCACACATGCGCGACACGCCGACCCGTTCGCTTCCATTGTGCAGGATCTCGCCGTTCGGGAGGATATGCAGGACCTGATGCGCAAGCTCGATCACCGAGGTCTCAACCCCACTGCCGATGTTGATGATGCGCCGGTCGATTTTCGGCGCGGTGGCCGCTACGGTCAGCACCTCAACCACGTCGTCGACGAAGACGAAGTCACGCGTCTGACGACCCTCGCCGTGGATCACTAAGGACCCTCCGCCGGAGGCTTGCCGCAGAAACCGCGCGACCACCGGAGCGTGAGCCGCGGGCAAGGGCTGGCCTGGGCCGTAGGCATTGAAAACCCGCAGGATGGTGGTTTCAATCCCCCACAGCGCCCCAATCGTGCGCACATAGTATTCTGCCGCCAGCTTGGACACCGCATAGGGGGAACCCGGGCTGGGAATCGTCGATTCACTTAAGGGTTGCTCTTCCTGCTCGCCGTAGACGGCACCCGAAGATACAAAGATTACCCGTCGCACCCCGACATCCCGCATCGCCTCCATCAGGCTCACGGTCCCGCCGACATTCACCGCGTTGTACTCCCGCGGGTAAGATACGGACTCAGGTACCGAGACCCGCGCGGCCAGATGGTAAATGCACTCCACATCCTGCAAGAGCGTCCACAGCTTCGGTCGGTCGGAAACGTCGCCGCGAGTGAAGAGGACCGAGGAGTCGAGGCGGGAGGGATCGCCCGTGGAAAGATCGTCCAACCCCCGCACTTGGTTTCCGTCTCGGGCCAGCTGGTTGGCGAGCGCCGAGCCCAGGAAGCCTGCCGCACCAGTAACAAGCAAGTTCAAGTGCTATCTCCGGTGGTTCCGATGTCGGGAACGCAATGGGATTTGGCGAGAAAGACCCGCTTTCAGGTCTCAGAACGGGTCTATGGCAAAATTATATCACCCCCCTCCGCAATCGCACCTGACGGCAGGCCTACGCAGACTCCCAGTGAATCCAATCGGCTTTGCTGAATTCATGCCATTTCAGCCCATTCCCCGGCCGGGGATGTTGCAACACAAGCTGATTAATCAGATACCCTCGCACTGCCACTTGTTGCGTCCGGGGAGACCAACGAGGAACGTGCGAACTTCTTTGCGTCCAGAAAAAGCTGACCTTCCCCTGAACCTAGTCTTCACAAGAGGACGCACCCGGCCTATGAGTCGTCCAAGGTCGGAGGCCCCCGCGCTTTTCCTCTGCTGCCAATTCCTTCTGCCGATCAGTAGATTGGGACCGAGGGATCCACATCCCGGGACCAGGCATTGAGGCCCCCGCGAAGGTTCTTCACCTTGCGGAAGCCCGCCCTCCGAAGAAGGTTGACCGCCTGAGCCGACCGGCTGCCCGATTTGCACAAGAGAACCATGTCCTCGGCGCTGTCGAAGTCATGCAGATGCTCCGGGAGCGTGGCCAGCGGAACGAGCTCCGCGCCGTCAATGTGCGCGATCTCCCACTCATGGGGTTCTCGAACATCAATGAGGCGGAGAGGCTCTCCCCGACGGAGGCTCGCGCTCAACTCCTTGGCTTCGATGGTCCAGTCCGCGTCCGCCGTTTGCTGGCCCTGATCGTGGCCGGGCAGGCCGCAAAACGCCTCATAGTCGATCAAATGGTCCAGCGTCGGATGATCTGAGCAAATCACACAATCCGGGTTCTTCCGAAGGCGCAATTCCTCAAAACTCATTTCCAAAGCGTCGTAGAGGAGGAGGCGGCCAATAAGAGGATCTCCGATTCCCAGCAAAAGCTTGATTACCTCAGTTGCCTGCAAGGTCCCAATAGTGCCGGGCAAGACGCCAAACACTCCCCCCTCGGCGCAGGAGGGGACTTCACCGGGAGGCGGCGGCGCAGGGAAGAGACAGCGATAGCATGGACCTCGACGAGAGTCGAAGACCCCAACCTGCCCTTCGAAGCGGAAGATGCTTCCGTAGACATTGGGTTTTCCCAGTAGCACGCACAAGTCGTTGACCAAATAGCGGGTTGGGAAATTGTCACTTCCATCGACGACCACGTCGTACGGCCGCGCAATTTCCATCGCGTTGGCCGCAGTGAGTGCTTCGTTGTGAACCTCCACCTGGATCAGCGGGTTTATGTCCAGCATGCGCTCGCGGGCGCTTTCCACCTTGGGTCTCCCTTCCTGGGATGTGCCATGAATTATCTGGCGCTGCAAGTTCGTGGCCTCGACCACGTCATAGTCCACGATGCCGATGCGGCCCACGCCAGCGGCGGCCAAGTACAAGCCAATGGGGGATCCAAGGCCTCCGGCGCCGATCAGCAACACGCTGCTGGACTTGAGCTTGCGCTGACCCTGCAGGCCTACCTGAGGGATGAGCAGGTGGCGGCTATACCGCAGGATCTCTTCCCGGGTCAAATCCGGCAACTCCGCCTCTTCCCGGTCCTCGTTTCTCATGAGCACCGAACCTCTCCTTCCCGATCTTTGCGCCCCCCATCAGCGCTCCTCGAACGTGGCGCCCGCCGCGGGGTCCCCAGGGGGATTATAGACCCCAGCCGCCTGCCCTTTCGGCCGCCACTCGGGAACGCGAGGCAGTCAGCCCTTTGACCAGCCTTGCCAGCGCGAACGGCCGCACGAAGCGGATCAGTTGGAATTGATACTTGCCCTTCAGGGTCAGGCGCAGAGCAGGCTGACCACCGATCCACTGCTTATTCCTCCCGTGTCACGCCCCACCAGCGGTCATGAGCCTAGTCCCCATGAGAAAGCAGTTTCTCATCGGATCCCCGACGCGGCCGCTCCCCGAATCAGGCTGGGGACCGGACCCCATGGAACGTCATGGCGATCCCTGCCTACCGGGATCCCGTCGTGGTTCCGCCTTGCTCGAACAACAAGCCCGGCGATGCTTTTCCTACCCACCCGCGATGGAGGGAACAACCAACAGTCGCGAATCCATCCTCAGATTCGCATCCGCCTCCTCGCTCTGGGTGATCTCCTCTCCATCGAGGAAAAGATGAACGAAAGGCCGGAGCACACCATCTTCATTGAACAATTGGCCCTCAAGACCAGGATACTGGCGCAAAAGGTCGGCCAGGCTCTCGCGAACGGTTTCCCCTCTTACCGCCACATCCTTGTTCCCTGATGCATACGGTCTTAATGGTGCTGGTAGGACAACAACGGGCATACTCTCCCTCCATGGTCCCGAAGAACCAGCTAGTCGGCTCCCCGCTCCTCGCCCGGATTGGAAGAGACTGCTGGACCCAGGCCTGGGTCAGCCCCCACGCCTCTTTCAATGCATTCCTCTTCAAAACCGGAGCGATCCTCTCTTAGGTGCCAGGAACTGGTCTGGCGGGCCTCGCCGCCATCAACCGAGGTGATAACGTACGAATACCAAGGCAAGGCCCATTCGCGATCGGTATCGGAAGGCCGAGCGGGATGATCCGGATGGGAATGGAACACGCCGACAACCTCCAAACCCTTGGATTCGGCTAGCTTTTCGGCACTCAGCATGTCCCCGGCCTCGATGAGGTAGCGCCTTCGGCGCGCCTCGCCCTCACGCCGGTTGCCAAGGCAATGAATCTCCGCCACGACCCGATCCCCCTCTTTCGTCTCTCCGAAAAGAAGGCCCGCACCTTCGTCCGGGTAGCTCAGCTCCGCAGCGGCACGGATCTGGTCAAGAGCCTCCCCACGGATGGCAATCTTGTTCATGCCTGGCCCCAGAACTCTTGGGACAGGTACTTGTGCCCGGAATCCGGGAAAATGGCCACAATCGAGCCTCGCGACAGACGACGGGCAATTCGCAGCGCCGCCAGGGCTGCGGCTCCTGAGGAAACTCCCACGAAGAGGCCTTCTTCTCTGGCGAGCAGCCTGACCATTGCATAGGCTTCTTCTGTCTCCACCTCAAGGACCTCATCCTGGAGCCCCGGATCATAGATTCCGGGAAGATGGGAAGTCGCCAAGTGCTTCAGACCCTCCAAGCCATGGAACGGCGAAGCGGGCTGAACCGCGCCAAGGTAGATCTTAGGGTTCTGCCTCCGCAGGAACCTCCCTGCACCCATCAGGGTTCCGGTTGTCCCCAGACCCGCGATCAGGTGCGTCACCGAACCGCGGGTTTCCTCCCAGATCTCAGGCCCCGTAGTCTCGAAGTGGGCCTTCCAGTTGGCAGGGTTGTTGTATTGATTGGCGTAGAAGAATCGGCCCGGTTCGCGGTCAAACTCTTGCACGGCCAACTGCTGGGCTCCGTCGGACCCCTCCAAAGGCGAACTCACAAGGAGCTCTGCGCCCAAGGCACCGAGAATCGAGATCCGCTCATGGCTGACGCTCCCGGGGATCACCAAGCGCACACGGAAGCCCAGGGCGGCACCCAAGGTGGCATAAGCGATTCCCATGTTGCCCGAGGTTGAGTCCAGAAGCGCTTTCCCGCCACTGAGCTCGCCAGCTTGGAGGGCCTCGCGGACAATGTACCAGGCTGACCGATCCTTGACCGATCCGCTGGGATTAAGCCATTCGGCCTTGCAAAACACCCGCACGCTCGACGGCAACCCTGGGTCAACCCTCCGCAGGGGAAGAAGGGGTGTTTCCCCGACCCAGAGGGGATGTCCCATGCCAAGGCGCGCCTGGACGTTTGCTGTGGCAACCACGACCGACCTCCCAAACGAGCGGCCGACCGTCACGAGTGGGGATCCGAGATCCCCGCATTGAGATCCACTATCAGGGCCGCTGAGGAAAACTACGTTGTCCCTTCATCCTTTCGCCTTCCTGCGGCCAGAAAGACCATGAGCCTCCTCTCTTGAAAGGCTGGACCTTTCCTCCGCTCCGGCATATCTTCTAGAGAATTATGACCGAAATTCTATTATATTCCCCTCAATTGTCAAGCACATCCTTCCGAAGCAGATCCGGAAACCTTTCGGCTACCGAGGAAACAGGCTCCCAGGTGTGAGCCCCTCACCCTGCGCACGGCCCAGTTGACCGACCCCGTATTGCCGGGCGTACGAGTCAAGGATTCCAACCTCTGAGCGCGGCTGGCACCCTGGAGGAAATGTGACGATCTCATCATGTTTATAATAATTTCTAGTGCGCTATCTAGCGAGTCTGCACTTAGTATTGAAGATTGACCTCAAGAATCGCTCCATGCTATAATCGCTGTGTTTAACGGCAATTTTTTCCATAGAGGCCGTTGTGGGTAATCACAATCACTTGCTTCGCATTAATGTTGGATTCCTGCTTAACCAGACAGCTGGATATGTGCGGACGATGGATTTTGACGAGGAAAGGCTCGTCCTCGGCAATGATCTGGAGTTGCACAAACTTCACGGCGCTCTCTCCTTAGACCGAACACCGCAGGGAATCCTGGTTTCGGGGACGCTGCAATCCGGCACGCCGGCGGAATGTGCGCGGTGCCTGAGCCCCTTCTTGCTTCCGCTCAGCGCGACGCTCCAAGATCTGTTTCTGTACCCTCCACCAAACCCAAGTGACCCCATGCTGGCAATTGGGGAGGACGCCATATTGAACCTCGAGCCGTTGGTCCGTGAGTACATGATCCTGGACTTCCCACTGCAACCGGTCTGCAGCCCCCAATGCAAGGGGCTATGCCCGGTATGCGGCAACAATTTGAATACCTCCAGCTGCGACCACCCACAAATCGAGGAGGAAGGAGCCGGCCTCGACACTCAGGACATGGGTGTCCCCGCGGCGAAGATCCAGCCTTCTGGTGATATCCGTTACGCTGGCTTAAACCATCCGCGCAGTCCGCAGCGCAAGCCAGGATCTGCACCTGGGCATTGAGAAACGGAATCGAATGGGATTGGCCCGGCGGGGGCCTGCGTTCTGCTAAGCTCTGCCTTGAGGAATTCGGTTTCGCAGGCTGGTTGAGAGCGTCCTCCGCACGAGCGCTTGATCCTCAGATCAAGCGACCAGAACGGAGGGCGGGAGGAGAGGCGCGGGATGCAACGCTATGCCTACAGAGCGCAGGTTGCGGACCTCCTGGAGAAGGCAGAGTTCCAGGGCTACTTGACGACTGACGACATCATGGAGGCCTACCCTGAGGCAGAGCGATCGCGAGGGGACATTGGAAGACTTCTGACCTTTCTGCGCAGTGCGGGGGTCGAAGTATTCGGCGGCCCGGAAGAAGTGCCGGCCAGCATGCAACGCCCGGAAGCCGTCGACGCCCGAGGCGAGTTTGACCTGGCTCGAATTTCCATCGACGATACCGTCGGCCTGTATCTGAAAGAGATGGCCCGTGTGCCTCTGCTCACGCTGCAAGAGGAGGTCTCGCTTGCAGTCCGCATCGAACGGGCCAATTCGGCACGCAAGAGATTGGAACGCAAGAACGGCAGCCACCGAGGCAATGGGGCTGTCCACAAGGTCCTCACGCAAGCGGAACTGGAAGGCATCGAGGAAGATGGGCGCCAGGCCCGCGAGCACCTCATTAAGGCCAACACCCGGCTGGTTGTGAGCATTGCCAAGCGGTACATGGGGCGCGGCGTTCCGTTCCTTGACCTAATCCAAGAGGGGAACCTGGGGCTCATGAAAGCGGTTGAGAAGTTCGACTACCACCGCGGGTACCGCTTCAGCACCTATGCCACCTGGTGGATCCGCCAGACCATCTCTCGCGCGATTGCGGATCAGAGCCGCACCATCCGGGTCCCAGTCCACATGACGGATCGGATCCGTCGCCTCTATCGAACCTCGCACGAACTCGAACAGCAGCTGGGCCGCAAACCCACCACCGAGGAAATCGGCCAGGCGATGGGCATCGAAACCTCGAAGGTAGAGTGGATGCTGAAGGTCTCGTGGCGGCCGATCTCCCTGGAAAGCCCGGTGGGCGAGGAGGAGGACGAGGAGCTGATCACTTTCGTCGAGGACCACACCACGCCCACGCCCAGCGATAGCGCGTTCACCCGCCTGCTCGGCGAAAAAGTGGAGGAAGTCCTGGCTACTCTGAGCCCTCGCGAAGCTCGGGTCTTGCGCCTGCGATTCGGACTCTCGGGCGAACGCGCCTATACCCTCGAAGAGGTCGGCCAAAAGTTCGGATTGACTCGTGAGCGCATTCGCCAGATTGAGGGCCGCGCCCTCCGGCGGCTGCGCCACCCTCGCCGGGCACGCCAACTCCGCGATTATTTGGCCTGAACCACCATCCTCTTGAACCCTTCATGTTGCTTTACGCCCGCAGCCTCGCCGTGCTGAGTGGAAGATGACGAACATCTTTGTCGGGGTCGCTTGGCCCTACGCCAACTCCGAGATTCATGTCGGGAATCTCACCGGATCGTACCTCCCCGCGGATATTTTTTCCCGCTACCACCGCATGAAAGGCAACCACGTGCTGATGGTCTCCGGCACGGATGCCCACGGGACCCCCACGACGGTTCGCGCGGATGCGGAAGGAATCCCCACCGAGGCCGTGTATCAGCGCTACCACAAACGTTTCCTTGATCTCTTCCTGGCGTACGGCCTGACCTACGATCTGTTCACCAGCACCCACACGGAGAACCATTTCCGGGTATCACAGGACCTGTTCTTACGGCTGCGCGACAACGGCTACCTGTACCGCGACAGCCAGCTCATCATGTATTCGGAGAAAGACGGGCGCTTCCTGCCGGATCGCTACGTGGAGGGGGAGTGCTATCTCTGCCACTACCCCAACGCTCGAGGGGATCAGTGCGACAACTGTGGCAATCTTCTGGACGCGACCCTGCTGATTAACCCTCGCAGTCGCATCGACGGGTCGCACCCGGTTCCCCGCCCGACCGAACATTACTTCCTGGACCTGGAGAAGCTGAGCCCCGCCATCTCCTCCTATCTCTCCTCCGACAAGGATCACTGGCGTCCCAACGTCATCAAGTTCGCCCGCAATATGGTGGCCCAAGGCCTGCACGGTCGGCCGATCACCCGTGACCTCGGATGGGGAGTTCCGGTCCCCGAGCCAGAGTGGACGGGCAAGTGCCTCTACGTTTGGTTTGAAGCGGTCATTGGCTACCTATCTGCTTCGATCGAGTGGTCTTCCCGGGGGGCAGATCCCGACGCCTGGAAAGCCTGGTGGTATGACCCCGGAGCGCGCAGCTACTATTTCATCGGCAAGGACAACATTCCCTTCCATGCGGTGATCTGGCCGGCTCAGCTGATCGGCGCCTCCAAGCTGTACGCGGGACCAAGCGACGGGAACCTGAATTTGCCCTATGATGTGCCGGCCAATGAGTTCATGAATCTGGAGGGGAAAAAGATATCCGGCTCCCGCAATTGGGCCGTTTGGGGCCAGGACGTCGTCGAGCGATATGGGATGGATCCCGTCCGCTACTATCTCACAGTGAACATGCCCGAGTCGCACGACACGGACTGGTCCTGGGAAGACTTCCTGCGGCGAAACAACGACGAGCTCTTGGCAACATGGGGGAATCTGGTCAACCGGGTGCTGACGTTCGCTTACCGAAATTGGACCGGGCACGTTCCGGACCCGGGTGAGCTGGGCGAACAGGACCGAGCCCTTCTCGCACGAATCGAGGAAGGGTTTCCGCGAGTCGGGGCGCATTTGGAGGCTGTGGAACTTCGAGCCGCCCTGTTAGAGGCCATGGGGCTTGCTTCGGAAGTCAACCGATACTTGGATCAGCAGAGCCCATGGTTCCAAATCAAGAACGACCCAGGTGGGGCCGCTCGCACGATTTTCACGGCGCTGCGGGCGATCGATTCCCTGAAGACTCTCCTGGCCCCCTTCTTGCCGGATTCCGCCGAACGGGTCGGCCGCTGGCTCGGCCAGGAAGGGAGGTGCTTCGGAACCCAACAGGTCGAGGAAACCAAGGACCGCTTGGGCACACGCCCCATCCTTTTCTATCAGTCGGGTTCCGCCACAGGGGCGTGGAAACCAAGCACGCTTCGCCCCGGTCAGCTCCTGCGGGAACCCCAGCCTCTCTATCGAAAGTTGCAGCCCGAACTCATCGATCTGGAGCGCGCTCGCCTCGGAAGACCTTCCAGCTGATTATTGCCAGGGGTGACGACAGGTCCCCACAGCCCGCCTCTCGCAGGACTGCGGAAGGAATGCGGGCCCGCAAGAAATTCCTACGGGCCCTGCCCACTCCCGCCCGGTTCTGAATCGGGTCGGCTTTCTTTTTCTTCGCCGCGAGTGCTCAGGCCCTCGAGATACTCCAGAAGGATCTGCAGGGCCGCTTGCGCAGACTGGCTCTTATTGAGGAGCCTATCTCCCCCCCATGTGAATTCCCTGGCCCATTCCTGCTTCGGCTCACAAAGCGCGACCCAGGTCAGGCCCACCGGCTTTCCAGGGAGAGCGCCCCCGGGACCGGCGATCCCCGTCACGGCCAGACCGATGTCGGCACCTAGTGCGTTTCGAGCCCCGCGCGCCATCTCCAGCGCCGTTTTCCTGCTTATGGCGCCCTCATCCCGAAGAGTCTCTGGCCGGACTCCCAGGACCCGCTCTTTGACCCGGTTGGAGTAGGCCACGACCCCGCCCCAAAAGTAGTCGGAGGACCCAGGTACGTTGGTAAGGCGGTGCGCCAAGAGACCTCCCGTGCAAGACTCGCCCAATGCCAGACTGAGGCCATGCCTCCGGAGCAACTCCCCGACTTGAGCCTCGATTGGTTTCTCCACGATTTGCACCTCGCCGGAAATGTGGCAACGCAGGCGGCTTCGAGCCCGGCCATCAAAGGATTTCTATTTCAGGCTGACGGCGGCCTCTCCACTGCGAATCGGCTCAGCCACCAACGCCGCATCCCGCCCAGGCGCGTCCATGGGCAGATCAATGGTTCCTAACCTGGCGCGCCTTGCGGCCCCAGGCAGAGGGGTCGTCAGGACAGCAGATCTTGGAGGAGGAAGACCTCGCCCTCGGGAAAGGATGCGACCGACCGTAGCCGGCGTGGCCAAGCAGGTTTCCGAAATGGCTCTTGGGTGCCGCGAGAGCCACGTTGTGCGACCATGCTCAGATCTTGGCTGAGAAGGTCCCGCGGCCCTCCCCCGGGGGACTATACTGGGCCGGGCCTTGTCGCGTCAAGGTCAATTCGAATTCCTGCCAGGACCCCCGGCTCCCTTCGGTGGCCAACCCGCTTGGAGAATTCCTCCTCCGGGTGTCAACAGCGGTCGAAAACTGACCCTTTTCCAGCGGTCCAATTTTGACCCCCCGCCGGTGATTCACTCTTCCGGCAGAGGCGTAGCCATCTTGGTCTTGGGACTGGTGAGTTTCTTGTCT
>JBEKXU010000044.1:0-22602 GCA_049511715.1 Anaerolineales bacterium
GCAATCCGCAGCGAGTCGCCAAACGACTTGCGGGCCGCATTGGCAACCCGCACGTTCCCCTGCACCGCCATCCGCATCCCCAGCTGCCCCACCAGCAGGCAGAACCCCGCCCCCATCACGAAGGCGATAGCCCGGCCGAGCCCGACGATCAGCCGGATCGCCTCCGTGGACTGCCCTGAGAATCGCTGCAAGGCTTGAGCCGAGGGAGGAATCAGGTAAACGGAGAAGAAAAGGGCAACCGTGAGGATCGCAATCACGGGAAGAATCGTGACCAGCTGACGCCGCAAGTAGGTGTCAGCTCCCTCGCGGATGGCATCCCAAACCGCCACCATCTCGGGATCGCCCTTGGGCTCGCGCAGAACCTGGAAACGCAGGAACAGAGCATACAAGAGCCCCAGGACCGCAATGCCTAGTACAGTGAGGATCCCGACCTGCTCGAAAGGAGAGAGGCCATACATCATTGCGAGAGAATCTCCTCGTTTTGGCAGCGGCTGATCGGTTGTCAGTTCCTCGCATTGGTGGCAGAAGAATTCTACAGGAGCCGTGGGGGGGTGTCAAGCGACCCGCGAGCGGAAATGAAAGAGACCCACGGAGTCCGACCAGGCCTTTGTGGCCCTGACAGGCGGTAACCAGGGGAACAAGAAGACCCGGGCCCAGATTCGGCAAGAAGGACGATCGCGGCGGCCGTCCTCGCTGGCTTCGTCAAGCACCAACGTTCCACAGAAGAATCTGCTATTGGCGATCGCCCGCCGGCGCAACCATTGAACCGGCCGCGAGGCAAGAGAATTCCAAGGGTGAGCCTGCGAGGGAAAGCATGGCCAGGGCGGTTCAGACCCGGCCCTCTCACCAGCCTCCTCAGGAGGCCGAGGCTCGGCCGCGCGCAGGAAAGCAGAGTCCAACTTGGGTATTCATACGGCTCAAGCGACGGAAGCGACTCAGCCTCCTGCGCGCCCCCACCGGCCTGTACGGATTCTGCCTCGACCGCAAAGAGGATCCCAGCCTCGGCAAGTGCTCAGGCTGGGCACAAGCATCGGCAAAAGCCGAGTTCCGTTCAAGAAGCTCCGGCGGCCAGCGCAAGACAGGCCGTTCAATTTGGCCGCAAAAAAGGGAAATAAACGTTACATTAAGATTGAGCCGTTCTTCCCTTGACAGCCAGGCAATCGGCTGTACAAATTAGGGGCCGGACGGGGGCCTTGAGTCTCTTGCTGAGGCCTCCTTATTTGTTTGCCTGTCGACGAGGATGGGATGATCCAAGCGCAGAACCTTGGGAAGTGGTACGGGCCCCGGAAAGCAATTGAGGGACTGACCTTCAGTGCGGCGAAGGGGGAAATCGTGGGTTTTCTCGGCCCCAACGGTGCAGGGAAGACCACCACCATGCGGATCCTCACCGCGTATATGCCTCCCAGTGAGGGCACGGCGCG
The DNA here is from genome assembly GCA_049511715.1 of Anaerolineales bacterium. Taxonomy (GTDB): domain Bacteria; phylum Chloroflexota; class Anaerolineae; order Anaerolineales; family RBG-16-64-43; genus JBEKHT01. The sequence continues at coordinate 1,422 of JBEKXU010000044.1, forward strand.
CGTTGCAGGTTTCGACGTGGTGGACCAGTCGCTAGAGGTCCGCAAGCGAGTTGGCTATCTGCCCGAGACGGTCCCGCTTTACCCGGAGATGACCGTCCAAGAGTACCTGGACTACATGGCCTCGCTGCGCCATGTGCACGATGCCGATGCCCACGTCGATGAGTCCATTGAAAGGATGCATCTGGAAGACCGGGCCGACTCGTTCATCGGCAACCTCTCCAAAGGCCTGCGGCAGCGCGTCGGCCTGGCGCAGGCGCTTCTGCATCAGCCTGACGTTCTCATTCTTGACGAGCCGACCATCGGGCTGGACCCCGCCCAAGTTGTGGAGGTCCGCGAGTTGATCCGCGAAATCGGTCGCGACCATACGGTCTTGCTCTCCACTCACGTCCTCAGTGAGGCTCAGCAGGTCTGCAACCGGGTCCTGATCATCAACAAGGGAAGAATCGTCGCCGAGGATACTCCCGAACATCTGCAGGCGCGGCTGGCGGGGGCCGAGCGGCTCACGCTCCGGATGGCCGGTCAGCCCGAGGGGGTAGAAGCCCTGCTCAGGAAGATCCGAGGAATCACCCAGGTCAACCCGCGGGGCAAAGGAGAGTACGAATTAGAAATCGCTCCCGGGGTCGAGGCCCGGCCGGAGATCGCCCGCCGGCTTGTGGAGGACGGGCAGGATCTTCTGGAGATGCATGTGCAGGGGATGAGCTTGGAGGCGATTTTCCTCGAACTCACCCATTCCGACGTGGCATCCCAAGCCAAGCCATCCTGACGAAGGAGTCCCTTTTCATGCGCAACGTGTGGACCATTGCGTCACGAGAGTTCCGCCATTATTTCACTTCCCCGATTGCCTACGCAGTCGCGGCTGCCATTTTCTTGATCCTCGGCTTGATTTTTTACTCTAATCTGGGGTCTGACCTTATTAATCAAACCCCGCCCGACCCGAACTCGTCGCTTTCACCCCTGACCACCCTGCTCCTCTTCGGGATGCCCGCCATCACCATGCGCCTGATTTCGGACGAGCAGCGCAGCGGGACCATAGAACTTCTGCTAACCTCTCCGGTCCGAGATTGGGAAATGGTCATCGGCAAGTGGCTGGGCGCCATGGGTTTCGGCGTCATCATCCTCGTGGTTACCTGGTTTTACCCCATCATTCTCAACGCGATCACCTCGCCGGGCATCGACCAAGGTACCCTGGTAAGCGCCTATCTGAGCATGCTGTTAATGGTGTCCGCTATGGTCGCCATAGGCGTCATGGCCTCCGCAATATTCGCGAACGCCATAGCCGCCTATTTCACCACGTTGGGTATTCTGCTGGTGCTCTGGATCATGGGCCTGGCGGCGCAGGTCACCTCCGGGGGGTTGAGCACCCTGTTCAACTACCTCGACTTCTCGCAGCACTTTTTCAACACAGGATATTCGGGAGTGATCGACACCCGCGATCTCGTCTATTACATTAGCCTCACGGCTCTCGCCCTCTTCCTGGGCACGCGCTTCGTCGAGGCGAGGAGGTGGAAGTAATGTCCTCCGCACCCTCCCCCAAACAACCCAAGCCTACGCCTTCGCCCTGGCGGCTCTTCCAGGAGGCCAACTGGCGGAGCCTGGGCCCGTACTTCCTGGCGGTCGGAATCCTGGCCCTCGTCGCATGGGCAGTTCTCTACTTCCTGGAACGCACGTGGAACACCTACGTCCTCGTGTTGCTGGCCATCGGCATCCTGGGCATTCTGATCTTCATTGTTTGGGACCCGGAGCGCGTCCTGCAATGGCTGGGAGGGCGGCAGGCCCGCTATGGCAGCAATGTGCTCCTGATGAGCTTGGCCTTCTTGGCCATTCTGGTTGTGATCAACTGGCTTTCCTACAATCACAGCAAGCAATGGGATCTGACCCAGAACCAGACGAACACGCTCGCACCCGAGACCCTGCGTACCCTGGCGGCGCTGCCGGAACCCGTGCAAATTCGGGCCTATTATTCGACAAGCTTGTCCAGCGAGGCGGCCACGGCCCAGCACCTTTTTGACGAGTATCGGAACGCGAGTAACGGGAAATTCTCCTACCGCTTCATTGACCCGAACGCTAACCCGGGCCTGGCGGCCCAGGACAATATCACGACGGACGGGACGGTCATCGTCGCCATGGACGGCCGCAGCCAATCCCTCAACCTCCCGGCCGAACAGGATCTCACCACCGCCTTGGTCCAGCTGTCCAACCCAGGGGTACGCAAAGTCTACTTTCTCGTCGGCCATGGGGAGGCCGATTCCACCAGCAGCGACAACCCCGGGCTGAGCCAGGCGGCCGCAATGCTCAAGAGCCAAGGCTACACGAACGCGACTCTCAACCTCTTGGTGCAGAAGACGGTCCCTGCCGGCGCGGAGGCCGTTGTCATCGCCGCACCGCAGCAGCCCTTGCAGCCTTCGGAAGTAAACGCGATTGCCGCCTACTTGAAAAAAGGCGGGGGGCTCGTCCTCATGGAGGACCCGACGGTGGTCACGAGCTCCGTCGCCTCACCGGATCCCCTGCTGGACTACCTGTCCCATACCTGGGGCATCACCGTGGACAACGACATCGTCGTCGACACGAGCTCCCAATCCGGTTTTGACGCGATTGCGGCCTCCTATGGGTCCAGCACCATCACGGCCAAGCTGCTCCAAACCGTGACGATCTTCCATGATGCCCGCAGCCTGCAGCTCAAAGCCCCCAATTCGGACATTACCCAGGTTGCCCTGGTGGAAACCGGATCACAGTCTTGGGGAGATATGAACCTGGCAGGCCTCAAGAACAACCAGATTTCCTTCGACCCCAAGGTGGATCGGGCCGGGCCCCTGACCGTGGCGGTGACAGCCAGTTCTGCCCAGATGAACTCGCGAGTGGTCGTCTTCGGCAATTCGGAGTTTGGGCGCAATCTGTACTTCAGCACCTATGCCAATGGGAGCCTGATGGTGAACAGCATCGACTGGGCCTCCCAACAGGGGACTCTGATCAACTTGACTCCCCGGACTCCGACCACGAACTTCATCGTTCCGCCCTCCGCGCTGGTCATGAACGCGATTGCTCTCTCCAGCATCATTCTGCTGCCCGGAGTGTTCATTGTGGCGGGGGGCGTGGTCTGGTTTTCCCGGCGTCGTCACCAGTAGCCACGACTCGGGCAAGACAACGGCTCGGCACATCCAGATGGTTCTCTGAAGGCGGGTACTCATCATGGATCGACGCACAACGTTTGCCCTGCTGATCGTCCTGGTTGTGGTCCTCATCGCGGCGGGGGTCGTGCAAGGCTGGTTTGTCCAGGGCGCGTCGCGGATTGTCGGGCACCCGCTGGTGGCACCCGCCGCGACCGACACGCCCAGCGTTCAGAACCTTTGGTCCTTTGACTCGTCGAAGGTTCAAGTGCTGGAAATCAGCGACCTGCAGCAAGCCAAGAACGTGGTCCTGCAGCGGCAGAAGGACGGCTCCTGGCGGATCACGGCACCGCAAGACCAGCCGGCAGACACGGGCACCGTGGAAGAGGCCGCGGCTGAGGTAAGCTCCTTGTCCATCGTGACCAACCTGGGGATGGGGCTCGACGCGAGCATTTTTGGCATCGACAAGCCCCACTATGAACTCACGCTCAAGACCAGCAGCCAAAACTATATCCTGGAGATTGGAGCCGCCACGCCGACGGGCTCGGGATACTACGTTCGCGAAAAAGGGGACTCCAGGATCCTCATTGTCGATCAGGCTTCGCTGAACAGCGTCATTGCGTTCTTGAACCAGCTTCCCCTCATGGCAACTGCCACGCCGGCCCCATCGCCAATGCCCGTTGCAAGCAGCACGCCGGGCGTCAGCCCAACCGCTCCTTGAGGTGGGCGGGCGAACCAAGCCAGCTCGCGGCACCGCGCGCGAAAGGAAGCTCGCCCACAAGCCCTACCTGAGACTTGGATGAGTCTCAGGGCCGCAAAAACGACCAAATTGTCGCCTGCGCCAGGCGGGTATTGCACGTCGCTATTTTCGGATGTATTCTCATCTGACGGGTACCCCGCCGGTGCGAATCTGGATCCCTGGAGGAACGACCGGTTGTTGGAAGGCATGACGGAGAAAGAAGTCGGTAGAAATGACTGAGAAGAATCGGAATCGGGCGCGCAAGAATGCCCGACCTATGGGTGGAAGGCAAAGCGGTTCATCCTCGAACACGGGCAGGAGCGCCTCCCCCGGGTCCGGCAAAGGCCGCCTGGAACCGCCACGCGGTCGCAAGGCGGTCCAACTGTCCTTTCAAGGCGGAAAGTGGGCGCCAAAGCCCAACCCCAAGGGATCCCCCAAGCGCGCGGGAAGACACGCAGTCGCCCCGAGCCGGGCTGGCGCGGTCCTCGTCCCCAAGAACGGCAAGAAGCGAGCCGAGACCCGGCTCAGCTCGGCGGCGACGCTTCAAGCTGCCCCGCTGGAAGATTTGCTCCCAATCGACGAGGAGCATCCGTCAATGGCCGCCCTGATCGAGGTCGGCAAGGAGAAAGGGTTTGTGACCATTGACGATGTCCTGCGCTTCTTCCCGGAAGCAGAGCGGGACATCGACCAACTGGAAGAGGCCTACGCCGCCTTGATGAGCGCAGGGATTGAGATCTACGACACCAGCGAGGTCAGCGAAGCCGAGCCGGGAGACGAAGAACTCGCCGAAGTAGAGGAGGAAGTGCCCATCGCCGGCGAGTTGATCGAAGATGACTCTTACTTGTCCGCGATTGATGCGGACGACACGATCGGCCTGTACCTCAAGGAAGTCGGCCGGGTGCCTCTGCTCACCGCTCCGGAAGAGGTCTCCCTGGCCAAACGGATCGAACGCGGCAAGCTGGCGCGGGAATCACTAGCGCGCGGGGTGAGCAACCCGGACCGTTCGGCAGATCTGCAGCGCCTGATCGAGGACGGTTGGGCGGCGCGCGAGCATCTGATCACGGCCAATTCGCGCCTGGTGATCAGCGTCGCCAAGAAATATATGGGGCGCGGCGTCCCCTTCCTCGACTTGATCCAAGAGGGAAACATCGGACTGATTCGGGCGGCGAAGAAGTTTGACTACCGCCGAGGCCACAAGTTCTCAACCTACGCCACGTGGTGGATCCGCCAGGCGGTCACCCGCGCTATCGCCGACCAGGGCCGCACCATTCGAGTGCCGGTTCATATGGGCGACCAGATCAACAAGTTGCTGCGCGTCTCGCACCAACTGACTCAGGAGCTGGGCCGCGACCCCTCCCCCGAGGAGCTCGGCGAGGTCCTGGGGGTCAGTTCCAAGAAAGTGGAGAACATGATTCAGGTGGCCCGCCGGCCGATCTCGCTCGAGACCCCGACGGACGAGGAAGAGGATTCGGTTCTGGGGGACTTCATTGAGGACGAGGAGTCTCCGGCCCCCTCCGAGGCAGCCACTCAAAATCTCCTGCGCGAACAATTGGAGGATGTGCTGAGTTCCCTGCCTCCTCGCGAGGTGAGAATCCTCCAGCTTCGATACGGGCTTTTGGACGGCCAGTCGTACACTCTCGAAGAGGTCGGACGAAAGATGGGTGTCACTCGCGAGCGCGTGCGCCAAATCGAAGCCCAGGCCTTGAGCCGACTCCGACACCCCACTCACCGGAGGAAGTTGCGGGACTACATCACCGAATAGGGGCGTGGACCGCTGGTCGGAAGACCCAGAGGCGGACGGAGGCGACTTTCCGTCCGCTTTCTTTTTTCCGAGCTGGCCCTGATGGTCCAGCCTGATTACGGCACGGCTTTCGTGGCTGCTGAAACAGCGCGACAGGCAACCGCGGTGTTCCGAAGGTCTGGCGCGATGGCCCCTCCTTGCCGTCCGGTTGGAGTCTCAACCCGGCTGGAGTAAGCGCCATCCTTGCCGTGGACGGCCTTCGGGATGTGTGCGGACCACGGCCCAGACCGGGCGGGTGCCCCGCTTGAACAAGCCAAGCCCCCCCACCGAGGCCGGGGCCGATCTTCCGGGCCGCCCTGCCCGACAAACGATGCCTCAGCCGACTCCCTGGTCTCGCCTTTGAAAAATGGCCGCCGCGAACTTTGCCAACATGACCAGGCCCAGGGCCTCCAGTAGCGAGGTCTCCGGCAGCAGCGGGACATAGTAGCGCTGCCACTGGATGGGGACCGCCACCAGAATGGCAACGGAGGTCGAGCCGGCCCACAGGAGAAAGAGCAACATCGCGCGACAGGCAGCCTTCCCCTCCCTCTTTGCATTGTCCCGCCGCAACCAAGGGCCCGCCAGGATTAACAGGCTGTAGGCTAAGCCCAGAAGCGCGAGGAAAAGCTCGGCGATGCCCAGCCCAATCGACCTGGGCAATCCGCCCCAAATCCCCGCCAGATAGGCCTGCTCTTGCCTGGCCGTCTGCTTCGCATAGTTCGGAATGTCCCAGAATGCGGGCGGAGCAAAGAAGGTTTGGTTGATGAATGCGGCCAGGCGAGATCGAGGGGTAAGCACCACTTCCACCGGAATTGCCTGCGAGATCATCTGAGTCTGATCCGTCAGCAAGCCGGCCCTCTCAGCCAGGGCTGCGCTCACGGCACCCAGAGGGTGACACCAGCCGACCGGATTGAACAGGCCAAAGACCACCAGCGAACAGGCCACCATAATCGCGGCTCCGATGGCGACCCGCCCCCACACGGGTGCTGAGCCGAGCGGCTTGGGCGCTTTCTCGCCCGCGGAGGCCGGCTGGGTCCGGGACTCCGATCCCCAAAGCAGGGAAACCAAGGACACGGGCAGAACAGCGAACCCGCTGTGCTTCGCAGCGCCTGCAAGGCCGAGCGCTCCCCCCTTGACGGCCCGCCTGGTCGCCCATCTCATGGCCGCCCAGACCGCAAGGGTGGTAGTGAGCAACAACAGACCTTCGCTCATGGCTCTTCTTCCGTGGAGGAGAACCAGGGCGTTCGAACCAAAAGCGAAAGCCGCCAAAAGCCCGGCCCAGCGACCTGCCAGGACCTTACCTATCGCAAACACCAGAACCAGCGCCAAGACGACGGCGAGGGCCATGGGCAGTCGCGCCGTAAACAGGGCTCTGGCCCCGGGGACAGCCCCAGCGGCCGCATTTTCCTGCCAGCTCAGGCTCCAGTTCCAATCGGCGCGTACCGTCGAGGGAGGAACTCCGAAAAGAAAATTCGCAACAGCGATGACATATCGGGGAAGGCCGGGCGTCAGCAAGCGCTCTATGACACGCCCATTCAGGGGGACCCCTGGCTCGTAGCACAGAGCTCCCACTCTTCCCTGAAGGAGCGTGTCCAAATCCGAGCTCATGAAGATCCAGGTCGCTTCATCGGGATGGAAAGGAACCGTGGAAAACCCGGCGAGCACATAGGCCCCGAGGGCCACGAGGGCCAGTACCACAACCGCCGAGGAAAGGAATCGGCGCGTGACATGGATCGCCCCGGTCCCCGTCCCAATGTTCTTCGCGCCGGATCCCTGGCGACCAAGCTCTGGCGTCCCCATATCAGGGCCGGACCTTGCGTTCGAAAACTAGCATTCCCCGACTGCCATACATGTCCGTGGGGAGGGTGTGCTCAAGCGTATAGCTTTGCAGAAAGCGGGGGTCCTGCAGCAGGCCGTTGCGCCCATAGACCTCGAGAATCACAACGAAGCGGGGTCGGGTAGCCAGGATGAAGTCCGGAGCCACCGCGTAATTGATCACGTACATCGACGCTGGGAGAGGGTAGTACTTCACCGCCCCCGGAGTGTTCAGTCCGACCGTGTCCAGAATGAGCGCGTCCGTTCGATAGCCCAGGACGCCCACATCCCCCGCGGCAATCTGATCCCCTGTCCGGAGTTGAGGCAGGAGGTAGTCGGCGGCCTGGGCATAGACCAATTCGAGCTGGATCGACGCCATGTCCGGCGCCGGGCGAGATGGGCCGTTGGGTGGACGCAGATCCCAGGCTCGCAGGCTGAGGGCAAACGGCACGAGCGCAAGCGCCGTCAGTCCGGCCCGCCCCAGCCACGGCGGCCGCTCGAGGACCTTCAGTCTTTGCAGAAGATGCCCAAGGTCGGCCGTAAGATAGCGAAAGCCCAAGACGATTGAAAGTATGTAGAATGGTAGGGGCGGGGTCAGATACCAGCGAAAGATCAGCGGGTTGGCTGCGGCAAACACTGCGCAGTAGAACCAGGGAAATACCAGGCCCGGCCACGCTCGAGGAGACCGTTTTGCGGTCCGCACGAGGGCCAGAAGGCAAACAAAGGTGTAGAGGATCAGTCCAACTCCGATCCAGCGGGTCCCCAAAGTCAGGTCCTCAAAGAAGGGGGTCCCCAGTTGTTGAAGGAGGCGGACCAGTGCCGCTCCAGGAGGCAGGCGATAGGCGACCCTCTTGGCCAGGAGGGAGTTTGGTACGACGGAGCCATAGTAGAGAAAAGAAAACACGGACCACGGCATGACCACGGCGAGCCCTGCGGCAACGGCCGGAGGGAGCCTGCGCCGGAAGGACCGGTCCTCTGATGGGGAGAATGCCCGGCGGCACGCATCCAACACGATCGGCACCGCCAGCAGGAGCGCATCGGGGCGGGTCAGAAAAGCAAGACCCAGGACGGCGCCCAGGGCAACCAGCTGGTCATTTAAATAGAGCAGATAGGAGAGCAGCAGGAGGAAGACGTACAGGCTGGTTTCCATTCCTCCAATGGCGAAGGTCACGCTCATCGGAGTGACCGCCCAGATGGCGGCCGTGACGACTCCGGCAATAGGGGACCCTAGCTTTTTCCCCAGCCAAAGGAGAAGGACGCAGGAGCCTGCGTCAAACAAGGCGTTGAGCAACGGGGACAGGGTTGGCAGAGGAGCGCTCGCACCACCCAAGGGCAGGCTCAGAACGGCGAGAAGAAGTGCATACAGCGGGGTTGTTGTTCCGAGGACCCGCTCTCCTGGATTGAATACGAGTCCCCTGCCCAGGAGTAGATTTCGGGTGTAGCGGTAGGTGATGAAGGCGTCGTCAATGATCCGGGGACCTGGCACGACGCGAGCCAGCACGGCAACGAACACGATCGAACCCGAGAGGAGCAGCCAGCCTCGTCGGGACATGAGCGTCATTATACGGGTAGGCTCATGGCTGGACAAGCCGATCGCCTTGGCCTTGCCTCTGGCTCTGGCGCTCCTGTGGAAGCTGTTCTGGCTTTCTCGAGGAGTCGTTCCATTCAACGCGGACGAAGCCGTGGTGGCGTTGATGGCGCGCCACATTCTGCAAGGCGAGCGCCCTCTTTTCTTCTATGGCCAGGCCTACATGGGGAGCCTGGACGCTTATCTGGTCGCCGCCGGGTTTTGGGCCTTCGGCCAGCAGGTCCTCGTTATCCGTGTGGTTCAGGCCCTGCTTTACTGCGGCACAATTTCCGCCCTCTACCTCGCGCTGCGGGAGTTTTTCCAGACTCCGCGTCTGGGCTGGGTCGCCGCTCTTCTGCTTTCCTTGCCCTGCCTCAATCTGACTCTCTATACAACGGTCAGCCTGGGCGGATACGGGGAGGCACTGCTGATTGGCTCGCTGGCTTTGTGGCTTGCGTTGCGCATCTCCCGTCGCGGGCCAACCTTCCTCAGCGCGGGCCTCTTGGGGTTCTTGGCCGGACTGGGATTGTGGGTCTTCCCGCTTTCCGCCGTCTTCACCCTGCCCTCGCTGATCCTGGCAGCGGTTAGCTCGATCCGCCGCGGGATACCCTGGAGGATCGGCTTCTGCGCCGCCGCTCTGGTAATCGCCGCGCTCGTCGGGGCCACCCCCTGGCTGATCGGATGGCGCGAACTGGGCTCATCCGCCGTGCGGGAGATGCTGGGGAGCGCGCTGGCGGGAGTCTCAGGAGGGTCCCTCCCGGATCAGGTTGCCGGACGAGCCCTGAATCTCCTGATCTTCGCTCCCACGGTGGTCTTCGGCCTTCGGGCACCATGGAGCACTCAGCTGCTCGCCCTGCCCTTGCTTCCCCTGGCAATCGCCGCCGACCTGGGGGTTCTCCTGTTCGGGCTGGGCCAACTTCGGCGTCGGGATGAAGGCTGCTCCGCCCGCTGGACGCTGTTCGCCGTGGGGGGCCTGCTCATCGTCTTATTCCTCGCCACTCCCTTCGGCTCGGACCCCAGTGGCCGCTATTTCCTTCCCCTCAGCGTTCTCCTGGCCGTGACCACCGCTGAATTCGCAGGCTGGCTGAATGCGCACCGGGCTCATTGGGGCGAGATCGTGGTCCTGTTACTCCTTGTCTTCAACGCCAGCAGCACGGTCCAGGCTGCCCTAGCCAATCCCCCTGGGATCACCACGCAGTTTGATCCTGAGACGCAGATCGACCTGCGCGCTCTCCCGGCGCTGACCCAGTTCCTGGAGCAGGAGGGAGAAACCCGCGGGTACACTAACTATTGGGTCGAATACCCGTTGGCTTTCCTCTCGCACGAACAGCTGCTCTTCGTCGCCCGGCTTCCCTATCACTCGGACTTGCGCTACTCAGCCCGAGACGATCGCTACCCACCCTACGATGCCTTGGTTCGATCGAGCCCCAAGGTCGCCTACATCACGACCGGGAACGGCTCTCTGAATGCCGTGCTCCGGGCTCGCTTCGACCAGATGGGCCTTTCCTACAGAGAGAAGCAGATTGGCGACTTCGAGGTCTTTTACCAGTTGTCCTCCCCTGTGGCGCCCGAGGAACTGGGACTCCCGCGTTAGGTTGGCAGCCCGGAGGGCGAACCGCAGAGAACCCCTTCTGATAGAATCGAGTTCCGGCCGACCTACGACCTCGGCTCAGACAGCAACCGTGGAGGAATCGCGTGGAACGAACACTCATCCTCGTTAAACCCGACGGCGTGCAACGAGGGCTGATCGGGGAGGTCATCACCCGCTTTGAGAGGCGGGGTTTGAAGATCGTCGGGCTCAAGTTCTTGCAGGTAGACCGATCGCTTGCGGAACGTCACTATGCTGTCCACAAAGGCAAGCCGTTCTACGAGGGCCTTTTGGCCTACATCTCTTCTGCCCCTGTTGTGGCAATGGTCCTGGAAGGGCCAGGAGCCATTGCCCTGGCTCGTCAAACGATGGGCGCGACCCGACCGGCGGAGGCCTCCCCCGGCAGTGTGCGCGCCGACCTCGCGGTCGAAATAGGCCGCAATCTGGTCCACGGCTCGGATAGCGCGGAAACTGCGGCCTACGAGATCCCCCTGTTCTTTAGGCCCGAAGAGCTTGTGTCCTGGAAACGCACGACGGATTCCTGGGTTTTCGAGTAGGGCCGAAAGGCATTCTGCCCCCACGACTCGCAACGCGCCAAGCCCGGTCCGAGCATCCCCAGAAGATGCTCGGTTTGTTATTTCACCGCAGGAGCCTGCCACTGGGGGTGGTCGCCGATGGCGGGGAGCCCGGCCGCTCTATTGAATTCGAACCACGACCTTCGCCTGATCCCAGAAGCGTTCCAATTCATAGTACCCACGCTTCTCGGCGGAAAAGGCATGCAGGATCACGTCGCCGAAGTCCGCCAACACCCAGCCCCCCTCGGGTCGGCCCTCATTTCGGGCGCGAATGCCCTGGGTCTTCTCCGCGGACTCCGCGGCTGCCTCGACCAAAGCCCCGATCATGCGACCGCTCGAACCGGTGCAGATCACGAAGTAGTCGGCAAACAGGCAGGTTCCCCTCAGATCCAGGAGGACAATGTCTTCCGCCTTCTTTGACTCGAGTGCGTCCACCAGGGATCGCGCCAACGCCAGTGCGTCCAGCCTTCACCTCCCGACCCTGACTACGTCCCGGCTCCCGCCCTGCTCCATCATCTTCGCCGGGGAAAGAAGGGCCTTCCCCGGCGAGAGGTCTGTGGAGCTAGGAAACGAGAGGAGGTCTCGTTGCCTCGGGTGCTTTCCCCAGGTCGGCATACCCTCTCGGGGCGCTGGCGACCTCCAGGGCCAGTTTCACAGCCTCATCTGCCGTTGAAGCCAGGAGAATCCCTGCAGGTCGCTCGCCATCCCACATCGCGGGATCCCAACTGTGAAGGGAGACTACGGGCTTTCCCAGGCGCAGGGCATACCCGATTTCGGAAAGGGTCCCCCCCTCTCCACCGATGGCGATGGTCGCCCACGCGGAGAGAATCAGAATGACGTTTCGAGCCCCTCCGAGACCGGTGGCCAAGGGGAATTCGACAAACTCGTTGGCTTGTTCGGGATCCTCGCCTGGGAGAATCCCAATCGTATGGCCTCCCGCACCCCTCGCTCCCCGGCAGGCCGCCTCCATAACCCCCCCGCCGCCCCCGCAAATCAGTGTCGCCCGAGCCATGGCAAGGCGCTGGCCGACGGCCATCGCCAGTTCCGCTTCTTCGGGTGTGCAGAGATGACCCCCGATGACAGCGATGAGCTTCATGCCGCCTCCCTCAATCGCCACTCGCGCCGGCGCGTGTAGACAGCACCATCAGGACGCAGGTCGCTTTGAAAGAGCGATATTCCCCGGATCTCCAGGATCCGATGGTCGGCTTCCCCTATCCTGGCAACGGCCTCCCCGACTTGCTTCAGTTCCGGCCGGCGAATGTCCTGGCGGACTCGCCCCAGCGTCAGATGCCCTGAATACCCTCTGGCCTCGCGGGGAAAACCGATTTCGGAAAGGCTCTTTTCAATCGCCTCTTGTAACTGCTCCAGTTCTCCCGTCGGGCTGCGAACTCCAACCCACACCACCCGCGGTCGTCCCAGGTCGGGAAAACATCCCAGCCCTCCGACCTCAACCAGGAACGGCGTGGTCTCCAGCAGCCGGGGTTCCAAAAGCGAGTCGATCTCCGCCAAGCGCGACTCGGCAATCGCCCCCAGGAACTTGAGGGTTAGGTGAATCCCGTCCGGGCGCGCCCAACGCACACTCTGCGGTGGGACTTCACGAAAAAGGCGGCCGCTTAATTCGGCGAGGTAATTTTGCAGAGGCCAGGGCAATTCGACGGCGATGAAAGCCCGAATCACAGCAGGAAACACCTGAACTCGCGTTGTGGGATGGGAGTCCTGCAAGGCGCTCCGCAACATCGGAGAAGATGATTCATGCTCCGAGCTGACCCTCGGGCAGGCGGACAACCATCCGACCCTCCGACAGGCGGATTTCTCTCACCACCGACGAGATTGCCGGAAGCAAGATCTCGCCCTGGTTTCCTTGGACCACGTACACATCGTTGGCTCCGGTTGCCAGCACCGAGAGAAGCCGCCCTAGATCACGGCCGTCCTCCGTGACCACCCGCAGTCCCTCCAACTGATTGCGATAATACGTTCCCGCTGGAAGGGGAGGCAAATGGTCCTCTTGCACGTAGAGCAAGGCGCCGCGCAACTCCTCCGCCCCGGTGCGATTCGCGCAGCCGTCCAGGCACAGGAGCAGATCCTTGCCGTGGCTTCTAAAAGAGAGAACGTCCCTCCGTTGGCGCTGTTTGCCGACAAACACAATCTTGGATTGGCGCAGGAAATCAGCGGTCCCAGCAACAATCTCCAGGAGCAATTCGCCCCGGAGGCCAAAGGGCCGCCTCACCCGGGCTACGGCCACCAGCTTCTCGACAGATCCCTCGGCCATTGGCTAACCCTAGGCAAACGGGCTCGCCCCACTCACGGGCGAGCCCGCCCACTTCTTGGTCGGAGAGTTTGGATCGCTCGGAGAGGCCGCCGCTCCCCCGAACAAGACCGGGGACCTAAAGCCCAGCGCCCACCCTTCAATCGGCCTCCGAATTGCAATTCAGATCGTCTCCTTTCAGACGATGTCGAAGGTCACGCGCCGGCCCTCGCGCGCCGCGGCCGCGCGCAGGAGCGCTCGGATCGCATTGGCAATCCGACCGCCTTGGCCTATCACCCGGCCGCGGTCTTCCGCGCTGACCATCAGTTCCAAGTGCACATTCGGACCGCTGATCACCTCGGAAACGCGGACCTGGGTCGGGTCCCGGACCAGGGAGCGGGCGACGTATTCCACCAGCTCCTTAAGGCCTCGGTCGCTTTCGTTTCGCAGGGGAAACATGCTCATGCCGCCTCAGCGGCCGTCTCAGTCTTCTTGGACTTCTTCGACTTGGCTTGACCCTTGGGCTTGGCCGTCCGGCGGGTCTTCGGGCTCACCACCCTGGCGGCCTGAGCCGTCTTGGCTTCTGCAACGAGAGCATCGAGCGATTCTCCCTGCTTGAGCCGCACGAAGCGATCCGTCGTTCCGGTTTGCTTCAACAGTTTCAAGGCGGATTCGCTCGGCTGAGCTCCCTGGCCAAGCCAGTAGAGCACGCGGGCCTCATCCAAATTGATCGTGCCCGGCTCGGTTCGAGGGTTGTACTGTCCGAGCAGCTCCAGAAAACGACCATCGCGGGGACTCTCGCGGTCGGTGGCAACCAGCCGAAAACTGACTTGATGCCTCGAGCCAACCTTCCTAAGTCGGATTCGAACCATGAAAAGACTCCTTCTTTAAGATGACCTGAACTCGCGCTGCTGCGGACCGGGCTTCCGGCCAAAAGGTGCGCGGGAAGGGCGCGCAGGCTGCTGGACCCGGAACACCTCCCATTTTACCCGAAAACGCCGGGGAATTTCCCGCGAGCAAGCCGCGGCAGATTGCGCATTGCCTTTTGGGCCTCACGAAACTGGCGGAGGAGCTGATTGATTTCTTGAACCTGGGTACCCGACCCGCTTGCAATTCTTCGCTTGCGACTCGCATTGAGGATCTCCGGGCTTCGCCTCTCTTGGACGGTCATCGACAGCAGGATGGCTTCCATCCTTCGCATCCGGCGGTCCACCTCCTCGGGTTTGATGTTCGGCAGGCTTCCCAGAGAAGAGGTCGGAAGATTCTCCAGAATTGAACTGAAGGGCCCCAACTTTCGAACTTGACGGAGCTGGCTGACCATGTCTTCCAGGGTGAACTGCCCGGTCCCCAGCCGCTGTGCGGCGCTATCCCTGTCCTCGGCAGCCAAGGCCTGCTCTGCTTTTTGCATCAGGCCGCGAATGTCCCCCATGCCGAGAATGCGACTGGCAAATCGCTCGGGGTCGAATTCCTCCAAAGCCTCGACTCCCTCTCCGACCCCCACCCATCGGATCGGGACCTCGGTCACCGCTTTCATGGAAATCGCCGCCCCCCCGCGTGCATCCCCGTCCGCCTTGGTCAGGGCAATCCCCGTGAGGCCTATGGCCCGATGAAATCCCTGGGCGATATTCACGGCCTCTTGCCCGGTCATTGCGTCCGCCACCAGAAAAGATTCTGCCGGTTGAATCGAGGACTTGATTTGGCGCAGCTCGGCCATGAGCTCGTCATCAGCCTGCGCTCTGCCCGCCGTGTCGAGAATGACCACGGTGTCACCCTCGCGACGCGCGCGCTCCACGGCGGCGCGGCAGATCTCAACAGCCGATTCCCCCTCAGCAACGACCGGAACCCCGATTCTCACCGCCAACAGGCGGAGCTGCTCGGCGGCAGCCGGTCTTTGGACGTCGGCAGCCACAAGAAGAACTCGCTCGCCCTCGCGCTGGAGACGCAGCCCCAGCTTTGCGGCGGTCGTCGTCTTGCCGGAACCCTGAAGACCGACAAGGACGATGACCCGGGGCTTGGGGCCTGTCAGCGACCAACGAGAACCTGGGTCGAGTGTCCGAACCAGCTCCTCAAAGACTACCGTCAAAACCTGCTGGGACGGATTGAACGCCTTTGAAACCTCGGCGCCGACGCATCGGACCCGGATACGTTCCAGAAGCTCGTTGACGACGCGGAAATTGACGTCTGCTTCGAGCAGGGCCAACCGCACCTGTCGCAAGGCCTGGTCCACGTCCGCGGCACCCAATCGGCCACGCCTGCGTAGCTGCTGGAATACGGATTGAAGACTCGAGGATAGACCTTCAAACATCGCTACGCCCTATGGCCGCGCTGGCCTTGATGTGACCGCTCCGCCTGGCGCGTGTCCGGTTCGGCGCGAACCGCCGGGGCATTCTATCCTTGGGAGAAACGTGGGTCAAGAACTCTGGCGGGCAGCCCGGACCCCTTTGGCTCCAGACTCCTTGTTATAATCCCCCTCGCGGGCGGATAGCTCAGTTGGTTAGAGCGCATCTCTTACAAAGATGAGGTCGCAGGTTCAAGTCCTGTTCCGCCCACCACAAGGGCCGCCCGGAGACCCAGTCCATTTGACCCCGCGGCCCTTGCGCCTGCCTCCGCCTCACCATTCTTCTGGTTGGTAGTTTCACACGGCATCAAGGAGACGTAGATGAAGGACTTCCTTTTCCGAGGCTCCCTCCACGAGATCGACCCCTCCGTGGAGGAACTCATTCAGATCGAGAACGAGCGCCAGTTTCGCCGCCTGATCTTGATCCCCTCAGAGAGCTCGAGCCCGGCCGCTGTGCTGCAGGCCCTGGGCAGCCGCTTCCAGAACCTCTATGCCGAGGGCTACCCGGATGAAGCCTCTCGAGAACTCGCGGAGGCGGAAATCCTGGACTACCCCACTCGCCTCGCGGATTTTCGACGCTACTCGGATCCCCGCTACTACAAGGGAGTGGAATACGCCGATACGGTAGAGGCCCTGGCCCGCCGCCGAGTCGCCGAAGCCTTTGCCACCCCTGTCATCCCCGCGGACCAGATCCTGGTGAATGTTCAGGCGCTTTCGGGCGCGCCGGCCAATAACGCCGTCTACCACGCTCTGACCAATCCGGGGGACACGGTCATGGGGTTGAACCTGCTGCACGGCGGCCATCTGACCCATGGCTCCCCCGCGAACCGGTCCGGTCAGTACTATCACATCGTCCCATACACGGTCGATCCCTCGACCGAGCAGATTGACTACGAGACCGTGGAAGCCCTGGCCCGCGAGCGGCGTCCCAAGATGATCATCGCTGGCTTCTCCTCCTATCCCTGGGTTCCCGATTGGAAGCGATTCCGAGAAATCGCGGACCAGGTGGGAGCCTACCTGCTTGCGGACATTGCCCACATCGCCGGGATGGTCGCCGCCGGGGTCAATAGTTCTCCTCTCGGCTGGGCCCACGTCATTACCTTCACTACCCACAAGAGTCTGTGCGGCCCTCGCGGGGCGTGCATCCTCACCACCGACCCGGTTCTGGCCCGCAAGATCGACCACGCGGTGTTCCCCGGCGAACAGGGCGGACCCCACGTGAACACCTTGGCTGCCATCGCGGTGTCGATGCGCCTGGCTCGGACCGAACCCTTCCGGGCACTCCAGAGCCAAATCGTACGCAACGCCGCCCGGATGGCAGACCGGCTCGCACTCCAGGGCCTGCGCATCCCCTTTGGTGGGACTAACACGCATATGCTCAACGTCGACATGAAGAGCATCCGCGGACCGGACAACGCGCCGCTCTCCGGAGACATGGCGGCCCGGATTCTCGACTTGGCCGGAATTGTGCTCAACCGCAACACGATCCCCGGGGACCTGAGCGCAGCCAATCCCAGCGGCATTCGCCTGGGGACGCCTTGGGTGACCCAGCGCGGATTCCAAGAAAAGGAAATCGACCGCCTGGCCGAGATCATGGGTCGGATTCTTCACGCCAGCCAGCCCTATCATTACTCGGGCCGCAAGGGGGAGGCCCTGCGCGCCAAGGTGAATTTCGAGGTACTGGAGGAAGCCAAGCTCGAAATACGCGACCTAGCAGAGTCTGCGGGGATCGACTACGAGCCTACCCAGCACGGCTACCCCCATTTCTATTATCTGGATTGCCCCAAAGAGAGCCAGGGGTTCCGGGCCATCACCGTGCGCGGGCCGCGCGCGGAGGAATTCCTGTATTGGGCCACCACGAACGATGTCCATGCCCTCCGCTTGGGAGACGCCCAGCCCACCCGCGTCCCCTGCGGGAAGGAAAATCTCGAGGCCTCGCTCACGCGCGAGGCACCGGGAGTCCTGCGCTTGGTTGTGCCCTCCGCCTCCGCCAGTCTGGCGCTGGCCTGGCTGAGAGATCTTTCAGACGGGTTTGTCGGCTTCGGGGACGACACCTACCGCAGGCTGCCGGGCCCCGGGGTCGTTGAAGACCAGGGCCCTGCCAAGCCTCCCCTCAAAGCGGGCGCCGCAGCTATCGACCCGAGTCGGCCCTACTTCCTGGGAGAGATTCCCGAAAACCTCGCGCGCCCGGCGCTTCCGGCATTCCTCTGGAAGGAGCCGGGGGAAACTCCACTGAGGAGAACGCCACTGTTCGAGGCCCACAAGTCCCTGGGCGCCAAAATGGTCCCGTTCGCCGGATGGGAGATGCCCGTCTGGTACACCAGCGTGCTTGAGGAACATCGGGCCACACGGCAGGCCGCGGGCCTGTTTGATGTTTCCCATATGGGAGTCTGGGATGCCTGTGGGCCAACGGCCGGGGTCTTTTTGGACGCCGTTTGCGCCAATGAGATCGGCGCCCTGGAGGTGGGTCAGTCCTTGTACGGCCAGTATCTGGGCCCGGACGGGGATGTGCTGGACGACACCATGATCTACCGCCTCGAGGCGGAGCGCTATCTGATCGTGGTCAATGCCAGCAATGATGACAAGGACTGGACCTGGATCAATGCGGTGGCCCGCGGGGAGGTCCTCATCGATCGCGCCCGTCCGTGGGCCACGGCCCCGGGGCGCCTGCAGGTCCGGTTGCGCAACCTCAGGGACCCGAGCGCTGGGCGCGACATGCGCGTGGACCTGGCGTTGCAGGGGCCCAAGTCGCGGCAGGTCCTCCTGGCCCTTGGGGCGGATGCGGAAACGGAGCGGCGTGTCTTGAACCTGAAGCGCACCGAGGTTTGTGCTGCGGTCCTGGGAGGCTTCGACCTGATCGCGGCGCGAACAGGATACACTGGCGAAACCATGGCTTTTGAACTCTTTGTGCATCCGGATCAGGCGGTCGCGCTGTGGGACCGCTTGATCCAGGCCGGAGCGCCTCTGGGACTGAGGCCAGTAGGGCTGGGGGCGCGCGACTCGCTGCGCACGGAGGCCGGCCTGCCCCTCTACGGCCACGAGATGGCCGGCCCGCTCGACCTCAGCGTGGCTCAATCAGGGTTCGGTTCGTATGTCAAGATCCACAAGCCCTGGTTCATTGGCCGCCAGGCTTGTCTCCTCCAGATGAAATCCTCGGCCGGGGAGGTCGCCCGCTTCCGGTTCAACCACAAGAGCGTGCGCATGGCGCACCCCGGCGACCCGGTGCTGGACGAGCGGGGTCGGGTAATCGGCGCGGTCACGAGCTGCGCGGTCGATGCGGAGGGCTTCCTGCTGGGGCAAGCTTACCTGGAGAGCCAGTACACCCAAGCGGACACCCCTATCGCGGTATTCCAGTCCGCCTCCGAAAAGGCGCAGAAGCCTGCTCACGACCTGCAACCTGGAGATCGGGTCACGCTCCCCGAACCGGCCACCGTCCTGCCTCGCTTCCCGGCCCGCAAGTAGACGATTCCCCTGGACTATCGACACAACGGGGAAGGGCCAGGCCAACTGCGGTTGCCCTGGCCCTTCCGCGATAGTCAACTCCAAGCTGGCACTTGGCGGCTCCTAGCCTCCGGTACCGAGCCCTGGAGATGGGCTGCTACGAGCTGGTCCCCTGGCTGCCCGAGGTCGACCCGCTATTGCCGGAACCGCCCCCTGTCCCTGAGCTGCCCTGGCCGCTCTTGCCCTGGCTCTTCAAACCCTGCACCTGGCTGCGCACCCCATCAAAGGCCGTCTTCAGATCCTGGGACGCGCCGCGAAGCGTTTGACCCGCGTCCTTGAGATCCTTCCCCGCCTTCTGGACCGTGTTCCGCGCCTGAGCGGGATCCGTGACATTGCCGTTGTTATCAAAGCCGGCATGGGTAGTCAGAACTGCCTTCGCGTCGTTCAGATCCGCCTGGGCTCGCTCAACAGCCGCCTTGAAGCGATCGAGAGCGGCCTGGAGCGCAGAGACGTTAATATTGTGCTGGCGCGCCCAGTCAATCAGCTTCTGGACCTTCTGGATCAGGTCCTGGGCTTTTTCCAACCGGCTCTGAAGATTTGAAGCGAGGTCTTTCTCTTTTTCGAAACGCTCCTTCAGGCGCTCGTATCGCTGGGCCTGGCTGAGCTGCGGGGCGGGGGATGTCGTCGGGGTCGGCCCCTGGGCGTACACGGTCGCCGCAGGAGCGAAGGCTATGGCGAGAGCCAGGATCGTTCCTGTCGCCAGACCCCCAAGCACTGTCTTGCGCAAGAGGGTGGAGTTCCACCAGCGAGCTAGATTCTTCATTTCCGGCCATCCTTTCTAATCCCACGCCTCTCAGCGCGGGCACTTATCCTGACCATAGGTTAAGACGGCAGGGTTTCATGCCCATGGCCTCTTTGTAAATTTCCTGTAAACCCATGAATTGGCCCGGAATCCAGACCCGGGACGCACTTAGCCCCCAAATTGGGGAGGAGCTCGGCAGATGCGGGCACGGTGTGGGACCAGGCTGACGCTCCATCGGTGGCGGGGGGCGGCTCTCCAGAAGGCAGAGAAGGTTCGCCCTTGACCTGCCGTCGGGAGAATCAAGCCACGCCCTGAACACCCCGAGGCTCCTTGTCCCTTCTTGCCTCGAGTCTGGACGCGATCCAGGGTGTCGCATTTAATGGCGGGAGCCAGGGCAATCCCACTGGCCCTGGCCTCCCGACACCCGCCAAATTCCGAGATCAACTTGCGACCGCTCCAAACCAACCTCCTGCCTTGCGCGTGGTTACTGGAGCAGCGGGTGCAGCGTCTGGTCTTCGTTTGAGTTTTCTAAGTCCTTCAACTCCTGGTCGATCTGATCGGTCAAACTGGCGATCGTGGCATCCGGCGTTGCTGCCAGAGCTGCCAGAGTGGCGGCAGGCGGAGTGGCAGGAGCTGGCGAGGCGGCCGCTGGGAGCGTGGCAGGAAATGAGGAGGCAGCTGCCGGCACCGTGGTCGGAGCTAATAAGGTCACCCTGGGAAAAGCAGCGCTCGCCGGAGTTCCGACCGCTCCCCCATTCGTCCCGGCCGCGTTCGAAACCGGACCCCAACAGGCGGGGGGAGCAGACTCAAAAAGAGCGGGGCGAACCTTTGCCTGCCCTGCTCAGAAGCGATATGGCCAAAAGGTCTGTGACGTTCTCTGTCCTCTAAAGGGGACAGCTTCGCAGAGCACGCACACCCCGTTGGGTCACGTTACGCTCTGCCCGCCCCGTCCGGGCGGTAGGAGGTGCTATAGCGCCAAGAGCAAGATGCAGGATATTTCGAGCCGCATTCACATCGCGGTCGAGCACGAGACCGCAGGCCGGACAGTGGTGAACCCGAATGGCTAGAGTCTTTTCAACCCAACCGCCGCACCCGCTGCACCTCTGCGAGGTGTTGAGCGGGTTCACGGCAACCATCCGGCGACCAGCGTCTTCCGCTTTGTACGCCAGCAGTTGCCGCAACTCGCC
>JBEKXU010000045.1:0-20541 GCA_049511715.1 Anaerolineales bacterium
ACGACGACGGAGATTCTCAGCGCGGTAGGCCCCGGCGGCGTGCGCTCACTATATATCATGGGTGAGAACCCGATGATGTCGGAGCCCAACCTCAACCACACCCGCCTCCAGATGGAACAGCTAGAGTTCCTTGTAGCCCAGGATCTTTTTATCAATGAGTCCAGTGCCTACGCGGATGTATTCCTCCCGGCCGCCTCCTGGGCAGAGAAGGAAGGGACCTTCACCAACACCGACCGGCGGGTGCAACGCGTGCGCCAGGCCATTCAGCCCCGCGGTCAATCCCGACCTGACTGGGAAATCTTATGCGATCTGGCCAAGCGTGTTGAAATCCGGCTTGGGCGCCCTAGCTCGGCCTACTGGGATTACCAGCACCCTGCGCAAGTGCTGGCCGAAATGGGCCGCCTGGTGCCAGAATATGCGGGAATCCGTTACGAACGGTTGGAAAAAGAAGGGCTGCAAACTCCGGTCCCCGATGAGCATCACCCCGGTACGCCAATCCTGTTTGAGAAGACCTTCCCGCGCGGCAGGGCAAAGTTCCATCCTTTAAACTATAACCCCTCCGCTGAGCCGACCGATGACGAGTTTCCCCTGATCCTCACCACCGGACGGGTTTTGGAGCATTGGCACGGCGGCGCGATGACCCGGCACTCTCACCTGGACGACCTATATCCGGAAGCCTTGATGGAGATCAATCCCGCTGATGCAGCCCCCTTAGGGCTGAAGGACAAGCAGGCCGCGCGGGTCACCTCACGGCGCGGTTCGATCGTCCTGCGGGCCACGGTCACACCCAAGGCGAACCCCGGGGTGGTCTTCATTCCCTTCCATTTCTACGAAGCGGCCGCGAATATCCTGACCATCGATATCCTCGATCCTTTGGCCAAGATACCGGAGTACAAGGCCTGCGCGGTGCGGGTATCGCCTGCCAGCGAAAGCGAGCTGGTCGATTCCGAAGCACGCCAGACTCGCGGGCGTTATTAGTGAACAACCCACCGCTTGTATACTCACTAGTCTACGAAAAGGCTTGGACATAGTGACTTGGTTCTAGTCCAAGGAGACCAAGAGCCAGGCCCAAGGCCACAATCGAGGTTACTGGAACAATTCGATCTGAGCAAGTGTTGAGTGCTTTCAACCAGGTGGTTGGCCGGAACTTGCCTTTAGATTTGAAGAACACACGGATCCCCGCGGATGACATCTTTTATGCGCTCGCATACCCTGGTGTCCATCGTCTGAGCATTGCCTCGGCCTGTCAGGAGTTGCAACAGGCCCCTTCGGCCAACCGTCTGCGGGAGGTGCTGGTGGAAGCCCTGCCAGAACGTGCAGGGGTACAGCGTGCGCTGAACAGGATGTTTCACCAATAGCTGCATCCCAGTCTGTTGAGAGGGAAGCGAGCCTACAACATTGCGATTGACCTGACGTTGATCCTGTATCATGGTCAGCCCTATCAAGACAAGAAGGAGATTGTGCACGGTGCACCCAAATCTGGGACGACCCATTTTCATGGTTATGCAACGGTTTCGATTGTGCATGATAATCGGCGCTATGTAGTTGCATTGCGCTCCGTCGAATACGGTGAAGAGATGGCCCCGATATCGTCCGCTGGCTGATCGAACGCGTGAAGGCTCTCAAAATTGGCATCCGTCGGGTGTTTTTGGACAAAGGTTGCTGTGTCAAGCCCGTTTTTAGGGTTCTAGACCAGCATGAATTGAGTCGCGTGGTGCCCATTCCGATCCAAGGAAAGTCGGGCAGGGTGCGTTGCTTGTTTCAGGATAAGTCCCACCGGACCAGCTACACCTTTCATAGCCCGAAGTACGGCGCCTATTCGGTTCAAGCCGTGGTCGCCAAGCGTTACTCCAAAGGACGCTATGGACGGCATGCCAGTAAATGGTTTGCCTACGCAGTGGCCGGGTTGCCTGCAGGCATGTTGCCTGCTCAAGTCTTTCAACTCTATCGCCAACGTTTCGGCATCGAATCCGGCTATCGCCAAATGAACCAGGTACGTGCTAGCGCTCAAACCCGTAATCCTGTCCTCCGCTTGCTCATGGTCGGGCTGGCATTTGTCTTATTCATCCTCTACGTTACCTTGCGCCAAAACTTGACCTCGGCACTCAATAAACCATTAGAATTACCCCGGCGTTTCTGCCTATCCTTGCGCCGCCTGGCTCTCGTGCTCGGTCGAGCCATCGAACGTCTCTGGAGCATCGCTGACGTGCACCAACTCCAGCCTTGTAAGCCGTTGTCGTGAAGTACTGAGAATGAAACCGCAACCCGGGGCAAGTCCAGGCTGCGGGGGCCGATGCACGGGAATCCCTCCCTGTCGAGTCGCCCGGAAGCTCCCCCGACGAACATGCCAACGACACGATTGTTCTTCGCGGTGGCCTCGCCTCTGGATCAACCAAATAGCATAGACGCTTCAGAAAGGTGTGCTCCTCATGAGATATGACCCTCCCAGATACCTTTTTCGCAGATACGAGGTCATGCGAAGAGTTAAGGCGGGCGAAACCTTCTTGGAAATAGGGCCGGGCAATCTCAACCTGGCCCAGGAACTGTTGTCGAAAATCGCCAGAGGCACACTGATCGACTTCAACACTACGGACGTGCAACGCGTCTATAACCAATTGAAGGAGCCGTCCAAGCAACGGCTCACCTTGATCATCGCCGATTTCTCCCAATACGACCAATTCCCTCAGAAATTTGACTGCGTTGTCGCTTGCGAAGTCCTTGAGCATGTTGAAGATGACCGGGCGTTTCTCCGTAAAGCCAACCAACTGCTGGCCAATGGTGGTCAGCTCATCCTGTCTGTCCCCGCCAGAAAGAAGTACTGGTCAGTGGACGACCAAATCGCCGGTCACTATCGCAGATACGAAAGAAAGGAGTTGTATGACAAGTTGATTGAGGCCGGCTTTTCGAGAATCGAAATTGCCTCATATGGCTTCCCCTTTCAGAACCTTGTACGATTGGTCAGGATCGCACTGGCCAGGATTCAGTACCGCGAAAGAGCAAAATGGGATCAAAAGAAGCAAACCCAGCAAAGTGCCTTCATGGTCAAGCGAAATCCCTATCTAAATTTGGTCGGACTGGTGTTGAACAAATACACAATCTATCCGTTCAATCTGTTGGCTTCACTATTCAATCCCCTGGACCTGGCCGAAGGCTACGTTCTCTCCGCAACGAAGGGTGTCGCCTAGGCGCGAATCGCTTTTCACTTCTCGGCATTTCTTGCGCAGCTCCCACGCAACGGAAGGCCGCGCATCCAGCTGGTACCGCCGGCCCATCCTTCAAGCAAGCCCACCACCCGAAGAAGGAGTCCTTGAGGCAACGCACGATTCACTTGCCTTCCCCTCAGCCATGCCAACGGCCGCGTCACACTGTCGGCACGCTTGCGGGTCGAGTGCGTGCCCCGCCCGGATCCAAAAAGTACTCATTTCATGTCGAGGCCTCGAGAGGGGGAGGCGGGCGGAGCGCATAAGGATGTGGGTATGGCGCGCTCTCCTGAATGCCCGCGGGTCTTCGTCCCGAACCCCCCCAATTCCCGCGGCGCCTTGTCCATCCGGGACAAGGACGAATCCCCTTTTGATACCAAAGGCATGGCACTCGCTTGAATGATCCTCTCCACGCATTCGCCCACGGAGCAGGGAAAGAATCAAGCCTCGAGTTCCTCCGCCAGGGTCTCAAACCCACTGGCCGACCCGCACTTCACCCCCGTCGACTTCGCATACCTCAAGGCCTGGCTCCATGGTCCGCCAGGAAACCAGCTTGACGCGGGGTCGCACACGAGGTAAATTGACCGCGCCTGCTTGTCCCGCCCTTTGCCAAGGCCTTTGAATTCGATGAAGATGGGGGGTGCCCTCAGGATGGGTGAAACGTCGTCCGGAACCTGCACCGCCAGACCCAAGCCGAAGCGCCGACCAGGACGGGCTCCCAGGATCGAAGTCCTACCGGAGGTGCTGCCATATTCCGACCCTTTGCCAACCCTCTTCTTCGCCCCAACCCGCTGACTCCGGCCCAGAATCAGGTCTTGAGCCACGCCAGCCAGCTGGTCGCCAGCGGGCGATCTGACCAGGCTGCCCCCATGTTCGCAAAGCTGGCCCAGGAGCTGGAAGCGGCCAATCATCCCCGCTGGGCTGCCAACATGCATGCGCTGGCCAGTCATGCCTACGCGGACAGCCAGAATGAGCAGCCTTCGCTGGACCAAGCGCGAGCCGCATTGAAATTGTTCCTGCAATACCAAATGCTTCGGAGGGCGCCGGTCTTCTATGGCAACATCACCCGCAAGATGGTCAAGCGAGGCCTGGGGCACGCGGCCGAGGTCTTGAAGGCAGAGTTCGGAAACCAGATTGGGTCGATGCCCGTCCCGGCTCCCCCTGTCAGTGCGCAAAGCGCCCGACTCCCCACCAATTGTCCGAAGTGCGGGGCGCCCATCCACAGCGCCGAGGCCAATTGGATCGATCCAAACACCGTGGAATGCGATTTCTGCGGCTCGCAGATCCGCCCGCAATAGCACGGGAAAATCTCCCGCCGGACCGGCCGCACCCTGATTCCAACTCGGCCCGCTTGCGGCGGAGCCTGGGCCGTCTGACACGCGGGCACCGCCTGCAGCCCAAGCCAATCCTCCCGTCCCTCATGCCTGACCCGAGGTGGGCCAGCCGTCGCAACTCCCTTTGGAGAACAAGACCCGCGTGATATCTGTCCAGGCGACAGTCCATGGATGCGACTTCATCCGCGAAACGAATCCGCCAAGTGACCCGATGGGCCCAAGCTGAGCCTGATCTCCTCGGAGTCCTTTTGGTCGGGTCCTACGCCAGGGGGACGGCCACGCCATCTTCCGACCTCGATCTGGTGCTGGTTGTTGATGATCCGACTCGGTATCTGATCGAGACATCCTGGGCCAATGGCTTTGGGAGAGTCAAGGACCAGGGGATGGAAGATTGGGGATTGGTCAAGTCGCTGCGCGTGCGGTACGTTCATGGGGTCGAAGTCGAATTCGGCCTGACGACCCGGCAGTGGCTCGACGCACCTCTCGACGCAGGCACCCGGAAAGTGCTCGAAGACGGATATCGGATCCTCTATGATCGGGATGGGTCGCTGTACCGTGCGCTGAAAGGCCTGGGGATCTGCTCAGCCGATCTTCGCGGGCCGTGGCGCCAGGGCGTCGGCGGCCCCTCAGCGATGGAGCCCGGTCAAGACGCCTAGAGATCCTTGCGCGAACAGGAAACGCTGGCGCGCGCCAGGCTTGCCGCCTTTTCCTCCCAAAGAGGCCCTGCGCGGCCCGCCGACCCGGATTTATGATTATCACGCGAAGGGCACACCCTCACGAGTCTGACCGGATTGTCGCCTTTTATCACGACAATGACTACCGATCCGGCCTCAACCCGGCGGATATCCTCGTCGCAGCAGAAAATGAAGGTGCACTTTACGGCGCGGTCCGGTTGTGAAAAGATCACGATGTTCTAGTTTTTCAAGGCACGCGGGTCTGCGAAGGCATGCGCAAACTAGGACTTGATTCCCGTCCGCCAGAAACCGTTGAGTCTATGACCAGCGAAAAGAATGCTTCTGTATCCCCTACCGGTCCCTGCGCTCATTTGATGGTCTCAGGGGCTTAGTGAAGATTGATGAAAACAGAACTTCGCGGTTTCTTCGTGAGCGATGCGCCGCCGACCGAAGGGAACAGCGCCTTGAGGTGATTGTTATTCACCGGCCACCGCAAGCCGTTACAATTAGATGGGTTTGACGCCGGGGGCATCTTCGCGGAATTCGTCGTGCGGCCAGGGGAAGGCGGCGAAGGCGAGGCAGGCTTCCAGGAACATCAAGGGGAAATGAAACACTTCAGGGACATTCTCCCTGCGATCCTCTTGGCCGTTCTTTCGACGGCCATCCCCTCTTGTGCAGGGAGAGCGACGGCTCCCACGGCCGGCCCGGGCCTCGCGAGAGGCTCCACTCCGATCGCGGCGGCAATTCCCCCGAACCAACCTGGAGTATCCGAACGCCGCCTGAATGTCCAGGGCCAGGCCCGCACCTACCTGATTCACGTCCCGAGCGGTTTGGACCTCAGTCGACCTGCGCCTGTCGTCTTTGTCTTTCACGGCTTTGCAGAAAGCGGGCTCCAGGCCCTCGCCTACACCGGATTTGACAACCTCGCGGACACCGAGCGTTTCATAGCCGTCTATCCAAACGGGACCGGCCTGGACAGGAATGATCTGTCCTGGAACGCCGGCAGTTGCTGCGGATACGCTGCGATCGAGAACGTCGACGAATCCGCCTTCGTCCGCTCGATCCTCTCGGACCTGAGGACCATGGCAAACGTCGATCCCAGGCGCATTTATGTAACGGGATTTGCCAACGGCGCGATGCTGTCGTATCGTCTTGGCTGCGAAATGTCGGATGTCTTCGCGGCGATGGCGCCCGTGGCCGGAAACCTCTCCTACTACGGACCCTGCCAACCGGAGCAGCCGGTGTCACTGATCCACATTCACGGGCTAGGGGACAAGGTGATTCCTTATGCCGGAACCTCCCTTCCCGGCTTCGGGGAGCAATACCCCCCGGTCTCGTACGGAATCGCCACCTGGACCCATCTGGACGGCTGCGTCGGGCCGCCCCGAGTGAGCCAAAAGGGAGCCGTCACCTTGACCACCTACACCTTCTGCCGGGCCGGGTCGGCGGTTGAACTGTACACGCTCAAGGGATTCGGCCACGCCTGGCCGGAAGCAAATCTAGCAGGCGGTATTTCCGCCCGGACCATCTGGGAATTCTTTGCTGACCATCCCAAGCCGTGAAGCGATCCTCCCAGGGGAGGGACCCAAGAGCAGCCCCGGCACTGGGTTTTCACGGCTAAAACGCATGCCACCGGCCATTTGGCCCCCCAGCGCGGGAGCTTCAGCGAGGTGAAGTCGAATGGCCATTCCGGCCGCAGAAAGCAGCCTTGAAGAATGGCTGCCCCTCTCCCAGGGGGTCCCTGAGGATGCACGGCATGGCAGTTCACGTCGGCACATCCGGCTGGGTCTACCCTCATTGGCGCGGGGTCTTTTACCCACCAAGCCTTTCCCAGCGCGCCTGGTTCGCCCACTACGCCATGACCTTTCGCACCGTAGAGATCAACAATTCGTTCTACCGCCTCCCTAGCACCGCCAACTTCGAAGCCTGGCGCGAGCAAGCCCCGCCCGCCTTTGTCTACGCGATCAAGGCCAGTCGTTTCATCACCCACATCCGGCGGCTAAGGGATGTCCAGGAGCCGCTGGAGCGTTTCCTGGCAGCCGCACACGCCCTCGGACAAGCCCTCGGGCCCGTTCTCTATCAACTGCCGCCCAACTGGCATGTCGACTTGGTGCGGTTTTGCGGGTTTCTGCGTTTGCTACCTAGTGGCTATACGCATGTGGTTGAATTCCGAGACCCGAGCTGGTTCACAGAAGAGGTTTTCGCGCTCATGGAAGAAAAGGGCGTCGTTCACTGCCTCCACGATTATTGGAGCGCCGTACCCCCCCTGCGCCTGACCGCGCCGGTCGTATACATTCGAATGCATGGAGACCAGCTCCATGCGGGCAATTACCGCGCGTCAGTACTTCGCACCTGGGCAGACCGCATCCAGGGCTGGTCGCTGGAAGGCCGCACTGTCCACATGTTCTTCAATAACGACATGGGGGGTGCGGCCATTGAGAATGCGCTGGCTGAGCGCGAGATGATCCGCTCACATGGCGTGGCCTGCGATTGAGGAGCGCAAGCGGGAGGGCAGCCAGTGCGGATAATGCGCGAGCCCCCTAGCCGATCTAGAGAAGCCGGTCCAGGCCTGGGGGCGATCGACATGATTGCCGTTGCCGGGCTGCTGGTGTTTTCTCCTCGGGTCCCGAGAATTCGTTGCGGGCTCGGCCTCCCCTGCCAGGATGGCCATTCCGCCCGGATCTTGGCACTGGACGACTCCGTCCAGCGCCTTGCGGATAGGTTCTCACGGCGCCCTTTCGCTTTCAGCCGACCCTTGTTCGGATACGTTCGCCCCGCAATCATTTTTCGGGAACAGACTATTTTCCCGTCTAAGCTGCCCTCCCGCGTCCTGGCTCTCCTGAGCACCGCAGGACTTTGCCGCTCCCCAAACCTTAGCCCAGGCGAAGGAGGCTCTCATCAACGAAACAAGGCGAGATCGACGAGAAAGCAAGTAGAATCCATCGCAGAAGAATCGAATTGGGCCCCCCTGCGGGGCCAGATGGGAAGGCATGATTCGCACCCCGCAGGGCCATCAGCCGAGTTGGCGGATGAGGGCACAGGGTTCCAGGAGGGGATGGGCTTGCGTTCGATGCGCACGGAACAGGTCGGCCGCCAGCGTCGGCGCGGGCGCAGGTGGCTGATCCTGATTGGGGCCGTGGTCGTGGTAGTCGCGGCGGCTCTGGTGGTCGTGAGCCAGAAGCCCTCGATTGCCGCGTACGGAGCCGATTTCCTGCGAGGCGTCATCGGCGACAAGGCCGTGTCGAGCCTGGAGACAGCGCTCTTCGATTTCGAAGACGCGGTTCAGGGCTGGGAGTACCGCCTTGGACTGGTGACGCCCGCCGCCCCATGGTCGGAACCGACAGGCATAGCCCTCGCTGCCGCCTCAACGTCCACCCTTCCACCGCAGCCGAGTGCGGCCGCCACCTCGGCCGCAAGGCTCCCGACCTCGACCCCAGTGGTGCCTCTGGCGACTCCCACGCCTTCCGTGTGGCACCCGGCTCCTCTCGTACCCATGGGTACCTTGGCCGGCGAGGGCCTCTGGTCGCCGTTCATTCAGGACAACTCAGGGCGCACGGTGGGCTATCGCACCTATCTGCAGCCGGACAAGGAACGCCCGCTCGTACTTGTCGACGTCGTCGCTTTCGACCTGACGCGCACCCGCCTTCATCTTGTCCTCGGCACGGTGGAACCTTACTCCCCGAACAGCCCTAAGCGATCCGGGTTGATCCCTGATTCCGACCGCGCCCCCGGGGTCTTGCTGGCCATGTTCAACGGGGGTTTCAAAGCGGTTCACGGCCATTTCGGCGCCATGGCGGACGGGATCGTAGCGCTGCCCCCCAGGTCCGGTCTGGGAACCGTGGCGATCTACAGCGACGGGAGCGTGAAAATGGGCTCCTGGGGGACTGAGATCACGCCCTCCCAGGACATGATCGCCTACCGCCAGAACGGTCCCTTGATGATCGATCAGGGAGTGATCAACCCGGACGTCAACAATTACTCCCCGGCAGATTGGGGCTACACGATCAAGAGCGTCACGCCCACCCTGCGCTCCGGGCTGGGGCTGAGCGCGGACGGGAAGACCTTGTATTACGCCTGCGGCCCGTTTATCTCCGTGGAGACACTGGCGCTCGCCATGCAGAGGGCCGGTGCCGTCGAAGCGATGCAGCTGGACATCAATTGGTACTGGGTGCTCTTCGCGGCGGTCCGGACTAACGCGGGAAAAATGACCCTGGAAGCCTTGGATCCCAAGAATATGAAAGAAGACCTCAATCGCTATCTTTGGGCCTACACCCGGGACTATTTCTATGTGACCGGAATGCCCTGACTGGGATGCAAGGACCTCGCCGAACCGGCCTCTGGAAGTTGGCCGCGGGCGGACTCAAATCCTCCCAGGAGGTCCGGAAGCGATCCAGGTGGCATGGCAAGGTGGCTGGACCATCCAGTTGACCCATGTAGACTTCGACGGGGGGGCGTCCTAAGTCCACTCCGGGCCCTCATGCCGGCCCGCATTCCCACCCGACCCTGAAAGCAAGCCAAGAGGCAGACCAAGGGGCGCAAGCCGCCAGCGCGATCGCCCTCAGGCGCGAACACCGCTCCCAGGGATTGTTGGCGCATGGGTCATGGCATCCTCGCGAGCGCCGTCTCCCAACGCCGGGCGGAAGAGACGGTTCTATTGACCTGAATTGGCGGTATAGGTGACGGCCCCCTTAAATCCGCCGCTCTTCGAGGCGATGAACAAGGCCACGACCGTACGCGGCGCTTTGGCCGCGTCGATCTCAAAGCCATCCGCGGACTGTGTTGCGTTCGTTATCGTCCAGCCCGCGTTCTTCAAATCGCTCTGGTACTTGTCATAGGCATCCGCGGGCACGTTTCTGAATGTGGCTTGAATGTGCCCCATGACGTTGTTGCTAGATGCGGTGATAGTCCCATAGGAGAACTGGGGGACATCCGCCGGCATCTCTGACGGCCATGATATGGTGCCATTCCCTGCCGCTCCTGCACTACTCTGGTTGACCTGGATTTGGGTAGCCACCATTGTCAGCGCGGCAACAGGCGCCGACGGAGCCGCCGCCGTCGGGGCGATGGCGGCGGAGAAATTGCACGCGCACAGAACCGCGGCCGACATGACGAATACAGCCAATCGAATTCGCATCCTTCGGCTAGGCAAGTTGTCTTCTCCTGATGTCGCGAATCTGTCTTAACGGGAAGAGGAAATACGTGCAACACTCCATCCAAGTAATTCCCGGGAACCGGATCCCTCTGGCCTGGCTCCTCAGGCCCCAGCCATTATATGATGCCCGGCACAACCCATGCCGCCCATGCCTGGCATGGATCCCACTCATCCGCCCGGAGCCGGTTGCGGCAAAGCATCTGCAATCCTTCGGACCGTTCGCGTCACCTCCCCCCGGAAGCCAAATCCCCTGGTGATCCACACACCCACGCGGCCCACAGGGACCACAGAAAATGCTCCTTGGCCAGAGCCGAATTGGCCGGGTTGCTGCCACCCGAAAAGCGGCCGTCCCCGTTATACTTTTGTCCGGGTTGCGACCGTCCGCACCGTTCTTCGCCCTATCGCAAAACAGGGTTTGGTCCTTCCGGCGGTGTGTTGTCCATGGAGAATTGGGTCATCGTCAGCAATCAAGGGACCCTCGATGTTCCTGCCTTAACTATGGCCCTGACCGACGACGATACGCTGCGCCCTTTCTATCATGGGGAAGCCCGAGGGCGGAAGGAACCTCTCCGGAGGACCGCTGGGCCTGCAGCGGAAACTCTTCGCAGCCCCCCGCTGGGAGCGGGGAAACCCGTCGTCCGACCGGGTGAGCGCATGCGCTTGCCTCCGCGCAGATCGACCCGGCGTGAGACCAACGGCCGCCCTCCCCCGGCCCGGCTCCGGATTCCTGGCCGCGACCCGCAGGAAGGCGAGTCATACTACCGAGGCATGCCAATCGAAGCGGACCTCGTCCTCGGAGCCTCGCTACGAATGCCCAATCCCGCAAAGAACCCTTGGAGCGCCCTAGCTCTGTCGGAACGAGGGGATCTTCCTGCGAAGTGAAGGACGACCGGATCGATGCTCCCCAAAATGAGCGGGTGGAGGAAAAACCGGAAGCAACCGACACGCAGCGATTCGGCTACTTCGCAAGGTCATCCTCACGGCGAGCGTCCCGCCGGGAGGCGCAGCCCGGGGCCAGAAAAGGCGGGGGTTCGTCCGGCGGCAGCCGCAATTGCCGCTGCACGGGTCCAGTGACGCCGTGTCGTTCTGTTCTTGAAAGGATCTTCGATGAAGACAAAAACGGATATTCGCCGAATTGTCATCTTCCTGGGTTTTGCATTTGGGATCGCCTGGATGACCGGCCTGATCATTTATCTGAACGGCGGAATCGCCAAGAGCCGGCAGATTGCGCCGGGAGTCACCCTGGCGGTTATCCTCCTGGCAACGGGATACATGTGGGCCCCCGCTTTGGCGAATGTCCTCACCCGCCTGGTGACGCGGGAGGGCTGGAAAGATGTTTGGCTTCGGCCGAATTTCCGCAAAGGCTGGCCCTTCTGGGTCGTAGGCTGGTTTTTGCCGGCCTTGATGACTTTCGCTGGAGCGGCCCTATTCTTCGTGCTGTTCCCACGGTTTTTTGACCCCACCCTATCTTACGTAAGGTCCCTCCTCGCCCAGTCCCCTTCCCTTGCTCATCTTTCCCCCAGGACCTTCGTCGCTCTGGAACTCCTCGGAGGTGCGCTCGCCGCCCCGCTACCAAACGCCCTGGCCACTTTCGGGGAAGAGTTTGGCTGGCGCGCGTACTTGCAGCCCCGGCTCATGCCCCTCGGCGGCCGTGCGGCGGTCGTGCTGATCGGCCTCATCTGGGGCATCTGGCATTGGCCGGTCATCCTGATGGGATATGAATACGGGTTTGGCTATCCAGGGTTTCCCTGGACAGGCTTGCTCCTGTTCCTCTGGTTCACTGTGTGTCTGGCGACCTTTCAGGGCTGGTTGACATTGCGGGGCAAGAGCGTCTGGCCGGCCGTCATCGGCCACGGGGCGACCAACGGGATTGCTGCTGCCGCAGTCCTGGTGACCCAGGGCCACCCCATTCCGTTGCTCGGACCGCTGCCGGTTGGAATCATTGGATCGTTGGGGTTTGCTTTGGTGGCGGCGGTGATCTTCTTCTCACCCAAGGCGCTGGAGCCCTAAGGGAAGTCCCACGAGGCCGCGGCCCGTGACCGGGACAGGAAGCCCCGCCAGGCAGGCAGGGTCCGCCATAGGCCGGGTGCCTCCTGGGCAGGAGGGTTGAGCCGATGACTATGCCCCTCACCAACTCACTCGCTTGTTCGTTGCAGGTCTCGCTTTTGTGAGTCCCGCTACCTGCCGCCTGGCTGCAGGAAATCAGCTCAGAATCAACGAAAGCTCTTCCGGCTCCACGCTGGGGCTTCGGCAAGGCCAGATCGGCCTGCCGGAAAACCCTTCGACCGGCTGACAGCGGGAGGCCTACCCCGGGGCCCAATCGATCATGGCACAGCAAGGACCCTCCCAATTTGTGGCCTCGAGCAGCGCCTTCGGGGCCGGCCGGGGTCGTGATCCTGCACTTCAAGGCTGTGGCTCAGGGAAAAGCCGCCCTGACATTGGTCTACCACCGCCCTTGGGAACTCGCGGTCCCTGCGGCAGAGACGTTTGAAGTGACAATCCTCGCTACCCCTTAGCCAGCCTGCCTGAATCTCCGACAGATTGCCCTGGCTTCCTGCCGGATCCCCTGAGGGCGCGGGCCACCTCGCATCAGCCGCTTCCGCGCAGAGAATGAGGAAACTACCCTGTTCGAAGCGCAACTATTCTTCAGCGCCCTCCATGTCGTGATGAGCCAGACCTTCTTTCCCTCATGAGACCCTCCCGACCTGGGAACTAACCTGTGAATCTCGCGGCGGCTCGCCCCGCTCTCTTCCCATTCCTCGCCGTTTCTGGGGTCTCGTTTTCCTTCCTCATGCCCGCCATTGGGCATGCGTTCTCTGCTAACCCTCAATCGCCTATCGTATCGGCAAGGACGCGGTTTTGTATCGTCCACATCCGGTAGTAAAGGCCATGGCGAGCAAGCAGCTGGTCCTGCCGGCCCCGCTCCACCACCCGTCCGGCGTCGAGGACGACGATCTCGTCCATTCGCTCCAGCCCGACCAGGCGGTGCGTAATCATCAGTAGCGAGCGACGAGGGCCGAGCGACAGCAGCAATTCCAGGAATTGGCGTTCGGCAAGCGGGTCCAGATTCGCCGTTGGTTCGTCAAGGATGAGGATCGGCGCGTCCTTCAACAGCGCACGGGCGATTGCCAGGCGCTGGCGCTGCCCTCCGCTGAGACGCAGGCCCCATTCCCCGATAACCGTTTCATAGCCCTGCGGCAGGCTGCAGATGAAGTCGTCGATCTGCGCCCGGCGGGATGCCCCCCGGACCTGGGAATCCTCTGCCCCGGGCCGGGCCAAGAGCAGGTTCTCCCGGATGGTCTCGTTGAAGAAATAGGGCCGCTGCGGGATAAGACTGAACTTCCCGCGGATGTCCTCGCCGGCCAGCTGGCGCAGGTCGGTGCCCCCCAGCAGGATGCAGCCATCCGCGTAGTCCCAAAAGCGGAGGAGCAGGTTCGCCAGGGTGGATTTCCCGGCCCCGCTGGGTCCTACCACCGCCAGCCGTTTGCCCTCCGGGAGATCCAGGTCCACCCGGTCGAGGGCGACTGGACCGTCGGGAGGATAGGAAAAGCGCAGGCCGGACACGTTCAGGGCGGCCGAGCGAGGTGCTGGCTGTGGCACAGGGGGATCGGAGACGGCGGGCTGGGTGTCCACGACGGCAAAGAGACGTCGGGCGGCCTGCAGGCTGTCTGTCAACATTTGGGCGGCCAATGGCAACGGAACGACCGCCTCGAAGCCGGTGAGGGTAACCAGGGCCAGCGGCGCCAGCATCACTCCGCCCAAGCGGCCCGCACGGACCAGTGAGATACCCAGGACAAGGACGGTCCACATGCCCAGGTTCGTCAGCAGCAAGCCCAGCCCGCTGTCGAGCCCGCTGATCCCCGCCATTCGTCGACGAGTGCGTCCGTAGGAACGGCCAGCCTCGGCCAGCTGAGCCAGGGTATCCTTCTCGCGGCCGAAGGCCGTCAAGTCTGCCATCCCTTGAACACTGTCCACTACCAGGGCGTGCAGGCTTGCGCGCTGGGAGGAAAGACGCGCCCCAGGCCGACGGGAGAGGAACTGCGCCAGCGCGGGCAGCCCGATTCCCGCCAGCAGGGTGAAGAACAAGAAAGCCTCGGCTAGACGAGGATCGAATCCGGACAGGTACAACCCCAGGCCAGCCGCCACCAGCAGGGCTACCAGCGGCGGGGCCAATCCGCGCACGTAGAAGTTCTCCAGGGCATCCACGTCGGCAACGACGCGGCTCAGCAAGTCCCCGGCCCGGAACTGCATCAGGCGGGCCGGGGCAAGCGGTTCGAGCGCCATATAAAACCAGACCCGCACGCGGGCCAGCAGCCGGAAGGCCACGTCGTGAGAGACCAGCCGCTCAAGGTAGCGGAAGGCGCCTCGGGCGATGCCGAAAAACCTTACTCCCACAATCGCCACCTCCAGGACGCTGATGTCGGGGTGCAGCGCAGCGGCGGAAATCAGCCAGGCCGAGGTCCCGAGCAAGCCGACATTGCTGCCCACGGTCAGCGCGCCCAGGAGGACCGAAAGCGCCACCCAGCCCCAGCTGCCGCGCAGGAATCCCAGCAGACGCACGAAGGTCGGAGCGCCCGGCCGACCACGCGGCTCAAGGGAAGGTTCCGCAGAGTCGCCTGGTGCTGAACCCCGGTACTGCCCCCCGCTCCAGGCCGGGGCGAGCTCGGCCTCCCCCGAACCCACCTCTGGCCGGTTCGCGTGTACCAACCCGGCGTACACACCCCCGCGTTGCAGCAGCTCCGCGTGAGTTCCACTCTCCACCAGGCGTCCCTCTTGCAGAACAAAGATGCGATCCGCCCGGTAAACCGTGTTGAGCCGGTGAGCGATGGTGAGGACCGTGCGGCTCTGCATCAGGCAGTGGAGCGATTCCTCGAGCCAAGCCTCGCCCTGCGGATCGAGATTGGAGGTCGGCTCGTCCAGGATCAGCAGCTCGGCCCCCTTGAGAAAGGCACGCGCCAGAGCCAAACGCTGGGCCTGCCCGGCGCTCAGGCGTAACCCTCCCTCGCCGATGACGGTCTCCAGACCCCGCGGAAGCGAGCGGATCAGCTCGTCCAGGTGGGCGGTCTGCGCCGCGGCCGCAAGTTCCTCCGGGGCGGCATCGGGCTTGGCCAACCTCAGGTTGGCGGCCAAAGTATCGTGGAAAAGGTAGGGGAGTTGCTGGACCCACGCTATTCGGCGGCGCCACTCGCGGACATCGAGGTCAGCCAAGTCACGTCCGTCCACGCGCACGGCCCCCTTCTCCGGCTGGATGAATCCAAGCAGCAGCGCAGCCAGCGTGGTCTTGCCCGCCCCGCTCGTTCCGACCAAAGCGACATGCTGCCCGGCATGGAGCTCCAGACTCATGTCCTCAAGCGCCGGCACTGGTTCGCCGGGATAGGTGAACCCGACATGATCGAGGGAGAGCGAAGAAAAACCGGCCGCGACGGAAAGGGAGGCTCCAGACACAGACCTCCGCGGCACTGGCGTATCGAGGATCTGGAAGATGCGCTCCGCGGCGGCCGTCCCGGCCATCCCGGCGTGGAAGCGCGTCCCGAGCATGCGCAGGGGGATATAGAACTCGGGGGCCAGAAGCAGCAGAAACAGGGCCTGCTGGAAAGGCAAGTCCCCATAGAGCAGGCGCAGGCCCACCTCTACGGCCACGACCGCCGTGCTCATCGTCGCCACGAGTTCGAGCACCAGCGCCGAGAGAAAAGTGACCCGCAGGACGCCCAGGGTGACATCGCGAAAACGGTTGCTGCTTTCGGCAATCGCGGCGGCTTGGTCCCGGCTTCGGCCAAACTGCTTCAGCGTGGCCAGCCCTTGCAGGCTATCGAGGAAGTGGGCGCTCAGGAGGCTAAGGGTCTCCCACTGGCGCCGAGTCAGTGCCTCGGCCGCCTTGCCGATCAGGTACATGAAGACCGGGATCAGCGGCGCGGTCAGGAGCAGCACGACCCCCGAGAGCGGGTCGCGCGGGAAAACGACGACCAGAATGCACAGCGGCACCAGGGCGGCTGTGACCAGTTGCGGAAGGTACTGGCTGAAATATGGATCCAGGGCCTCCACGCCCTCTACGGCTGCGGCGGTCAGTTCGCCCGTCCGTTCCCCCCGCGTGTAGGCCGGACCGAGCTCCACCAGCTTGGAGAACAGCCGTTCCCGCAGATCGTTCTTAACCCGGACCGCAACCGTCGCAGCGCTGACTTCCCCCGCCCACCCCAGAAGCGCCCGCAGGGCCATCAGGACAAGCAGCAGGCGGAGCAAGTCCGTCACAGCGGCCAGGCCCTGCCCGCCCAGGAACACGCCAGCGATCAGACGGCTGAGGCCATTCGCCTGCCAGATGGTGAGCAGGCCAGCCAGGAGCCCCGAAAGGATCGTCGCCCCCAGGGCCAGCCGGCTGCCGCGCGCGAGGGTCAGGAGTCGGCGGTGCATGATTGTTCCATCGCAAATTGCGACCTGGGTGTGACTTCCAGTTCCGAGGATTGTGCGGTTACGTCAGCCAGTCTGGCCTTGTTCTCCTGATGCTGCCCCCCGCGCCTGACTCGCGCCGGATGGCCCAATCCTTCTAGCTGCGTGCCGGCCCTGGGCGCGACCACCCCTCCGCCTCCAAGGCGGGCCTCCCCCCCTCCAACAGCCCCTCCGAACGGCCGGCAGCAGGAAAGGGGTCAGTAGGTCAGGGTCTCGGGATCCGCCGTGACGCGCTTACGAAACACGTAGTAGGTCCAGATCTGATAGATCAGCACGATCGGAACGAAGATCGCCGCCACGATCGTCATGACCGTGAGGGTGTAATGGGACGAGGCCGCGTTGTAGATGGTCAGGCTGTAGATCGGATTGGTCGTGGAAATCAGGATGCGCGGGAAGAGCCCGGCAAAGACCATGACCGTGGCAAAGACCACCGTCAGTGCGCCGGTGACAAAAGCCCAGCCGCTCCGACGAGCGCGGATCAGGGCCCCCGTTGCGAGAAGACAGACCGCCGCCACCACGGCCGGGATCAGCCCGTTCACTCCCGGCTTGGTCAGAATGTCGGTCGCAAAGAAGGTCCAAACGACGAACGCCACGGTCAGGACCGTCGCAACGCCCCAGGCGATCCAGGCAGTAGAACGGGCGCGCCGGGCGATCTCGTTCTCGGTCTTCAGCCCGAGAAAGTTCGCGCCATGCATGGTGAAAAGCGCCACGAAGACCAGA
This sequence comes from Anaerolineales bacterium, assembly GCA_049511715.1. Lineage (GTDB taxonomy): Bacteria > Chloroflexota > Anaerolineae > Anaerolineales > RBG-16-64-43 > JBEKHT01. The sequence goes on from JBEKXU010000045.1 coordinate 17,522, forward strand.
CCACCAAGAATGGAGAAGGGGTTCAGCAGCGGGAGCAGCCCGCCCCAGTAATTCATGTTGGCGTCGATCGCCAGACCGCGCATAAGGTTGCCGACGGCCACGCCCCACAGCAGGGCCGGCACCAGGCTGCCAACGAAAATGGCCCAGTCCCAGCCATTGCGCCAGGTGGCGGATTCCCGGCGGCTGCGGAACTCGAAGGACACGCCACGCAGGATCAGAGCCGCCAGAATCAGGATCAGGGCGAGGTAGAAACCGCTGAACAACGTGGCGTACACCTGCGGAAAGGAGGCAAAGAGGGCGCCGCCCGCCGTAATCATCCAGACTTCATTGCCGTCCCAAACCGGCCCGATCGTGTTGATGATCGCCCGCCTCTCGCGGTCCTCCCGGCCCAGAAAAGGCAGCAGGATCCCGACCCCATAGTCAAAGCCTTCGAGGAAAAAGAACCCGATGAACAACACCGTGATCAGGATGAACCACACTATGTTGAGGTTCATGAGAATCCTCCCCTACTACGATTGGGCCGTCGGTTCGGCCTTGCCGTATTTGAGCCCCAGAGGCAAGGCAATCCCAATCAGGACCGCATAGAGCAAGCCCAGGACGACCAGCGAGACGGCCACGTTCCAGGCCGGGACGTTGGGAGAGATCGCATTTTCGACTTTCAGCTGGCCATAGACAATCCACGGCCAGCGGCCCGTTTCCGTCAACAGCCAGCCGCACACGCAGGCCAGATAGGGCAGGACCGCGGCTGGCATGAGCACCTTCAAGAACCAACGCCTGCCGGAGAGCTGATCTTTCGCGGACCAGACCAGAGCCAAGACCGCGAGCAAGATCATCAGCAAACCCGCACCGAACATGATCCGGAAGGCCCAGAATTCAAGTGCAACCGGCGGGAGGTAGTTGCCTGGTCCGTACCGGGCCTGCGCGGCCATCTCCAGATCCGTCAGGCCGACAACCCGGCCCGTGAAATTATTGAAGTCCATGAGGCTCCCCAGAATCGGGATCTTCAACTGAAAGCTGTTGACCTGGTTCTTCTGGTCGATTCCGGCCACCAGGATCAGACCGGCCGGCTGCTCGGTCGTCCATGCGGCTTCGGCGGCAGCCATCTTGATCGGCTGGTTCCGGACCAGGAACTGCCCGTGGAGGTGCCCAATCAACACCACGAGCAGGGCGCCGGCCAATGCGTAGGGCGCCGCCCAGCGGAAGGAGCGGGTAAAGAACTCATCTTTCTCCTTCCTGAGCAGGTGATACGCGCTAAAGCCCAGGACCACGAAGCCGGCCAGGGCGATCCCTGCCGTGAACACGTGCGGGAACTGGTAAATAATATTCGGGTTCGTCACCAGGGCGAGGAAACTCGTCATCACTGCGCGCCCATTCTGAATCTGGTACCCCACCGGGTTCTGCATGAAGGAGTTGGCAATCAGGATCCAGTAGGCCGACATGTTCGAGGCGACCGCCACTAACCAGGCCGCGGCCAGATGCACTCCTTTGGAAACCTTGTCCCAGCCAAAGACCCACAAACCGATGAACGTCGATTCCATGTAGAAGGCCAGCAGGGCCTCGATGGCCAGCGGGGCGCCGAAAATGTCGCCCATGAAGCGGGCGTACTGGGACCAGTTCAAGCCAAACTGGAACTCCTGCACGATTCCGGTCACCACACCCATGGCGAAGTTGATCAGGAAGATCGTCCCCCAAAATCTCGCCATCCTCTTGTACAGCTCGTTGCCACTCCGGACATATTGCGTTTCCAGCAACGCAATGAAAATGGAGAGACCCAGGGTCAGCGGGACAAAGAGGAAGTGATAGATGGTGGTGATGGCAAACTGCCAGCGTGCCAAGGCAAGTGCATTCATGGATTGCGCCTCCTTGTTTGGACCGATGGCGAAGCGGCAGGATTCTCGGAAAAGATCTTGAGGCGAGGGATCGGGCCAAGTTCCATTATAAAAGGCTAGGCGCTGGCATCTTCATCCCCTCGATGGGGTTGGCCAGCGACAGCGCCTGATCCGGTGCCACTCCCCAAACCCGCCCCGCGGTGGACCTTTCAGGATCAAGCCTCGCCACCTATACCCTCCGCGAACGGCCGCGTGTCCCCCAATTTCAACAATGTCCTCGAGCGATAAGGTTTGGCCCTTCCAGGCGACGCCAAGCCCCCCTCTGAGCCCGGATCGCATGGGCGCTTCGCCCGCCAGCATCCCCCTAGAGCCAACCCGTGGCTTGAACCCGTCAAGGAATCGCAATCCCCCCCTGCCCATCTCGCAGGGGAAGCGCACAACCTGGTCCTCCATGGACCGGGGACATTGACACAGCTCGTAATCTTATTTCAAAGCTAGAAAAATGCAATTTGCAAATCCCATGATGGGATCTCGGATTCAGAAGACTCTGTCCCGGCTAGCGGAGCAAATACGAACTCAATGGACGCCCCCGATCATCTTGGGCCGTGTAAGTTCCCAAGATGGCGTCGCGGAATGACAAATCTGCGGCGCCCGCCCACGCCAGGAATCCAACCAACATGGTTCATCCCGTCATGAGGGGTACGCTTGATCACCACCTCCAACGTGGGGCTCACGGCCTGCGAGAAATGCTTGGAGATCGGGTCGCAACGGGTGCCATGATCGATCGCCCGCACACCATTCCGAGATTCCTTCGTCGAAGGAGACGTCCGCTACCGGACCCCCAGGAAGCAGACTAAACCCCAGCTCAAGTTTTCCCGCACGGAGGCCTTGAGTTAGGTACAAAGTGGCCTACTTTTCAACTGGTGATTTTGGACTACTTTTCGACCGGTGTTGACAGGCTTGCGATCGGAAGGCGCGATCAAACCCCTTCGCAACCTTTGGTGCGCATAACCGTTCACAAATTCTACTGATTCCAGGGGCGGCAGCTAGAGCCAAGCCACACCCCCCTAGATAATGTCTCATGGAGTGGTGTAAATGTAGGGCTGGCTTGACAAAAAAGGCCATCGTGTGCTTCCTTGAGTGAACTGCCAGATCCACAAAAGGAGGCCACGATGACCGATCCGAGTATGA
>JBEKXU010000046.1:0-20165 GCA_049511715.1 Anaerolineales bacterium
GCCAACAGATGTTCCATCACCTGTCGTTCGGCCGCGTTCAACTGCGGACGCACCTGCGTACCCATGTTTCGTAGCATACCTGATCCGCATCACTATGTCAAGTCTTTTTTACGGGACACTAGGACGGGATGGGGGACGCCTGCTCAACCGGCCGCCGAAGGATCTGTGAGCGGCCGGTTTCTCCTTGTGTGAGCGGCCGGATGGCGTCTTCTTTGAACGTCCGATTACTGGTTGTCGTACGCCCGCTTCAGCACCTTGAGATCCAGCTTGCCCATTCGAAGCATGGCCTCGGTCACCCGCTTTGCCGTTTCCGCGTCCTTGTCCTGGAGCATGGCCCCCAGGACCGCCGGGACGATCTGCCAGGAAAGACCGAATTTGTCCTTTAGCCAACCGCATTGACCCTCTTGGCCGCCGGCGCTGAGTCTCGCCCACAGGTCATCGACTTCCTCCTGGGTGCTACAGTTCACGAACAGCGAGATCGCCTCGGTAAACTTGAAGTGTGGACCCCCGTTGAGCGCCATGAACTCCTGGCCTTCGAGTTCGAACGTGACGGTCATGACAGAACCCTTGAGACCGGGCCCAGCCTCCCCATATCGCGACAGACTCAGAATCTTCGAATTCCTGAAGATCGAAACGTAGAAGGTGGCTGCCTCTTCGGCGTTGTTGTCGAACCACAAGAACGGCGTGATCTTCTGTTTGGCGTACATCCCTCACTCCTTTTCCCCATAAGTCGGTGGGTGCAGGCCCGGACGAATTTCTTTTCCGCTTTCGAGCCCGGCATTGCCACTTCACCATGGCTGGAAGCCAATTGGAAATGAGCCAGAGAAGGAATTCGATCCTTCGGACCCCTCCGCAACCTTTCGGGAGAGTAGGCTGAGTTTTCCTTTCACCCGGTTCTCCCTTCCGCCTTGTGTAGGACATGGCGCAGGGTTTCCTCCTCCTGGGTTCAAGGGGCTTTATCAGATCGCCCCGAAGCAGGCCGCCCGCGCGCTCGAGGGCCTTTATGCGGAATCGAAAACAGTGGCCGGCGGGGAGACCTGGTCATGTCCATGCCTGCGGGTCGAAATCGGCGGTGAAGGGGTTGATGAAGCGGACTCCTTCCAGGGTCGTTCCGGCGCTGGAATCCCCGCTGAGGACGAGCTGGATTTGATTGAGTCGCGCCATGGCCCACACCTGGGCATCCCAATAGCCCAGTTGATGGTCTCGCACCCCTCGTGCCGCCTCAAGGACAACCTGGGCATTCAGGTCGAGGACCCGGTAGGCCTGAGAAAACCGCTCCAATTGATCCAGAGCTTCTCTGTCGGTGAGCGGGGGGCGAAGGCGTCGGGTGCAGGCACTGAAGAATTCTGCGAGGGATTGGGCGCTCAACCGTCCGGCGCCGCTCAACTGGAGTTGCTGGAGAACCCCAAGCGCACGTTCCTGTCGTTGCGCATCGTTTTGATCAAAAGCATAAACCAACACATTGGTGTCAATGAGGACAGCGGGCATCGGTTCCTCACGAGCGATCGAAGGATGGGTCTTTTAGCGCTCTGGATACAGTTCTTCTCTGTCCCAGCGGTAGGGTTCGGCGGTTCGGCCGTGCTTGCGGCGCGCCAGAGCAGATCTTACGATCGCGTCCAACGAAGCGGGATCTTCGGGAACGGGAGGGAAGCCGCCGCCCAACTTGTCATCGATGGCCTGGCGGATAATCTCGGCCTCACTTAGGCCGCGGGCTTTTGCGAAGCGCCGAAGTACCAGCTGCTGCCGCCTGCGGATGTAGATTTGCTTGCGGATCATCTGGGCCATTCGGTCCTCCTTATACATCGGATTATACATCACATATAGCCAGGGGGATCAAACCACGCTGGAGAGGACCGGGACCTTAGGCTGGACCTAGTTTTTTCTGCGGTGAGGCCAGTGCAACTTGCGGAGACTTCGAGACGATGGCGTCCGGGAATCTGGGCCCAACCCGGGTCGTGTTAGCGTGAAAAGCACTGGTTCCCCAGTTCTCCGGATCGTCCTGTCCATATGCCCTCTTGCTCCTGGCGCAGAGCGCCAGGACCCGCACGGTGCGGAACGGCAGGCTTTTTGTGGGATCCGCCCCTGTCATCACAGTGAGATGCCGCCGTCGGACGATGATCGGCGCAGAACCGGCCGATTCTCGCCGCCGAAAAGCCGACCCCCGGGCAAGTCTGCTCGACCATGCGTATGCCTCAAGCGGGGCAAGCCCGTTCCGCGGCCGCCGGGACCATGCTAGACTCTCCTTCGGTCCTCAGGCTGACGTGTCGCTGCGGGGCCAGGGGTGGCCTATGGGTCCGGCGTCCGGTTCCATCACCTTTCGCCCAAGGGATTTCAATACGCTGATGATCGACGAGCGTCTTCGGGCTGGAGTCCCCGCCGGGCAGGGCGCTAAGCGTGTTTCTCTGGCGGGGCTCGGCCCGATGCCTCTTTGATTCCATCACCATGGATCGCACGCTTGGAAGACGAAAGAATGAAGATCCCGAAGCAAGTTCGCTACTTCAATAAGCGCTTTCCGAACCAGCTGACCACCCGGATCGCGCACGATTCCTGGGGTCCGTTTTCGATCGTCTACCATGTGGGACGGCGTAGCGGCAAGCCCTACGAGACCCCCATCTTCGTCTTCCCAACGGTGGACGGTTTTGTGGTCGCGTTGACCTACGGCCCGGAAGTTGACTGGTTCCGAAATGTTTCTGCGGCTGGACGATGCCGGATTCTCTGGCATCGTCATGAGTATGGCATAGAAAAGATCGACCCCCTGGACAGTGAATCCGCGCTGCCTCTGATTCCTCGGTTCATCCGGATGAGCCTGCAGTTGATGGGCATGCGGGACTTCGTGAGGATGAGGTATTGAACCGTCGAACCACCCTGAGGAGGACAGGAGGTTTGTTGTGGCCGAACAGACAGTGAGCAGAACAGCGCTTGGCGCGGCAATTTGCCGGTTGATCGAGCAGTACCAGCCGGAGAAGATCCGGCTGTTCTGCGATCCGGTAGCAGGAGAGCTGGTCGGCGGACCTCTCCGGTTTCTGATGAGGTTCGCCAGCATGCGGAACCTCACCATGAAGCAGACGGATGCCGTCGCAAAAGGTATCTACGGCACCCAGATATGCCGTACGCGCTACATTGATGAGGCTGTCCTCGCCGCGGTGTCTCAGAGGATCAAGCAGTTGGTCATCCTGGGGGCCGGGTTCGATACCCGTCCCTATCGTTTCCCTGAGATAAAAAGTGTGAAGGTCTTCGAGGTTGACCTGCCGGCGGTGCAGGAGGACAAGAAGAAAAAGCTTCAAAGATACCTTGGTCAGCTGCCCGATAACGTGACTTTCATCGGAATGGACTTCGATACGCAGTCCCTGGAGGCTGTCTTTTCGGAGGCGGCCTGGGATGCTTCAGAACCCGCTGTCTTTATCTGGGAAGCCGTGACCCAGTATGTTTCGGAAGAAGGCGTCCGCCGGACCTTGGCGTTTGTCGGAAAATCGCCCCCGGGAAGCATCCTCCTGTTCACCTATGTCTTGAAGAGCATCATCGAATGGCGCTCAGATATTCCCGATGCGAATCGTTTGATGGATGTGGTTGCCAGACAGTCGCCCTGGGTTTTTGGCTTGGAGCCCTCGGGGATCCTGGAGTTCCTGAGGCCGCATCATCTGGTGCCGACCGCAGATGTTGGCAATGCCTATTATCAAGAAAAGTATCTCCAGCCCGTGGGGCGTGCTCTCATTGTCTTCCAAGGCGAACGGGTTGTTCAGGCCGTCGTATCTTGATGAGGACCGTGGTTCCTGCTACGGCCTGGCTGCGGTCACGGGGGGTCGGGGGACCATGCCCCAACCTTCAGGCGAAGGGCAAGCGACCGTGGAAACTCGGGCCTTTTTGGTGGTCCTCCCCACGCGCGGTGCCCCATTTTCGACAGTCTCCCCGAGGGGGGGCGCATTCTCTTGGCGGGGCCCGCGCCCTGCAGGCTGTGAGAGGGCTCCTATTTCTTCTCCATGAAAAGGTAGTTCGCGAGGTGAGAAGCCGCTTTGCCCCCGACCTCGATCGTCTTCAGTTCCTTGATGTTGAAGTACGGATCGAAAAGGCCTCTCAGTTCCTCTTCCGAGGAAAAATACAGGGTTGTGCCGGGCCGAGTTTTTCGGCATTTCCCTACTCCCCCAAACTGAGGGTCCTCGATGATGAAACAAACCGAGAGGTACTGGCCTTTGGTTTTGAGTATTCGCTTCACATTCTGCACATACCTCTTCCGTTTCTCCGGGAAGAGATGGTGCAAGAATTCATAATCGTACGCAAAAACCAAACGTCTCATCATATCGACCCAGGGGGCCCAGGACGTCCAGAACTACAAAATCGCATTGGACCGATTTCTTCCTGGCGTTCTCTTTGGCATGCTCTATGGCCGCGGGGGAAATATTGACTCCCGTGGCAGCAAATCCTTGGCCGGCAAGATAGACCGTACAATTGCCGGCACCGCAGCCCAGATCGATAACCTTGCAAGGTTTCAGTTTTCCGCCCTCGATCAGCTCAACCAAGGCAGGGGCTGGTGTCTCCATGTTCCATGGAATCTTTTCCAGGGGGGTTTTCCTGTAGATTCCTTCCATTTCCTCCTGCTGCATGACGGCCACCGCATCGGATTGTGAAACCCTTCCGCTCAAGGGAATGTCCTCCACTCGATTGGTGGCGAGGGTCTTCCACACCCTGCGTTGTTCGAACCTATGGTCCTGGCGGCTCTTGTGATTGTCTTCTGACATGCCGCAAGGCCGCTTCCATTCCTACGACCGTTCCGCCTGCTGGCGCGGCATTCGGGTTCAACCCTATGGCCTCTGCTAGCCAAGTCTTTGGGCGATTGCCGAGCCGCACGCGGGGATCGGCAGTTGCCAGTCCTCGGCAGGGCGCCGGGGGTTGGCGGGGTCAAACTGTGTGCGACAAAACGACCGCGAGTGCGATGAGGAGCAGGACTATCCCGCCCCCGAGTTGGGCCCTCTTGCCCACCCAAGCGCCGACCCAGCGGCCGGCTGTGATGGCGGCGATACTCATGATCGCCGTGACGATTCCCGCCACGATGCTGGGATACCACACAGCCATGCGGAGCATTGACATGCTCAGCCCCACAGCCATTGCGTCCGTACTCGTCGCGATCGCCAGCATCACCAGTTTCCACCCACGACTCGGGTCGTCGCGCTCCGCCTCGGGCTCTGGCGCAAGCGCCGACCGGATCATGCGGATGCCGACTATGGCGAGGAGGCCGAAGGCAACCCAGTAAGCGAATTGAGCCACAGCGGGCTCAAGGATCATCCCCAGCGCCCCTCCTACGATGAGCATGAGACATTGAAACAATCCAAAGTGGAACGCGAGCCGGAAGGTTGCCCGATTGCCCTTGGCGAAGCCCGAGGCGCTGGTCGCTAGTGAGACGGCGAATGCGTCCAAAGACAGCGCCAGGGCGATTACCAGGACCTCGAGGAACGGCATCGTCAACACCCACCTCGTTTGGTACGAGCCCGGAAGGTGGTCACGACGCTTATGGGCTCGCCAGCCAGCGCACAGGCTCCGGGCCGCCTTCCACCCGTTGCAACCCGGCGCGGCGCAAGATAAAGGGCAGGGCACCCATGGGAGCCTCGCCGGGAGCTATCACTCGCCCCCAAGTGTTCGGCTAGCGACAATTCAGACCCGCATGGCATAATTAGTCGCCTCCGTCGGTACTTCCAACGCCAGGGTCGTCGATGGTGGCTCCCAAAGTTTAATGGTCTCGGGTGGGTTGCGCCAACTTGCCCCAAGATGTGGACTTCCTAAGGTGGCGGAACAGCTGGGCTGATGGGACGTAGAATACCAGAGGAGAGCCCCTGCTCGCCGGTATTGTATGCCACTCTCCTGCCGTGGGCGGAGGTGCGACCTCCGCGCCTTGGAGCGACACGGAACTCAGCTGGGGGGTTCCAGCGTCTATGTGGTAGTGGCTGCCCGTGGCAGCCGGGCGCGGCCGGTGCTGGACCAGGAGGGATCGGGATATGAAGACATCGATTGGCGTTGCCGTCTTCGCCCTCTTCGTCCTGTCCCTTGGCATGACAGGGTGCGCTGCGAGCATGGCGCCCGCAGCGCCGTCTCCATCCTACCCAACACCGGACCTCCTGGCGACCCTTCAAGCCATGGAGACCCTGGTTGGACCAACGCCTACTGCGGCGCCCGTCATTGTACCGGTTGCAACCCTCACGCCCGCCCCGGTTGTCTGCAGCGGAACAAACCTGGCGGCTCTCCTGACACAAACCGTGGCCGACGGGACACAGGTGCCGGCCGGCGCGGCATTCGTTAAGAGTTGGACTCTGCAGAATGTCGGCAGCTGCACGTGGACGACCTCCTACACGCTGGTCTTGGAGGGCGGGACGCCGATGAACGGTCCGTCGTTGCAGCCCTTGTCGGCGGCGGTCCCGCCGGGGGGCATGATTACGATTTCGGTCAACCTCGTGGCCCCGAGCACGGCCGGCACATACCAGGCGTGGTGGATGCTGAGCACTCCGCAGGGAAATCCGTTTGGGGTCGGCAACGGAAGTGCGGCGCTCTGGGTGCTGATCAACACGGGATCCAATTGGTCATCCCATTTGCCATTCTATGGCGCCCTGTGTTCGCAACCTTCTTCATCAGGCTCCTGGCAGGCGATGATCTGTAACGGGCGGCCGTTCGTCAAGAAAGTGTATGTGACAGTTGTGGTCACCGCCACCTCAACGAGGACGCCGACAGTCACCTTCACACCGACGGCCACCTTCACACCGACGGCCACCTTCACACCGACAGCCACCTTCACACCGACGGCTACCAACACACCAACGGCTACCTCCACACCGACGGCCACCGACACACCAACGGCTAGCAGCACGCCGTGATCGACCCGCCCACCTCGACTGATGCGGAACCGGCCACGGCTACAAGCACTGACACTTCGGCGACTGCCGCCCCAGGGACGGACACGGAGACGCCACCACCCGCTGGAACTTCTGGGCCATGAGTGACCCGGCCGAGGCAGAAACACGGATCCCAGCCGCTCGGGATTCTGCCGGGTGGCTTCCTTAGTTGTAAGGCGTCCGCAGCGATGACCGCGGGCATTGCGCCACGAATCAGAGCGGTCTCTTGGTCGGGAGTTTGACGATTGCGTGTGGAATTCCCGGCTACTGACCTGCGCCCCATGCCGTTGGAATGACTTGCAAGAGAGCTGACCAGCGGGGCGTATCTGTTGGATCAGAGTTCTCCGTCCGCCGGGATTGCAGAAGCAACGCCTGGACGGTGATCCTGCGTGACCGAACAGAAAAAAGCCTACTTATGCAAATCGTGGAGGGCGCAGCCATTTTCCTTGCGGATCCGTCCGAACGCTTTGGGTTTAGTTTTCCCGGAAAGGAGATTGAGTCCTGAGTTGAACCTTCCTAGATTCTTATGGCGGATGCTCGAGCTCGGTCCGCGCTTCCTCTACGCGATCGGACTGGGTGGGCTTATCGGCCGTTCTCTCCTTCTTCTGACGACGAGAGGGCGCAAGACGGGCCTTCCGAGAACCGTCCCTCTCACCTACGAGGAGACCGGTGGTGCTTATTTGGTCGCATCGGCCCGGGGTCCGGCTGCGGACTGGCTCAGAAACATTCAGGCGAATTCGGATGTGGAGATCCGTGTGGGCCATCACCGGTTTGGGGCCAAGGCTGTTGTGATTACGGACGTGTCGAGGATCGCTCAGTACCTTCGGGGGCAGATAGACCGCAACCCGAGGATGTTCCAAGGCATTCTACAGGCCGAGGGTCTATCCCCTCACCCCGATCAGGCCGAGCTTGAAGTCCTCGCTTCGAGACGCCCGATGGTGGAGATTCGGCCCAAGGAAGTGCAGCTCGAAGACTGAGAAGCAACGCCCGCCAGAATAGAGGCGTCCGAAGTCCGAGGGACGTGCTCCGCCAAACGCGGGCGAGCTCCTGAGACTGCGAGGGCCGCTGTGGCTTTCGTGTCCAGTGGAAGGCCCAGCCTCCTCAGACGCCCAATACCGTGAAGCTTCGGCGCCTCATCAGGTGAGGCGTCTTGGCGGGATGCTGGCCTTGGCTGGTTGAGAGGCTCGGTTCGCAGCCAATGGGGGGGCCCAACCTGTGCTGGGAGTTCGCCCGAGGCGAGCCAGCAGCCTCCGAGATGGGGGCAACCCGCCCAAGCCGGGAGACCTTCTTCAGCCTAGCCGAGGCTGCCGCCCGACCTTGGATGGAAATGCATCCCGCGATTCATGAGCACGATGTGACCGAGAGAGCGTCCGGCGGGGGGCGCCATGACCAGCCCGCAGGGACGAGTGCAGATCATCATGGCCTTGCCCTTAGGTTGGTGCGCTTGTCGCCTGTGGCACCAAGCGCAATGCGGATCTTCTCTCCCACGCCGCCCCTCTTGAGTGCGGCCGACGCAGTCATCCGCCCCGCGGCTTAGGAGGCCGTGATTTCCTCAGCCGTCTGATCTTGAAGACCTACGGCGGGGGCAAGAAGTATCTCTTCGGGGGTGTCCGCTCTTTATCGACCCTCTTGAGAGGAAGCCGGCAGCGCGTGGCTTCTGGGTGGATGCGGTCATAATAGAGGGAAGCCGCGGGTTGCGCAGGGATCGTTATCCGTCCGGCCGGGCAAGCACGCCATCAGGAGCCAAGTGCTTCCTTTACCAGGATCATCGTTGTCCGCCCTGGGATGACTTCCTTATAAACGACCAGGAGTTTGCCGATGCTGCTGTTTCGGCCGGCGGCCTGAAGCATGCGCTCATCCTCCAGCGGATAGGAGTACTCCCAGGCGCGCTTCAGGCCCTCGCCCAGGTCGGCCACAATCTTCTGGGCGCCGACCACCCAAACGACGTGCGCGGCGCTGGCGGCGTAGCCTGCCAGCTGGCTTCCGGTGTTGGAGACGATAACCACCTCGCCGTCCTCCGTCACGGCGTGGACGCTGCCGACGATGTATTCAGGAACCGCGCCGAGCTTGATCATCTCGCGCATTTGAGTCTGGCGGTCCATGGTCGCCAGCTTGGCGCGCACCGAGTTGTACCGCTGGTCGACTTCGGCGGGGATGCCCAGGGTATCCAGCGTCCGCGAATTGCCGGTAAATACTTCCGCGCCAGCTGGGATGGTCTCGAACAGCTTGGCCTTGGCCTCTTCGCCGTTGGCGGCAATGAGCACGCGGATGCCGTTGGCTTGCAGGGCTTTTGCCGCGCGTTCTATTTGTTCGTCACTGGCCAATTGGGCGTAGGCCATGTTGGGGGTTAGTTTGGAAAGCGTCATTGCCAAGTTCTCCTTGACCGGTTGGGCTTGCCTGCGAGACCGGCGTCCGGCGAACCGCGGTCGTCGGCAATTTGACACCGGTTTATAGAGTCGGTCAAGGGTCAAATGGTGGCTTCTGTCGGGAAAGCAGCCACAGGGCAGAATGCTCAAGGCCGCCCCAGTCTGCCGGGAACAGTGGACGCTCGCGTCCAGCGCATCCTCAATCCGATCCTGTTGGCCTCCCAGGAATTGCCTGTGGAAGAAGGATTCCGTCGCCGCACCGCCAGATCGTAATGATAGAATGCTTGGCTCGCAGCCCGGCCTGCTGGGTGCAGGGATCCACCGATGGCTCAAGAACTGTCGGTACGCAAGGGAGGAAAGTGAATGGCGAAGGACGATTTGGCTCAAGCCAACGACGAAGTGCGCGCTGCCTGGAATGCCAACGCGGCCTTCTGGGATGAGCATATGGGAGAAGGCAACGAATTCGTCAACCTGCTGGAATGGCCGGCGGCGGTCCGGTTGCTGGATGTTCAGCCCGGGCAGCGTGTCCTGGATGCGGCTTGCGGCAACGGTCTGACCTCCCGCAGGCTGGCCGCCCTGGGTGCCCAAGTCCTTGCCTTCGACTTTTCGGAGGAGCTTATCCGGATGGCCCGGCGAAAACCGAATCCGGACCAACGCATTGACTATCGAGTCGTCGACGGAACCGACGAGCGAGCGCTCCTCAAACTGGGGCGGGCCTCCTTCGATGCGGCCCTTTGCAATATGGCGTTGTTCGACATGGCCGAGATCGGCCCGCTCCTCCGGGCCCTGGCCAAACTGCTCAAGCCCGAGGGGCCCTTTGTCTTTTCGCTGACCCATCCGGCCTTTAACAACTCTTCTTGTGTCCATGTGGGGGAAGAAATCGATGGGGAAGGCGGGATCAAGACGGTCTATTCGGTCAAGATCTCCCGTTACCTGACCCCGTATCAAGCCCGCGGCCTGGCGCTACGCGGCCAACCCCGGGTGCAGGTGTATTTCGAGCGGCCGCTGCAGTACTACCTGAACCTCGGCTTCCGATGCGGTTTTGTCCTGGACGGATTCGAGGAATGCGCCTTTCCGCCTGACGGTCCGCAGGAGCACCCGCTCAGCTGGGGCGGGAAGTTCAGCGAGATTCCACCGGTTCTCGTGGCGCGGCTGCGCCTTGCCAATGGTTAGCTTCTTTTTGCCCGCGGAGGGGGATTCGCGGCGTTCACGATCTTCCCGCTGGCCGAATTCCTGGAAGTGTCCTTGCTGGCGATTCCCCACACCGCCTGCCTGCAGAAGGGAGGGCAGCTGGACCTGGCTGATCCGGGGCGGCCCTCGGCTTCCTGCAGATCGTTGCCGACTATCCGGAGTCTTTCCTGGGCGTCCCGAAGAATGTGCGGAAGCGCTGGGTGCGTGTCCTTGCAGGCGTGTCCTTCCGGCTGGATTGATGGGGCCATAGCTTGCGGCAGGCTCAATCGGGTCGATCTGTGGGCGGCGTATCTCAAGCGACGTGTTGACGGCAGAATAGGACCCGCTTGGTTTGCGGCCTCCTTCTCCTGATATACTCCCTGCGGTTGAATGACGAGCGACTCCCGCTCGGGCTATTGCTGGGTTAGGAAGGAGACATGTCATGGAGGTATACGAAGCCGTCCGCACGGTGCTCGCAGTACGCACCTACCGGGACAAACGGGTTCCACCGGAGGTCGTCCGTCGGATCGTGGAGGCGGCCCGGCTGACCGCCAGCTCCAAAAATGACCAGCCCTGGCATTTCATCATTGTGGAGAATCCGGAGACGTTGAAAAAACTGGGAGGATTGGCCCAAACCGGGCGGTACATCGCCCAGGCGCCGCTGGCGATTGTCGTCGCCATGGAGAAATCAGTGTTCGCGGTTTCCGATGCGAGCCGCGCGATTCAATCGATGGTCCTGACCGCCTGGTCGGAAGGCATTGGCTCGAATTGGGTCGGCTTCGGGAACCTGGACGCGGTCAAGCCGGTCCTGGGAATTCCCGACGCCATCGATGTGCTGGCCATCGTGCCCTTCGGGTACGCGGACAAGGCAATCGGCAAGGGCAAGAAGAAGCGCAAGCCGCTCTCTCAAATCGCTCACCGTGAGCGCTTCGGACAGCCGTTCGCATAATTCCGAATACAAAGAGGACAAATGAAAATTGGATTGCAGGTTCCGAATTTCACCTGGCCGGGCGGCCCGGACGCCATCCGCAAGACCCTAGCGGAGATCGCGGTAGCGGCCGACGAATCGGGCTTTGCCAGCCTGTGGGTGATGGACCATTTCTTTCAGATCGGCGGCCGAGATGGAAGGTCAGGCCTCGGTCCGGCCGAGGACGAGATGCTGGAAGGCTACAGCGTCCTTTCCTACCTGGCCGGGATAACGAAGAAGGTCAAGCTGGGTACCCTGGTCACGGGTGTCATCTACCGCCACCCGGGAATCTTGGCAAAGACCGTGACAACCCTGGACGTGCTTTCCGGGGGGCGCGCCTACCTGGGCATCGGCGCGGCCTGGAACGAGCGAGAGTCGCTTGGGCTCGGGATCCCCTTCCCTCCGCTGGCCGAGCGCTTCGAGCGGCTGGAAGAGGCCCTGCAGATCGTCCAGCAGATGTGGTCCGGCAAGCGCGCTCCCTACAACGGCAAGCACTATCACCTTGCGGACACCCTGAACAGCCCGCAGCCTCTGACCCGGCCTCACCCGCCGATCCTGATCGGCGGCTCGGGGGAGAAGAAAACCTTGCGCCTGGTCGCCCAGTACGCCGACGCGTGCAACTTGTTTGCCGCCGCGGACATTGAAGTGATCCGCCACAAGCTAGACGTGCTGAAGGGGCACTGCGATCGGCTGGGCCGGGACTATGCCGCGATCGAGAAGACCACGCTGGCGACGGCCCGGCTGGCCCCCGGTCAGATGAGCGCCGCGGATGTGGTCGCGCAGTGCCGCCAGCTGGCGGGCCTTGGCATCCAGCATGCGATCTTCAACATGCCCAATGTCCACGAGATTTCGCCTCTAAAGACCTTCGGCAAGGAAATCATCCCGGCCGTGGCGGCGCTCTGAGTCAAACGCGAAAGAAGAGCGACCAGAAACAAGCTCAGTCGTCAGGGCAGAAACGAAGGGGGGAGTAGAAAAGAACCCCTCTCCCAGGGCGGGAAGGGTAACCCGCCCGGGGAGAGGTTTCTCATGCTTTCGTCATGGTGAGCTGAGGGATTGTGACCCGGACAAACGGTGCTCCGACCGGGTCCGGCGGCTTCCCCAGCGAGCGATAGAGCTGGCTGGCGAGGGACACGATCGGTTCCGTCCCTGGGTTGCCCGGTCAAGCGCACCGGAAGGCATCGTTTGCGAGAATCCGCAAAGAGAATGCGGCCGAACGGGTTCCCGCTGGGCAGGCTCGATCCTTCAGTGTCTCGCTGTGATCTGAAGCGGTCCGGCGCTTGGCCGGATCCTATTTCGCCATCGCATCCGCCTGCACCAACCGCCGCCGATCCTCTTTGCCGCGCACGAGCGAAAAGCCCGAGGCGACCACGCAAAGTACTGCTGAGACCAGGAAAGCGCTCTTGATGCCGATGACGAAGGCCTGCATCATTTGCGAACCGAGCGTTACGTTCGTGCCGACAAACAGGTTCATGACGATCTGGCTCGGCAGGCTCCCGGCGGCCACCGCGAGCGCCAAAGCAAAACTAGTCACCATGCCCGTCTGCCGAAAGGTAGCCAGCGTTGCCGAGGCGACACCGAGCCGGGACACAGGGGCGCTGTTCATCGCCGCGCTCGTGTTCGGTGACCAGAACAGGCCTCCGCCCAGGCCCATTAGGGCCAACCCGACGGCGATTTCCCAGTACGGCGTCACCGGCGAAAGCCTCGTGATGAACCAGGCCAAGGCCGTGGCCTGCAGCAACACGCCGGCGGTTGCGGGAATCCTGGCGCCGATGTGGTCAGCCAGCATTCCGCTTAACGGCCCCACCACCGCACTGACCAAAGGGAGAGGAATGAGCAGCAGGGCGGATCTCAGGGGACTATAGCCGCGCACCCCCTGCAGGTAGAACACGATCAAGAAGTCGACGGCGAACATCGCCAGCGACTGAAGCATCGCGGCCAGCACCGAGAAGTTGTACACACGATGTTGGAAGAGCGAGAGATCCAGCACGGGGTTCACCGCGCGCCGCTCCCAAGCGAAGAATACGATGAACATCACCACGAACAGAGCGAACAAGGACAGAATCGGCAGCGAGGTCCAGCTGTATTCGATGCCCAGGGTCAGCGCTACCAACAGGGAGACCAGGCCGAGGCTGAAGGTTAGCGCGCCGACCGGGTCGAATCTCTCGCCCCGCTTGGGCTTGGACATTTCGTGCAAGGCCCGATAGCCCCACAGCGTGCCGATAATTCCGATCGGTACATTGATGTAGAAGATCCAGCGCCAGCTGGTGGCGGCGAGAATCACACCCCCCAGAAGAGGGCCGGCAATCGCCCCCAGCGCCCAGGTGACGCCGTTGATCCCGAGCGCACGACCGCGCTCGTTCGCCTGAAAGACCTCGGTGATGATCGCCGGGCTGTTGACCATCATCAGGGCCGCGCCGGACCCCTGGACAAGCCGGAACAGGATCAACTGGAGGGCGGTCTGCGAGATCCCGCACAAAGCGGAGCCCACCGTGAAGACGACGAAGCCCAGGTTGTACATGCGCACCCGGCCGAGCATGTCCGCCACACGCCCGAAGGTCAGCAGAAAGACGGTGCTGATCAGGATGTACGCCATGATGACCCAGACCATCTCGATCAGGTCGGCGTGGAGTTTCTCCATCATGTCCGGCAGCGCCAGGATCACGATAGTGCTATCAATCGCCGCCATCAGCGATCCGATCGTGGTCACGCTCAACGCGATCCATTTGTATTCAATGCGCCGCCGCCCGTGGGCGGAGGCCGCTTGGGTGATCCCGTTTTGTGTTTCCGTATCGCTACCCTCTCCACGCTAGAATCTAATTGGGCCGCCGCCGAGCCTTCTGGGCCCTCGGTTCCGTCCTTGACGTACCGTGAAAGAAACTGGCTCGGGCGGTGGCACGGCCGGCGTTTCCCTTCACATTCCCGGCGATCCGGTGCAATGCCGACAGGATAGTCCAATTCCCTTTGCACGCGCCGGAGCCGGTGAGTATTCCCCTGTCGAGGAACGCCCGAATTGTCTGCGCGATATACGCATCACGGCTGAGCTCGCCGTGGCGTGCCTCGCATTCCCGGACCCGCAAACATGAGCGTTCAGGCGCAAGAATGAGGCTCGGCCGTCTCGACCAAGGAACCTCAATTTCCGAGTTCCGGTCCGCGACCGATCAGGGCCTTTCCACAGAAGCCAGGCTGACTGCATCCTGGCGGAACGCGTTCCTGTCCCGCCGGTCACCTCCAGACCGCGATTGCAAACTATACACCATGCAAAACCTGATGTGAAGTAGGATATTCCATCGAGTCCTTGGCGGCTTTTCCCTCGTGCGATCGTGGCCGTATCCGCAGGCGGGGCCGCCAGCGTCTTCTTTCTTCTGAAGGCCGCCGGAGAGTAACCATGATTTCCAAAGTCATTCGCATCACGCTCGTCGTTCGGGATCAAGAGGAAGCGTTTCAGTACTACACCGAAACACTGGGTCTGGAAAAGCGCGCTGACTTTCCCCTGAGCCCCGGGCGGCGCTGGCTGACCATCGCTCCCAAGGACCAAGAGGGCTTGGAGATTGTCCTGCAACCTTCCGACTGGTTTGAGGGGGCGGAGCGCGAACAGCACGCCGCCATGGTCGGCAAGAACCCCACCATCGTTTTCAGCGTGGATGATTGCCGCCAGACCTACACTCTGTTGCAGGGGCGGGGGGTGAAATTTGACTCGCCCCCCGAGGATCTGCCCTACGGCATCCAGGCAGTTGCTAAAGACCTTTATGGCAATGATCTGGTGCTGCTGGAACCGCGCGAGTAGGAAGCGAGGAATCGGGTTCTGACGTTGGGCCACTGAACCCTGAGTGGGACTTGCGGATGGTGCTCCTGGGGCGACAAAGGATCTCCAGCCCAGCCGTCCTCCTCGCGCGGGATCGATTTTTCCCACTGACCCCTGAGCCGTTGACAAAAAGATTCCTGCCCCCGACGAGCCGCTGGAATTGCTGGGGCGGTCGCTGAGGCCATCAAAATCCCCCTCTCGATTTGAGCATATTCGAGAAGGACTCGAGGAAGTGCGTCGTGGATTCCCTTGCTCGCTTGATGCCATTCCGGTCGAACTCTGGGTCGGGGCCTCGGTCATGAAGAATGGGCGGCTAGGCGGGAAAGGGTTCATATGGGACGGGGTGCGCTCGGCTTCCGGAAGCGATCGGGCGCGTTCGTCTGACGGCTCACGGCGGCATCGTGGCGGCAGCGCCGCTGGAGCTGCCGGGTTGAGTGAAAGGGTATCTTGCGCTTTCTCATAAGTCTGGAGCGAAGGTGAATTGAGCCGTTTGCAGGCCAAGGCCCTCCTCCGGGTCCCTGCCCGAATGGAGGCAGAGCTGATAGGTGTGGTGACAGAGGAGGGGTCAGATCGTCCCTGCTACCGCGGATAGGCCCCGCAGCGCGTGGGCCGAGACGGCCAGCAAGACGAGGATGCTGCCCAGGATGACGCTGATGTCAAGCAGGGTGCTCCCAAGCGATCCCAGATTCTGCGAGGCGTTCCACACGCCCTCGGCAACATAATGCGTTGGCAAGAGGCGGGCGATGCGTGAGAAGGAGCTGCCGGGCCTGGCCGGGAACAGCGGCCATGCGAGCGATCCTGGCGTGAGTGGCGTCTGGGGAGCCCGAGGTGAGCCTCACCCCCGATATCCATGTCCACCGCCTGCGCGCGGCCATTGCCTCGATGGCGGCCTCAGTGGACGGCCTGGACGCGCTGGTCTTCACGGGAGGTGTCGGCGAGAATGCTCCCGTAATCGGTGCCCGGGCAGTGGAGGGGCTCGCATTTCTGGGCCTGTCGCTGAACCCGACAAAGAACGAGGACAGCAGCATTGGTCATCTGATCCGTGGTGAGGGAGCGCAGCTCCGGACGCTGGTCATCAGGGCACGCGAGGACCTCGAAATCGCTCGCGAGGTGCGCTCGCTGTTCTAGCCCGTTGAACCAAGAGTTCGCCTCGAAAAGAAAGAATGGAATCTAGACTCCCCGACCTGCTGCTGTCTTGAGGGGGGATGGAGAGGTCGGGGACCATGAGGTGGACCCCGGGAGCGGCCCCGGAACCAGTGCCTGGAATCCTTTCTCCTCTAAGGACGCAAGGGTGGGGCGGCGAACTCACACCGGCGGCGCCCTGGCCTCGAGGCGCCCGGCGCGGTGAAGGGGCAGGGGGACAGGAGCTCCCCGGCGAAGCTCTCGGGGGATCCGGATCGCGCAGTCGGCCACAGATATGACGCTCGGATCGGATGAAGGACGGCCGAATCCGAGCGCACCGCATTCGAGGGGCAACAGGAGCGGTTCGCTGGTTAGGGCACTTTCGCGAAAGGACTGGCATCCGATCATAGCGCCAAGAGGGGCGTCTTGAGGCGGCCAGGGTATTGCGCAGGAAAGGTTGTGCCCCTGAGCTGTGGCGGACCGTTGCGCGAAGAGCTGAAGTCGAGCAAAAAGAGGGATATAATCCGATCATTAGTGAAGTTCGATAAAACCAAGCGAGGGAGAGATGAAAGTGACGAGAGCCTCAGGCATAATCATGGTCCTGGGAATACTGCTGGCCGGCTGCCAGCCCGCAGCCACGCTCACGGCGCAGCCAACCGCGATCCCGCCAACCGCGGTCCCGCCAACCGCGCAAGCAACATCCCAGATCCCGACCGCAACACTTCTTGCAGCAACCGAGGTGCCGCCGACGGTCACCCTTCAGCCAAGCCCAACCATCTCGCTGGCAGCCGTTCCGACGGCCACTCCGCTTCCTCCGGGCGGGCTTCCGGACGTGTCTGCGGGAGTCTATCTGGATGACCTCAGCACGCCTGCGGCCTTGATGCTTTCCTATGTTAATGCGATCAACCGCCACGAATACTTGAGGGCCTATTCCTACTGGGACTCCCCCTCCGATTACATTGGTTCGCTGGACAATTTCACCAACGGACTGGCGAATACCACTTCGGAAGCAATCACCTTTGGCCTGATCACCTCGGATGGCGCTGCCGGGAGCATGTACTACACTGTGCCAGCAGTCCTTGTGGACACCCTGGGCAACGGCAGCACAAGCAGATTCTCCAGTTGTTTCATCTTGCGCCTGCCCCAGCCGGCGAATTTTGGCGCGCCGCCGATCTCGCCCATGATGATCGAGCGGGGTGTCAAGACGGCGATCAGTCCGTCGACGAGCAATGCGACGGCACTGGGGTCTGCCTGCACCGGCGCCAACTACCCGTTGGGAGCCAATCCGGTGCCGGCTGTGGTCGAATCCCTCAGTGATCTGAGCAACAACAATTACATCGATAACCGCAGCGGCCCCGAGGAATTGATCAGCTCGCTGCTTAATTCCTTGAACCGGAAGGAATACGTGCGGGCCTATTCCTACTGGCAGAACCCGTCCTCTTCCGTTGGATCCTATACTTCGTATGCGGCCGGGTTCAGCAATACGGGCGTTGTGACGGCCACCTTCGGTATTCCCACCAGCGATGTGGGGGCGGGCCAACGGTATTACTACGTCCCACTGGGCATGAAAGTGACGACTACCAGCAACGGGCAGCAGACGTTTGTGGGTTGCTACACGATGCATCTTGGCAATCCGGGCATGCAGGCGACCCTGCCGTTCCAGCCGTTGGGGATTACGGCCGGCAAGTTCAAGCTGGTCAGCAACACCGTGGACGTTACGCCGCTGCTGGCGACAGCCTGCAACTAGCACCGGATTCCAGCTGGTTCGGAGGGACAAGGCTGCGCCGGAGAGAATGGGTTGGCTCGGGTGGGTCTGGCTGCGATGACGGCGGACCGCGGGGTGCAAAGCGGCGATCTGGCGGGATCGTCGCTGGCTGGCGTTTCCACGACCCGCTGGATCCTCAAGCTCGTGCCTCTCTGGGGCACCTGACCGGAAGGAACAGGCGCGCATGGCGTGCGCCGAGGCGCGAATCCGGCGCGGGAGATTGGATGGGGGCTATTGGGACCCCTGGGCGTCTCTGCGCTGACCGGGTCGGCTATCCATGGCCTGGCTGGCATCGGACCGTGATCTCCACTGGCTCGCGCCATGACGGTCGCGGAGCTAGGGATGGGGACCCTCGGGACGAGGTTATCGGATTTCCCCCTGAGGTTGGTGTCAACATCAAATACCTGGTCTTTGAAGGGCAGTTGCTCCGCGGTCCCCAGGCAGAGCATTCCGTCGAGCTTCCATTTTGCCGAGTTGAGCTGGCATTGTTTCAGCATCCCTCACGAGATGTCGAGCCCAACGAATTTTGCATTGCGCGGCAGGAATTGCAGATTGCGCCCGGTGCCCACAGAGACTTCCAGGACCAGGCTCCCCGTTCCCGCCTCAAGCTCGTCGAGGTATTCCCGCAGGCGGCTTTCGACGTTCATTCCCCTCAAGCGTGAGGCCAGCCATGTCGAGGCATCGTAGAACGGTGCCCCGCGATCATACATGGCTTGATATCTTAGGTTCGATCCCGATACTTCGCCCTCCTGGAGAAAGATCGGAATGCCGCCGCGAATCGGGAAGCGCCGGCCGGTCTTGGGATTGAGGAGGTCCTCCTGAGGGCGACGTCGTTCGTCGGACTCGATCTAGAGTTCCAGGCCGTCGTGGGTTCTCGAATCGCAAGTCAATGAAGGGAAGTCCGGTTTCATTCCGGGTTCTCCCGGCCAATCATGGGGTTCTCCCCTCTGTCCGCATCGGCTTCCTTGCGCGGAGAGCACTGGCCTTGGTGGGCCCCTCAGGGCTCCTCGAGCGAGTGGCGGCTGAACCGCCAGGTCGGCCAGAGGTTGCTGAACTCAGCAGGGCGATCTGTCGTCCGGTCTCACCCTGGAGGTACTCGTTCGATGCACGCGGCCAAGGCTGGAATGTTGTCCCGGCCCGGCAGGCGGAGCAGGAACCGCGCTGGGCGCAGCGCCAGAATGCGCCAACCCTGCTCGGGCACGAACAAGGTCTGCAGCTCGCTCCCGAGAACCCGCCGCGGCGCATTGGGGACGGAAGGGCTGATGGCAAAACCCAGCAGATAATACCGGCCGCCGCTGGCTAAGGTCTCAGCGAGCTCGCCTGCAAATCGCTGCCGGTCGAGCGGGCCAAAGAGATGGAAAAACCCGGAGTCGACCACCGCCCGGAAGGGGCCGGGGAGCTGGGAGGGACGAAGCGCGTCGCCGATGCGGAATTCGACCAGGCGGCGGACCTCCGGCGCGGCATTAGCTGTCTTCACGCGGGCCTGGGTAATCGCAGCCTCGGCAAGGTCCACACCCAGAACCGTGAGGCTGCGCCGGGCAAGGGCCAGCGCAAGCTCGCCCGTGCCGCAACCGACGTCCAGTACGGGGCCCGCGGGTGCAAAGTCGTCGAGCAGAGCAAGCAAGGCTGGCTGCGCCTCGCCAACATCCCAGGGGGATGCCTCGCGGTAGATCCGGTCAAAGAAATCGTTTGGCCGGCTAGGGTCCGAAAAGGTCATGAACGCCACTCCAGTCCCAGCAGGGTTGGTCCGTACCCCTGATCTGAGGATTTCCCCTCGACAGCAACTCTTCGCTTGGGGTGCCCGCCGCCCTGACCTCTGCCTTCGCCATGGCACGCGGCGAGTCGACGCCGCTCCCTGAAGACTGAGCAACCCCCAAGCCGCCACAGCATAGGCGATATCCGGCTAGGAATCAACAAACTGTTTGGGTTCGATTTGGGCGGCCGTCCAATCCCTCCATCCTCTCCATCGGCGGAAGAGGCTAGAAGCTCAGCCGGAAAGCCGGTCTTGGCGGACAAAAGAGAGCCGGAAACTGGACCGGAGAGTGCCGTCGGCTTCGGAGTGTCGTGAGCAGCGCCTCGTTGGCTTGCCTGAGCAGAGACG
>JBEKXU010000047.1:0-18570 GCA_049511715.1 Anaerolineales bacterium
GCGCCACCCACTAAACCGCTGGGGATTGATGTGGGTCTGCACTCGCTGGCTGGTCTTTCGACCGGCGAGACGATTGAGAACCCGCGCTGGTTGCGGCAGAGTCTGGTTGAGTTGCGTATTCTGCAGCGGAGAGCAGCCCGACAAACAAGAGGCAGTCATCGCCGGCGGAACACGATGCGCCAGATCACTCGATTGCACGAGCACGTCGCCAACCAGCGCCGGGACTTCCTGCATCAGCTTTCGCACCGGTGGGTGAAAGAGCACGATCTGATTGCCGTGGAAGACATGCCCCTCGCGTTTATGAACCGCAACAGACATTTGGCGCTCTCGTCGCACGATGCGGGGCCGGGCGAGTTGCGGCAACTGTTGGCGTACAAAGCGGAAGACGCTGGTCGCCGGATGGTTGCCGTGAACCCGCTCAACACCTCGCAGAGGTGCAGCGGGTGCGGCGATTGGGTTGAAAAGACTCTGGCAATTCGGGTTCACCACTGTCCTGCCTGCGGTCTCGTGCTCGACCGCGATGTGAATGCGGCTCGAAATATCCTGCATCTTGCTCTTGGCACTCTAGCTACTCCTACCGCCCGGACGGGGCGGGCAGAGCGTAACGTGACCCAACGGGGTGTGCGTGCTCTGCGAAGCTGTCCCCCTTAGGGGACAGAGAACGTCACCTCCCCATGCCCTCTTCAAATGCGTAGATGTCGGCGTAGTAGCGGGCGACGGTCTCGGCGGTCTCGGGGCTGGTGTACAGCTCGGATTGAGGATGATCAATCAACGCCACGATAGCGGCCGCCACCTCCGCCGGGGTCTGGACAACGATCCCGGGGCGAGGACCGCCGGGCGGAACCGGGGTGCCATGCAGGGCGTTGCGTGCGAAGTCAGAGCTGACCGTGGGCGGCATGACCAATGACACGCGAATATTCGGGTACTCGCGGCGCAGGTCCAGGCGGAGATTGGTCGTCAGGCTGTTGAGCGCAGCCTTGGCGGCGCTGTACGCCGAGCGGTAAGGGGCGAACGGGATTCGCCCAAGCGCCGAGGAGACGTTGATGAGGTGGCCTTCCCCCCGTTCCTTGAAATAAGGGAGGATGGCCTGCATCCCGTACAATGCCGACTTGGCATTGACGGCCATCATCTCGTCGAAATCTCCATCCGTGAGGTCCAGGACCTGGCGGCCGATTCCACGACCGGCATTGTTGACCCACACATCCACCCGGCCAAAGGCGCGCAGCGCTTCATCCCTCAGCCGCTCCACCTCCGCGCGCCGAGTCACATCCGCCACCACCGCCAGCGTCCCCGCCCCGCATTCCTGAGCCACCTGCTTCAGTTCCGCCTCGCGCCGGGCGCCCAGGACCAGTTTGTCGCCTCGCCCCGCGAGCTGTCTGGCCAGCGCCGCCCCAATCCCGCCGCTGGCACCAGTGATCACAACGACCTTGGCAGTCATTCCGCCATCCTCTCCGAGGGACTCTTCAATCCAGACCTTTGTGGTTATAGCGGTTGTGGTGCGTGAAATCCTCAATGTCCCGGCGTACCCGCAGAGACTTCGCGGGCGCTGCAGCCGGATACCCCAGGCGCATCGTGAAAGCAATCCTCATCGATTCCGGGATGCCCAGGAGGCTCTTGACTTCCTTTTCAACCGAACCCGCCGCCAGGGCGCTTACGATCTGGCAACCGATGCCCAGCGATTGGGCTACCAGCCACATGTTTTCCATAAGGCACCCCAGGCTGATGATCCCGAGGAAATCGCCCTCCGAGGCCGGGGCCCTCCGGCTGGGATCGTACAGCACGAAGAGCAACATGGAAGTGGGCGGAAAGGCGGGTCGGGCCTGCCCTGGTTCGGCCACCGCTTCTGGTTTCGGGTTCGGCGTTCTCCAGGAAGGAGGGAACATCGTCCCCAACAGCCCGACTTTCCTGCGGAGCAGCTCCTCTTCCGAAAAACTGAGCAACGGGTAATTCTCCCGGAGGAACTCCAGCGACATCGGCCCGTGAATGTTCTCGATGGCCGTCAATAGTCTTGGATCGTCGACGACAACCACTTCGTAGTTTTGCATGTTGTGGGCGCTGGGCGCCCAGCGCCCGGCCTCCAGGATCTGCCTGAGGCCTTCCTTTGCGATCGGCCGGTTAGAATCGAAAGGAACCCTGGTAGAATGACGGGCCTGCACGAGATCCAATATCTCCGACATTTTGTCCCTCCTTTGGGATCAAAGCACCCAGTCCATTGCTCTCCTGAAAGGGGCACCTCGTGCGCTGGTTCCCTCGGAGCCATCGAGGGATGCCAACGAGTTCTCCTCCAGGGCCTCGCCCGAGCGCCATTCGTGGAATTAGCCCCCAGCCGGCGACATCCCGGGCACAAGCACCGACCGAAAGTGCACCCGGGCGGACATCATCTTCTCATACGCCTCGGAGGCCTGATCCAGCGAGAAGGTCTCAACCATGGGGCGGATCCCGGACAGGACGCTGAAGCTGAGCGTGTCTTCCACGGAACCGCTGACGAACCTTCCCATGGAGCCTCGGATCGAACGCCCCCCGCGCGCCAGTTGAAGGGGAGATACTTGAATGGGTTCATTCTGCATCGCCAGGAGGTAAAGTTGGCCGTCATTCCCCAGGCCGTTGATCACGTCCGAAATCGCCCGGCCGCTTGGCGCCGTAGCCAGAATGACCCGCGCGCCTCCAAGCTTGCGGAGCTCTTCCCCCGGCTGGGCAGCCTCGGTATCCACATACAGGTGCGCTCCGAGTTGATACGCCAACTGTTCCTTCTCCCGGCCGCGAGAAAGGGCCACTGTACGGCAGCCGAACTTCCGAGCAAACTGAATCGCCAAGTGCCCCAGGCCGCCAAGGCCCAGAACGGCGACCAGGTCGCCGCCTCGCGCCCCGCTGCTACGCACCGCCTCAAAGGTCGTTCTTCCGGCGCATAGCAGCGGCGCCGCCTCGGTGGGGGTGATCTCCGAAGGAATCTTCACAAAGGCCTGCATGGGGGCCACCATGTATTCCGCATAGCCCCCGTCAAAAGAAATCCCGGTCGCCATGATGTTCTGGCCCCTGCCCAGGTCGCCCCGCCGACAGGCACTGCACTTGAGGCACGGTCCGCCGTACCACCCAACCCCCACGCGTTGGCCGACTTCCCAATCCGAGACCAGATTCGTACCGCAACGGTCAATCAGGCCCACCACTTCGTGCCCCGGAACCCGAGGATATTGAAGCCCCGGGAAATGCCCTTCCTTGACGAGCGTATCCCCGCGACAGACCCCACAGGCTTCCACCCGGATCCGGATTTCATGGGCCCTGGGCTCCGGGATTTCCTTTTTCACCAACTGGAAGTCCGCTCCGGGCGAGGCAATTTGGACGGCTCTCATCAGCGGCATAGGTGGCTACCCCTCCTGGGATGTCTGATGTTTCCCATCGGGCAAAAGCAACGTAACCTCACGCAGCAGGGCCAACAATTGACTGGTGTTCTCCTCCCCCAACTCCCTCAAGGCTTTCGGCAGGAGATCGTGCGAGCCGACCGGGGGCACACGCTTCAGAACCGACTTACCCGAGGCGGTAATCAGCACTGGAGTGCGCCGGCGGTCTTGAGGATCTCGGCCCCGTTTCACCAGCCGTTTCCTCTCCAAGGTATCCACGGCGGGGAGGAGCGTTGCAGGTTCCCGCGCCATCAGACGACTCAGCTCGCTCAGGGTGTGGCCCCGCTCGCTGAGGATCAGCAGAACCCCGTATTGCAAGCCGCTGATCCCAACGCCCGCCTCCCCCAGCCGGCGTTCCATGTCTCTCCGGGCCGCCTTGACGACCATGCCCGCGAGCGAGCGGATTTCATGGGCGTCGGCCTGAGCGTCACGGCCTTTCATGGCCAATCCCCCCAACGAGGAGCCAACCGCGGGTGAAGCGGGCCCCGAGAAGCCCTCACCGCGGGGCTTGTCCCCCGAAGAAAATGGTTAGGCTACATATTATATGGACACGAATCTTCTGAGTCAACTGACTCAGAGCCGAACAGTGGGAAGCAAGCACAGTCGGCGCCGACCAAGGACTTCCGCAACCCAGGCAGGCAGGTCCGCTCCGGTGGGTCCCGCCACCGCCAGCGGGAGGAAAAGGGTTCGCCCGTGCAGCCGGCCATGTGATAGGAACTCGTGGGCGTTTTGCCAAACGAGAGCCCAGGGCACCATCGATCGGTCACGGGGTGCGGCCGGCATCCTTCCCAGTGGCCGCCCAACCGGTTCGATCGTTTGACTGGTCCCAGCCGCCTGCTCCTCGATCGGATGGGCGTACGGGCCCCAAGGACTCAGGGCATCGGCCACGAGCACTTCCCAGATCTCTGTAGTCCGACCCGGATGGCCCCTGCAAGGGCCGGGCCCGCCGCGCGACCCGCCGCGCCGGTCATCCCAAAAAAGTCAGCCCGCTCTCCCCCAGCCAGAGCCATGACATTTTCCAGGAAGCCTCTTGGCGGGTTGTGCGTTTCTTTCCTTGACGGCCTGTTCGAGGGAACGCAGGTTTGGTCGAAATCGGTATCGCCACTCGGATTTGGCGATTTGACAGATCAATAAGAGGGGCATAATATAAAGGGGGCTTAACTATCATGAGTCCGAAACTGACCGGTTCCCCGGAAGGCCTGGAGGCTGCGTTCCGCGAGTGGACGGATCTGTTCATGCGCCGCTCCATGCATGGGCTGGTTCGCTCCTCCAAAGACCTGGGGCTCTCCGTCTCGCAGATCATGGCTCTATTTCAGATCTACCGCAGGGGTACTTATGACGTCTCGGATATCGGCGGTGAACTCGGCGTGACCAGCGCTGCCGCCAGCCAGCTGCTGGAAGGGCTGGTGCAACGGGACCTGATCACCCGGGTCGAAGACGCCCACGATCGCCGCATCCGGAGAATTCTCCTGACCGAAGAAGGCCGCCGGGTTCTGCAGAAGATTCGCAGCCGCGAGCGGTGGACTCAAGGCCTGGCGTGCGCTCTCACCCCCGCCGAGCAGGAAAGAGTTATTGCCGCATTGAGAATCCTGATTGAGAAAGCCAGCCAGCTCGAAGGAACTCCTGGCCACAGCCCCCGCCCATGAATCCCAGGATCTCGGAGGTTCGAAATACGGCCTTGGGAAAGGCCTACTGGATGCGACTCGCGCTTTGGCGGTGTACGCCGTCGGGCCCGGGCGGCCGCGCGAGGATAACGATCGAAACGCCTTGGCATCGGAGACGCTGGTCCCGAACGAGGGGTAAGAACCAAGATGACGCGACTGGCTAAGTATCTGAAGCCGTTTGCCGGTTTGATCCTTCTCACGGTGGTCTTGCTGTTCATCCAGGCCAACTGCGACCTGGCGCTTCCCGACTACATGTCGCAGATCGTGAACGTGGGCATTCAGCAGCGCGGCGTAGAGAACGCCGTTCCCATGGCGATCCGTGAGAGTGAGATGCAAAAGCTCGCCCTCTTCCTGAGCCCTCAGGACCAGGCCAAGGTTCTGGACGACTACACCCTAATCGACCGGAGCTCGCCCGACTATTCGCTGTATCTGAAAACCTACCCGGACCTGGCCAAAGAGCCGATCTACGTATTGAAGGACGTGGGCGCCGCCGAGATCAACCAGCTTGATGGGCTGATGGGCAAGTCGCTCCTGATCGTTTCCTTCATTCAGCAACTGGCCGCCAATCCCTCCCAGGCGGGGGCCGTGGGCCAAGCTCTGGGCCTTTCGAAACTTCGGCCGGGAATGGACGTCTTTGCCCTTCTTGGCCAACTTCCTGCCGCTCAGTTGTCCGAGATGACCGCCGCCATCGGCCAGAAGTTCAGCACCCTGGGGAGCAGTCTGATCGATCAGATGGCGGCTTCCTCGATTCAGGCGGAGTACACGGCCCTGGGCCTCAACACGACGGCGCTCCAAAACAACTATATCCTCCGCATCGGCGGGTTGATGCTGCTCCTGACGCTGCTTTCCGCGTCCTGCAGCGTGGCGGTCTCTTGGCTCTCCGCCCGGACCGCCGCCGGCCTGGCGCGCGACCTGCGCCGCTCCGTCTTCACCAAGGTGGAAAGTTTTTCCAGTACGGAATTTGACCGCTTCTCAACGGCCTCCCTGATTACCCGGTCCACCAACGACATCACCCAAATCCAGATGGTCGTCATCATGATCATGCGCATGGTCTTCTATGCCCCCATCATCGGGATTGGGGGCATCATCCGTGCGCTGGGGAAGAATACTTCCATGTGGTGGATTATTGCCCTGGCGGTTGTCGTCCTGGTGAGCATGGTAATGACCCTTTTCTCCGTCGCGCTTCCCCGATTCCGGATCATCCAGAGCCTGATTGACCGCCTCAATCTGGTCATGCGCGAGAATCTGTCGGGCATGATGGTGATCCGGGCCTTCAACCGCCAGGATCTGGAACTCGACCGGTTCGACCAGGCCAACGAAAACATCACGGGCGTGATGCTCTTCGTCAACCGCCTGATGGTCATCATGATGCCGGGGATGATGCTCATTATGAACGGCGCGACCCTGCTGATCCTCTGGGTAGGCGCGCATCAAGTGGCCCTGGCTCACATGCAGGTCGGCGACATGATTGCCTTCCTGCAGTATGCGATGCTGATCGTGTTCGCCTTCCTCATGCTGTCGATGATGTTCATCTTTGTGCCCCGCGCTTCCGTATCCGCCGGCCGGATTGCCGACGTGCTGGAAACCGAGGCCGTGATCAAGGATCCCGCCACACCGCAGCGATTCCGCGAGCCTCTCCAGGGCACGATCGAGTTCCGCCAAGTATGTTTCCGCTACCCCAATGCGGAAGAAGACGTGTTGCATGACATCAGCTTTACCGCCCGGCCCGGCCATACCACAGCCTTTATCGGTTCCACCGGTTCCGGAAAGTCCACCATCGTCAACCTGATCCCGCGCTTCTACGATGTCACCGAAGGTTCCATTTTCATCGACGGGATGGATATCCGCGAGGTCACCCAGCAGGACTTGCGTGACAAGATCGGCTACATTCCGCAACGAGGGAATCTCTTTTCCGGAACGATCGCCAGCAACCTCCTGTATGGGGACGAAAACGCGAGCCGCGAGGAACTGGAGGAGGCCGCCAACATTGCCCAGGCCACCGAATTCATCTCGGCGCTTCCGGAGGGGCTGGATGCCCCGGTCTCGGAAGGTGGGAAGAACGTGTCGGGAGGCCAGAAGCAACGGCTCTCCCTCGCTCGTGCGCTGGTCAAGAAAGCACCCATCTACATCCTTGACGACAGCTTCTCCGCTCTGGACTTCAAGACGGATGCCGCCGTTCGGCGAGGGCTCAAGGAAAAGACGTCGTCCAGCACTTTGCTCATCGTGACTCAGCGCGTTTCCACCATCAAGGACGCCGACCAGATCATCGTGCTGGAGGAGGGCCGGGTCGTCGGCAAAGGCAGCCACCAAGACCTGATGAGGGAGTGCGAGCCCTACCGCGAGATTGCCCTGTCGCAGCTCAGCCAGGAGGAGCTGGAATGACCGTGCAGGGGGGACCGGCCGGACGCGGCCCCATGAGGCGGGGCGGCCCCATGGGACATGGCGGCCCGATGGCCATGATGCCGGGCGAGCGGGCGCGCGATTTCCGCGGGACCATGGTCCAGCTCGTTCAATACCTGGGCGCCTTCCGGACGCTGATCGTGATCGTGCTGGTTTTCGCCGCCGGCTCCACGGCCTTTACCATCGTCGGGCCCACGATCCTGGGAGAGGCGACTACCAAGCTGTTTGCCGGCGTGCTCAGCCAAATCGCCGGAACCGGCTCAATCGACTTCGGGTACATCGGCCGGATTCTGCTGATCGCCCTCGGCCTGTACCTCATCTCGGCGCTGTTCGGCTACCTCCAGGGCTGGATCATGTCCGGGGTGGCTGTGCGCGTCACCTACCAATTCCGCAAAGACATCTCCGAGAAGGTCAACCGGATGCCGCTCCGCTACTTCGACGGAACGAGCTACGGCGAGGTGCTTTCCCGCCTCACCAACGATGTCGACACGGTGAGCCAGACCCTGAACCAGAGCCTCACGCAGATTATCACCTCGGTTGCGACCGTGGTCGGGGTGGTGGTGATGATGTTCACCATCAACTGGCTGATGACCCTCGTGACCCTCTGCATCGTCCCGCTTTCGCTGGTTCTGGTGGGCTGGGTGGTCCGGCGGTCGCAGAAATACTTCATGCAGCAGCAGGACTACCTGGGCCATGTCAACGGCCATATCGAGGAGATGTACGGCGGCCACATGGTCGTGAAAGCGTTCAACGGCGAAGCGAAAAGCGTGCAGCGCTTTGACGAGTACAACAATACGCTGTATTCCTCCGCCTGGAAATCCCAGTTCCTGTCCGGGATGATTATGCCCCTCACGAACTTCATCGGAAACCTGGGGTACGTGGCCGTGGTCCTCCTGGGAGGCTGGCTGGCCATCCGCAGTGCAATCACCGTGGGCGATATCCAGGCGTTCATCCAGTACGTTCGCTCTTTTACCCAGCCGATCATGCAGCTGGCCAATATCTCCAACATCCTTCAGCAGACAGCCGCCGCCGCCGAGCGCGTCTTCGAATTCCTCAACGAGGAGGAGGAGATCCCGGAGACCGAAAACCCTGTCCGGCCAACGGCCGTAGAAGGGCGGGTCGAATTCCAGCACGTGCACTTCGGGTACAGCCCGGAGAAGATCATCATCCACGACTTCTCGGCGCTTGTCCTCCCGGGGCAGAAAGTCGCCCTGGTCGGGCCGACGGGAGCCGGCAAGACCACCATGGTCAAACTGCTCATGCGCTTCTATGACGTGAGCCAGGGAGCCATCTTGGTGGATGGGCACGACATCCGCGACTTCACTCGCCGTGACCTGCGCACGATGTTCGCGATGGTTTTGCAGGACGCGTGGGTCTTCAACGGCACGATCATGGAAAACATCCGCTACGGCCGGCCCGGGGCAACCGACGCTGAGGTCATCACCGCGGCCAAGGCCGCCCGCGTCGACCACTTTGTGCGCACGCTGCCCAAAGGCTACCAGATGGTCCTCAACGAGGAGGCGTCCAATGTCTCGCAGGGCCAGATGCAGCTGCTGACGATCGCGCGTGCAATTCTGGCCGACCCCAAGATCCTCATCCTGGACGAGGCCACCAGCTCGGTCGACACGCGCACCGAGGTTCTGATTCAGGAGGCCATGGACCACCTGATGAAGGGCCGCACGAGCTTCATCATCGCGCACCGCCTGTCGACGATCCGAAACGCCGATTGGATCCTGGTTATGAGGGATGGCGACATCGTGGAGCAGGGCCGCCACGAGGAGCTCCTAGCCCGCGGGGGCTTCTACGCTGAGATGTATAACAGCCAGTTTGAGGCCAGCGAATTGCAACCGGCTCTGGCCACTTTGCCGACCTGATCCGGGCGCTTCCGCCAGTGTCGGCACCACGAAGCTCGAGGCCGGTCCCGTAGATTCCTGCGGAGCAAAGCGCGCGAGCGCCTTCGTTCCCCATTCCCCAGGGCTTCTGGCATGTCTCTCTTCGCCCCGAAGTCACCCCTCTTCCGCGCGACGCCAGGGCCCACAAAGAGGTTCTCATCACTCGCCCAGGCGAGGCCCGGGTTCGCCTTGGCCTCGGACTTCGCGGTTCCCCAACGAACAGCCGTCCGGCTCTATCTTCTGCGTGCCCAAGGGCTCAGCGGGGTGGGGTCATGGCCCCGCAAGCCGGGTCGTCTTTGGGCAAAGCCGAGCGCCATTCGTCCTTCTCAGGACGGCGAGCCGAAGCCCGGTTCCGCCGCAGGCGACCGCCTCCGCCGCCACTGCGGATCGCGCCAGGTTTCGCGCGAGCAGGGTTTGGCCCGGCCCCGCCCCGAACAGGCGGGAGCCTCGTGAGAAGTTAGGAGGCGACTTGCCGGAGGGAAGAGGTCGGCGGGGATGCGTTCAGCATGGCGGCCACACCAAGCCATCACAAGTATTTTGGCGAAGAGTACCGCCAGGGGTCATGGCCTTCCGCGTTTGTGATTAACCCCCAGGCAGAAAAGCCACAAGATATAATGGCGTCGGTTGGCCGGTTCCCGATATTGTTGAAAAAGGACGGCACGAGTGCCCGCCACGTTCCTGATCAGCAAGTCCTCCGATCAAGAGTATTCCTTCGTGCTCAGAGCAGAGAATAACGAGACGATCCTGACCAGTCAAAAGTACCGCACCAAGGCGGGCGCGCAAGGCGGGATCCAATCCGTCCGCGATTACTGCGCCGATGAGTCACGCTATGAGCACAGGCTGGCGCCCGATGGGGGCCACTTCTTTATCCTCAAGACGGCGCGCGGGGAACCGATCGCCCAAAGCAAGAACTACCCGTACCTAGACGCCTTGGACCGAGCCATCGCTACGATCAAGCGCGTCGCTCGACGAGCCGTGGTGGTGTAGGCTCTCTAGCCTGGGTTCCTGGTTATTGACCCTGGTTCGTCCAGCAGGGTGGCCACATCGAGAGTTCATTCGGCCAGGATGAAAAGGCGCGCCCAAGTCGCGTGAGAGATGGGATCCTCCACCTGGGGGAGGAACGGGCCCCCGCGGTTGTTCCCACCTTCACGCTGTGCTGCCGTAAGGCCCGCGAGATGCGTGTTCCGCAGGCCCTCCCCGGCCTGTGTCCTGCCGGGCCGCCCTTTTCGTCATCCGCTGCCCTGCTCCGCGGTCGAAATAGGCAGGTTCCGCCAAGCGATTGGTTTCGGATTGTCGGATACAATTAAATGCCATGAATACTCAACGGAAACCGCACCGTGACCTTCTCCGGCGCATCGCCCGGCGGGCGATGCTGGCTCGCGGCCTGGAGCCCGACTTCTCGGCCGCAGCCCTCGCCCAACTGGACAAGATTTCCTCAGCCGCTTCCCCGGACCACGAGCCGGTTCGCGACCTGTTGGACCTTCTGTGGGCTTCCATCGACAACGATGACTCCCTCGACCTGGATCAGCTGACCGTGGCGCAGCCCCAGCCGGGGGGGCTCACAAAAATTCTGGTGGCCGTCGCGAACGTAGATGCCCTTGTGACCCAGGGGTCTGCGCTGGACCAGCACGCTCACCACAATACGACTTCCGTCTACACGGCTGCCGAGATCTTCCCCATGCTTCCCGAGAAGCTCTCCACCGATCTCACCTCCCTGAAGATGGACGCCAGACGGCTTTCCATCGTTGTTGAAATGCGGATCGCCGAGGATGGCTCCATACAGGACTCGGACATTTACCCGGCCCGGGTGAGAAACCATGCCAAGCTGGCTTACAACAGCGTGTCGGCCTGGCTGGAAGGCACCGGGCCGGTCCCCGAGGCGGTCGCGACCGTTCCGGGATTGGCGGAGAACCTGCGCCTCCAGGACAAGGTGGCTCAAAAGCTGAAGGATGCGCGTCATGTTCACGGGGCGCTGACCCTGGAGACGGTGGAGGCCAGACCCAGATTCGACAGGGATGAGATCTGCGACCTCGAAGTGGAAGCGCAGAACCGTGCCACGGCCATCATCGAGGACTTCATGATCGCGGCCAACGGAGTCACCGCGCGCTTTCTCGCCACCAAAGGATTCCCCTCGATTCGGCGCGTAGTGCGCACCCCGAAACGCTGGGACCGGATTGTCGAGATCGCCGCCGAACACCGGTTCGGGCTTCCTCCAGAACCGGACTCCAAGGCGCTGGAGGAGTTCCTGGTGAAGGAGAAAGCGGCCGATCCGGTCCGCTTCCCCGACCTGTCCCTTCTGGTGATCAAACTCATGGGGCCGGGCGAGTACGTTGCCGAGCAACCCGGAGAAGTCGCCCCGGGACATTTCGGTCTGGCGGTTCAGGACTATACCCACTCCACGGCCCCCAACCGCCGCTATCCAGACTTGATCACCCAACGGCTGCTGAAGGCAGCGCTGCGGAAGGCCGCTGCGCCCTACAGCTACGACGAGCTGGAGAGCCTGGCTGTGCATTGCACCGATGAGGAAGACGCCGCCAAGAAGGTCGAGCGGCAGGTTGCCAAGTCCGCGGCCGCGCTCCTGCTCGAGTCGAGAATCGGAGAGAAATTCGAATCCATTGTGACCGGCGCCTCACCGAAAGGCACCTGGGTCCGGCTCTTGAGCATTCCGGTCGAAGGAAAACTGGTCCAGGGGTTCGAAGGGGTCGACGTCGGCCACCGGATTCGCGTGGAGCTGGTTGCCGTCGATGTCGAGCAGGGGTACATCGATTTCAAAAGGACGGGCGCCGGGCCATGAAGCCCCAAAGCCGATTCGTTGTGGCCAAGGTCCCGAACAGGTAAAACGTGTCCACCTTCGACGATTTCCTCAACCATTTTCCAGCGGATGTCCAGAACTCGATCCGACTCGTCTGGGATACCCTGGGGCCCAATGAGAAGACCAGCTTCCTCGCGCTCATCGCCTCTTTTCCGTTGGACACCCGCCTCGTCAAAGGCCTGATCCAGATGTCCACAGCGCAGGTCCGGCAGACTTTCGGCCGGAAACACAATGTGGCGATTATCGGGCCGGCGAATGTGGGTAAGTCCACCCTTTACAACCAGATGCTGCACAGCAAGCAGGATCTGGCGGCCGTCGGCCCTTTGCCCGGCACCACACGTCAAACGCAACAGGCCGATGCTGGGCTGTTCAACGTGGTGGACACCCCCGGCGCTGATGCCGTTGGAGAGCAGGGCGAGCGTGAACGCGGCCTAGCGCTTTCCGCGGCCGCGCAGGCGGATTTCCTCGTCCTGGTCTTCGATGCCGTGCAGGGAATCAAGCGAAGCGAGCTGGAGCTATTCCGCGACTTGGCCAACCTCAAGAAGCCCTTCCTGGTGGCTCTGAACAAGACCGATCTCGTCAGCCGGAAGGACTTGGACAGCGTCATCGCCCAAAGCGCGACCCACCTGGGCCTAAAGCCCCAGCAGGTCATCCCGATCGTGGCCAAGGAGGGCAAGAACTTGTCCCGCCTGTTGCTGGCGATCGCGGCGACGGAGCCCGCCATGATTGCGGCCCTGGGGCAAGCGCTGCCAGAATACCGCTGGCAGCTTGCCTGGCGTTCGATCGTCAGCGCCGCGTCTATTTCCGCCGTCATTGCCCTGGCCCCGCTGCCGGTGATCGACTTCATCCCGCTGGTGATCACCCAGTCGGTCATGGTGCTGGGCATCGCCCGCATCTACAATTACCGTCTGACCCCGCAGCGGGCCACCGAACTGGTTACCACCTTCGGGATGGCGTTCCTGGCGCGCACCATCTTCCAGCAACTGAGCGAATTGGAAGGGATTGCGGGGTGGCTGCTGTCGGCCGCCATCGCCTCCTCAACCACCGTGGTCATGGGCTACGCCGCCATCATCTGGTTCGAGAGGGGTCAGAAACTTACGCCTGAGACGCTCAAGAAATTGACCCAGAACATGACCGCCTATATGTTGGAGATCGTCAAGGGCCTGGGCAAGCACAAGCCCAGCCGGAAAGAGCTCGAAGCCCGCATTGCCAGCTCGCTGGGCGAATCGCCTCTCGCGGAGAGCCGGAAAGCATTGGACAAGGAAGCCGAACTGTAGGCTGATCCTCAGAACTTGGCATGAGTCTGCAAGAGCGGGGATCAGCGTGGCCCGGAAGTTGATGCCGGGGTGAGACCAGGCTTCCCCGCGCCAGGGCCGGGCTCAGCCCACACGGCTGCGGCTTGGTTCTGGAACGATGGACCTCCGGACCTCAAAGCGCCGGGTTGGGTAAGGCTGCCCAGCTGAGGGGGTTGACCGCCTTGGGCACCTTCGCGGCTCGAGGGCGAGGAGTCCGGACTGGCCGGTGGTCCCGATTGGTCTGGTGACCTCCTTGAGGCGTCCAGGTTGGCTGAAGGTCAGGCGACAGCGCTGGATGGCTTCCGGTGCTACCTGAGTCGGTGGCACGGGGTGAATAAAGCTCCAGCTCCATCCAAGCGGCAATTGCGTTGCGCAGAAAAGCCCAGGGCGGTTGCAGGAGGTTCATGGAGTCCGGGAGCGCTTTCTGAGCCAGGTTGACACAAGAAGGGCCTCCTTGTTTTTCTCCACCGGACCTCAAACGGACCTCGTCGAGGGGCCTCTCAGCCCAACAGATTTGAAAGGCCTTCCGACGCCCGCTGGAGGGGCCCCCAGATCTGCTCGAGGAGGCAATCCTGAAATGAAGAAAATCGCGCGGCTGTCCTTGATCGCGTTTTTCGCCCTTTCCTGCAATTTTCCCTCCAGGTTGATCGCCTCCTCCCAAACTCGCAGCGGGACTTCCCCTGTCGCTTCCGCTCAGCCTCCGCAAACGACCCCAGCCATTACACCCTCGGCAACCATCACGGAGACAACCGTCCCTACGGCCTCAGCGACAATCCCTGCCACCGACACCCTGACCCTCACGCCCTCCGAAACGCCAACGGCGACTGGTACGCCCACCCCAGCGGGCACGCCCACACCACAGGTCGCTATGGCGACATCCATCAACAAGACCGCCTGTCTCTACGGTCCAAACCCCGTCTACCTTTACATGTGGGGGCTGGAACCGGGCGGCACCGCCCAGATCTACGGTCGCGATTACGGCGGGAACTGGTTGTGGGTCCAACCGACGGATACCAAGCTCTATTGCTGGGTTTGGACGCCCGCCGTCACCGTGTCGGTCCCGGTCAAGGGTCTCGCCTACGTGAACCCTCCCCTCCCCACCAATCCTCACGTGGGGGCTGCCACAGGCGTCAGCGCCAGCCGCAGCGGGGCCAGCGTGACCGTCCGCTGGAACGCCGCCCCTCCCGCCCTGCAACTGGCGTACCTGATTGAGGCGAGCGTCTGCGGAAAAGGCGGTTTGATGGATGTGGTGTACTCCACCACCGCCTTGTCCTACACCCTGACCGATTATCAGAGCTGCTCGCAGCGTTCCTACGGGGATGTGCGCGTCCTGGACAAGCTCGGATACTCCGTGGCCGTGAAGGTTCCCTGGCCGTGATCCCGTTGCGGCATGGCCGCTGGGCGGGAAAGAACCAGAAGCAAAACCCGGGCGGACCGGAGGCACTCTCGACGCGGGTCGCGGGACTCTGTTGCCTCTTTCTGTCTTGGGGCCGTTCCGGTTGCCGCGTTTGGTGCTGACGTCTTCATGGTTTGATCACCACCAAAGAGAACCTTCGGTCGGCCCAAGATCTTTCTGGACGTTTCAGCGGTCCAGCGAAATGGGAGTCGCTTGGCGCGCCCGGATTCTGAAAACAGGGACATCCTCGAAGGAAGGGAGCCATCCCCACGGCCTGCGGGGCTTCGAACGGTCAGCGGATCTAGGAGAATCCGGTGTTTCCAGGGGGCTCTCTTCATGGCCGCCTCCAAATCCGACTCCGCGGCTGGAGACTTCCGGAAAAACGAAGCCGAGGTTAAGGTCAGAGGCAAGAAGGAGAACCGGGCGGCTCGTTGCCTCATGCCTCCTCACAAGTGCTGGTACGGCGATGCAGGAGTTTGCTCCGGAAAAGTCAAATTGGCTCCTCTGGCGACCGCAACCGTGAGCGAGTGAATGCCGCGCACCTCGATCGCCCTTCCGACTCCTGTCCGGCAGGTCCCCTTCTGCGCCAAGCCATGCCTTCCAGTGGTAGCTCGGAAACCCCCGAATTGGACTCGGACGTCCTGCTCTATCCCCCTTGACAAAGCGAAGATTCGGCGGCGCCAGCCCGTGAAAGGACAAGCCAGGAAACTCGGGGACCCCCCACGGCTCGTCCACGCCGATGCAAA
The DNA here is from genome assembly GCA_049511715.1 of Anaerolineales bacterium. Taxonomy (GTDB): domain Bacteria; phylum Chloroflexota; class Anaerolineae; order Anaerolineales; family RBG-16-64-43; genus JBEKHT01. Next base: position 15,601 of record JBEKXU010000047.1, read on the forward strand.
TGTCCGCATGGCGGCGGTCTTGGATGCATCGATCCGCGATGCCGGCGCAATCGATCACAGCGTGACCGACTGCGGGCTTCACGAAGTCTTCGTCGGCACAAGTGGCACGATCTACCTCATCGGCTCCGACAGGCGCAACCGTTCCGGAGCCGGCGAGAAGGGCTGCAGAGGAAAGGGCTCCCGCGTTGGTCCCAGCGAGCAAGAGGCCAGTGCAAACCAGAACTCAAACCTGAAGTCGAACCAGGCGGCGTGCGTCAAAGGGCCCTCGGCCCTCGAATTATCTGTCCTTCTCCAGCGGCTGGTTTGATCTGGGGTCTGCGGTCAACATCCCCCACGCCTGGACTGGTCTGGCCAACGGGTTGAGAGCTCTCCCTCGGGCGTCCAAGCCGAAAGGCATGCTGGTGCCGACGGATCCGAAATATCCGTGCCTCAGGTCCGCCGACCGAGACCCCAGATTTCCGAACATGGCGGCCTCGAAAGCCGCGGCCTGCCCCAGCATGGGCCTCGGATGAGTTTGTCTCAAGGGTTGGCTAGGCAGAAGAACACGCGCTTATGGACGATGACGGGCGCCGCATCCTCCCTGCCGGCAGAAAGCCGCCCCAGGTTATCGCAGACCAGGACCGCGAGCGGAGGCAAAAGGCCCTCGAACTGATCGGAGTGGCCCCGAAGGCCGCCGGTGTAATCCTGCGGAGGCGCCTGACCCGATCCTCTGGTGCCTAAGCGGGGTGGATCCTCAAGAAGCCAGACACTATAGCAACCCGGCCGAAGGAAAGATGTGGGACTACAGGGCGGGCCCGGCGTCCCGAACATCAGGGAGACCGGGCCCGCGATCCAGGATATCGACGACACCCTGGGCCGCATCAGCCCTTGGGGCGCTTGGCTCGGGGACCGAAAGCGATCCACGAGTCCAATTGACTGCCTGGTTGGAATAGACCAACCATCACAAACCCACCCCAAAGAACGAGGAACTGGAGGGCTTCCGGGTCCTTCTTCTTTCCTGTGGCCCAAAGGTCGCGATTTTCAGTTCAATGATCTCCTGATTGTTCACCCACGGACAAAGGCAAAAGACATGACTTACTGCGCCGGGGCCATCTCGAGCGTCATGGTGTCCGTACTGATCGTAAAGGTGTACGTGATATTACCGATCGTGGTCGTCTGCGGCGCTGTCGCCTTTGAGATCAACATCTGCGCGAACCAGGTGCGGAAACTGTTGATTTGATCGCTGGGTGCCTTAGCGGCGACCAGGACAAAGTCAACCGCGACGGACGCAATTTCTCCACCTGCCATTGTGGATGTCATTGTCCCGTTATACGGCATGGTGATTAGGACCACGTCGACATTGGATGGAGCCCCGTAGAACGCGACTGAGACCCCATTGCCGTAGGTCGCTGAGATCTTCATCCTTGCGACCATCGTGGGAGACAGAGTGGCAGTCGAGATCAGGGGCTGGCCCGAAAAGGCTGGCTGACCAGAGAGGCTGTCACTGAACGTCCACGCCTGGTTCGTCGTGAGTACGAACTTGATCGCCTGGATCTTGAAGCCCAGGCCACCGGAAGCCGACTGGCCGCCAGAGGCTGATGCCGGCGCAGGACTGGTCGCCTGGGGGCTGAGGGCCGTCGGAGTAGCGGTTGGCGCCTGAGGCGGCGCCGTGGAGACCGCAGAACTCTTGGCCGTCGCCGGGCCAGTGATCGCGCAGGCGACCAGGGTAGCGACCATTAGGATGGGAAAGGTGATTCGGTAAACGCTGCGCATTCTGTTCTCCTCATTGTTGATTCCCGAATAGGGCCGATTCTACTGCTCAATACCATTTCTCACTGTGTAATTAGGTGGTGCGTTCGTCTGGCAGCGATGACGCAGGCTGCTGGCGGCTATCAAGATGCGATGAATGAGATGTTGGCCGGGGTGTGCTGAGACTTGCGGCAGACCGCTACTGGACCGACGTGGGTGCCTGCAACCTTGCTGCAGATCTTCGCCCAATAAAAGGCCGCCCAACCCAGCTCTTGGGTGCCTGACCAAGGCGGCTGCCAAGTCGCCCGCGGTTCATGCTTCACAGGATTCCGATCGACATCGACCATAGGACTCAGGATTGTTCTCTGTGGGCCTGATCTCAAGACACTCCCCAAGCCCAGCCGCCCGCATCTTGCCCGGCCGCGATGGGGACTGCCAGCGATCAGGGCGCAAACATAAAGGAATCCACCAGGAAGCCAAATTAGGTCCAAGGAAAACCCCCGGCCTCCTCCAGCGCTGGGCCGAGGCGCAGGCGTATTCAGCCCCAAGGGCTGGAGCAGACACACATCAGTCCGCCAGTTCCCGCTGCGCAGGGGTGGCGCGTCAAGAAGGCTTGATTTCCCCCCGCAATTCTTCCCCCTTCCCCGGCCCGGGGGCAGAGGTATGATCAGAGCAGAGCTGTTTCGGGCTCAGTGAATGGTGCGTCGTGAAACGTCGTCGCGAGCTCGACATGCGTCAATACGCCTCGGCTAGCCAGCGCCGGTTTGTGAGGTGGGGGATCGTTCTGATCGTTGGGGTCGGGTTGGGGCTGATCGGCTTCCTGTATGGAACGGGGGCGCTTGAATTTGCCGGACTGGTCATGCTGATCATGTCGCTCCCTGTCCTTCTGATCATTGGGATCATTTGGATTCTGGGGTGGATCGTCAAGAAAGCGGATAGCGACTAGGCTCACGACCCCACAGCGTCGGAGAAGACCGATGCGATCACGATCTGGGTAACGGAGCCATGCCTGCCCAGATATTCAACCATGACGCAACCATGAGCTTTCCCGAATTTCTGTCGAGGCCAACCGAAATAAAAAACCGCCCACAGTGGGCGGCCGTCACGGTGCTGGCGAGAGGCTAGTGTAATGCGTCGCTAATACCTTGACATAATATTAGGCCGGGTGTAATCTGTCGTGGATGAGTAGAAGGTCCCCGGCCATTGTCTTGAGTGCGTCCGAACGCGCCACGCTGGATACCT
>JBEKXU010000048.1:0-15655 GCA_049511715.1 Anaerolineales bacterium
GATCCTATTTTCGGCGGCGGTGGGGTTGTTCTTTGGGATCTATCCGGCCTCGCGGGCGGCGAGTCTGGAACCGGTCGAAGCCTTGCGCTACGAGTAGTGCCTCCCCTCCCGTTGAGAAGGTGAGGAATTCTGGGGCCGGTCTCAGGATCGGCCCCGGCAATGTTGCCCCCTATACCGAGAAGGACCAGGGAAGGGAACATCCTTGCCCCGCAGGACCACTTCAACGACCGTCCCGGGCGAGCCGGGTCCCCGAACTCCGCGCCGCGAGGGCGCGGTGAAGTGCGGGCGAGATGCGCAAGTCCAGAGATCTTTCTCTTCGCCAACCTGAGGGGATTTTATCCGGAAAGAGCTTGAGCTCCAGCAATTGAGCGCAAACGATGGGGCGGGCGAGGCTCCTCGGCCAGGATTCGAACCTGGAACCTAGCGGTTAACAGCCGCCCGCTCTGCCGGTTGAGCTACCGAGGAAAGCGCCACGATTATAATGAGCCCGTCAGGCAGTTGTCAAGCAAAGATTCATCCATTTCGCGGTGGGACCCATGTCGCAGGCTGTGACCTCCGTCCATATTGCTGAACCCCGCTCGACGATCCAGATGCATTTCCCCGACGGACGCACCCTGGAGGGAGTGCGAGGCACCAGCCTCGAAACCTTCCTCCAGGCCGCCCAGCTCAAACCCGAAGCCCAGATCGTGGCCGGAATTGTTGGCGGAAACTTGCGGGAACTGACCTTTGAGGTGCGCGAGGATTGTGACTTCGTGCCGGTGACCGTAACTTCAGCCGACGGTGCGCGGATCTACCGTCGATCGCTGGTCTTCCTCCTGCTGGTCGCCACCCGGGAACTCTTTCCCGAGGCCGACGTGGCGGTGGATCACTCGGTCAGCAACGGCGGGTACTACTGCCGGATCTATGGTCGCCCGGCCCTGCAGGGCCGGGAATTGCTGGCGATCCAGCAGCGGATGGAGGAGATCGTTGCGCAGGACGAACCGATCCTCCGGCGCCAGGTCCCGCTCCAAGAGGCCATTGGCATTTTCCAGCGCGAGGGTTACGAAGACAAGGTGCGCCTGCTGCAGGCCCGGCAAAAAGACTACGTCAGCATCTACAAGCTGCGGGGTCGCGAGGATTATTTTCATGGTTACATGGTGCCCTCGACCGGCTACCTGAAACTCTTTCGGCTGGAGCATACCCCGCCCGGTTTCACTCTGCGCTACCCCCACCGTCACACTCCGGATCAGATCGCGCCGGTCCAGGATTTTCCCAAGCTCCGGTCTGTCTTTCAGGAGACGGGAGCGTGGCTGCAGCGACTCGGGGTCGAGGACCTGGGGACGCTGAACCAGGCGGTTGAGGAGGGGCGGGTTCGTGAGTTGATCCTGGTTGCCGAGGCCCTCCACGATCAGAAGATCGCCGAAATCGCGCGCCGCGTTGTGGATCAGCGGCGCCAAGTTCGGCTGATCCTCATCGCCGGGCCGTCGGCCTCGGGGAAGACCACCTTTTCCAGGCGCCTGGCGATCCAGCTTCTGGCGCTTGGGCTGCGGACCTATCCTCTGGAAATGGATAACTACTTTGTCGAGCGCGAGGCGACTCCGCGTGATGAGAACGGGCAGATGGATTTCGAGACCGTCGAGGCGCTGGATCGCGATTTGCTCAGCCGCCAGCTGCGGGCCCTGCTGGCGGGCGACGCCGTGACCCTGCCTCGTTATGATTTCCCTAGCGGCACGCGCCAGGCCGGAGAGACGGTCCAGTTGCCCAAGGACGCGGTCATCCTGACCGAAGGGATTCATGGGCTGAATCCAGATCTCCTCCCCGAATTTCCGCCCACCAAGGTTTTCCGCATCTACGTTTCGGCGCTGACCCAGCTCAACTTGGACCGCCACAATCGGGTCTCCACGACCGACACTCGCCTGATCCGGCGGCTGGTTCGCGATGCGGGTATGCGCGGCCACAAAGCGCTTACCACCCTGCACGGCTGGGAGTCCGTGCATCGCGGCGAAAAGCGATACATCTTTCCCTACCAGGAAAACGCAGACGTGATTTTCAACTCCGCCCTGGTCTATGAGCTGGCCGTGCTGCGGCCTCTCGCGGAGCCGCTCCTGTGGCAGGTCCCGGAAACGGAACCCGAACGGGTCGAGGTGAAACGACTACTCGCCCTTCTGTCCTGGTTCCGGCCTTGCTCCACCGAGTTCATCCCTGACGACTCGCTGATCCGGGAGTTCGTGGGTCGCTCGATCCTTGAGGAATTCCGCGTCTGGCGTCCTGCAGGCTCGGGACCGCCAGCCTAGACCGTGGGCCTGGCTTCCTCGCCCAGGTGGTTGGTCGTCCGGCCTGTTGTCTCTGCCGCAAGTCCTGTCTTTCCTTCCCCTTGACCGGCCGGGGCCGATCTTCTGATCTCCCCCGCCGTGTCCTGAAGGAGGCCGGTCCCAGGCGCCGGATTTTCCCATGCCTTTTCGTATTCCCGGAAAGGTGGAAAGCTTCGCCTTGGAACTGGATGCCATGGACGCTTTCCTCGACAAGCTTGGGGCGCTTTCCCCCCTTGGCCGGAGAGGGAAAGAGTGCGGGTGACTGCTGCCACCTGGCCTCGTCGCGCGGAAGGAGCCTCGGCTGCCTCCTCGACGGCCTCATTTTTGCGCTGCAATTCTGCAAAGACCCATTTCGGGATTGTCCATTCGCCTTGAAGTCATTGCGGGATTGAGGAGGCTGTGATAGGATGGCTTCCGGTGTGATCGAGCTGGTGTCCCAGAGGGGGAAAACCCTCTGAAGGGAGGCGCAATGAAGACTCCTTACGAGGAACGAATCCGCGAGGCAATGCCCTCGCTATCGCCGGGCTTCATGAGGCTGGCCCAATTCCTGCTGGATTCCTACACCGAAGCGGCCTTCATGACGGCCACCGAACTGGCTCAATTCCTGGAAGTGGATCCCGCAACCGTGGTGCGTTTTTCGCAGCGCCTGGGCTATCCGGGATATCCTGAGCTCTTGCGTGAGATCCGCGAGCGGGTGCGCGAGGACCTTCGTCTTCTGGCAGAAGAGAAACCTGCCGCGAGCCTGGGGGAATATCTTGACCGCCTGGTGAAGGACCTGGAGTCTTTCCTGGAGCGCACGCACATGATGTTGCGCGAGAGCACCATGGAGGCCTTTGTCAGCCTGATTGAAAAGTCGGAGCGCATCCTAGTAGTGGCAGAGCGAAGCAGCCTGCCGGCGGGAGAAGCGCTGGCCTCCGCACTCGAGGAAGGAGGTTACGGGGTCCGAGTCGCCCGCGGCAGTCGGTCCGAACTGGCCCGATCGCTGAGCCTGGTTCGCAAGGGAGACCTGGTCATCGGCTTGGATGCCAGCGGCGAGAGCGACACCGTGGCCAGGGCACTGCGCTTGGCCCGGCAGCAGGGCGCCCAAACCGCGGCCATCGTGGCGCTAGCTTCGGTGGACACGGCCAACTATGCTGAGGTGGTCCTCACCGGCCAGGCGACGGCCGACCCGACCTTGGCCATGGTTTCATTGATCGCCCTTACGCACATCCTCATTTCCACCCTGCGCTGGAGATTCTCGGACCGCTTCCGGGCCCAGAGCAAACGGGTGGAGGCCGCGCTGGAGGATCTCGGAGCCCGCATTTTCGAGAGGCGCGAGCCGTAAGAGCCGCCGCGGGCTGGCACTTGTCCGTTGGCTGTCGGGCGGCGGAACGGGAGCCTTCTGGGGTGCCGGTGCCGGCCGAAGTCCAGGCGTGAGACTCCACGAGGCGCGCTAGCGAAACCGTGGGCGCCTGGCTGAGAAGAGCCAAGGAAGGACCCCCATGCGATACCTCTGCTATCTGGACCCCGAATCGGGCCGAGCGGTTTATGGATGGGCCGAGGGAGCGAGAGTGGGTCCGATTGACGGCTTGCTCCTGGGGCCTCATCGGCGTCTGCCGGCCTCGCTCCCGGTCGATTCGCTTCAGTTGAGGGCTCCGATTGCCCCCAGCAAGATCGTCTGCGTCGCCCGCAACTACGCGGCCCACGCCCGCGAACAGCAGGAGCCCGTACCGGAAGTTCCGATGCTTTTCCTCAAACCACCCTCCGCCCTGCTGGCCTCAGGCGAGGAGATCGAGCTGCCGCCCCAATCCAAGCAGGTCGAGCATGAAGCGGAGCTGGCGGTTGTGATCGCCCGCCGGGCGCGCTGGATCTCCCCCGATCAGGCCGGGGAGTATATCTTCGGATATACCGCCGCCAATGATGTCACGGCGAGGGATCTGCAGCACCGCGACGGCCAATGGGCCCGGGCGAAAGGATTTGACACCTTTTGCCCGCTCGGCCCGTGGATCGAAACCGAGCTGGACCCGGCGGATCTTCGCATCCTCTGCCGCGTGAATGGACAAGTCCGCCAGCTGGCCTCAACCCGGGACATGATCTTCCCCGTGACGCAGCTGGTCGCCTACATCTCTTCCATCATGACCCTGTACCCGGGGGATGTCCTCTTGACGGGCACTCCGGCCGGAGTGGGCAGACTGGAGGGGGGCGACCAGGTCGATGTCGAGATCCAGGGCATCGGTGTCCTGCGCAACCGGGTGGCGCTGGCCGCCGCGTCCTGAGCGATTGGTCCAGGCCGCCCGCGGGCGGCAAAGGAGGAACATGGGTTTGAAGGCAGACGCCTGGATTCGCCAGATGGCCCGCGAGCACCGGATGATCGAACCCTTTGTGGACTCCCAGGTACGCGACGGGGTGATCTCGTACGGTGTCTCTTCCTACGGCTACGATATCCGCGTGGCCGATGAGTTCAAGATCTTCACCAATGTCTTTTCGGCGGTGGTGGACCCCAAGTCCTTCGACCCGCGCTCGATGGTGGATTTCCGGGGAGAGGTCTGCGTCATTCCTCCCAATTCGTTTGCCCTGGCCCGAACCGTGGAGTACTTCCGCATCCCGCGCAGCGTCCTGACCGTGTGCCTGGGCAAGAGCTCCTATGCCCGCTGCGGGATTATCGTGAACGTGACGCCGTTTGAGCCGGAATGGGAGGGCTATGTGACCCTGGAGATCTCCAACACCACACCGCTCCCGGCGCGCATTTACGCCGGGGAGGGAATTGCCCAAGTGCTTTTCTTCGAAGCGGACACCGTTTGCCAGGTCTCCTACAAGGACAAGAAGGGGAAGTACCAGGGTCAAAGCACCATTGTGCTTCCCAAGATCTGAAGCCGGGGGATCGAATCCGGGTTCTGCCCGGCCCGAGGCAAACGAAGAGCAGCGCCGAGTGGGGCGCTGCTCCGGTCAGCCAAGTCGCCTGCAAAAGACCGTTACTTCCCCTTGGCGGCCAAAGCCTGGTCAATCGCCTGCGCAAAGACATCGATCGGCTCCGCCCCTTCGACCAGCTTGCCGTTGATATCGAACGTCGGCGTGGACTGAACTCCCAGAGAGTTCCCCAGGGCGACGTCCTGGTCAATCTGGCTTTGATACTTCTTGCTGTCCAGGCACTCGCTGAAGGAGGTCTTGTCCATCCCCAGCGCCCCGGCAAAGGCAATAAGACGCGAGCTGGTGAAATCCCCGACGTTTTCCCCCGTCTGGTTGGCATACAGCATGTCGTGATAGCGCCAGAACTGGTTCTGGTCGATGGCGCACATCGCCGCCAAGGCCGCATCCCCGGACTCCGGTTCCAGGCTGGGGAGGGGGAAGTTGTGGAAAATGAACAGGACTTTCCCCGTGTCGACGAACTGGTCAACGACCTGCTGCTGCGTGGTCCGGGCAAATTCTCCGCAGTAGGGACATTGGAAGTCGGCAAACTCCTGCATCACGACCGGTGCATTGGGGTTGCCCATCTGGCGCCCGGTGGCGTCAGGATAGGCAACCGGCGTGATCTGCACGAAGGAGCCGACCGACTGGTTGTTCTGCCTGTTCTCGATCAGGAAGACGGCCCCCACGATGATGATCACTGCCGCGATGACAGCCACCACCGCGATCCGCTGCCGGCGCGCAGCACGGCGTCGGCGATCCTGAAGCTCCTGCCTTTTGGCCATAAAACCTCCCTGCAGAGTGCGACCGCCTGAGTTTCCCATAGAAGGGCCGGGTTGTCCAGCCTGACCCCGGCCGGGCGGCCTGTCGCTCCGAACCCGCAGACCGGGAGGCAGGCTGGCCGCCGCTTGCGGCGGCCATTCAACTCAGGGCCGCGCAATAAACGGGGATCGTCTCCCCGCTGGGCGCGAATCCCAGGGAGCGATAAAGCCGCAAGGAAACAGAATTCTCCGCCTGGGTGTTCACGGTCAGCGTCCGGACTTCCTCGCGCTGTTTCGATTCGAGCAGTTCGATCACCAGCGCCTGACCGACCCCGCGGTGCTGGTAGTCCGGATCAACCGCCAAGCGCGCGAGGTGCCACCCCTGGAACGTCTCCGTGCACAGGTCGTATCCGATGATTCGGGGCCCGGCTTGGGCCACGCGGGCCAGCGGTGCATTCTGAAGGGTCACTGCCAAAGCCTCTGCATCCATTTGCCAGGGAATTTCAAAGGCCCGGTTGTCGAGTTGGGAGACGGGCGGAAGGTCCTGGGGACGAAGCGGCCGCAAGGTCAGCCCGGGGAGTTGCGGGGGTGGCTGCGGCCGGGCAGGGCGGTCCGCGACGAGGGTGGCTACCTTGCTGGCAGGGGCAAAACCGCTTCCCTGGAGCAGGCTGAGGAACCAGGGTTGATCGGCCATGGCCCAGACCCGATCCACAGCCATGGATTTGAGCTGAGAGCATGCTGCGGCCCACAAGGGTTCCCAAATGGCGCTGGGGCTGGGTCGGGGGGCTGAGCCAAAGGCCTGAATCCACGCCACGCCCAGTTGATCGCAAGAGACACAGAGGAGTCCGAGCGGCAGTCCCTCTCGGGAGAGCAGGGCCAAGGATGGGGAGCGCCCGATCCAGTCGCTGGTCGGGATCCAGCCAACCTGCTCATGCACGAAAGGAGCCCGGGCGAGCCAACCCAGGTAGTCGGACCGTTCCGCCAGAGAGATGGATCTGAGCTCCGCCTCGAGGGGGGGGCGCTCAGAGCGTGATCTCAAGGAGGCCCTCGGCGATCGTGCGCAGCCGTTCGGCAGGGAGTTCACTCATGCGCATGGCGAGGCGGATGTACGGCTCGTTGATCGGGTGGGCCAGGAAATCGCGGACGTCCTGGGGGAGTTTGTGGTATTCCTGGATCGCCTGGTGCTCCAGCTCGCGTTCCTTGCCCGGGCCGCTGGGGTCCAGAAAGCTTTCCGGCTCGATGCCCAGAGCCCGAGCCAGGGCCTCCAGTTCGGGGAGCGGGACAGGCCGTCGGCCGGATTCAAAGGAACGGAGCTTGGCGTGGGGGATGCCCGCCTGGTCCGCCAGGACGGAATTGGTCATGCCCTTTTCGTCTCGCAATTGCCGCAGGCGCACGGCGATCATTCGCTGGCGCAACTCGATCATGCCCTTGAGATTGGGGCGGGCCTTTTTCTCCTGGCTGATCAGCTGGTCCGGGTGGAGCAGCCTCAGAACGGGAAGGTTGACCGCAACCGCGAATGCTTCCAGCTCAGGCAAAGAGAACGGCTTGCGGCCCGTCTCAAACGAAGTCAAAGTCCCCGGCGGGATTCCCATGATCCGGGCGCACTCTTGGGGTGACAGCCCGCAGGCCTTCCGGGCGTCCCTCATCAAGACGCCCAGCATTTTCGCTCGCAAGGCAAGAGATCCATCGGCAAGCATGACAGGCTCCGATCCTCCTGAAGATTATAGCAGAGCCGTTGCCGGCGGGCCGCGATCTTCCCCGACCGGCCTCTACATTTTCCCAGGGGAAAGCGGGCGGCCCTCCGAGCTGCTCAGCCCGATGACGGTCGGCATGCGGTAGCCTGCCTCCTCGAGTCGGCCGGCAAAGACGGGCCGCATGCCTGTGGCGCGAAGCTGGCCCGTAACCTTGCCCTGCGGGTTGCGTCCCTCCTCCAGGAACTTGAAGAGCTCGGTGATCATCACCTGCTCCCCCTCCATACCCGCCACCTCGCACACCGAGGTGATCTTGCGGCTCCCGTCGTGCAGCCGCGAAAGCTGAATCACGACATCCACCGCGGAGGTGATGCGCTCGCGCAGGACCCTGGTCGGCAGGTCCGAGCCGGCCATCTGGGCAAAGGTCTCGAAACGGGCCAGGGCCTCGCGCGGAGAGTTGGCCTGGATGGTCATCAACGAGCCATCGTGCCCCATGTTGATCGCATGGAGGAGTTCCAGAGCCTCCTCCCCGCGGATTTCGCCCACAATGATGCGATCCGGCCGCATACGCAGAGCCCCTCGCAGAAGGCTGGCCGATGAGACCCCTCCCTTGCCCTGCGGCCCCGCCATCCGGCCCTCCAATCGAACTACATTGGGCAGCACCAGATAAAGCTCGGCCGCCTCTTCGACGATGATGACCCGCTCCGCCTCGGGAACGCTTCCCGCCAGGCCGTTGAGCAGCGTGGTCTTTCCGGCGGCGGGTCCTCCCGAGACCAGGAGATTCAGGCGGGCCCGCACGCAGGAGCGCAGGAGCTCAGTGATATTGGGGGTCAGAGTCGCCAGGGCCACCAGGTTCTCGAGGGTCAACCGCTCCCTCATGAACTTGCGGATGCTGAGATAAGGCCCGCTGACCGCGACGGGGGCAATCGCGACGGTAACCCGGGACCCATCCGGCAGCCGCGCCTCGCACAGCGGGTTTTCGTTGGAAGCCGCCAGCCCCAGGGGAAGCAGGATTCGATCGATGACCCCTTGCAGCTGTTCCTCCTTTTCGAAGCTCACCGGCGCCGGGCTCACGGTTCCATGCCGCTCGATAAAAATGCTCTTCGGCCCGTTGACCATGATCTCCGTCACCGTCGGGTCATTCAGCAATCCCTGAAGGGGTCCCAGTCCGAATAGCTCCCTCATCACGCGCGAGAGAATCTCATCACGCTTGGTGTCGCTCAGGTTGAGGCGTGTGCGGGAATAGACCTGAGCCAGGATCTCAGAAGCGGCGACTTCCCGGGCATACCCGGGAGGCAGGGAAGCATCCAGGTTGCCTGTCACCTGGTCTTTCAACCAGGAAAGTAGGCGCTCAAGCTCATCCGGCCCGAGCGTGGAGGTCGGCGGCACGGCGGTCCGGCTGGTCATCCTGCCGCCTCCGTGGTCGAGCCGTCCGCGGGTGCCAGCCAGACAATCTGGGTCTTGTTGACGGACAAGAAAGGAAAGGTGCCGATCGGCCTGCCCTGGTCATCGAACACCTGGGCCTCGGTGACCGCCAGGAAGCGCTGAGGACTATCGAGCTCGTCGGTCACACGCTGGTCGGGAGGGGCATGCACCTTGCCTTGGATCAGCTGGCGTGTGGTTTGAATCCGGGCTGGGATGGCCCGTTTCTGAACGACCGCGGTGTAATGCTTGCCCTTGGGATCAACAAATCCAGGCATTCCCTTCCTCCTTGAGGATTTTCCTACCAGAAGGGAGCCGTCCGAAACCTCGTCCGGACGGGCCGCTCTCCAGGCGCTGCTTCCCGGCCGTTCGCCGGAGGGGACGTCACTCCTGGGCTTTCTCCAGTTCGAAAGAGAAGGTGGATCCCTTCCCTTCCGCGCTCGTCACCCGGATCTGGGACCCATGAGCCTCGACGATCTGCTGGGCGAGCGCCAGGCCTAGCCCCGTTCCGCTGTAGCGGCGAGTCGCCGAACCGTCGAGTTGGTGAAACGGGGTGAAAATCTCAGCAATGCGGGACTGCGGTATGCCGATGCCGGCATCCGTGACAGAGAGACTCACCCCTTTGGGGCTGTGCCGCAGGGCGAGCGTCACCCGCCCTCCCTGCGGGGTGAACTTGAGAGAATTGTCGAGCAGTTGAGCAATCACCCAGCCGAGTCGCTGGCGGTCTGCCCGAACCGGCGGCAGTCCCGATTCAGATTCTAATTTGATATTCGCCATGGACGGGATGGCTCCGGGCTTGACTCGGCTCATGGCCTCTTGGGCTAACGAGGTGATATTGCAGGAAGACAGGACCAGTTGGGTTTCCCCGCGTGTGGTGCCTGCGAACTGGATCAGGTCCTCGATCAGGCTCTGCAGGCGGGCCGTCGCACGCCGCAGGGATTGGAGGGGCCCCTGCTGCTCCGGGGATACGGGACCGAGCGCCCCTTCGGCGAGGAGTTCGACGTAGCCCACAACCTGGGTCATGGGGGTGCGCAGCTCGTGGGAGATGTTGCCCACGAAATTCGCTTTCATGCGGTCGAGCTCGGAGAGCCGGTCCAGGGCCTGGGCCAGCTCTGCGGTTCGCTCCCTGACCCGTTGCTCGAGGTTCTGGTTCGCTGCCTGCAGGGCGTGCTGCAGGTGGGAGATTTGCTGGGCAACCACGCGGTCGAGGTCCTTGGGGTCCAGGGCCCCCTGTTCCACAAGCATCTCCCCCAGGCGCCGGGCTACTCCCCGCGCCTGCCATTTGGCCTGGGCTTGCAGGGCCTGCTGGAGCTGGGGCTCCGTAATCAGTTCCTGGCATAGCAATGCATCCCCCAGGCGGGAAACCAGCTCCTCCGGACTGCTGGGCTCGAGCGCCCCCGCGGCAAGGGTTTGGGAAACTGGGCTGCGAAGCAGCAGGCCGGCGGCCAGGAGAAGATCGAGGCCGCATTCGGGGCAGTTGCGCTCATTCGGCGGGATGGCGGCTCCGCACTGGGGACAGCGAATGGCACTCGGGGGCGAAACGGCAGGATCCATCCAGGCCAATCCGGACCAACTCCCGCGATGATAGCCCGGAAGGAAGGTTCGTGCAAGGCAGTCGCCTTGCACCTGGCGACTGAAACGGTATAATAGGCGTACTCGTCGAAGTTCCCCGGACTGTACTGAGCCGAGATCGATAACACCTTGAGGACTGCGTGACCGAGCGGCAGGCAAGCGCCCCGAGCGCCTGGGGCGAGAGTTTCACCATCACCCCCTCTGACTTGGAGTTTATCAACAACCTCCTGCTCGAAGAAGGGGTTCCCCTTGCCTGCGAGGCGATGGCCCAGGCGTTGGTCCCGGAACGACTGCGCCAGGAGGCGCGCCGGCGGGCGAACCTGACCGTCTCCCAGAAGATCTATCAGCCCAAGAACCGCTACCAGGTCAACGATGATCTTGTCTTCCCCGCCATGGGCCTGGCTCGAGGGAAGGTTGTTGGCGTTCGTCCGGGGCATAACCCCGACCTGGGCGCCTTTGAGGTGATTCTGGTGCGCATGGACGGAGGCAACCGGGAGTTTGCAGCCAACCTTGCCGTTCACCATCTCAATGACGTTCCCCTGGAGACTATCAGCGGGACCGAGGAGCTCAGTGCCGAGGAAATCCTCAGCCGCTGGGGCAGCGGGGTGGCTCAGACGATTGAACGGGAGCTGGAGCAGCAGGAGGAGTTCCTTCGCATCGCCGGCCGCTGGTTTCCGCGGTCGCTGGTGGTCCCCATCAGCCCGGGCCATCTCAACCTGGCCGAAGCGGTCCTGGATGTCGGGGGGGGAGGGCCGCTGCCGACGCAGGCCCTGCTCGAGCACCTCGACCTGCCCGTGGGCATCAACCCTCGGCTGGCCTCGTTTTCGCTGGAATACGCGCTTCAGGAAGATGAACGCTTTGACGAGGTGGGACCGTCGGGAGTTGTCATGTGGTTCCTGAAGCGACTTGAGCCGGAGGGGGTTCGCACCCCGCCCGCCTTGCTTAATTACCATCCCATCCCCTATGCTCCCGCCCAATTGCCGGAGTGGTTTCAGGAGCTGGAACGCGAGATTGAAGATGAATGGGGGTCCGTCCCTCCTCCAGAACAGGACGAGAAAGAGGTGACGCTGACCCTCACTTTTCCGCATTGGAAGGTGGGCACTCTGCCGCTTACTCCGCGGCTGGCGCGGCTCTTCCCTACGGCGTATCAGGCCCCCCGCGTCCGCTTCGAATTCCAGGACGCCCAAACCGGACGCGCCTTCCCGGGCTGGGTCGTGCGTCCGCATCGATACGTCTTCGGACTTGCGGATTGGATCGGAGAAAAAGGACTCTTGCCTGGAGCTTACGTTCGGGTTCGCCAGGGCCAGGAATCGGGACAGGTCATCCTGGAGGCTGCCACCCGTCGGCCCACGAGAGAGTGGATCCGCACGGCCTCTGTGGACGGAGAGGGACGCCTCAAGTTCACGATGCAAAAGCTCTCCGTCGGGTTTGAGTATGACGAGCTGATGGTCCTGGCGGTCGCGAGTCTCGCGGATGTGGATCGAGCCGTTGCCCGCTACGCGCATGAAAAGGACTGGCTCCTGCGGCTGGTGGTGGAGGTCTTCCGGGAGCTGGCCAAATTGAATCCTCAGAGCACCGTCCATTCACGCACGCTGTACAGCGCCGTCAATGTGGTCCGCCGGCTTCCCCCGGGGCCGCTCATGGCGGAGCTCGCGAGCCGGCCCTATTTCGATCATGTCGGCGACTTGTATTACCGGTTTGATGAATCCCGCTGGGTGGAGGCTCGGTGAACGCGCCGGTCCGCCCCTTGCGCCTCTTTCGACCCACGCTCGACACACGCCTGCATATTGACTATGACTGGTGGGGCCGGAACGACCGGGAATGGCGGGTGTACCTGTCCAGTCACCTGTGCCCGGAACACCGGGCCATAGTGGACACCGAGGCCGCCGATGAGCAGATCGATTGGGTGCAGGCGGACACCGGCGAAGTGCGCCCGGTGGATCGCGTCCAGCACGCGCTCATCACGCACTGCTCGCAGCAGCCCGGCTACATCACCCCTCAGACCGCGCTCGTGGATGCCGTCTTCCGCGTCTTCCTGGCCAACGGCAATACCCCCATGACGATCCGCGAACTGGCCGAGAGAACCGGCCGCCCGGCCGAGACGATCCTGCGCACGCTGGGCGGGACGCGCGTCTACAAGGGATTGAGACCCTTACTGGATTGAACATGGAGGTGAATGTTCGCCCCTTCGGCATCCTGAGGCGGGCCCGGCCGGGTCACGACCCCAAGGAGCCCTCGCGCCTGGAGGTCCCGGACGGAGCCTGCGTCGCCGATCTCGCGGTTCCCCTGGAGGTTCCGAGGGAGTGGGTGGTCCTGGCCGTGGTCAACGGAGAAGTTTCCCGGCCGGACCGGATCCTCCAGGACGGAGATCAGGGGCAGATTTTCCCGCCGGTCGCGGGAGGGAGCCCAGCGCGTCCGTTGCCTCCCAGGTCTCTTCCGGCTTAGAATAGCGCCAAGCCCCTGTAGCTCAATTGGATAGAGCGTCGGACCTCTAATCCGCAGGTTGTGGGTTCAAGTCCCGCCAGGGGCGCTAAGTCTGAAAGCCTCCTGGCTTACAGACCGGCTCCGTGAGCCTCCTGGATCCATGGGAAAGGTGGCTGTGACGGGGCTCTCCTCTATTGACATCGCCTCGAGCAAAGAGTGCACGTCATCGGCCCTCGGCGAACACGCGCTAAGCATCCGAGTTCGTAAACAGTCCAGATTCCCTTGGGAGATAGACCTGCCATGTGCGGGTCTATCTGGTTTTCCAGGGAATCCGGCGGTTCCTTGGGCAGCCTGTGACGGTTTTGTGACGGTCGCCTGGTAGGATGACCGCGTAGATCGAGAGACGAAACCTGCCAACGATTATCAAAGGGCGGCAGGCGGTCCGGGAAGCTCGGGGAAGAACATGTGCGCCGCGCCAAGGGAACCGAGCGTATTTTCGTGTCCCATGGCGTTGTTGGGTGAAACCGCCACATTGACTCAGTCACTCTGCTGGGGAAGAGCGCATTTCGGATCTGGAAGCCTTGACCCGCCGGCGGTAATTGGTCACGAGGCCAGCGGTGAGCCCATAGTGAAACGGGCCGGATCGATGGGCCGGATTTTGCTTTTTCCAGCGGGAACGAAGGAGGTGGAGCTCCCGTAAAGAGACAGGGGAAGTGAAGAGCACAGGGGCAATGGCTGCGGCCGATTTGGTTGGTGTGGTGTCCGCCGCCAGGACTGAGGTCTCGACTGATCGCTTGGTCTGAACTGTCCAGGGTCCAGTAGTCGGCTTGGCTTGGGGCGGGAATGGGCTACCGGTGGATTGCATGAGATTAGAACCTTCCAAACATTGAAAGCCAAGACACAATGCAGGAAGGGAGGTGATGGCTAATGTGTCGGCACCCAACTTTGCCTCTGTCCTCTCGAGTTGACAAGAGATCGGGGAGGAAAAATGCCCTGACGACACAATGTTATGTGGCCTGCGGAGAGCGATACTTGTCGGTCGGCCGAAGGCCTATGGAGGAGAAACTGCCATGAATCACAAAGGATGGTTGTTGCAAGTAGCTGGTTTGACCTTGGTCATGTTGCTTTCGGGCGGATGTGCCACATCGACGCCGATGCCCACGGCTGCGGCGGTGCCGCCTACGGCTATGCCCGCGCCGCCTACGGCTACGCCAGCCCCACCCACGCCCCCGGCAGTACCGACTGTAGCAGCGACAGCGTCACCAACCGAGTTCTCCAGCCTGAGCCCATCCCCTCGGGGCTATATGTATATGGCCTACGACGCAAAGGCCGACCAGGTCATTATGTTTGGCGGGCAGACGGGGCCCGGTACGCAAGCTTACCCATCACCCTGGAATGGTGAGACCTGGGCATACGACGTGGCTGCAAGCAGATGGACCGAGATGAAGCCGCCTTCGGGACCCACGGCTAGAGGTGGTGCTGTGATGGCCTACGACGCCAAGGCCGACCGCATCATTCTGTTCGGTGGCACGAGCGCTACTCAGTACGATCTGCCCGACACATGGGCCTATAACTACAACACGAATACATGGACGAAGCTGGCGTATGGGCCGGGTCGTACTTGGGGTGGTATGGTCTACGATTCGGCGTCGGACCGGATCATTCTCTTTGGCGGTGGTCTTTGGGACTACGGGGGGGTGTACAACGACACCTGGGCGTATGATTACAACACGAATACCTGGACAGACATGAAGCCGAGTACCAGCCCTTCAGCTCGGAGCGGCCAAGTCATGGCCTATGACGCGAAGGCCGACCGGGTGATCATGTGGGGCGGGGATACTGGCTGGGAGGACCAGGGCCTACCAAAGGACCAAAGCGTATGGTCATACGCCTATAACACGAACACATGGCAAGAGACGAAACCTGGCACAGGGATGTGGCCGGATTGCCGGGATGACGCCGCCATGGCCTACGATGCCAAGTCGGACCGGATGATCATGACCGGCGGCTATGACGACAAGGGCACCGCTGAAACCTGGGCGTACGACTACAACCCCAATACCTGGACCAAGCTGGAACCCAACACGGCAGGCGGTATGCTGGCCGGGTCCGCCATGGTGTATAGCCCCGCCACGGATCGAATCATTCTGTTTGGCGGTGGGGTTGGTGGCTCGGATTCCAATTACACAGCCGAAACCTGGAGCTACGATTTCAATGCGAACGCGTGGACAGACGTGACGCCGCATAGCTAAGTCTTTTGCGATCGGATCCGTCAAGGACAGTCGGTGTCGGGCTGGTTGGTGGGAAGGGAGGGGGCCCCTGCCGAGAATTCCCGGCTTGATTACGACCAATACCTGCGGTAGTCGAAGATGCCGTCCTGGCAGGTCGAGGTAAGTGAATCGGTCGGAGGGAGATGAACAATGACCTCGACGGCAGGGGTTGAGGGAGAGGGTGTCCCTACGATTGGGAGTTGAGGTTGCATGGCTACCAACCCCACGAGTCTGTGAGGGGCAATAGATCACAGGCCTGCAGGAGATTCGATGGGTGTTAGTTGGGTCTGAAGCATCAGAACCAGAAGCACGGAACCGAGGCTAAGATGGCCTCGGTTCCT
>JBEKXU010000049.1:0-16316 GCA_049511715.1 Anaerolineales bacterium
GCATGGATTCAACTTCTAAGTGCAACGGTGTGGCCGTATAGTACCTCCGCCGGGGTGAGGAAGTCGAGACACTTGCGGGGTCGGTCGTTTAGTTCGCTGGAGATAGCATCCAGGTCCAGTTGGGTGACGCGATCCAAGTCGGTGCAGTGGGGCAGGTAGCGGCGGATCAGGCCATTGGTGTTTTCCACGGTGCCCTTTTCCCAGGAGTGATAGGGGTGGCAGAAGAAGAAGGGAATGTGCAGGAGGTGGGAAATCCGCTCGTGCTCTGCGTACTCGCTACCGTTGTCGGAAGTGAGGCTACGCACGGGTTTCTCGGCCAGCTGCAGGAGGAGGGCGCGGGAGGTTTCCTGAGCCGAGCGAGCGGCGAGCTTGGTGAGCAGGGTGAAACGGCTGTGGCGGTCCACTAGGACGTTCAAGGCTTGCTGGTGGGGGTAGAGCAGGGAATCGGTTTCCCAGTGCCCCGGTTCCGTTCGCTGATTAGCCGCCCAGGGACGGGAATCGATGAAAATCCGGTTGGAAATAGGCCTAACCTGGACATGACGACCCTGGCGCTTGCTGCGCTTCTTTTTGCCCCGGCGGAGGTACTCGAAGAGTTTTTCCTGCCGGCCGAGGGGCGAGTCGTAGATGAAGCGGTAGAGGGTTTCATGGTTGACCACGGTTCTCCCCTCCTCCGCACGCAGCCGGCCAGCAATCTGCTCCGGAGACCAGCCACGCTCCAGGAGAAGCACGACGGTTCGGCGCAGGGTGCGATCTGCCAGGCGCAATCGCGGTCGACAGCGCTGACGCCGGGCTTGGTAGCGGCCCTGAGCGACATCCGGCAGGTACCCCACGGGAGTCACTGCATTCCGGCGCAGTTCGCGGCTAATGGTGCCCTTGTCCCGCCCCAGGCGGCGAGCAACCTCAGCTTGCGAGCACCCTTCCCGAACCCATTGAAAAAGCAACAAACGCTCATCCCTGGAGAGGTGGCCATAGGTCTTCATACAACGCTATTGTCCTCATAGCGTTGCACTTAGAATTAGAACTGGGGTAGAACTGGGGCCGGGCCCCAGGGAAAACGGCTGAGGTATAATCCCCGCGTGCCTCTGACACGGGAAGAAGTGGAACACATCGCGCGGCTGGCGCACCTGCGCCTCACGAGCGACGAGGTGAATTTGTACCGCGCGCAGCTAGAAAGTATTCTGGACTACGCGGCGAGGCTTCGGGCCGTCGACACCTCGAACATTCCACCCACTACCAGTGTCCTGGGGCTGCGCTCGATCCTGCGGGAGGACGGCTCGCCCAGACCCTGGGAACGTGAAGAATTGCTCCGCGCGGCGCCGAAAAGTGAACGTGGCATGTTTCGGGTTCCGCCAGTCTTCGACTGATTCGGGTCTGACGGGCGGACATGGACATCCTCTCCCTTTCCCTCCGGCAGCTTCTTGAGGCGTTTCGCGAGGGCGAGCTCACCAGCCTGGAACTGACGAACGCCTGTCTGACCCGAATCGAACGCCTGAATCCCAACCTGAATGCCCTGCTGTACTGGGAGCCTGAGACTGCTCTGGCCCAGGCAAGGACAGCCGACGCGCGCTGGGCCGCGTGGCGCGGCGATCGGCGCTGCTCGCCCCCACCTCTGCTGGGAATCCCTCTGGCCGTCAAAGATCTGATCTGCGTGGCGAACATGCCCTGCACCTGCGGGTCGCGCATCTTGGAAAACTATGTGCCTCCCTATGACGCGACGGCCGTCTCCAGATTGCGGGACGCCGGCGCCATTCTTGTGGGCAAGAGCAATGCCGACGAGTTTGCCATGGGTTCCTCAACGGAAAACTCCGCCTATGGCGTGACGCGGAACCCTTGGGACTTCTCGCGGGTTCCGGGGGGCTCCAGCGGGGGAAGCGCCGCCGCTGTAGCCGCGCGCATGGTCCCGGCGGCCTTGGGTACCGACACAGGGGGGAGCGTTAGACAACCCGCCTCCTTCTGCGGCGTCTCGGGTATCAAACCGACCTACGGCCGCGTTTCCCGATATGGCCTGGTGGCTTACGGCAGCTCCTTGGACACGATTGGATGCTTGGCGCGGCAAGTGGAAGACTTGGCCTTGCTGCTCGCGGCGATTGCGGGCCATGATCCGATGGATTCCACCACCCTGCCCGAGCGCGTACCGGCCTATTCCGCCCCATTGCAGGGGGAACCGGACCTGAGAGGCATTCGGGTAGGCGTTCCCAGGGAGTATTTTGTCTCCGGGATTCAACCCGAGGTCGAACGCGCCGTACGCGCCGCAGTTCGCGGTCTGGAAGGGTTGCACGCCGGGGTCGAAGAAGTAACGCTGCCGCACACTGAGTATGCGGTTCCGGTTTACTACGTGGTCGCGCCGGCCGAGGCCTCCGCGAATCTGGCCCGCTATGATGGGATGCGCTTCGGGCCAAGGATTGACGCGGCGAGCCTGTGGGAGAGCTACGAGGCCACGCGCGGTTCGGCCTTTGGGCCCGAGGTGAAGAGGCGCATCATGCTGGGCACCTATGCCCTGTCGGCGGGCTATTACGATGCCTACTACGGCCAAGCCCAGAAGGTGAGGACGTTAATCCGGGCCGACTTTGAGCGAGCCTTCGAGAAAGTGGACGTGATCGCTTGTCCGGTGGCACCGACGACGGCCTTTCGCATCGGGGAGAAAACGAATGACCCTCTGGCGATGTACCTGGAGGACGTCTTCACCCTGCCGGCGAACTTAGCCGGGATCCCGGGGCTGGCCTTGCCCTGCGGGTTCGACGAGAGACATCTGCCGATCGGGCTGCAACTCAACGCGCCTCAGCTGGGCGAGGAAATTCTCTTTCGCGTCGGCTGGGCCTATCAACAGATCAGCTCGTGGCATAAGGAGGCCCCCGTGCTATGAGAGTGATATTGCCCATGGCTGGCTTCGGCACGCGCCTGCGGCCCCTCACCTGGAGCAAGCCCAAGCCGCTGGTCCCGGTGGCGGGAAAACCCATCCTGGGCCATGTGCTCGATATGTTCGTGTCGTTGCCGGATGTTGAAGAGGTGGTCTTCGTCGTCGGGTACATGGGCGACCAGGTGGAGGAATACGTCGAGCGCGACTATTCTCACCTGCGAGCCTGCTACGTTGAACAACGAGAGATGCTCGGCCAGTCCCACGCCCTCTGGCTGGCGCGCGAACATGTCCGCGGCCCCATCCTCGTGCTGTTCGTGGACACCCTCATCGAAACCGATCTGGCCCAGATCGCGGGGCAAGGGCGAGAGGCCGTGGCCTGGGTGAAGGCGGTGCAGGACCCGCGGCGGTTTGGAGTAGCGGAATTGGGCCCGGATGCCCGCGTGACCCGTCTGGTGGAAAAGCCCGCCGACCTGAAGAACAACCTGGTGGTGGTAGGTTGTTACTACCTGCCCTCCGGTGAAGATCTCATCGCGGCCATCCAGGAGCAGATGCGACGCGAGCTCCGACTGAACGGGGAGTTCTTCTTGGCCGACGCCCTAAACGTGATGCTAGAGGGCGGTTTGAAGATGAAGGTAAAAGAGGTTCAGGTTTGGGAGGACTGCGGAAAGCCGGAGGCCTTGCTGCACACAAATCGCTACCTGCTGGACCATGGGCGAGAAAACTCCGGCCAGGTCCAGCGCGCAGACTTGGTGATCGTGCCGCCGGTATTTATTGATCCAGCCGCCCGGGCGAAGCGCTCGATCATCGGCCCCCATGTCTCCTTGGCCGCCGGTTGCGTCGTGGACAGCTCCATCGTGCAGGATTCGATCGTGGATGAGGAAGCCGAAATCACGGATGCGGTTCTCACGGGATCGCTGGTGGGGAGACAGGCACGCATCCGCGGGCGGTATCATTCGATCATCGTGGGCGACTCCTCGGAAGTGGGCTTCGACTGAGCTGGAAGGCAACGAGGTCTGGTCATGAGCTGGCCGGTGGAATGTCATTCCGGCTATGAGTACGCCGAACGGCCCGAGGCCTTCCACTGGGAAGGTCAGTGGCTGCAGATTGAGGCCATAGAAGGCGAGTGGCGCGTGCCGGACGGCAAGCGGTTTCGTGTTCGGACGCAGGGCGGGCGGATCTTTGAGCTCCTGTATGCGGAAAGGCATGACGAGTGGCGCGTTCAGCCCCGGTGATGAAACGGGGAGAACTTGAGCCTATTGCATGACTCGCCGATCCCCGGGCCCCGCGAGCCCGTTCCGATGAATTCTGCGACCGCCGTTTGTTCGGGCCGAAGCACCTCTACCGGTCTTCGTTCGGGCGCACGGCCAGAGCAGGCCGAAGGGGCGGCGAAAGGTTTGTGGGCGAGATGCTGGGGGAGTGGGACCGCGGCCGTACGGTCGGGTTGAGCCGGAACCAACGGGGCGAGCGATGAGGGCCCAGCCATTCTGTTCGCGCGATGTGCTCGACAAGCTGGGGCTGCGCCCCGGCCAAGTCGTGCGCGTCGTGGGTTATGGAGATCGCCAGTTGCTCCGGCGGGTGCGCAGCCGGATCGGGCGGCCTCTGACCCGCAAAGGGTGCCGGGCGATGGGATTCTCTTCTGGCCTCGGACAGCCTCGGGGGGGTTCAAAAACCCTGCCGTTCTTGCGCCCCTCCATATTTCCGCAGGGTGCCATTGGGGTGATCACTCCTAAGAGGAGGTGCTGCGGGTCCGACGGGTTGCCGTATCTGGGAGGGGCCCAGCTCATCCCGCTGGGCCGGGGGGGCGGGGCTGGTGGACCACAAGACGTTTTCGCTTTCGGGGCTAGAGAGCGCCACGTGCTTTGTGTGGCGCCGAGAGGAACAATCCCGGTGGGGGAAAGAGTGAGTCGACCGTGACATCCTACGAGCCGGTAATAGGGCTGGAGGTCCACGCCGAGCTCTTGACGCGGACCAAGATGTTTTGCGACAGCCCGGTCGTGGATACCACCTCGGCGTTGCCGAACACGGCGGTTTGTCCCGTTTGTCTTGGGCTTCCAGGGACCCTGCCGGTAATCAATCGGCGGGCGGTCGAACTGGGGCTTCGGGTGGCCTTAGCTCTGGGGTGTGAGGTACCCTCATTCAGCGTATTTGCGCGCAAGAATTACTTTTACCCCGACTTGCCGAAAGGGTACCAGATCTCGCAATTTGAACTGCCTCTGGCGATTGGTGGTCGGCTCCCCCTGAGGACGGAAGGGGGGACTAAGAGCGTGAGGGTCCAGCGGGTGCATCTCGAAGAGGACACAGGCAAACTGTTTCATGTGGAGGCCGCTCGTCCCTACAGCTTGGTCGACTTCAATCGGGCCGGGGTACCGCTGCTAGAGGTGGTATCTGAGCCCGACCTGCATTCCGTGGAAGAAGTCAAGGCCTATGCCATCGAGCTGCGGCGACTGCTCTGCTATCTGGAAGTGAGCAGCGGCGACATGGACAAAGGGGCCATCCGGTTGGAGGCAAACGTATCCCTCCGGCCTATGGGCCAGCAGGAGCTGGGAACGCGCGTGGAAATCAAGAACCTCAACAGCTTTCGGGCCTTGGCCCACTCGGTCGAATACGAGATCCAGCGCCAACAGGATGTCCTTGAGAAGGGAGGCGTGATTCGGCAAGAGACCCTGGGATGGGACGAGTCGGCTGGGGCCACCGTGATTCAGCGCTCCAAGGAAGAAGCCCATGACTACCGGTATTTCCCCGAGCCGGATCTGCCACCCCTGGAGGTGGATCGAGCATGGCTTGACCGGATTGCGGCCTCCGTGCCGGAACTTCCCCATGCCCGCCTGGAGAGGCTAGCCGGGCAGTACGGCCTCTCACTGTCCGAGGCGGATCGCATTACAGCGGAAAAGGCCATCGCCGATTACTTTGAAAGCGCGGTGGCGGCGGCACGTGTCGCCCGGCCGAAGATGGTCGCCGCTTGGCTGGTAGGAGATCTGTTTGGCCTGCTCAACGCCAAGGGCAAAGTCCTAGTCCGGCCAGAGGGCCAACCGGAGATCGCCCCGGACGAACTGGCCAGCTTGGTAGACTTGGTCGCCTCGGGAACCGTTAGCGCGCCGACGGCGAAGTCGTTGCTGGAGGCCATGCTGGACACGGGGAAATCGGCCCGGGGACTGGTGGAAGAGGGCGGACTGGCGCAGATCGACGATGCCGCCGCTCTCGAGGGCCTAATCGCCCGCGTTCTGAGCGACCACGCGGAGCAGGTGGAGCTATATCGCACGGGGAAGCGCACCGTGCTGGAGTGGCTGCTGGGCCAGGTAATGAAAGCAAGCCAGGGCCGGGCCAATCCCTCGCGGGTCCGGAGCCTCCTGGAAGAGCAACTGTCCTCGGCCACCCCCAAGGGGTAGTAAATCCTCGCAGAAACTCGGGAGTTACTTCACTAGGCTCTGAGATCAGTCGCAGAAAGCATATTGGACGCCGATCTGGCAATCTTGATGAGAGAGAAAAGGCAGAAAACAAAATGGAATCAATGAACCCTTTCCAACTCGCCCAGGCGCAGTTCGATCGCGGGGCAGATCTTCTGGGACTACCTGAGCACGTGCGCGAGTTCCTGCGGTGGCCGATGCGGGAATTTCACTTTCGCATCCCCGTGCGGATGGATGACGGGAGCCTCGGCATTTTCCAGGGGTTTCGTGTTCAGCATAACGACGCCCGCGGTCCCAACAAGGGCGGAATCCGCTTTCATCCGAATGAAACCATCGACACGGTCCGCGCCCTGGCCACCTGGATGACCTGGAAATGCGCCGTGGCCGATATCCCGCTGGGGGGAGGCAAAGGTGGGGTCGTTGTGAACCCGGCCTCGCTCTCGGTCAGCGAAAAGGAACGGCTGTGCCGAGGCTGGGTAGATGCCATGTGGAGGAATATCGGCCCGCGCGTTGACGTGCCGGCGCCCGATGTGGGCACTACCCCCCAGATGATGGCCTGGATGATGGACGAGTACTCCCGCCTGGTGGGCCAGTTCACGCCTGGGGTTTTCACGGGAAAACCGGTCGGCTCCGGCGGCTCGCTGGGCAGAACTGAGGCGACTGGCTACGGGGTGATTCACACCGTGCGAGAGGCCATGAAGCACCTTCAGATCAATCCCCGCGACAGCGTCGCGGCTCTGCAGGGCTTTGGAAACGTGGCCCAGTACGCCGCGATCGGCTTCCGGGAAATACTGGGTGGCAAGGTGGCCTGTGTTTCCTATTACGATGCGGCGGATAAGAAATCCTATACCATCTCGCATCCAGAGGGAGTCGACGCACGTTTCCTGCAGACCATCACGGATCAGTATGGAAGCATCGACAAGGCCAGCGCCAAGGCGGCGGGCTACCTGCTGGAAGACGGCTCTGCCTGGGTTGCCAAGGAGGTCGATGTCCTCATCCCAGCCGCGATTGAGGGGCAGCTGACTGCAGAAACGGCGCCGCGGATCCACAAGCGGGTCAAGATCATTGCCGAGGGCGCGAACGGGCCAACGACCCTGGAGGCCGATGAGGTCATTCGGCAGCGGAAGATCTTCCTGATTCCCGACTTCCTGTGCAACGGGGGCGGCGTGACCAGCTCCTACTTTGAGTCCGTGCAGAACGACATGAATTTCCACTGGTCGCTCGAAGAGGTCCTGGAGCGGCTGGACCAAAAAATGTCGAGCGCCTTTCACGCGGTTCTCGAGATGTCCCTGCAGCGCAAAGTCTACATGCGCGACGCCGCCTACTTGGTAGCCATCGACCGGGTGGTGAAGGCGATGCAAATGCGCGGCTGGGTCTAGCGGCCGCGCGAGCCGCGGAGCGCTGGGGCGGAGCCTTTCCGCCCCTTTTTGTTGCCAGGCGGGCCAGGATAGAATGGGGGCATGCCGGAACTCCCACGGGGAACGCCCGAGATCCTGCAGATTTACCTTCAGATTGCCCAGTACCCGATCCTGGCGCAGCGAATTCGCGAGCGCATGCGTGAGGAGCTCTTCCGGCGAGGGGTAATCACGCCGCAACGTCTCGAGGAGGAAACTTGCGATAGGGCAGAAATCTCGCAACGGCGAGAGGGGCTGACAGATCCGCTGGCCCAGGAGGACGCCACTCAGTGGGCGCAACGAGTCGCTTTAATCCGGGAGTACCTGACCGATTTCTACTTCGCCTACAACCTGCCGGTCGAGCGGTTTCACCAAATCCTGGAGGAGGTTCTCGGCAGCCGGGCCGCCGACCGGGATCGGGTGGGGCTGACCTTCAACCCCGAGCTGGCCCCGCGCGACCTGCTGTTGGCGCAATTGGCTGAGTACGAAGCCCTTCCCGAAGAGCAGCGCTCCCAGGTGCAGCACCACATCGAAGAGATCCGGGTCGTGCTGATCAAGATGCTGATCAGCGATCAGCTGCGCTTCGTGCGGCTCGCCCAGGCCTGGTTCACGTCGGAGGACTTCCGTTTCATCTTGGCCCATCATTTGGGGACAGGCAAGATCGGAGGCAAAGCCGCCGGCATGCTCTTGGCGTGGAAGATCCTGGAAGCCTCCGGGCCCGGAATGACCCAGCAGGTCGAAATCCCCAGATCCTTCTTCATTGGGGCGGATCTTTTCTATGATTTTCTCGCGCTCAATGGGCTCGAGTACCTCAACCAAAAGTACAAATCTCCAGAACAGATTCGCGAGGAGTATCCGCAAGTCCAGGAGGCCTACTCGAAGGGCCGGTTCCCAGCGGAGTTCGTCGATCGTCTGCTGGTCATCCTTGGGGAACAGCGGGGAGTCCCGGTGATTGTCCGCTCCTCCAGCTTGCTCGAGGACAGCTACGGGACCTCCTTTGCGGGGAAGTATGCGAGCTTCTTCTGTGCCAATCAGGGTTCCGCCGCCGAGAACCTCGAGAGCGTGCTGGGCGCCATCCGCCGCACCTACGCGAGCGTCTTCAGCCCGGATGCCATGATCTACCGCCGCAGGATGGGGCTCCTCGACTACGATGAGAGGATGGCGATCCTGCTCCAGGAGGTCGTGGGCCAGACCTACCATCACTACTTCTTCCCGCCCCTGGCAGGGGTCGCGTTCAGCCTGAGCCCGATTGTCTGGGATCCGCGGATCCGACGGGAGGAGGGATTCACGCGCGTGGTGCTGGGGCTGGGCACGCGGGCCGTGGAGCAAGTGGCCACCGACTATCCGCGCATGGTCATGCTCAGCCATCCGCTCCTGCGCCCGGAGACGTCCCCGGCCGAGATCCGCCGTTTCTCTCAGCAGCACGTGGATCTGATCGACCTTGAAAGCAACACATTCGTCACCCGGCCGGTTGGGGAAGTGCTGCAGATGGACTACCCTGAGCTACGCTGGGTGGCGTCGGTCGAGGAGGAGGAAGCCCTCTTGCCCCTCTACTCGCTGGGGAATCCCGCCTCGCTCAAGGGATTGGTGCTCACCTTTGATTCGCTCCTGGCAGGAAGCGATTTCGTTCCGCTCCTGCGGCGGGTGCTGGGGGAGCTGCAGATTCACTACGGGATGCCCGTCGATATTGAATTTGCTCTTGCAATCCATCCCGAGGGAGGACGACCGAAGCTCAAGCTGCACCTGTTGCAATGCCGCCCGCAGTCGGGTCTTGAGGAAGGAGAGGCTTCCGCTGCTCCGGAGGATCTGCCGGCGGAACGGGTCCTCTTCACGGCTTCGGCGATGGTGCCGCGCGGGCTCGTTTCCGGGATCGAGTTCCTGATTTATGTGGATCCTGAGGCCTATGAGCGCCTCGCAACCCCCCATGAGCGGATGTCCGTTGCCCGTTTGGTGGGCCGCCTCAACGGCCGGCTGGAGGGGCGCGTCTTTGTCTTGGTAGGGCCGGGGCGCTGGGGGTCTTCGAATCTCGATCTCGGGGTGGGGGTGACGTATGGGGACATCTACAACGCCCGGGCTCTGGTCGAGCTGGCCGTGCCGCAGCGCGGGGTCGTGCCCGATCCCTCTTTGGGGACCCATTTCTTCCAGGATCTGTATGAGGCCCGGGTTTTTCCCCTGGTGGTCTTCCCCGGCAAGCCCGGCGATTCTTGGAACCCCGGGCTGATCGAGGCCCTCCCCAATGCTCTGGAGGATCTCCTGCCCGGATCCGCCAACTCGGCTGGCTGCCTGCGCGTCATCGAGTTTGCCCGGGCCGCGCCTCCGAGCACGTTGGAATTGGTCATGGACGGTCGGCGCGCGGTGGCCTATTTGGCCGAGCGCCGAGGCGAGCGTCGCGAGCTTCCCTGAGGCACGTCACCCGCTTGGTGGAAAGCGGCGCCTCGGGACTTCGTTGTATACTCTGGGAGAATGGCCGCCTCCGGCGCCCAGGGTGGGTCCCACGAGCGGGGGAGGGGAAGGTCGCAATGAAGCTGTCCTGCTTGCAAGAGAACCTGGCTCGAGGATTGAGCACCGTCTCCAGGGCTGTGGCCACCCGAAGCGTGTTGCCGGTCCTGGGCAACATCCTCGTGGCAACCGAGGAGGGGCGCCTGAAGCTTTCCGCCACGAACCTCGAAATGGGTATCAGCTGCTGGATCGGGGCCAAAATTGAACAGGAGGGGGCGACCGCCGTCCCCGCGCGAACCTTCGTCGATTTTGTGAACACGCTGCCGAATGACCAGGTGAGCCTGGTGCTAGACACTCGCCGCTTGGCTCTCAAGATGCGGTGCGCTGCGTTCACCAGCGAGATCAAGTGCATGGAGGCGCAGGAGTTCCCCCTCCTTCCGACCTCCGGCCCGGGAGAGGGGATCGCCCTGAATGTTCAGGATCTGCGGCAAATGATTGCGGAGGTAGTGATGGCCGCCGCCACGGATGACACCCGCCCGGTCCTCACTGGTGTTTTGGTCCGCGCCGAGGGGGACCAGCTGACTCTCGCGGCCGCCGATGGTTTTCGCCTCTCGGTTCGCACGGCCAAGCTGTCGGCCCCTTTGCGGGAGGCGATCCAGGTGATCGTGCCGGCCCGGGCGCTGAACGAGCTCGCGCGGCTGCTGGCGGACGGAGAAGAGACCATCTGGATGTTCCTGCCCGCCGGGCGGGGTCAAGTGGTCTTTCGACTCAAGGAGCAGGAACTCTCCTCCTCGCTCATTGACGGAACCTTTCCCGATTATCAACCCATCATCCCGAAGAAGTACGCCACACGCTCGGTGTTATCGACCAACCAATTCCTCAAAGCCTGCAAGGCGGTGGACATTTTCGCTCGCCAGTCTTCGCACTCGGCGCGAGTTCGAATCACGCCCGGCGGAGAGGCGCAGCCCGGGAGCCTGGAGGTCAAGGCCACTGCAGCGGAGACCGGCGAAGGCGAAAGCGTGGTCGAGGCCTCCATCG
This sequence comes from Anaerolineales bacterium, assembly GCA_049511715.1. Taxonomy (GTDB): domain Bacteria; phylum Chloroflexota; class Anaerolineae; order Anaerolineales; family RBG-16-64-43; genus JBEKHT01. Next base: position 11,133 of record JBEKXU010000049.1, read on the forward strand.
AGGGAGAGCCGCTCGAAATTGCCTTTAACGTAAAGTATCTGCTGGATGTCCTCAACGTTGTGAATACCCCGAATGTGGCGCTGGAGACGACCGGCCAAGCCAGCCCGGGGGTTGTGCGCCCGGTCGGGGGTGACGATTTTGTTCATGTGATCATGCCGATGCACCTCGGACGCTGAGGGAGTCCGTTCGGGCGGCCCGGATCCGAATGAGATTGGGGCCATCCTATGGCCTTTGAGGGATGGCCCCATGCGTTTTCTTAGGTGGGTCCAAGAGCCGCCGATATCGCCGTAACCCCCCGCAGGCCCGAACCATCCTGGTCTCAGATCCCTCCAAGAATGCAGACATCGCTCCCTCGGCTGGTGCGCCTGTTTTTCAGGAGACCGTGCCGCCGGATTGCTCAAGATCGGGTAGATCGGGTGCCAAGGGTGTCCGTCCAGGAGGCTTTTCCGTCGAGACCCCGCATCTGGGCTGTGGCTCAGCGCAATTCCCCGCGTCACCCATGTGCCGATTCGTCCGGGGTGTGCGGGTGCTCGCGAACGAAACCGGCCAAAGAGCTGGAGAGTTAGGCGAGCTTCGCCTTGGACTTAAAGGGAAATGAGAGTTTGGAGACCGCGAGACAGCCCTTTCGGGAAGGCACGAGGCAAAAAAGCCATTTGTCTTGCGGCAAGGTTCGAAAGGACTGTTCACGTGAATCTCATCTTTTGGGCTGAAAGTATGGGGAAACAGGAATGAAACATTTGCGGCTCGAAACGCATATATGAAGAAAGGCGGCCCACGGAAACGTGGCCGTGTTATGGTGACTGATGTACTCCGGTTCGCGAAGCCTGCTTCTGGGAGCGGCCAGCCCGGCCCTTGAGGTCGATCTGCCCGATGAGAAATCCTTGATACGGTCCGCACAGCACGGGGACGAGCGCTCCTTTGCGGTGCTCGTCGAGCGCTATCGGCAGCGGGTGATCAACCTACTGTACCGAATTAGCGGAAACGAGGATACGGCACTGGACTTGTCTCAAGAGGCGTTTGTGCGCGCCTACCGCTCGCTGGGCCATCTTGATCCCGGGCGGCCCCTGGGGCCATGGTTGTTGCGGATTGCGACCAACCTCGCGTTCGAACAGTGGCGCAAAGAGAAGGAGCCGGTGACCATTTCGACGGAATCGAGGGAAGGGGAGGACTTGCGGCCGAGTCGGGAGCCGATCCCGGGCTGGAGGCGGAGCGTCACGATCTGGATCGGGCGCTGGAGGGGGGGCTTCGATCCCTGTCTCCGATGTACCGGACGGTCTTATGGCTGAGGCTGGCAGAGGGTCTTTCCTATGAAGCGATTGCGGCCGCGTTGGGACTGCCTCTGGGGACGGTAAAGACTCGTCTGCACCGCGCCCGGGATCTGCTGCGTAGCCGGCTGGTGGAGGAGGGTGTCAGGCTATGAAGGGGGAGCATGTCGATCACGAAAGGCTGCAGCGCCTCTATGACGGCGAACTGTCCACGGCGGAGGCCAGGCGGGTACGGGCTCATCTTGCAGACTGTTCCTCCTGCGCCGGGTACCTGCGCTCGCTGGGCCGCATGGAGGCCGGGCTGAGACGGATGAGGCGCATCCGCGCGCCTGCGGGATTTGTGGAGCAGGTCTTGCGCCGGATCCAGAGGAGCGAGGGACCCTGGGGGGACATGGCTGGTTGGGTTTCTTGGGCGGGGCTGGGCTTGGCTGCTGTGGGGCTGACGGTTCTGGGCCTTACCGTGAGGGAGTGGTTGGCAGGATCACCCGAGGCGACCGGGTTCCCCTCGCTGCTTCTCTCGCTCCTGACGATGTCCCCGCTGGAGCTGGCGGGTTCTCTGGGCAGCCTGGGGTCCATCAGTGACTGGTGGCAAGGGCTGATGGCCGCCGGGGCAACCGCCCTACCCTTGGCGCTGGGGCTGATTGGCCTGGGTGCGTCCATCGGGGTGATGCGGTTGGCGGGCGAAGCCGGGCGGCGCCCAATCCCCGCGGATAAGTGAGTTCGCTGGGGAAGTGAGCGTCAGGGTTTTGCTGGTGAGGGGAAAGGTGCGTTTCCAGGGGTGCTCAGGAAGCCGGAGTGTGGTCGGGTTGATACACGGTGGAAAGAAGGAGAGGAACGCGATGGGCGCGAAGGGGAAGATCGCGGTGGTCGTGTTGGCAAGCGCGATGGTCATCGGGGCGTGTGCATTGCCTAGCCTGGGGGTAATGGAACCCCTGGCCAACCCGACGGCAGTGCCGTTGCCGCCGGTGGCGGTCTCCCCGACCGAGCAGGTGCTACCCTCCCTTCCGACCGGCACAGGCGCGGCCGGGGTGGAGGTGTTTCAAGACGTGCTGGAGGGGATCTACCGGCAGGTGAGCCCATCGGTGGTGATCATCAATGTGACCGAGGAAGCAAGCGCAGGCTCGGGGCAGGGTTTCTTCCCATTCTTTGGTCAAGCCCCGCAGAGCGGGCAGGCTCAGCAGGAGTTGGCGTCGGGGTTTGTGTGGGATAACCGGGGCGACATTGTGACGAACAACCATGTGATCGACGGGGCGGCAACGATCACGGTCAGCTTCAGTGATGGAACGCAGGCTACAGGGAGCATGATCGGGGCGGATCCCAACAGCGACTTGGCTGTGGTGCGGGTAAACGTGGGAGCTAGCCTATTGCATCCTGTCCAGATGGGGGATTCTTCGAATCTGCAGGTAGGGCAGATCGTCATCGCGATCGGGAATCCCTTTGGGGAGCAAAACACCATGACCGAGGGGGTCGTCAGTGCGCTGGGACGGACGTTGCCGGTCCAGGGAGGGACCACAGCGCAGGGCACCTACTCGATTCCCGACGTGATTCAAACGGATGCCCCGATCAATCCGGGGAACTCGGGTGGGGTTCTGCTCGATGTAATGGGAAAAGTGGTGGGAGTGACCTCGGCGATCGAATCTCCGGTGGAGGCTTCGTCGGGGATCGGGTTCGCGATACCGGTCAATATTGTGAAGCGGGTGGTTCCAGTGCTGATCCAGCAGGGGCACTATGCCGAACCGTATCTTGGGATCAGCGGCACGGATCTAACCTCGGACCTGGCCCAGGCAATGGGACTGCCGGGGACCACCCGCGGCGCGCTAGTGGAAACGGTGGCCGCGGGAGGACCGGCGGACCGCGCCGGAGTGCAGGCAAGCAATCAACAGGTCAGTGTTGAGGGGCAGACGGTGCCGGTTGGAGGCGACGTGATTGTGGGCATCAATGGCAGTGCGGTGAGAGGCATCGATGAGGTGATCTCCTACCTGGCCAACAACACCCAGGTCGGACAGACGGTGACACTGACCGTGCTGCGGAAAGGGAAGTCGGTGAATCTCTCTGTGACCCTGGGCTCTCGTCCCGCCGGTTGAGGCGGAAGGCGAACGCGAAGCGGGAGGGCAGGGAGGCAAGCAGGGGCAAGATGGGTCGAGAGGCGGAGTTGGTGTTCCTTGCGTTGGTGCGGGCCGTGTCGATTTAGACGGTGGTCTTTGGGGTCGGAGCACCGCGGGTGATGTTTGCTGACAGGCAGGGGAAATCCGGACGGGCGCCAGGGGGATGGGGGCCCAGTGAGGATAACGAAAGGACGGGGCAGGCGATGAAGAGGCTTGGCAGGTGGATCTGGATCCCGATCGTGATCGTGGTCGTGGTCCTGGGGGTCCTGGGAGATGCGTACTTTCAGGAGAGGCAGTATCAGGCGACGCTGAAGTCGCTGCAAACCCAGACGCTGGCGCGCGGGACGATCACCGCCTCCGTGAGTGCGACGGGGACGCTGGCGGCGCGGCAGACGGCGGACCTGAGCTTCGGAGTGAACGGGCAGGTGGCGCAGGTCAATGTGAAACTGGGCGGCGAGGTGAAAAAGGGCCAGGTGCTGGCGACGCTGGATCCTTCTTCCTTGCCTTCCAGCGTCAACCTGGCCGAGCAGGACCTGGTGACGGCGCAGCAGGCGTTGCAGACGGCCCAGACCTCGCAGACGGCGGAGGCCAACGCGCAGATTGCCCTGCTCAAAGCCCAGGTGGCGCTTACTGCCGCCCAGAGCAACTACAACGACATCGTGCTCAACAATGGGCCCCTGGCCCTGTACGCGGCCAAGAACGCCATGCAGATTGCCAAGTCCCACTATGAGGCCAGCTCCACGGGCGAGAACTACACGCTGTACCTGCAAGCTCTGAACACCTATGAAACCCTTAACGGGATCGCCTCTTATTACGGGAGTTCCATCTATGGCAGTGCCGCGGCGGCCCCGTCCACGATCGCGACCGTGGTGGCGCAGTACAACTTGGCCAAGGCGCAACTGGCGGATGCGCAGGCGGCGCTGAAGAATTACCAGAACGGGATCAGCCCGCAGGCGGTGACGGCGGCCCAGGCGCAGGTGGCGGCGGACGAATCGACGATTGCCGAGGCGGAGATTGTGGCGCCGTTTGACGGGATGGTCACGGCGCTGAGCGTGCTGCCGGGAGATCTGGCGACGCCGGGGACGGTGGTGATCTCGCTGGCGGACATGTCGCAGTTGCACGTGGACATTCCGATCTCGGAGCTGGACATCAGCTCGATCTCGGTGGGGCAGACCGTAACGCTGAACTTTGACGCGTTTCCGACGAAGAATTACGCCGGGCAGGTGACGTCGGTGAGCACGGATCCGGCGATCTCGAGCGGGTCGGTGACGTATACGGTGCGGGTGGTGGTCCAGGATGCGGATCCGAGCCTGCTGCCGGGCATGACGGCAGGGGTGACGATCGTGACCCAGAACTTGACCAATGTGCTGGTGGTTCCGACCCGGGCAGTGCGCACGGTGAGCGGACAGCACTTTTTGTATGAGATGCAGAACGGCCAGCTGGCGGCGGTGCCGGTGCAGCTGGGGGTGAGCAACGACACGCAGACTCAGGTGACGGGGGCCTCCTTGCAGACGGGGCAGAGGATCGTGGTGAATCCGCCCACGACGGTCTCAAGCGGAGCGGTGGGGATGTTTGGGTTAGGACGGATCTTTGGTGGGGCCGGGGCCGGAGGCGCAGCCGGGGTCAGGGTTGGCATCGGTGGCGGCGGTGGTTTGTAGTTGGTGGGGGGGGAGGGTAAGGGGATGGCGGATTGGGTGATCGAGCTGGAGGGTTTGACGAAGGTGTACCGGATGGGGGAGGTGGAGGTGCCGGCGTTGTGCGGGGTGACGCTGGGGATCGAGCGGGGAGAGGTGGTGGCGGTGATGGGGCCGTCG
>JBEKXU010000050.1:0-13788 GCA_049511715.1 Anaerolineales bacterium
CGCTCGCCGCCGGCAAGGGACGATGAAAACACAGGCGCAGAATGCCAATATTCTGAAGGTAGAACGAGCGGCGCCCGTTTTCTTCTACCCGCAGTTTGCACCCATCGCCGTAGGTGAATTCAAGGCTGTGAAAGCGATTGGGGTTCTTGAAGCGCGGAAACCCCGCCTTCTCTCCCGCTTGGATCCGGCGGAAAAAGGCCACGAAGGATTTATCCAGCCGCCGCAAAGTGTGTTGCAGGGCGGAGGCGTTCAATTGGCCGAGCCGATCCGGTTGGGTATTGCGAAGATCGCGGAAATGGGCCCACTGGGCGTTGTACGAGAGGCCTTTGCCAGTGTCTTGGTAGGTAGAAATGCGCTGTTCGAGCGCGGCGTTGTACACAAGCCTCGCCTGCCCGAGCAGATATTCCAGACCCCGTCCCTGTTCCGCCGTTGGGCGAAGAAGGTACTTGTAGGTGCGCAGCATCTAGCTTCGTCCCTGCTGCTCCGCAACATATCGCTTGACCGTGGCTTCCGATACCTGACCGACCGAGCCGATGTAATAACTGCGACTCCAAAGGGTAGGCATCCGCGAGCGGAGGTGCGGATACTTGGCGCGCAGCCTCCCAGAGGTGTGACCCTTGAATTGGTTCGCGAGCCGTTGGGGAGCTTCGGTCGGGTCAGACGAAACCAACAAATGAACGTGATCGGGCAGGATCTCCAGCGCCTCAATGGTCACCTGCAACTCTTTTGCCTTTTCTAGAAGCAAAACACGCAGATCACGCGCCACGGGGCCCACAAGAACTGGAAGCCGGTACTTCGGACACCAGACCAGGTGATATTTGAGGGTAAATACACAGCCGGCATGTCTTCGATAGCGCGGGTCAGCCATAGGAGTCGTCTAGCACCATTATACTATACCTGTCAACTACATAACATCCGAAAGGAGGCCGCCTAACAGCGGACACGGGTTCCTCGGTCGCCTGAAGGCGACAGCCCCCACCGCGAATATTTCTATGGGAGGACTTTCGACAAAGCCCGGGTCGCGCCGGCCCGCAAGGCCAGGACATTCTTCCCCAGAAGGTCCCTGTGGCGCGAGGGCAAATGGCTATCCAGGGCTTCCTCCACGGCCTCGAGGGACAGGATGGGAAGTCTCGCCAAGAGCGCCCCGAGCATCACCATGTTCATCAGGCGGCGATCACCGAGCGACTCGGCCATCTCATCGGCTGGAAGAGAAACAGCGTGGAGATCCGCGCGGCGAACCTCGCGGTTTGCCATCGAGGCATTCACAACCAGAACTCCGCCGGGTTTCACTAGAGGTTCATAGCGATCGAGGGAAGGAAGATTCAGGACGACGGCGGCTTGAGGCTGGCGCACGAGGGGCGAGCCGATCTCCTCATCCGACACAATCACCGTGCAGTGCGCTGTCCCCCCGCGCATCTCCGGACCATAGGAGGGAATCCAGGTAACGACCTTGCCGGCCTCCATGGCCGCGTAGGTCAGCAGCTGGCCGGCAAACAGGGCTCCTTGACCGCCGAAGCCGGAGATGATGATCTCGGTTTGCGTGAGATCGCTCCTGAAAAGCCCTGGGGGGCGATGAAGTCTTCCTCCCGGGCCTCCCTGGACCGTGCTGTCAGGCCGCCGATTCGGCCCGTCTATCCGGCCTGCCCCGCCAGGTAGTTCTGGATGCCCATTTGCTGGATCTGATCGAGCTGGGCCTCAAGCCAATCGAGGTGGCCCTCTTCGTCCTCGAGGATGGACCCCAGCATTTCGCGCGTCCCGTTATCTCCCACCTCGGCGGCCAGGCGGATGCTCTCATTGTAGGCCCGAATGGCGTCCTGCTCGCCGGTACGATCGTTGGCAAGCTGGGCCTCGACCGTGGCGCCGATGTTGGGAGTATTGAGCTTGCTGACCACCGGCTTCCCTTCGAGAAAGAGAATTCGCGCGATATGTTTCTCCGCGTGTTTCATTTCCTGGACGGCCCGCTTCTCGATCGCCTCGTGCAGTTTCGGGTACCTCCAGTTCGCGCACATCTCCGAGTGCAGCATATATTGATTGATTGCGGTCAGCTCCTCCGCGAGTCGGGCGTTCAAATGCTCCAGGATCCGATCGTTGCCCTTCATGGATGAACCCCTCCGTGTGTCTCTTCTTCAACGGATCGCTTGGATTTCGTCCCCCTGGGGGAAAGGGCCTACCCGAATGGGCAGGCCTTCACTTCGCCAAACTGGCGACCCCGGGGGCGACTTTGTAGTCCCCCAGCGGGAAGGCCGGAATCATATTGTCCTCGAGCCAGCGCAGCGCTTCCAGCGGCGACAGGCCCCAGTTGGTTGGGCAGGTCGACAGCAGCTCGACCATCGAGAATCCCAACCCCTGCCTCTGGGTTTCAAACGCTGTTCGCAGCGCCTTCTTGGCCAGACGAATGTTTTTCGGGTCATGCAAGCTGCGCCGCACAATATAACTAGCCCCCTCCAGCGTGGCCAGCACTTCGGCCATACGGATGGGGAAGCCCGTCAACTCCACGTCACGCCCGTTGGGGGTCGAGGTGGTCTTCTGGCCGGGCAGGGTCGTGGGAGCCATCTGGCCCCCTGTCATTCCGTAGTTGGTGTTGTTGATAAAGATAACCGTGATGTCCTCGCCGCGGGCCGCGGCGTGAAGAATTTCCGCCATACCAATCGAGGCCAGATCCCCGTCCCCCTGATAGGTGAAAACGATTCGGTCCGGGAGCAGTCGTTTGATGCCGGTGGCCATCGCAGGGGCGCGCCCGTGGGCCGCCTCCGCAAAATCGACGTTGAAGTAGTTGTAGGCAAAGACGGAACAGCCCACCGGGGCCACGCCGATCGTCTTTTCACGAACGCCCATCTCGTCCAGGATTTCTGCAATCAGGCGGTGAGCCACGCCGTGCGTGCAGCCCGGGCAATAATGCGTGGGCGCCTCGGTCAGCGACTCGGGCCGTCCGTAGACCAGCGTCTCCATTTTCGTCGCAACCATCCCCCTCCTCTCGCTTCAGTTTGGCGCTTGGGCCAAACGCTCGAGCCACTTTGCTCGGACGTCCCCCGAGTCCTCCGCGCCGCCCTGAGCCATCCGGCGAATCTCGCCCAGGACCTCATCAGGGAAGGGGACGACTCCCCCCATGCGCCCGTAAAACCCGACCGGCACCTTTCCCTCGACCGCCAAGCGCACATCCTCAAACATCTGCCCGGCATTCATTTCAACAACCAGGAACCCCCGGGTTCGGTCGGCGAGGGCCGCGAGTTCTCCGTAGGGAAACGGGCTGAGGGTTACGGGTCGAAAAAGTCCCGCCTTGAGCCCTGCGGCTCGCGCGGCGTGAACCGCAGAGAGCGAAACACGGCCGGCCGTCCCAAAAGCCACCACCGCGATCTCCGCATCCTCCAGCTGGCTCGCCTTGAAGCGGACTTCTTTCGCCCGAACCTCCAGCCAGCGGGCCTGCAAGCGGCGGTTGGTCATCTCCTCCTCATACGGATCCAGATAAATTGAAGTGAGGATGCGCCGTTCCCGGCCTTGGGCTCCGGTCAGCGCCCATGGAGGCGAGGCCCGCCGCACCTCCCGCATCGGCGGCAATTCCGCGGGTTCCATGATCTGTCCAACATTCCCGTCCGCCAGTACTACCGCGATGGTTTGATACCTCTCCGCCAGATCAAAGGCCAGTACGGTCAGGTCGATGGCTTCCTGCACCGTGGCCGGGGCCAGCACGATCGGGTGGTAGTCCCCGTGGCCGCCTCCATGCACAACCTGGTTGTAGTCGCCCTGGGACGGCGCGATGTTGCCCAAGCCCGGCCCTCCGCGCATCACATCGATGATGACACAGGGGATTTCGGTGCCTGCGATGTAGGAAAAACCCTCCATCATCAGGCTCACCCCCGGGCTGGACGAGGAGGACATGACTCGGGCACCCGTGCAGGCGGCCCCGTAGACCATGTTAATGGTCGCCACCTCGCTCTCCGCTTGAACGAAGACGCGCCCCAGCTCAGGCATCCTGCGCGCCATCCATTCCAGCAATTCGGTCTGGGGGGTAATAGGATAGCCAAAATACGCCTCCACCCCGGCCCGAATGGCCGCTTCGGCCATCGCCTCATTTCCCTTGAGGAGTTCCTTCGCCATGACGAATCCCTCAACCTGGGACTGCCGCCGCCCGGGCCAATTCCCGGTAAACCGTGATCGCCGCCTCTGGGCACACGATGGCGCAAACGGCGCAGCCAGTGCAGCCGATCTCTGCCGTCAGCTTGACTGGGTGATAACCCTTCGAGGTGAGGCTTTCCGTATCCAGAGCGAGCACCTCCTGCGGGCAGACTTCCACGCAGAGTTCGCAGCCTTTGCAGAAGCGCTCATCGATGTCAACCCGGCCTCTCACAGGCATTTTGGCTCTGTCTCCTATCGGCCAGGAAGGAATCCTGACAATGTTTTTGCCAATAGTCTACTTTATCCTCGCAAGGCCAAGCCTCCGTAGTGCCAAGCGTCATTCCCAATATTGACGAAAATCCCCCGTTATTCTCCCCTCTGAGGCCCGATTCGGAGGCGGAGGCCTCGCTTATAATTGGCCGCATGCTTGCGGCCAGCCCAGCTCGCTTCATCTCAAACCACGCCGACCTTCGAGAACTCATCATACATCTCCTGGATCAACCCCGCGTCGCGGTGGATACCGAATCCAACAGCCTTTTTGCCTATCATGAGAAGGTCTGCCTGATCCAATTCTCGACCCCGGAATCGGATTACCTGGTCGACCCGCTGGCCGGTCTGGATCTTGGCTGCCTGGCCGAGGTGTTCTCCCGGCCCATTCCGCGGAAGGTTTTCCATGCGGCCGAGTATGACCTGCTCTGCCTTTCCCGGGACTTTGGTTTCCGGGTCGAGGGTCTATTCGATACGATGTTGGCGGCGCGCGCCCTGGGGTTCCGCCAGACGGGGCTGGGGGCGATTCTGAAGAGCGAGTTCGGGCTGGATCTCGACAAGCGCTGGCAACGGGCGAATTGGGGAATTCGGCCCCTGCCTGAGGCTCAAGCTCGCTATGCACAGCTCGACACTCACTATCTTCTGGCTCTCCGCGACCACCTCTTCGCGCAACTCAACGAACGAGGTTTCGTAGCGGAGGTCGAGGAAGAATGCGCACGCCTCGCGCACGCCTGCGCCCAGCCTCCCGCGGCCCCTGCTCCCAGCGGCTTCTGGAAGATTCGCGGAGCCTTCGAGCTAGGTCACCAGGAGCGCGCGATTCTCTATCAGCTCTACCTCTGGCGCGAGGAACTGGCCCGAGGGCTGGATCGGCCCCCCTTCAAGGTCCTCTCCCAGAAGATCCTCACGGACATCGCGCAGGCTCACCCGAGCTCTTTGGAGGAACTGCGCCATGTGCCCGGCGTGACCCCGGGGCAAACGGCCCGCTGGGGTCCAGAGATCCTTCAGGCGGTTCGGGAAGGGAGGAGGGCTCCCGTCCCTCGCCCCCCGCGAGGCAGTGAGCGGAACGAGTTGACGGTGGCGCGCCATGAGGCCTTGCACAGGTGGCGCAAGGAACGGGCGGCGGCTCGAGGTGTGGAGTCGGACGTCATCCTGAGCCGAGAGGTCCTGTGGCGCATTGCCGAGCGAGGACCCTGCTCCCTGGAAGAGCTCGCCGCGGTAGAGGGCCTCGGGCCCTCTCGATTGCGCTGCTATGGCGAGGAAATCCTGCAGGTTCTAGCCAACTCGGACCCTCTCCACACGTAGGCTCCCGGTGTCCAACCTGACCGACCCGCGCTGGCGCGGCGGATGGCGAAAGTCGCGTGATATAATCGCGCGATGAAAACCGGAGAGGTGCCGGAGCGGTTGATCGGGACGGTCTCGAAAACCGTTGTGGTCCTTGTGGCCACCGAGGGTTCGAATCCCTCCCTCTCCGCTGGAGCGGCGGTGCTCCGGGTGCCTTTGGATGGAATCGGTGGACTAAAGAGAGGTGTATGGCAGAGCTAACTCAGTTCAGTCAATCCACGTTTGACAGCGAAGTGCTTCAGGCCCCCGGACCGGTTCTGGTGGACTTCACCGCGTCATGGTGCCATCCCTGCCACATGCTGGAGCCGATCGTAAAGGAATTGGCGGAATCCTGGACCGGCCGGGTCAAAGTCGGCCAAGTCGATGTCGATGCGAACTCGGATTTGGCGGTCCGCTATGGCGTCATGGGCGTCCCCACCCTGATCTTGTTCATCGCGGGCCAGCCGTCCGAGCGGATTGTCGGCTTCATGCCTCGCGACAAGCTTTGCGCCAAGATCGAACCCCATCTTTCAGCGGCAGTCTGAAAAGGCCTCAAACTGAAAGGGGCCCCTCACGCGGAAAACGCGAGGGGCCCCTTGGATTCTGAACTACCGGCAAAGGGATATAGGGGACTCAGGCCGCCAGTCTCTGGATCGAATCCACCAACTCTTCCGAGTCGAGCTGCTTAAGGATGTAGTCGCACGCCCCCGCCCGCTTGGCGGCCGTTCGCTCCCACGAGCTCTCATAGGTCGTCAGGACGACCACGCGGGGAGACCACGGCAGGCTTGCGACTTCTCGCACAATCTCCAGCCCCATACCGTCCCCGCGTTTGATCTCGACCAGGACGACGTCCGGGCGGCTCTTGCGTACCTCTTCCAGAGCCTTCTCGGCCTCCCCCGCCTGCCCGACCAGGATGATTCCCGGGGACATGCGCAGCCGCGCCGCAAGCGCTTGGCGGACCTTCTCGTGCTCCTCAATGAGGAAAACACGCGTTGCGGCGGCTCGAGGATTCAACCACACGACCTTGCCCGATTGGGCCATTCCCTTGAAGGGGGGATGCATTCGCTCCTAGGAACGAGTATAGAGGCCAGAATCAAATTGGCTCCAGTGATAATCGTCTGGAGCCAATGGGCAACCTGTCACCCCGAAAGCCAGCCCATACCGCCCCCAGTCCCCCCAGCGAAAGCCCTTTCATGCAGGTGAGGGACTGCTCACCACGGCAGGAATCCGAACCCTTACCACCGTTCCCTTGCCCCGCCCCGAATGGATTGTTGCTTCCCCGCCCGCCGCTCGTGCCCGCTCCTCGATGTTCGTGAGTCCGTGTCCCAGCAGTTTGCGCTGGCCCTCGGTGCTGAATCCCTTGCCATTGTCATTGACCGTCAGCTCGATCCAATCCTCATCGCGGCGCAGGTTGATCACAACGTGGGTTGCCTGGGCGTGTTTGGCCACATTGGCCAGGGCCTCCTGGGTCACATGAAAGAGAGAGTTCATCGAAGCGGCCGAAAGGCCCTCGGCGGCCCCATTCAACATGTGCAGCTCCACTTCGGTCAGGGTTTGAGCCCGAAACTCGCGGACCAGTTGCCGCAGGCCTGTGCCCAGGTTTTCCGTGGCCATGCGCCGGGGCTGCAAATCGAGAATATAGGAGCGGATGTCGCGGATCACATCGTTGAGGCCATCAATAGACTTGGCAAGCTTTTCGCGCGCCGACCCGGGATCTTCATGCAGGGACAGGCTGGCGTCTTCCAGCATCAATCCCACCGCGTAAATGGACTGGATGATGCCGTCGTGAAGATCCATCCCGATCCTCTCGCGTTCTTCCAGCACAGCCAGCCGCTGCGACTTGCGGTGCAGAAGGCCATTCTCGACCGCCTCGCCCATGGTCAGACCAACGGCCTGGAAGAGATCCCGCAGGCGCGAGGTCAGCTCAATTGGCCGCAGGGCGGCCAGGGTCATGACCCCGAGGACGCGATCCTTGGAAACCAGGGGGATGCACAAATAGGTGGCAAAACCGGCCCGCTCGGCATGAGGCGGGAGCCCAAGCTCACGGGAATCCATTGACGAGGAGACCAGTTCCTTTTGGCTGGCGGCACGCCCGACTAAGCCCTCACCCAGCCGGTAATGATCATGCCCGAGGAAGGCCGGAGCCTGCGATCCCTTCCGGAGCACGACAGAAAACTCGTTCGTCCCCTCTTCGTCAAGGTAAACCTCACCGACCTCGGCCTCAAACAGCCCCATGACCCGCGAAAGGGTCTTCTCCAAAATGACATCCGGGTCGAGGCTGGTCCCGACCAGGAGGGCGATTTCATTCAGGATAGCAAGCTCCTCGTTGCGATCCTCGAGCTGGGCCTCGTCCTCGCTCAGCCGCTGGTCATGGCGAGCATTCTCAATAGCCACCGCGGCATAGGCGGCCAGCATTTCAATCAGCTGCTGATCCCGGTCACTGAATCCGGCGGCACCCTGCTTCTCGGTCAGGTAGATGTGTCCAATTCCCTGATCCATCGAGCGGATGGGAACCCCCAGGAAACTCTTCATGTAGGGATGGTGCGGGGGAAAACCGACTGAACGAGGGTCCGAGGCGATATCCTCCTGCCGGATCGCCCTTCCCTCCCGAATCATTGCGCCTAACAGCCCGTGCCCGCGGGGAGGGGCTCCGATCGCGGCCACCTCTTCCGAAGAAAGTCCAGAGGTCACAAACTGCTCAAGGGTTCCAGCGCTGCCCGGGATCCCGATCGCCGCATACTGGGCATCGACGAGCTCTCGCGCGCCGTCTGCAATTTGTTGGAGGACCCCCAGGAGGGACCTTTCCCGAACGAGCTCCAAGCTGATCCGGTGCAGCGTGCTCAACTGCCGGTTAACGGCTAAGCTAGTCTCCACTACATCTCCTACCATCATTGTAGCATTTATCCCTGAATCCTGCGAAACCAGACAGAAAGTCCCTGTCACCTTGGACCAAGCTGGCAACACGCCTTCCCCTCGACGGCTTTCCGGGGCCGAGCAATCCCGGTACCTGTCGGCCCCTCACGCCCTGCAGGGACTCTTTAGACGACGAGATTGATCAGGCGGTCAGGCACGAAGACGACCTGGCGAGGCGATTTCCCTCCCAGCCACTTGGTCACGCTCTCCAGTCCCAGGGCGGCCTCCAGCGCCTGCGCTTGGCGCATTCCCGCCGGGACCGGCAATCGCTCGCGCACGCGACCATTGACCTGGATGACCAGGGTTACCGTCTCGTCCTCCGCCAGTTGCGGATCGAATTTCGGCCAAGGCTGCTGATGGATTGAGTACGGTCGTCCCAGCAGGGACCAGATCTCCTCGGACATGAAGGGGGCTATCGGGGCCAGAAGGAGGAGCAATCCGTCTTGCGCCTCCTGGAAAGCCTCATCGCTCACGGGCTGAGCTTGCGCGTCGTAGAGAGCGTTGGTGAGCTCCATGAGTGCGGAAACCGCTGTGTTGAACCGGAACCCCTCGATGTCCGCCGACACTTTGCGAATGGTCTTGTGCAGCATGCGCCTCAGGCTTCGATCCGCCATCCCCTTCGGGTCGGCTGGTTTTGGCCGCGGAGCCGGGCGCAGCAGCAGCTCCCAGGCACGCCGAAGCCAGCGGTGGGTTCCCGAAAGGCCGTTGGTGTTCCACGGCGTGGTCTGCTCAAAGTCGCTGATGAACATCTCATAGGCACGCAAGGCGTCGCCCCCGTACTCCCGCACCACCTCGTCCGGCGTGATGACGTTGCCCTTGCTCTTGGACATCCGCTCTTTCCCATCCGGAGCCAGGATCATGCCCTGGTTGCGCAGCCGGCGAAAGGGCTCCTGGAAAGGAAGATATCCCAGGTCGTGAAGCACTTTCGTCCAAAAGCGGGCGTAGAGCAAGTGCATGACGGCGTGTTCGGCGCCGCCCACGTAAGTATCTACCGGCAACCAGTACGAAACCAGTTTTCTTCCGAAGGCGGATTCCTCATTGTGCGGGTCGGCAAAACGCAGGTAGTACCAGGAGGAGCAGGCGAAGGTTCCCATGGTGTCGGTCTCCCGCCTACCCTGCGTGCCGTCCGAAAGACGAACCTTCACCCAGCGGGAGATACCCGCCAGCGGAGATTCTCCCGTCCCGGTCGGCTCGTAACTCTTGACCTCGGGCAGGCGCACGGGCAGGTCGGCCTCGTTCACCGGCCGCTCCCCTTCCCCCGTATGGATAATCGGGATCGGCGTTCCCCAATAGCGCTGCCGGCTGATCCCCCAGTCTCGAAGCTTGTAGGTCACCTTGCCCCGGCCCTTCCCTTTCCCCTCCAGCCATTCGGTTACCTTGCCGACGGCTTTCTCGCCGGGAGTTCCGGTGAATTGATCCGAGTGGATCATCGCGCCGAATTCCGTGTGAAAGAGAACATCGCGATAGAACTCTACCGCAGAGAGCATTTCCATCACGCTTCGCTTGCTGCGGACGTCCGGCTCGAGTTCGTGACACCGCTTCAGAATGCGTTCTTCGGCTTCCGCCGTGCCCCAGGCCTCGATTCCATCCGCGAAAATGAACAGCCAGCGGGTCCCCACAACCTCATTCCAGGAGTCCGGGCGAACATAGCGGCGCGCCAGTTCGATGTAACGGTCTATCTTCTCAGGAGGAATGGTCAGGTATAGGGACCCCTGGCGCTCCTGGAAGGGGATCCCTTCGCTGCGAAGCGCCTCAGCGAAGCCCTCCCTCATAGTTCCCCCCAGGACGAAGGACTTTGTGCGTTGATCCGGCCGATCGATCACCGGCAGAATGGGGAGCCCGTACTTCAATGCGAATGCGAAGTCGCGTTCATCGTGACCGGGCACAGCCATAATGGCCCCGGTCCCGTAGGTGAGCAAGACGTAGTCCGCCACCCAGATCGGGAGGCGGCGGCTGTTTACGGGATTGACGGCGAAGGCGCCGGTGAACACCCCCGTCTTCTCCTTCTCGGCCGCCACGCGATCCATCTCCGGTTTCATCCCGGCCTGGCGGACGTACGCCTGCACTTCCGCCCTCTGGTCCGGCGAGGTCAATTTCTCGACCAGAGGATGCTCAGGGGACAAGACCATGAAGGTCGCTCCCCAAAGTGTGTCCGGACGAGTCGTGAAGACGCGCAGCCGGCCGGCCTCGGTCTCGAAATCGACCTCGGCTCCCTCGCTACGCCCGATCCAGTTCCGTTGCATGATCTTGATGTGCTCGGGCCAATCGATGTCCTCCAGGTCGGCCAGCAGTCTCTGGGCATACGCGGTGATGCGGAAAAACCATTGCATCAGGACTTTCTTCTCGACCAGGGCCCCGCTGCGCCAGCCGCGCCCGTCGACCACCTCCTCGTTGGCGAGCACGGTTTTGTCCACCGGATCCCAGTTGACGAGCGCAGGCGCGCGGTAAGCCAGACGGAAGCGACTGAGAAACTGGGATCGCTCCCGGGCGTTCATCCCCTTCCATTGTTTCGCGCTGAGGGGCTCGGCCCCGGGGATGTCCCGCGTTCCGCTCCGCGCCAGTTCGGCCTGGAGCTTGCGGATTGGGACCGCCCGGTCGAGGCGCGGGTCGTACCACGACTTGTACAGTTGAAGAAAGATCCATTGGGTCCAACGGTAATACTCGGGCTTGGAGGAGTTGACTTCGCGACTCCAGTCGTAGGAGATTCCTATCAGACCAAACTGCCGTCGGTAGTTGGCAGAGTATTGGGCGATCAGTTTCGCTGGGTTGGTCTTCATCTTTATGGCCGCGTTTTCGGCGGGCAGGCCAAAAGCGTCCCAACCCATGGGGTGGAGAACGTTGTAGCCCCGCATGCGGGAATAGCGGCTGAGGACATCCGTGGGGACGTAGTTGCGACAGTGGCCTACGCTGAGGCCATCTCCTGAGGGATAGGGGAAGAAATCAAGGATGTAGGCCTTCGGCCGCCGGTCGGGTTCGCCCGTTCGGTACACGCCGTCCCGGTTCCACTGCTCCATCCAGCGGGCCTCGAATTCCTGGGGGCGGTATTCGCGCGAGGTCGAGAACGGCCCTCTTCGCCCCCTGGTCGATCGGGAAGGGCGACGCTTTGCTCCCAAGGGCGTGGGCGGCCGAGAGACGACCCGGGCGGACGCAAACGATTTGGAAGTTTTGCGCCCGGCCGGCTTTGAACTCCCCCTGCGAGCAGCAACCGGAGTCATCTGCTCCGACCGACCCTGGACCGGGTCCGTCGAGCGGTGTTGAGTAATCGCATCCCGCACCGAGGCCCGAAGAGCATGGCGATCTTCGCAAATCCGGAGGTTCGTCTTCCTTTTCGGAAACGACACCCCGTTGCCCGCGAGAAGGACCCACCTCTTCCGACCCGGACTGCTCATCGCCTTGGCTTTCGGGATTCCCATCGAGCCCTCCTCAACACAGTGTCTTGATCCGAGCGGTCCGGGAGGTATACGGAAGCGGGAAGACCACTTCGAAGGTAATGCTATGCCACCCGGATCCTGACCAGTTGAAGATGCCACGATAAACGTACCAGTCAGTCTGGTCAGTCAGGACCGTTCTCGGTTTGCTGGGCTGGCCGCCGTCGAGCCAGTAGACATAGGTGATCCGCGTCTTGGGCATCCCCAGCAGAACCTCGAAGGTGACATGGGCCGATCCGCCATTGCAAGGAAGCCTGGACTCAGATATTGAAACCGAGATCAAAGTGACCGGCATAAAGGTTGCCGTGGGGATTTCGGTCGGTGGAATCGCGGTCGGGACTTCGGTCGGCGGGACAGCGGTCGGGATTGGAGTGTTCGTCACCACAACCGGGGTCGCGGTGGCCGCCGGAACGGTCGGCGTAGACGTGAGGACGACCTGGGAAGGCGATGGGGCCAGGGTCGGAGGCGGAGTCGGAAGCGAAACTGGAGCTGCGACGCATGCCGCCAGCACCAAGACCACTGCAGTATCAAACAGGGCTCGGACCGGAATACCTCCGCGAATGGGAATTGCGCCCGCGGAATTGTCAGAGTGGCCCCCTGAGCCCGCACTGCGTCCCGCCCGTTTCCCTTGGTTCTTTCCCCCTGGGTTTCTCCTGTCGATTCCGGCCATATCGCCCTCCCCTTCTTTCTCCGGAACACGCCCTTGTTGATCGAGCCAGGCCCGCGAGGCCAAAAGAAAAGCCTCCCGTCGCTCAGGGGCGAAGGGAGGCTCCGCGGTACCACCCTGATTCCCTGCCTGAAACTGCACTAGGAGGGGCACTCATCGCGATAACGGGCGTTCCCGCTGCAGGCTCATCACCCCTTCCCGGGATGCGCCTGGCCTGCAGTGGCTGACCTGGTCGCAAAACCAGGCCGGTGCCGGCGAGTTCGGCCTCGCTGCGCTCCGCAGGCACCATGTGGGGCTCTCACTCGGCTGGCTCGCCCACTGTCCCCACTCGCTGGCGGATGGCCTACCACCTCTCTGGAGGTTACTCCGGCTTGGCTCCGATTATTTTCGATTTAGAAGGGTGTCACTCAGTGGACCCAGAGGGATTCGAACCCTCGACCTTCTCAATGCCATTGAGACGCCGCCTCACGGTGCATGACGGATCCGCAAACGTGAAGGAGGCTCCTCTCTCGGGCCATGAACAAGGCCCCACAACTATTGTCGCAGGGCATAAAGTATGCTAACCTTTTGGTTGCTCGGCGCCGCTGCGACGGTGCTTAGCCTGCAGCCCCCTGACCACCAGGGGACTGCTTTATGATACCACAAGCTTCAATTCCGATGGACCGCCTAGACTCTAATTCTAAGTGCAACGGTATGAGGTTGGAGCACCTCCTTGGGGGTTAAGAATTGAAGGCATTTCCGAGGTCGTTGATTTAACCTGCCTGTCGGCAGACAGGCTCCTCGGCAATTTGGTCAAGCTCCTCTTGGGAGAGGCGGCGGAGGTCGGCGTGGCGCGGGAGGTAGCGACGTAGGAGGCCGTTTGTCTGTTCCACGGTTCCCCCCGGCCTGACCCACCGGGGCAGGCTTCTCCCAGGAGTGATAGGGGTGGCAGAAGTAGAACGGGATCCCGAGTTGATGGGAGACGAGGGTGTGATTGGTGTGCTCGGGACCATTGTCGGCCGTTATGCTGCGAACGGGCCAGGAGGCCAAGCGTTGACACAGGGCGCGAGCAGTAGCGTGAGAGGATTTGTCCTCCAGCTT
>JBEKXU010000051.1:0-13603 GCA_049511715.1 Anaerolineales bacterium
GTAGCGGGGGCTGGACTCGAACCAGCGACCTCCGGGTTATGAGTCAGTCTCGAGGATCTGGCACCTTACAGCGAACCGATCGCCAGATCAACCCCACTTTCGTACCCGAGTTCAGCCGCGCCCGCTGGATTGCATGGACTGATCATGACCGAGTATAAGGAGCAGCTTGCTCCTTGTCAATAGGAATTGAATCGAGTTTGAGTTTCTGCGCGGACCGAGATTGAATGATTCGCGGGTTGCGAATTAATCCCTCGACAGACCGTCAGAATCCATGATAGGAACATTGTCCAGGTCCAATCCAGGCCCAATTTCGGACGGATGGGGTTTTCGGCCATAACAGGCTTCGGACTTTTCGGAATCGCGCCTCGGTTGCCGACAGGGAGCGCACGGCGTGGTCCCACTTGGAACGTGGATCGGGAACACGCTCGGGTCAGGCTGGTTTCTCAATGCGTCCAGGCTGAGTGGAACACGTGCAGTGCGTCGATCCGTCGTGGAGAGGGATGTAGGCTCACCCTGTGCGAGGTATTTCGGCCGCACGAGCAAGGAGGTGGGTGGGCCTACATCTCTCTCAGCGCTGGGCCGCCCGGGCGTTGCAGTCTGTCGCAAGGGGCCGATCCTGTGCGGGCCAACGCGAGAGACTTCCGCCGACCGAAACCCAAGGCAGCGCGGGCCGCGCGAAGGATGGACACCAGGATGCTTGGCAACCCTCCGATCCGACTTCTGAGGGCTCTGCGGTTCTCTTTTCCCCCGAGGTTCACAGGAAATGGTGCCAGATCACTTGCCTCCCAAGCCCAGGCCGGTGGGCTGGCGAGTCGAGCACCCAGTTCCTGGAGCGCCGTGTCTACCATGCCGCCCTCCGGCGGAAGCGAGGGCGGGTCGAGAGGCGGGAGGGAAAAGACAAGGTCTACACGATAGGAACTGGGCAGAGTGTCGGACGGAGGGATCATCTTTCCTCGCGATCCCCTAGGCAAACAGTCTTTCGCGAAGTGGACCGCGCCCTTCTGCCAGTGGCTGGCCGGACAAGTCGCTCACCGGCGGTTCCTCAGGAGCCAGATCGATGCGTCCGGGCGCCGCCCGACCCTCGGACACCGCAGTAGCTTGGCGACGAACCGGAAAGAGGCCCGCACCCTGCTCCTAACGGAGCGGAAGATGGCCCGGAGAGGCGAACGGAACAATGCCATTCGTCGAGACTGGGGAGCGCCGCGGTCCGAGACCACGCTGCCCAAGCGATCCCAGCGCAAGGATAACGCCGTGAGCTCTGTCAGGATATCACCGGACCCGGTCTTCATCGGCTACCTCCGCAACAGGATGTATCGCCAGGATCGCGCTCTCATCAGTCATGTCCAGCCGGAGGGGAGTCAAGAACACCTCACCGTGCTCTACCGCCCATCGGTCCGTCCCCTTTTCGGGATTGGTCAAGGGAACCTCAGCGAACCAGAACAGTCGGCGGCCCAGGGGTCGAAACTTTCCATGACCTTGCCGCTGTAGGCGCGGATCGATTGGCGGGTCCATTCGATCCCGACCGGATGCCTGGGAAGATTTACGTTGACCAGCAGGGGCCGAGGCATCCGCAGCAGCCGGCGGGTGACCTGCTCGATGCAGCCCTTCACCGACTCGAAGTCCGGAGTCCCGTTCGCCATCACCAAGCTGAAGGCTACCCCGCTGGAACCGAGAAGGACAGCCTGCTTGGCCGCAGCGACCGTCCCGGAATGCCAAACCTCATGACCCAGGTTGCTGCCTAGGTTGATTCCGGACAAGACCAAATCAGCCCCTTCCCAGTGGTAAAGGCCGAGCGCGACGCAATCGGCTGGGGTTCCATTGACCCGGTACGCTTCAAACCCGTCCAGGGTGGTGCGCAGGTACGCCAGGGGACGCTGAATGGTGATTGCGTGACCCATGGAGGATTGCTCGGCATCCGGGGCGACCACGCGGACTTGGCCAAACCGCGAGGCGACATCCGCCAGTGCGACCAGTCCGGGGCTGAAAATACCATCGTCGTTTGTAACCAGAATCTTCATTTCTACTCTTCTACTCTCCTTGCCGTTCTCAAGCCGGGACCTTGTGCCAGAATCTCTCCGCGACCCCTGGCTTCAGGAAGCCGACGCGGGCCCAAGGCACTTTGAAGCCAGTCTTACTTTACTTACTCAGCTTTATGCCAAGCCGAACGGTGTGTTATCGTCCTTTTAGGGAATGGTTATCGTTGTGTGATCCGGCGGACTGCCTGGGGGAAGCCTCCTATACTGGGGGCAAATGCGAAGGAAAATGGGTCTTGAAGGGTGTCCTTTGAGCTGGGCCGCGAGGGAATAAGGTACAGGGTGTCCAGTTTATCCTTCCCTTGCCCGGCGGACCGCTGGGATTCCAGTGATATGTGCCCAGCGAGAATTTGGGCATCCGGTGGAGGAGTCCGGCTCGGGCGCGGTTGTCCGCGAAACCGGGGGGATCGATTCAACAACGGCAAGAGGAGAAAGGAACCCGGCAGGTGCAAGAAGGACGGTGCCATCGAGGAAATCGGGAGGCGTGCCCGGGCGAAACGCCCGTTCCTGTCCTACGCAGGAGGGGATCTTTCCGGGCCGACACGGGGCAAGCAGGCGGGCTCAGCGAACCGGGGCAAGGAACAGAGGCAGAGGAAAACCTCGACTCCCGCCTGGAATCGGCACTTCGGCTTCTGGGAAGGGGGGCCAGGAAGGCCGAAGTCCGGACGAAACCGTATTCAACTGTGTCATAATCTTCCAGGAGAATGCATCCAGGAACGTGCGCAAGTGGGCCTAATGTTCTTCTTCTTACCTGGCAGGGTGGGCTGAAAGAGAGGCTCTGGCGCTGGGGTGAGCAGGATTTCGATGGGCGAGAGAATCTTGGTCGTTGAGGATGAAGCCGGGCTGCGTGAGGCTCTGGCTTACAACCTGAAACGAGAGGGGTACGGCGTGACTGCGGTGGAAGACGGGACCTCCGCGATCAGTTCCGCGCAGCGCGAGATTCCCGACCTGGTCATCCTGGACTTGATGCTTCCAGGGATCGACGGCTTCGAGGTGTGCCGCACCCTCCGCAAGCAGTCAAACGTTCCGATCCTGATGCTGACCGCCAGGACCGAAGAAATTGACCGGGTGGTGGGCCTCGAGGTGGGGGCCGACGACTACTTGACCAAGCCCTTCAGCATGCGGGAGCTGATGGCCCGCGTGAAAGCGCTGCTCCGCCGGGTGCGCATGATGCGTGAAGAAACCCGGGGGGAAGGGGAATCAGCCGCCCCGGTCTTGGAATTCGGGGAGCTGGTGATTGACACCCTGCGGCGCGAAGTGGTGCTCGGAGGACGGGTCCTGGCGTTCAAGCCCCGGGAATTCGACCTGCTGGTCTTCCTGGCGCGTCACCGGGGGCAGGCGCTCTCACGGGAGTTATTGCTGCAGAGGGTTTGGGGCTGGGACTTTACTGGTGACTCGCGGACTGTGGATGTCCATGTCCGCTGGCTTCGGGAAAAACTTGAAGCGGATCCGGCCCATCCCTCGAGGCTGATCACGGTCCGAGGGGCTGGCTACCGCTTCGAGGGGTGACGCACCTTGCGAAACCTGGTCTCATCGCGGCTGCTCCGCGCTCTGTCCTTTGTAACGCTGCTGACCTCGGGCCTCCTGTTCCTCCTCGGGATTTTCTTGCCCCAGCGCATGGAGGCAGATGAGGCCCGGACCTACGCCCTCCTAGCCCAGCACCAGACAGAGGACTTGGCCACAGAGGTTGCAAAGACGTGGACTGGGTCCTCGGCGGACCTCAGCGGCCTGCAACAAGCCCTCAGCGCCCATTCCAGGAACCTCAGTGCTCGCCTCGCCGTGTTCGGGCAAGGCGGGGGATTTGTAGCTGGCGCCGAGCCGGACGGATCCCTCGATTCGGCAGCCGCTGGCGGCCCCGAGGTCCAGGATGCCGCCCGGGGCTTGCCCGCCTACGGGACTCGGCCCGATCCGGGGAGCGGGAGTCTCTGGCTTTACCTGGCCGTCCCACTCCAGACCGAGAATGGAAGCCGCTGGGTGGTGCGCCAAGCTGTTCCGCTGACCAGGTTGCTGAATGACCTGCGAACGCAGCAGTTCGCCCTCTGGGGGAGTGCGGTCCTGGTCCTCCTCCTGGGGGCAGTGGCCAGCTTCCAAGTGGGCAGGCGCCAGGCGGCAGCCTCGCGACGCCTCGTGCAGGCCGTGGAGCGCATGCGAGCGGGAGACTGGAGTGCCCTGGAATTAGCCTCGGAAAAGGGAGACCTCCAGGATCTCTCCCGTTCCTTGGTTGGCCTGGCTGGAGAGCTGAAAAAGAAGCTGGAAGAATTGGAACCCGACCCGGTGCTGTTGATCACCGTCCTGGAGCGCATGAGTGACGGCGCAGTCATTGTGGATCCCGCTGGCCGTGTACGTCTGGTGAATCCTACGACGGCCGCCATGTTTGGCTCAAGCGGCCAGAAGATGGAGGGGTTGACCCTCATGCAGGCTTTGCGTCGGCACGAAGTGTACGAGCTGTGGGAGAAGGCCCGAGAGACCGGCGAGCAGCAAGCTTCCATGCTGGAAATTGGTGCCCAGCGACGCTCCCTGCAGGCGGTCGCCACTCCGCTGGACCCCAGCCTCCCGGGCAGCGTTCTCCTGCTCTTCCAGGACCTCACTCGACTCCGCCAGTTGGAGACGGTGCGGCGGGACTTCGTCAGCAACATCTCGCACGAACTGCGCACTCCCCTGGCCTCACTCAAGGCCATGGTAGAGACCCTGACCAGCGGGGCGCTGGAGGATCCTTCCGCGGCGAAACCGTTTCTAGACCACATTGAAAAGGAGGTTGACGCACTGGTCCAGATCGTCGAGGAACTCCTGGAACTCTCCCGGATCGAGTCTGGCCAGGTTCCCCTGCGGTTGGAGAAAGTCCGGCCCCTGGAGTTGATAGAGGCGGCCTGTAGCCGCCTCCAGTACCAGGCCGAGCGGGCCGGCCTAACGATGCGGGCAGAGAGCGAACCAGACCTTCCGACCGTGTGGGCGGACCCGACGCGGGTGGAACAAGTCATGATGAATCTCCTGCACAATGCCATCAAGTTCACTCCCCCCGGAGGCCGGATTGAGGTTCGCGGCCGGGAGAATGGCGAGTTCGTGACTTTTGAGGTGGCCGACACGGGGGTGGGCATTGCGCAAGAGGACTTAGTTCGGATCTTCGAGAGGTTCTACAAGGCGGACCGGGCGCGCTCCGGGGGCGGCACAGGGCTGGGTCTCTCGATCGCCAAGCATGTGGTTGAGGCCCACGGCGGCCGCATCTGGGCGAGCAGCACAGAGGGAAAAGGAAGCCACTTCTTTTTCACACTGCGCAGACCTCCTTAACCCAATGCTTGTGCTTCGATGAGGAAACCTTAACCGGACGTTGGACTGGCAATAATCTCCTCGAAATATGCTGAGAGTGAGAAAACACTTTTCGAGGAGGATTCCAAATGATGAAGAGATCGCTCGTCTTATCTTCCGCGCTGCTGACCGCGGTCTTAGTCACGGCCTGCGGGGCTCCAGCCACGGGGGCGGTGTTGCTCCCCACCGACACAGCAATGCCCTTTTCCGTCCCGACCTTGTCCTCGGTGCCTAGCCCCACTCCGGCACCAACCGAGGGGATGGTCCAGCTCACTGGCGCCGGAGCTACTTTCCCGTACCCGCTTTACAGCCGCTGGTTCTATGATTACGCCTTCGTCGACAATCGCGTCCAGATCAACTACCAGGCGATCGGCTCCGGCGGCGGGATCCAGCAAATCACAGCCAAGACGGTGGACTTCGGTGCTTCCGATGCCATTCTGACTCCCGCTCAACTTGCCGCGGCGCCCAGCCTGCACATGTTCCCAACCGTGGCTGGGGCCATAGTGCCGGCCTACAACGTGGCGGAACTGAACGGGAAACAGCCGCTGGTCCTGGATGCGGCGACCCTCAGCGCCATCTATCTAGGCACGATCACCAAGTGGAATGACCCCGCCATCGTGGCCCTCAACCCCGGGCTGGCGCTGCCTAACAAGGACATCCTCGTGGTGCATCGCTCCGACGGGTCGGGAACAACCTTTATCTTTGCCTCCTACCTTTCTGCGGTGAGCCCCGATTGGAAGAGCAAGGTCGGAGCCTCCACCTCGGTGCAGTGGCCGGTCGGTTTGGGGGGCAAGGGCAATGACGGCGTGTCTGGGATCATCTCTCAGAACGATGGATCCCTCGGGTACATCGAGTACGCCTATGCGGTGCAAAACAAGCTGGGCTTTGCAAACATGGTGAATGCCGCCGGTTCCACCGTAACAGCGAGTGTCCAAACCACGCAGAATGCCATGAACGACTTTGGCACTCAAATGCCCGACACGCTCGCCCGCCTCATCGTCAACGCGCCGGGCAAGGACTCCTGGCCCATCGCAGGGTACACTTACTTCCTGGTGTACTTGAATGAGACCGATTGCGCCAAGGCCACCATGCTAGTGCAACTCCTGCATTGGGCGCTTACCGACGGAACGCAGGATGTCCAGTCCCTCGACTATGTTCCCCTGCCGGACGCGATCCGAAGCCAGGACTTCACGACTCTCGGAACGATGACCTGCAACGGTGCGCCCGTGACCCCGTAAGCGCTGGCGCACGAGGAGCTGAATCTGACGGCAATCGGTAGTGGTACGGCTTTCTGAAGACAAGTAAGGAGGGATATCCCCCGGAGGGAGATTTCCCTCCTTCAGAATGGCCACGAGGATATGGAGTTGCCTCGGATCAAGGAAAGCCAGGGAACAGGGTGAACGGGGAATCGGCTCGCGAGGCCGCCCATCGCCCCCCATGGGGGGGCAGAACGCTCTTCCGAATCTGGCGTCATGGGGACCTAGTTTCCGACGTCCTCGTGAGGCTCTCCTCGATCGCAGTCGTCGGGCTCGTAGGCTTTATTGGCTACGAGCTGTGGCTCCATTCGGCCGAGTCCCGGGTCGCCTTTGGGCTTCAGTTCCTGGTGACGGCACAATGGGACCCGTCTATCAAGCTGGTGTTCGGGGCGCTTCCCTTTATCCAGGGGACCCTGGTCACCTCCTTGGTCGCCCTGGTGATTGCCCTCCCCATGGGCCTGGGAACGGCGATCTTCCTGGCGGAGATGGCACCCGACTGGCTGCGGCAGCCGGTGGGCTTCCTGGTAGAGATGTTGGCTGCAGTTCCGAGTGTCGTCTATGGCTTGTGGGGATTGTTTGCCTTCATCCCAAGCTTTGTTCGCCCACTGGCGCTCGGCCTGAACGCCGGCCTAGGATTCCTGCCGGTTCTTGCCGGGCCGGTTTTTGGGCCCAGCCGCCTGGCCGCGTCACTGGTCTTGACCATCATGATCCTTCCCACCATTGCCGCGGTGAGCCGAGACGTATTCAGCGCGATCCCGCAGTCGCAGCGTGAGGCGGCCCTGGCCGTGGGTGCAACCCATTGGGAGATGATCAGCCAGGTACTCGTGCCCTATGGGCTCTCCGGATTTCTCGGCGCGGCCGTTCTCGCCTTGGGGAGGGCGCTGGGGGAGACGATGGCGGTGACCATGGTCATTGGCAACACCCTTGACCTATCTCCTTCTCTTCTTCATCCGGGCTACACCATGGCGTCGCTGATCGCTAACGAGTTCACCGAGGCGACCGGCAATTTGTACCAGAGCGCCCTGATCGAGATTGGGCTGGTGCTGTTCTTCATTACCCTGATCCTCAATTTCCTGGCGAGGCTGCTCGTCTGGCGGGTCTCGCGGCGGGCTGCAGGAGAAACGCGCGCGTGAGCCGCGGGACGCTGACTCCTGAGTTTGGTCGGACTCGGGCGGGGCAGCGAAAAACCGTCAATGCCCTGATGCTCGGGCTGTGCATGGTGATGACTTTGCTCGCGGTTGCGCCCCTCTTGTGGATTCTGATCTATGTGATCGACAAAGGCGGGAGCGTGATAACCTGGGCGTTCTTCACGCACCTGCCGACTCCTGTGGGCATCCCCGGGGGCGGGATCGTCAATGCCCTGGTCGGCTCGGCGGAGACGGTTGGGCTCGGGCTCGTGGTCTCCGCACCGGTCGCCGTGTTGGCCGCATTTTACGCCGCCTCGCACTCTGACTCCGGTCTCGGACTGGCCCTGCGGTTCGCCACCGACGTGTTGTCGGGAGTGCCCTCCATCGTGATGGGAATCTTCGCATACACCCTTATTGTGCTCCCCATGAGGAGGTTCTCCGCCTTTTCGGGAGGCATTGTCCTGGGGTTCATCATGCTTCCGACGATCATTCGGACAACCGAGGAAATGCTCCGCCTGGTCCCGAGCTCCCTGCGAGAGGGCTCCTTAGCTCTGGGGGCGGCCGAATGGCGAACTTCCCTCTCGGTGCTCCTGCCCGCCGCGGCCAATGGGGTCCTGACGGGGGTGTTGCTGGCGATCGCCCGCGGCGCGGGCGAGGCGGCCCCGATGCTCTTTACCGCCTTTGGCAACCCTTTCTTTAGCACGGCCCTCAACCAGCCCATTGCGACTCTTCCCTTGATTATCTACACCTACGCCATTTCGCCGTACTCCGATTGGAAGGCCAAGGCCTGGGGGGCCGCACTGGTTCTGATCGTGGTCGTGCTGTTGCTTAATGCCGCGGCACGAGGCTTGGTCTGGTGGCGTACGAGGCGATTAGGAGGTCAATTGCGATGAACGGTGGCGCCGTCGCCAGGCGTACAAACGAAGAAGCTTTGATCGAGGCACGGTTCGGTGCCTTGCTTCCAGAGGGAAGCGTCCCGGCCATGGGCGACCCGAAGATCGCGGTTCAGGGACTGAACGTGTTCTACGGCAACTTCCGGGCCGTGGGGGATATCGCTATCAACATCCCGGACCACCGGATCACGGCTATTATCGGCCCCTCGGGATGCGGTAAATCGACGCTCTTGCGGGCTCTCAACCGCATGACGGATCTGGTGCCGGGGGCCAGGACCGAGGGCCGGGTGTTGCTCGATGGGAAGGACATTCTGGCCCCCGGGGTCGATGTGGTCGAAGTCCGTAGAAGAATCGGGATGGTGTTTCAGCGCGCCAATCCATTTCCTAAGTCGATCTTTGACAATGTGGCCTACGGTCCCAGGCTCTACGGGACACGCGGGTCGCAGCTCGAGGAGGTGGTCGAGAGGAGCCTGCGTTCGGCCGCCCTCTGGGAAGAGGTCAAGGACAAACTCAGGCACTCCGCTCTGGCGCTTTCCGGCGGCCAGCAGCAGCGAGTCTGCATTGCCCGGGCCATTGCGGTTGAGCCGCAGGTGATCCTGATGGATGAGCCCGCCTCCGCCTTGGATCCGATTGCGACCCTGCGGATCGAAGAGCTCATGAGGCAGCTCGTCAACCAGTACACGATCGTGGTGGTCACCCACAACATGCAGCAGGCAGCCCGGGTCTCGGATCTGACCGCGATGATGATGATGCGCCCCGACCGCACGGGGGAGTTGATCGAGTTTGGCGTCACGGCGCAGATGTTTACCCGACCGAAGGACAAGCGGACTGAGGACTACATCACCGGGCGATTTGGGTAGGGTCCAAGGGCTCCAGGCAGGGAGGGGTGAGAGATGCCGAGAGAGACGCTGGAAGGGGAGATCAGGGCCCTCCAGAACGAGGTGCTGGTTTTGGGAAGCATGGTGGAAGAAGCCACTCTGTCCGCGGTGGAGGCGTTGAGGCGCAGGGATCTACAGGCTTCGCGAGGGGTGATCGCGGGCGATCGCGCCATCAATGCCAAGCGCTTTGCGATTGAGAATGCCTGTCTTTCCGTGATTGCAACGCAGCAGCCGGTGGCCCACGATTTGCGCACCATCACTGCCATCTTGGAGATCATCACAGAGCTGGAGCGCATTGGAGACTACGCCAAAGGAATCGCCGAGATCGCCATGCGCCTTGGCGATCAACCGCTGGTCAAACCGCTCATCGACATTCCGCGAATGGCGCAGAAAGCGGTGGACATGCTGCACCGCGCGCTCGGTGCCTTTGTGGCCGGGGATGATCACGCGGCCGAGCAAGTGCCTCTGGAAGATGACGAGGTGGATGGACTGTACAACCAGGTCTATCGCGAACTCCTGACCATCATGATGGCGGACCCGCAAAAGATCGATGGGGCCACCTACCTTTTGTGGGTCGCCCATAACCTGGAACGCATGGCGGATCGGGTGACCAACATCTGCGAGCGGACCGTCTTCCTGGCCAAGGGAGAGATGAGCGAGATGGATACTTCCAAGCGCGATGGCTGAGGGGTGGCATGGGCGAACAACGGGTTGATTCTGGCTCATCAGCGGCCGCCATGGGGGGATCGGGGACTAGACGACTAGGGCAACGGGTGTGACCGGCCCCCACCCAAGGGGACGGAGAAAGTTGTGACTACCTAGATAATTGATACCATGGTCGATACTCAAGCGGCCATAGCAATTGCGGGGCGGACCGGGTCGTTGAACACGAAAGCGCACTGCGGTTTCGCGATTTAGACTTCCAGAACAGGCGGAAGCCCTTGCTTTGCCGCGCAGGAGGGTAACGGGTTTGAGGACTAGGGACGTTTCCCTCCAATGGTGGACCCAACTGGTGAGGAGAGCTAGCGGCAATCGGTCGCGTGAACGCTGGCTTCTTGACCTGGCGATGGAGGACATTCAGGTGCAGATGCACGGGAGCATTCTCTGCGATGAGTTCAGTCTGGCTGCGCCTGAGGTCGATCGCTGTGGAAAGAACAACCGAATGGCGACAGGGCAGGGTGGACTTGAGAAAAACCTGATCGAGGGAGGAAGAGTCGGATAGCGGGGTGGTCAAAGAATAGCTTGCGGATGGACCCCCTTAAGGGCATTAAAACCCATCAAGAGAGTAGATTGCATGTTCGATCCAAGTCCAATTGCAACGCGATCAGCCTGTGGGGCATGTTTGGGGCCAGGAGCGAGGGCATCATGAACGAAATTAGGCCCGAGGTTACGTTGCCCTGAAAACAAGAGAGCCGGGACACCCCGACCCAGCTCTCCGCAAGGAGGAGGAAAAAACCCTTGTAGCATTGTAACATGCAGCCCCCACCATTGGTTGAGCTTTCGCGCGCGTTTCCCCTACGAATCACCCACGGGCCTGCCTCGGCGCCCATTCCTGGGATGGTTGCGGGCAGGCGCGACAACTCCCAGCTGGGCGAGCGGGGCTTGGGCGTCGAGGGTTGAGACAGGGTAGCGGGAGCTGGACTTGCCTGCCATGAGGCCAGCGTAGGAATTAATTATCTCCTGATGAACAATGTATCCGCCCGTCATTCCCATTTAAAGTAGCGCACCGCCAGATAGCCAAAAACCAGCGTGGAAGTAGAGCGACAATGTTAGATTAGGAATATCTGCTCAGACTTGCACTGGACATCCGATTGTAGGCGCCTGAGTAGTTCCTCGGCCCTGGTATCAGGGCAGCTTGAACTTCCCTAGGCGGGAATGTCATTCTTCCTCACCCACGGGAAACTGACCTCCAGCAGAGGGAGGACGACAGAGACAGGATCATCCAGCTCATCCACGGATTCTCTCTTTCTTGAGCGTCTTATCGGCAGTTTTTGTTGTGACGCTTCCGCTCTGCTCCCGCTAGAACCGATAGAGCAGGATCCGTTCAAATCTCCGCAAGGAATGGACACGGTTTACCACAGCGAACACGACCCGGAACCCCAAGGAGATCCTGGCGTTTTCTAGTGCTTCGGTCCAGGCCAATTCTCTGACAAGCTGAAGTCGGGGGACCCATTGCTCAATCGTTCGGAGGTCGTCAATCCCCCAGCCTCCCTTCGCGCCGGTCACGCCGAAGGGGGGATTAACCTTCGAGAGTCGTACGGCCAGCCGACTCCATACGTCAAATGCCAACTGGCCGCTCTGAAAATGGCTGGTCAGTCGTTGGAGCAGTTCCTTGACCTCGTGTTCTGACAGGTACATCAACAGACCCTCGGCAAGGATCAGCACAGGTCCAGATGTCTGGACCTTGTCCACAAAATTGGGGTCCATCACGGAAGATCCGATCAGGAAATACCCATCGCGGGGTGGGTAGAAACGTCGGCGCAACTCGATCACTTCGGGATAGTCCAGATCATACCAGCGGACATTCTTTGGTATGGTCACTCGATCTTCGCGACTATCCAAGCCACAGCCCAAATGGAGCACGGTCGCGTCGGAGTGATCGGCGAGAAAGTCCGTCGTCCACTGATCGAGTTGCTTCGCTCGAATCACGACGTTGAGGACGTCATCCCTCTGGATCCTCAACTTTCGGAAATCGTAATCGAGACGGCGGACAATCTCCTCGGCTGCTTCGTCGTGCAGAATCGGGTTCTTCGTCTGACTATCCAGCGCCCTGCAATATAGCGTAGCAAGAAGGGTTTCTTGCTCCTTCCTGAGGTGAACTTTTTCGGATGGCATCCGTTTCCTCCTGAAGAGAGGTTACCTCGACAAGGTTGGATTCGCTTTGATCTTGTTTCTTGCGTTGTGACTTATGGCGACTACGAGTAGAGCGCGAAGGATCGACTGTACGCCGTCAGACCAAATGAGACATTGAGGGCGATTTTCTAAGACCCACTTTTCGGCCATAGTATAGCAAAACGGGAGGCGAAATGGCCGAGAAGAAGCAAGGTGTGGAAGCCACCGTCCGGACGATCCGCCGGGTGACCCGGAAGAAGTACTCAGCAGAAGGGAAGGTACGGATCGTGCTGGAAGGGCTGCGGGGCGAGGTCAGTATCGCTGCCCTGTGCCGGCGGGAGGGGATTCCCTCGAACCTGTACTACCGCTGCTCTACTGTCAATCCTACTCTGCTACTTGTTGGGTTTCTCCCCGATGGTCGTTTCATAGCGCCATTGACCCGCACTCGGTTCTTCGAGTTTATGTGCCAACCGGGGACTGACTAACACAGGAATGCCAGGTGTCCTCTTGAAGCGAAGCTCTACAGCCCTCGTGAATACCCCCCATTTCGTTTCTCTACTGGAGATCTCATTCCACGGCACGGAAAAGGGTGCTGTGCCAATGCGAAAAAGAAAGAGTGGTGAAAACGTTGTTCCCTGTTGGTCAGCATTGATAGTTAGGACAGCACGGTAATAAAAGTGGTGCCTGAATACGGCACTTTGGAACCGCCAGTGCTGACCGTCTTCTGCGGGTCCTCGTGGATACATCTGGACAAGTGTTGTCCATCCGCTCAGTCGCGAAAAGATGAGTGAGAGGGATACCCAACCGATAACCCAAGCCAGGAACAATAGCGTGATGGATACTTGATCTTGCATCCCGGCCAATGGTCTAAACATGTGAGCAAAGACGCTTGGGTTGGCAAGACGAGAGACCCAATCCGATATGATACGTGTTCTTGCTTATCCGGACAAGCACACCATAGGGATGAGTCCTTCGCTCGAGGACGAGATTGGTGAAATCGGCAACCCTCCACCTCTTCGGTGATCATTGCAGTCATACCATGGGGAACAGGCGACCCGGATTAGGGATACGGGTCGAGGGGCAGAGTCCCGTGCCGTCTTCGAACGGCTGATTGGGAGAGGATCCAAGGATTGGGCGCCAATGGGCTTTATGAGGCGTCACGGAATGTGTCAATGGGTTCTGGACACCCGAAACGGGAATTTACTGTAGCTTTTGGGTGTCGGACCTCGCTTTCTCGCCCGATTCGGGCGGGTTGATCCACACAGCTGAGGGCATTGTTGG
>JBEKXU010000052.1:0-12272 GCA_049511715.1 Anaerolineales bacterium
CAGGTCCTCGTCGCAGAGCCCATGCCCCTGCGCCTGGCTCCTGTTCGGTGATGCTCGTCTGAACAACAGTTCATTCATGCTGAGGCACAACCCTGATTTACACCATTGACAAAGACGCTAACAGCAAAGGCCGAACGGTGTACCTGGGCAAGGCAAGCCAGCGCGCGCTGTGGCATTATCTTTCAGGCCGCGAAGACAGCCAGGACGGGGAAGGGCCTCTGTTCGTCGTCAGAAATGGACGGCTGATGCGGCCCGGCACTCTTCGCCACCTGGTCATTGGCCTTGGACAGAAGGTTGGGGTGCCAAAAGCCTACCCCCACAAACTGCGGCACACCTTCGCGATCACCTATCTGCGCTCGGGCGGAGATGTTTTCACGCTCCAGCAGATCCTGGGCCATGCCAGCCTGGACACGGTGCGTATTTACGCCCGGATCGCCCAATCCGATGTCGCGCAGGCTCATCGCAAGGCGAGCCCGGCGGACAACTGGAGGAGGAAGCGGGGCTGAAAAAGGTGCGTCGTGGAGGAGGTCGTTCGCGTCTTGTTGAGAGGCGTTGTCCTTTGAGATGTTTTTTGGTGAAGGTTCTCTGTGACACTTATCCGCTTGGCCGCACGTCCGAATCCTGACGAGCCTACTAATCTCAAGAATCCCCTTGCGGGACTTCTATTTTGATGCCTTGCGAATCGTCATTGTTGGTGGTTTGACATGCCAGAATACAGCGATACCTCGCCTTCCATTTTCTTGCCACATGGAGTATAATAATAGTTATTCTTTATAAAGATGGATTTTCGATAGGCGAGACATGACTGACCCCCAGGTCCGCTTTGATGAGCTAATCGCTGCGCTCAAAGACAGCAACTTCCGCCTGACCCCCCAGCGGGTCGAGTTGGTGCGGTTAATTGCCTCCAGCGAAGGGCATCCGAGCGCGGCCCAGCTTTACGCTAGGATCAAGCGCCGGTTCCCAACCATGAGCCAGGCCACGGTCTACAAAACCCTGGCGCTGCTCAAGGACATGGGCCAAGTTCTGGAGATCGATATGCACGAGGACAGCCACTACGACGGCAACCGTCCGCAGCCCCATCCGCACCTGATCTGCATGAAATGCAACAAGATCGCCGATGCAGAACTATCTCTCGATAAGGAATCAATTAGAACGCTCGAGAATCTATCGGGCTATACAATCCTGCGCCCTCAAATATCACTCCACGGACTATGCCCGGATTGCAAGAAAGAGAGTTGATTGCCTCTTTCTTGGAAATATAGAATGGTCAATTATCTATTAGGAACGCTTATGAGGAGGTGGTTCCTCAGAGAAATGAAAAGATCTTTTTCGACAAACAACAAATGATTGTCAGATAAAAGACGCACTACACAACATAACCTTTTCTACTTGACATGAGGGGAGCTCAATTAGTAACTCTGGTCAAAAATTCATCCAACGAAAGGAGTAAACACCATGAGCGAAAAGAGCAAGTCCCAGGTTCACAAACAAACTGCCGGCGGCACGACGAACCAGGACTGGTGGCCGAACCAGTTGAATCTCGATATCCTGCACCAGCATTCCTCCAAGTCCAATCCGATGGGGGAGGATTTCAACTACGCAAAAGAGTTCAAGAGTCTCGATCTGGAGGCTGTGAAGAAAGACCTCCGTGAATTGATGACGAAGTCG
The DNA here is from genome assembly GCA_049511715.1 of Anaerolineales bacterium. Lineage (GTDB taxonomy): Bacteria > Chloroflexota > Anaerolineae > Anaerolineales > RBG-16-64-43 > JBEKHT01. The sequence goes on from JBEKXU010000052.1 coordinate 1,669, forward strand.
CAGGACTGGTGGCCGGCGGACTTCGGCCACTACGGCCCCCTCTTCATCCGTATGGCCTGGCACAGCGCCGGCACCTACCGCATCGGCGACGGCCGCGGCGGCGCAGGCCACGGCAGCCAGCGCTTTGCGCCCCTGAACAGCTGGCCCGACAACGTCAACCTCGACAAGGCGCGCCGGCTGCTCTGGCCGATTAAGCAAAAGTACGGCCGGAGAATCTCCTGGGCCGACCTGATGATCCTCACCGGCAATGTCGCCTTGGAATCGATGGGTTTCAAGACCTTCGGCTTTGCCGGCGGCCGCGAGGACATCTGGGAACCGGAAAAGGACGCCTACTGGGGCTCCGAGGGCAAGTGGCTGGAAGACAAGCGCTACTCTGGCGACCGGGATCTCGAAAATCCGCTCGCTGCCGTGCAGATGGGTTTGATTTACGTCAACCCGGAAGGCCCCAACGGCAAACCGGATCCGCTCGCTGCCGCCAGGGACATCCGCGAGACCTTTGCCCGCATGGCCATGAACGACGAAGAAACAGTTGCGCTGATTGCCGGCGGTCATACCTTTGGCAAAACCCATGGCGCTGGGGACCCGGCGCTTGTCGGCCCTGAACCCGAAGCCGCCAGCATCGAGGAGCAAGGCCTCGGCTGGAAGAGCAAATTTGGGACGGGCAAAGGCGATGACACGATCGGCGGCGGCCCGGAAGTCACCTGGTCCACGACGCCAACCAAGTGGAGCAACAACTTCCTTTGGAACCTGTTCGGCTATGAATGGGAACTGACCAAGAGCCCGGCTGGAGCGTATCAGTGGACTCCGAAGGGTGGTGCTGGCGCCAATACGGTGCCGTATGCACACAATCCGTCCAAGCGCCGCGCGCCAGCCATGCTGACCACCGACTTGGCCTTGCGGTTCGACCCTGCATACGAAAAGATTGCGAGACGCTACTATGAGAATCCGGATGAGTTCGCCGACGCGTTCGCACGGGCGTGGTTCAAGCTGACCCACCGCGATATGGGCCCGCGCACACGCTATCTCGGTCCGGAGGTTCCAGCCGAAGAACTCATTTGGCAAGACCCCATCCCTGCCGTCAATCACAAACTGATTGGTGCACGAGACATCGCCTCCCTCAAGGGCAAGATCCTGGCTTCTGGCCTGTCTGTTTCGGAGCTGGTTTCGACCGCCTGGGCCTCCGCGTCCACCTTCCGTGGCTCCGACAAGCGCGGCGGCGCCAACGGTGCCCGCACTCGCCTGACGCCGCAGAAGGATTGGGAAGTCAACCAGCCCGAACAACTGGCGAAAGTGCTCAAAACCCTGAAGAGCATTCAGAGCGCGTTCAACCGCGCGCAGTCTGGCGGCAAGAAGATCTCGCTGGCCGACCTGATCGTTCTGGCCGGTTGCACAGGCGTCGAGCAAGCCGCGAAGAATGCCGGTCACAAAGTGACGGTTCCCTTCACGCCGGGACGCATGGACGCCTCGCAAGCGCAAACCGATGTGACCTCTTTCGCCGTGCTCGAACCGAAGGCCGACGGCTTCCGAAACTACCAGAAGACCCGTTATGCTGTATCGTCCGAGGAAATGCTGGTTGACAAGGCGCAATTGCTGACGCTGACCGCTCCTGAGATGACGGTTCTCGTGGGCGGGATGCGCGCCCTGAATGCCAACTTCGAAGGCTCCCAGGATGGAGTCTTCACCAAACGCCCCGGGGTGCTCACCAATGACTTCTTCGTGAATCTGCTCGACATGGGCACGGTATGGAAGGCTGTATCGGAGGACGCTGACGTGTTTGAAGGACGTGATCGCGCAACAGGCGAACTCAAGTGGACCGGCACCCGTGTTGACCTGATCTTCGGATCGAACTCCCAACTCCGGGCCCTGGCGGAAGTCTACGCATGTGGCGACTCCCAGGAGAAGTTCGTTTACGACTTTGTCGCGGCGTGGAACAAGGTCATGAACCTTGACCGTTTCGACCTTGCCTGATCGCAGCGAAACGTTGTTCGGTTCGCTGGCCGGTAAGTCTGACGTGCCGCCAACACTTATCACCGCGACGACAATGTGCGCTTCGGCGGGAATTTCGGCGGCGCCTCAATTACGAACCAAGTACCTTGGCTGGCCGGTGGAGGATAAAAAGTTCCTAGAACCTCCGCCCAAGATCTCCGGCTGTGCTGACCGCTATGATCCCCGCGGCGGGGCGGACGACTAGGAACAGCCAGGCGCTCCCTTTCGGCTGATGGACGCCAGCCAGAAGGAGCAGCTCTTCAGCAACCTGACCGAGCCCATGCAGCGCGTGCCCGCGAGAACCGTTGTGGGCCAGCTGGTCCACTTCTACAAGGCCGACCCGAAGTGTGGGCGAGGCGTGGCCAAGAAGCTGGGCCTGGAACATGGAGAAGTATGCCGATTGGGCCAAGCTCTCCCTTGCGGACCTGATCAAGAAGACCTCCGCGTAGAAGGCAGGCGAGGGGCACCTCGGCAGGTCCACGGAAGAGAAGACAATGGACACGGCCTCCTGCCGACTGCAGGAGGCCGTGTTTTCTCGAAGATGTGTCATCGCGGCCCCTCGTGGGACGGCGCAGGCCAGGTTCCTCCCGGCGACGTGGCGTCCTAGAACCAGGCGGAGATTCCTGGAAGAGTCGCCTGTCGGTTTCCAGGCCTCATCCCGAGGCCTGGATTTCACCTTCGTGGACGCGCCCGATTCGCCAGGCTTTGACGTTGCCCGTGAAGTGAACCGCCTGCGCTGAAATGTAAGGCTCTACATTTCGATCGAAACAAGCGCAAAACCTCAAGTCGCCTCGGGTGCGTACTCCGCCGGAATACGCAATTGGCTGCCAATGGATTTGTACCCGTGGTAGTTCTCCTGGCCGAAAACCCCATCCGTCCGAAAATGGGCCTGGTTGGATGTGCGTAGTGCCCCCATCCTGGATTCTGACCGTCCATCAAGGGATCAATTCGCAGCCATCGTGATTCAACCAATCTTGGGGCACAACCAATCTTGGGGCGTTGACAAACGCGCCCATCAAGAGGTACCCTTCGAACTAGACTCACGGATCAACCTCGTTGGGCTCGGGGATACCGAACAACGGGTGGCACCCTCAAACAAGTGAAAAGTCTGCATGAGGCCCCCTCCCCAGCACTGGGGCTCATAACCGGACGAGCTTCGGTTCCGTGACCCGGCGGACTCCTGGGATGAACGGAAGTCGCGGATCGAGTTCATCTGCGCCTTCCGTTTCGAACCATAGACCGCCGGGTTGGAAGCCTGGAGGCTGATGGTTCGAGTGCGCCCCCCGCTACCAAGACGGAGAACCGAGCTCATTTGAGGCTCGGTTCTTTCCTTCCGGACTCATGACCAACTGGTCCTGGGTTCCCATCCTGGGGGCCCCCTACCCAACCATAGTCCACCACTAGGTTAGAGCCCACGACGCTTCGTCTGGGTCTTGCATAGCCGGGACCTTGGGATGGGGTTTTCGGCTACCACAGGTGGGACTACCGCAACGCAGAATTATCGCAATCCCCATCCTCAATGGACTACACCATGACTACCGCCGCGCAGGATGAATTCGCTGCCCACTGAGGAACATCGGACGGGGTTTTCGGCCACTACAGGTCGTTGCAATGATCCAAGCCAACATCACTGGTGCGCAGGACCGGGCAGGCCACGAGTCAATCTGCCCGACTGACCAGAACTAAGCCACGCCCATGACAACGATCCCTATGGTCTCACGGACAGCGTGCGATAGGCCTCATGTCTGTGGGCTTTCACGTATGAGACATGGTGACAAACTCCCTCGAGCTGTGCTGCCCGGCGGAAGCTGGTCGCGCCTTCCCCACACTACGCGCGGCTTCCGGGCACGACAAACAACCCTTCCACCACCTTAACTTCAGCCAAGCATTCACACGCCCACGCGAGGAGTTAGATCGCAACATAGACAAGGCAGCAGTCGCTCAATCTTGAGTAAGAACGACTAAGGTGACATCGTCCGCCTGAGGCGCGCCCTCGACAAAGGCATTGAGGTCAGCCTCTACGTGCGCGAGGAGTTCACCAGCCTTTCGCGGCGCGGCGGCGATAGCAGCAGTCAGACGATTGATCCCGTAATCTTCGTTGCGCGGATGCGCTTGCCATGCTTCAGTCACCCCGTCGGTGTACAACACAAGTGCGTCACCAGGCCCGAGCGTGATGGTCGCCTCGCTCAATTGCAATTCATCCAACACTCCAAGCATGGCACCCGTTCGGCCTAATGGCTCTATTGTCCCAGGGGCCCGCCGCATCATTGGTGGATTGTGCCCTGCATTTGCATACTGGATCGTTTGCTCCTTTGGGTCAAGTACCCCAAGGAAGACCGAGACCAATATCCCCGATGAAGACTGCCGGAGGATCATCTCGTTGACCTCCCTCAACACGGCAGCCGGACTTCGATGTCGCACCGCTCCAGAGAGAATCAGACTGTGTACCATCGCCATATATAGCGCAGCAGCAGTGCCCTTACCCGCAACATCGCCAATTACGATCCCCCAGCGCCCTTCAGCCAATGGAAAGATGTCGTAGAAATCACCGGCGACCTCGCGCGCCGGATGCCAAGCGCCCGCGAGACCAAAACCGGGAATATCAGGCATTTCCCGCGGCATGAGGCCCGCTTGCACTTCTCGGGCGACCTGCAGTTCGTTTTCGAGATCGACACGTCGCGCCTCGGCAACATCGTAGAAATGGGCGCGCTCTAACGCAATGACGAGATGCGCGGTGACTGCAGAGAGAAAATGCAAATCCGCGTGGGTCAGGAACTGCCATTCGGCCGTCGCAACATTGATGACACCAAGCGGCTTTCCTTGTGAAATCAGGGGCGCACTCGCGTGGAAGAGGAGACCTTGGTTATCACCTGCGGCGCGCATGGACTCTCGCAAACGCGTGCATTCGACGATATTGACGGCACGTGTGAGGCGTCCTTGGATGAGGAGTTGCTGGCAGTGGCAAGCGGGCGGCTGTCGGAGAAAGCGGCGATCGTCGCGCTCCAGGCCGGGAGGTAGGCTACAGGCAGTAGCCAGCGCGAAGCCGTGTGGCGGTGAATCCCCTACGGAGAAAACACCAAGGTGTGATTTCGCGAGCATGGACACCCACCCAGCCTGCAAATTCATTACTTTGAGCAGAGTTCTCAGTGTGCTGTCGAGGGCGCTCCGGATATCTACGGAGTTGTTGAGCACCTCTAAGATTTGACCGAGGGCTAGCAGTCTCTCGACCTCACGCTGATGAAGGTTTTCGGGCAGGGTCTGTTGCCTCTGCTGTATCTTCTCGCTTGTGAGGAAGGGGCGGTCAAAGTCATAGTCATCAAATGGGTTGTCAGCAATGACCCCCTCGGTCTGCGCCCATTGGTAAAACCGTTTGAGCGCGGCAAGATGCTCTTCGAGCGCGGCGGGGTCAGCACCCTTGGCGCGCAGGTCAAATAGGTAAGTCCGCAGATCTACATCGTCGTCTGCGCTGGGGACGAAAACCGCGGCGCGCCGATGCGCCTGCCATTCGAAATAGCCGCGCACAGAAGGCACGGCTGGGTCGGACCGAGAAAGGGATGAGGCGAAACGCTCCAAGAGAGGCATGGCATTTGCTCCTGCAGATACCGGCTTTGAGACATGAGCACCACAGCGTCCGAATGCACGCGCGTATTAGGCCTTGCCCTGAATTATCGGATCCCTTGGGCATTCTCTCTGTTTGGAGCGGCCTAACTGGTGATTCTACGGATCCCCCTCTGATTGAGGATGCAGGGCGCGGAGATGCGATCTATTGTCCGCGGGCGAGACAATTAGACTGCTATATTTCCTGGTTGCGTATTCAGCTGTTCATGTGGCAGGAGTCTAGCCTAGTGCCTATTCGAGGGCAAACCCGACTTGCTGCATTGCGGACAATGTTTCCGCGCAAGGTCATTTCATTCTAGAGCTTGATAGCGGGCAACCCACCGTGAGACGGAAGCCAGCCTGCCGAGTCGATTCAGCAGGCTGGGCCTTCCTGGATGCTTGTCATGCCCGTCGCCCCAAAGACTTGACAAGATCGCGCAGATAGGGAACAAAGTATTTCCACACTTCAATCCTTCATGCGGCCTTGCCCCGCAGCCCTTCGCCTCATTTCACCTCTCGATAGACCGATTCTACCCAGGCACCAAGAAAAGACAATCGATCTCCCCGTGCCGAGGCTGTTATGGATCGAAATTCGGCCCCAGGAGGCCTTCGGCCGATAGGCCAACGCCATCCTAAATCCGTGTCCTGGCCGAGAATCGCATCCGCCCGACAATAGGCCTGGGTTGGACGTGCAAAATGGTCCTACCATGGATTCTGACCGTGTATCTAGGGATCAATTCATAGCCTCTGCTGATTCAATCAATCTCGGTGCAGACCTTCGCACTGACCTTGACATTGGCGCATCAATGCGATATCTCTCAATGAGTTCGCGATCGTGATGCGCCAGACACGTTTCAATCATAGGTCAGTAGGCGGCCTCGAGAGCGCAAAAAAGAGCGCTGAGGCTGGCACCTGTGGACGAAGTCTCATAACCCGGAGGTCGCCGGTTTCCCCCGGCCTGCGGCTGGGGCAGGCTGGCCGGGACGCCGGCCCACCCTCGGTGCGCGGGCCGAGGGGACGGGCGAGTCCAGCCCCCGCTACCTAAGGCCAAAACCGAGGCCTTTTGAGCCTCGGTTCTGTTTTATGTGACCTCGTTGTGTCAGGCCAAAGCACCGTATTCCTCGAGGATTCAAGCGCTTGCAGAGACGCTGCTGGTTAGTCAGCTCGTAGGGCTTGTGACCGCCTGGTCCCTGGTTCCAATCCCAGGGGCAAACCCTCCCCAATCACTGCCCACCACCAGGCTCGTGCCCATAGCCCTTTTTCTTTGTCTCTTCCGAATCACCCTCTCGTCATCACAGCACCTATTTCTCACACACCACCAAGTTGTTGGGGACTTTTCCGGCTTCGTCTGCGCCCTGTCACGAAGCCATTGGGTAACAATGTTCACGACCTCGGTCATTTCCTCTATTTGGAACAGCAAATGAGTCGCATTCGTGACGCGGAAGAACGACTTGTCCGCTCCCCTCTGGGTTGAACTGCTCCCTCTACAAGCAGAAAATGTGGTACACTCAAGAGCGGAGTTAGATAAGTGGATCTCTGTCGTACCTTGGCCGCCGACCCTCTTATTGTGGGCTGGCGGCCAACTCTAGTCCCGACCTTGTCGGAAGAAAGGAGCATAGAATGGAAATCAGAATATATGTAGGAAACCTGGCTAAGTCAACTACTGAGGCTGATATCAAGACCCTGTTCGCGCAAGCCGGGGAAGTCACCACCGTTGATCTGGTCAAGGACCGAGAAAGCGGCATGTCCAAAGGCTTTGCCTTTGTCACCATGACCACACAGGCTGACGCAGATAAAGCCATCAGCATGTTCAACGCCTATTCGCTGGCCGGGAATACGATCAAAGTCAATGTTGCCAAACCGCGCGTGGAGCGCCCTTCGCGGAACTAGGCGTCCGAATAGAACAAAAACATCGCTCAGGGTGCAAGAACCCGCAGGGTGTGAGAACTTCACCCGACTGGATTTCGGGGAGACAATAATGTCGGGATCAGGTCTGAACAAGAGATCTGGCATGACGGAGTGCAAACCAGCAACTCGAACTTGACATCGGCGCATCAAGGGGATACCCTCTCACTCAATTCGCGATCGTGATTCACCAGGCACGTTTCAACCAGAGGTCAGTGGGCAGCCTCAAGGGCGCAAAAAAAAGGGCGCTGATGCTGGCACCTGTGGACGAACTTTCATAACCCGGAGGTCGCTGGTTCCCCCCGGCCTGCGGCTGGGGCAGGCTGGCCCAGTCCGCCAGGACGGGCGAGTGCAGCCCCCGCCACCTTAAGCCAAAACCGAGGCCACTTGAGCCTCGGTTCCTCATTTCCCCAGGATGGCGCCCCTTTGCGTTCTACACCATCATTCAAGCGGAATCCTCATCAGGACAGCCCAGCTTGACTCGTCGGGCTCGTGACTGCGGGATCCCTGGTTTGAGTCTCATTGTAGCAATGTCAAGACCATCATAGAACCGTAGCTCGACGGGCTCGACGGCCGAGCGGCCTTTCGGCCAGGCAGCAAATGCCGACTTCATCCCCGAGAAACTCAAGATACTGTTTCAGGCTACTTCAGAGACGGCAGACCAGATGAGTGGTTTCCAACCCTTGACGACCGGTGGAACTAGGGGCTAGAATGCGGCCCAACGTTCCAACCTCAACAGCGCCAGGCGACGAGAACAGAGAGACCAGGGGATGGGTCTCGACGATTCGCCGAGAGAACGGCGTTGAGGTTCCCCCCGGTGGCGGGGCCAACCCGAGGCGGACCCGGGGAAATCAAATCACCAGCGGATGCCTCTGGAGCTCTCTACAAGCTCCTCTCTCCCTCCCAGGCAACTCGGTACAAAGGCTGTCTGGTGGCAGGCGGGGAAAAAGCCTGGGAGCTCGCGCCGACAAGGCCCAGCCTTCACGTCCGAGAAGCGGAAGGGCAGCAACTGATGAGTGACAGGATCTGGCACGCGCCGCGCGCCCATTTGACTATTACTGGGCCCGCGGACCCCCACCGGACGCGCTTCCCCCTCACCCAAGAGGACCTCCCTCCGACTCCAGCCGTCCTCCCTTGCACCGCACGGGCGCGCTTGCGCCCGCAGACCCCGCCATGAGCGGCGGCCGCTACCACATCACGGTCGTCCCCGCCCCCTTGCCCGCCGAGGCAGCCACAGCACCCTTCCGCATCGCCGAGGGTGATAACTATGTCAAGTACGGACACCCGGTCTTCGAAGGCACGGAACAGCGCGGCGACCCCCACTGGACGGCCGAAATCATCACCCAGACCTGGTATCAAGCCGAGACCGGGCGCATTCCGATTTCCGGCGCTGGCTACGGCGGCCGCTTCGCCGGCGAGGGCTTCGACGATCTGTGGCTGGACATGAGCGAGATTGTCCGCCCGACTCGGGATGGCATCCACGGCCGGGAGGTGATCTCGACCGAGGTCGATATCGGCGCCGGGCTGACCTCGCTCGAGTTCGACAACCAGGGCCGGCTTCTGACCCGCTCGCCGACCTGGATCACCTTGCCCATCCCCGTGATCCTCGACACCCTGCCCCTCGACCTGGCGATTCCGGGGGGGCTCGAAGCTGTCATTCGCGCCGCGCGCCTGCTCGACACGCTGGCACTTGTCGATCCGGCTGCCCTCGGCCCCACCGACCAACCCAGCACTCGCTGGCTGGCACCTTTGCTGCCGCGGCGATCGTTCGATGTCCCCCGCCTTGAGTGGGAAGCACGTCTGGTCGAAGTGGAGGCTGACCGCCAGCAGGCCGCCGAGGCCCAGGCACGCTTCCCGGCGGCGCTGATTGTCCCCCGCTTGGTACTCTCCCCAGAGTCGCCCGAGTCCGTTCTCGATTGGGCTCGGTCAGGGACGCGGGTTGTGCATCTGGTCGCCGACGAGATGGCACGTGACACGGCTGGCAGAACCTTGGTGGACGCCGTGCACCAGGTACACACGCGGCTGGTGGACGAAGCGATGCGGGATCGGGTGACGCTGATCGTCAGCGGGGGGATCGCCGCCGCCGAGCACATGGCCAAGGCCATCGCCTGCGGTGCCGACCTGATTGCCATCGACCACGTGATGCTGGCGGCCTGGGGCTGCGGGCTTTGGGCAGACCGCGGGCCTTGCCGCGCCGAGAGGGAAGGTGTGGATCCCGCATGGGGCTCCCAGCGGCTGCTCAATCTGATGAACGCCTGGCGAGATCAACTGCTCGAGGTCCTGGGGGCGATGGGCATGCGCGAGGTGCGCCGCCTGCGCGGAGACGTCGGCCGAACCATCCGCCATCGGACGGAGGAAGAAGAGTTTCGCCGCTACGTCGGTTCGGCCGTCCCGATAGCGCGCTACCCCTGCCTGCCCACGACCCAGGGCGGCGAAGGAGATCTGCGCTGGCCACCGACGCTGCTGGAGTCTTCGCAGGAGCAGGCGCGCACGGGCCGTCCGCCCAGCGGCAGCGTGGAATATCGTGTCGGCCTTTCCGGCGGCGGCTTCGACCGCGTGGCCTTTGCCTTCGAGCTCGAAGCCGACCCCGCGCAGGTCCCCTCGTCCGACCCCGCCGGGTTCGATCTATCGCTGCCGCTCAACCGGCGCGGCGACGCCCGCCCGGCGATTCAGCTGCCGCTCCCTTGGTATGGGACAGGCATGTCCTTTGGCAGCGTCAGCCTGGCGGTGATGTTGGCGCGGGCCCGGGCCGCCCAGCATCTGGGGCTGTTCACTTCCACCGGCGAGGGCGGGTATCCCGAGGAGCTTGTGCCATACGCTGACTGGGTGATCACCCAGGTAGCCACCGGCCTGTTTGGCGTGCGGGAGGAGACGCTGCTGCGCGCCCGGATGATCGAAATCAAGTACGCCCAAGGAGCCAAGCCCGGGCTGGGCGGGCACCTGCTTGGTAACAAGAACACGGCCTCAGTCGCCCAACTGCGAGAAGCAGTTCAGGGCACCTCGCTTTTCTCGCCTTTCCCGTTCCACAGCGTTTACTCGGTCGAGGATCACAAGAAGCACGTCGACTGGCTCAAGCAGGTGAACCCACGGGCGCTGATCAGCGTCAAAGTCTCGAC
>JBEKXU010000053.1:0-11790 GCA_049511715.1 Anaerolineales bacterium
TCTCTGCTCAGGCAAGCCAACGAGGCGCTGCTCACGACACTCCGAAGCCGACGGCACTCTCCGGTCCAGTTTCCGGCTCTCTTTTGTCCGCCAAGACCGGCTTTCCGGCTGAGCTTCTAGGGGTCGACCGCGTGCGGAGACCCTCCCGCGCCCCATGATATACTGGCGCGCAAATCGGGTTGACAGAGGAGAAGGACATGCACGAAATCGAGATAGTCTATTGCGCGGTTTGACACTACACCGACCGGGCCGTCAGTCTGACGGCCGAACTGCTCGGCAAGCACGAGCCTCAGATTTCCGGCATCCGCCTGGTGCCGTCGGACGGAGGTCGGTTTGAGGTGAGCTTGGACTCCCGGCTGCTGTATTCCAAGCTGGCGACCCACCGGCACCCGGAGCCTGGGGAAATTGCCGGGATAGTAGCCAAGGAACTGGGTCAATCCTAGCTCCTCGACCATGGACCCCACGCAAGAAGGGCAAGCGATGGCCGGCAGGGGACGCGTGTTTTCCGGCGCCCGCCCCACGGGGCGCCAGCATCTGGGCAACTACCTGGGAGCCATCCAGAACTATGTGGCCCTGCAGGCGGATTACGATTGCGTCTATTGCATCGTCGACCTGCACGCTCTGACCACCCTGGAGGACTTCAGGGAATTGCGTGACAACACAGCCCAGATGGCGCTGGACTGGCTGGCGGCGGGAATCGACCCGGAGCGGTCCATTGTTTTTGTGCAAAGTCATGTCCCTCAAGTCACCGAACTGCACACCATCCTCTCCATGTTTGTACCCCTTGGCAAACTCACCGACCTGCCGACGTTCAAGGAAAAGGCCCGTCTGCAGCCTCACAACATCAACTACGGCCTGGTCGGATACCCCGTGCTGATGGCGGCGGATATTGCCCTGTACAAGGCGGACACGGTCCCAGTCGGAATCGATCAGGAGAGCCATATCGAATTCGCGCGTGAGGTCGTCCGGGCCTTCAACTTCCGGGTAGGTCGTCCGGTCCTGATCGAGCCCCAGATGAAGACGACGGTGTTCCCCAAGGTTCTGGGAACCGATGGTCAGCAAAAGATGAGCAAGAGCCTGAACAATCACATCGAGCTGGCGCTCACTCCCGAGCAGACAGTGCAGCGGGTGATGACCATGGTAACCGACCCCCAGCGGACTCATCGCCATATCCCTGGGCGACCGGAGGTCTGCAACGTCTTCAGCCTCCACCACTCGTTCACGCCCTCCGCTGAGGTCGACCAAATCGAGCGCGACTGCCGTTCCGCAGCCCTCGGATGCGTGGACTGCAAACATCGGCTGGCGGAAGGGATCAATGCCGAACTGGGCGCCTTTCGCAAGCGACGGGAGACCCTGGCGCGGGAACCCTCCCACGTCTGGGATGTCCTCGCGGATGGAGCCAGCCGCGCCTCCCAGATCGCCTCGCGGACAATCTCGGAAGTCCGTGAGGCGCTCGGGCTCCCCTAGGCGGGGCGCTTTTCACTCCGGACGGGTTCTTTCGGAACGGATGACCGATGCGAGCGGTGCTCCAAAGGGTCTCCCGGGCCCAGGTCTCAGTCAGCGGCCGCAAGGTGGCCGAGATCGGGACGGGGTACGTGATCCTCCTGGGAATCGAACCGACCGACGGCCAGCTTGCGGCGGACCAGTTGGCGGAAAAGTGCGCCCAATTGCGACTTTTCCCCGATGACCAAGGCAAGACGAACCGGTCGATCCGCGACGTGGGCGGCGAGGCCCTGGTGATCTCCCAGTTCACATTGCTGGCGGACACCCACCGAGGCCGGCGACCGTCCTTCGCGGGGGCGGCCTCCCCAGCCCAAGCCAGGCCGCTGTATGAGCACTTCGCCGGGTGCATGAGGAAACTCGGGGTCCCGGCTTGCACGGGCGAGTTCGGCGCCCACATGCTGGTGGAGATTCAAAACGACGGGCCGTTCACGCTGGTTCTGGATCAGCGGGGGGAAGAATGAGCCCGTGGGCCGCGCCGGGCGGTCCGGAATCCAAGGCGCCGTAGCAGGGCCTCCCGTTCCCGCCAGTTCGGGTAAACCTTTACTCGCAAGGAAAGGAACAGGTCTCGGCCCAGGGCCGACTCAATTTGGGCACGGGCCTCCGTGCCAATCCGCTTCAGGCGCTCTCCCCCCTTGCCGATCAGGATCGGCTTGTGGCTCTCTTTTTCCACGATCAGGGTCGCGTCCACAAAGGTTTTCCCACGCTCGCGCTCAAGAAACTGATTCACAATCACGGCCAGGCCGTGAGGGACTTCCTCCCGCACTTGACGGAGCGCCGCCTCCCGAACTAGCTCGCCGACGATCTCTCGTTCCGTGGAAGCGGTAACCTGCTCGGGCGGGTAAAGCGCTGGACCGAGGGGAAGACGAGCGACCACGGCCTGGAGTAACTCGGGGATCCCCTGGCCCGAGGCCGCGGACACCCTCCTCAACGGCACCCCGGGGAGCAGCAAGCGAATCTCCTCCGCCAAGGACGGGAGATCGGCTGGAGAAATCAGGTCGCCTTTGTTGGCAACGGGGAGGGTCTTCTCGCCAGCGCCCAGCGCCCCAACCCGCTGCGCCACGAGCCGGTCCTCCGCCGCGAGAGGGCGGCTGGCATCCAGGACCCACAGGATCAGGTCCGCGTCCTGCAACGCCTGCTCTGCCGTCTGGGCCATGACTTCGCCCAGCGCGTCGCGGGGAACATGAAACCCCGGGGTGTCCACCAGGACGGCCTGGGCCTCGGGCAGGGTCAAGATTCCGATCTGGCGAACCCGGGTCGTTTGGGGCCGTCGGGAGACCGCAGCCAGCTTCTGGCCGATCAAGGCGTTAAGCAAGGTCGACTTGCCGACATTGGGACGGCCAACCAGGGCGACCACCCCCGACCGGTGCCGGCTGGATTCTTCTCTTATCATGCGGCCATTGTAGTCGCCGCAGAAGGTTTGCGGCCACCCCTCCTTCCCAAAATGAGCGCACCCGGTCAGGGTTCCTGCCGGGTGCGCCCACCCTTGCCCTTTCGGCCAGCCCTACGGCTTCTTGAAGAAGCCCATCAACTTCATGGAGAGACCCAGATCACCCGCCAGCTTGAGCTTACCCTGGGCAAAGGCCGCCATGCCATCCAATCCCCCGGTCACAATCGAGTTGAAATCCTCGAGGGTGGAGGTTAGCGTGAGCCGGGGGGTGGGCGCCGTCCCCGGTGCGACCGTGCACTTGCCATTGCCCAGGTTCATGACCCAGTCCCCGCCTCCTTCCCCGGTCAGATGGAACTGGACCACGGCGTTCACACCCGCCGCCTTGTCGGGAAGGAAGTTCGCTGCCATTCCCTCCAGAATCTGTTTGGACGATAGACCAGCCATGCCTGCCTCCTTAGATTGAGCCCGAATTCCGTTAGCGGCCGAGATTCTCAAGAACTCCCGCGGCTCCCATGCCGCCCCCGATGCACATGGTGACCAGGCCATACCGGGCGTGCCTTCGTTTCATTTCATAGAGGATCTGGGTGGACAACTTTGCTCCCGTGCAGCCCAAAGGATGCCCGAGGGCAATCGCCCCCCCGTTGACGTTCACTCGCTCGGGATCCATCTTCAGCTTGCGGATGACGGCCAGGCTCTGTGCCGCAAAGGCCTCATTCAGCTCGATCAGATCGATCTGCTCCAGCTTGAGTCCGGCGCGCTCGAGGGCTCTTGGGACAGCGGCGATCGGACCCACGCCCATCACCTCGGGAGGCACTCCCCGGACTGCGAAGGCAACGTAGCGCGCCAGCGGCTTCAGTCCCAGGGTTGCAGCTCGTTTGGCTTCCATGAGCACGAGAGCCGCCGCCCCGTCGGAGGTCTGCGAGGAATTGCCAGGGGTGACCGTTCCTCCTTGCAGGAACGCTGGCTTGAGACGGGAGAGGGCCTCCAGGTTCGTGTCCCGACGTGGCCCTTCGTCCGCCTCAAACTGGAACTTGCGCGTCGCCGGCCGACCCTCCTCGTCCAGCCCGGCCACCTCGACCTGGAGCGGCAGGATTTCCTCCGCAAACCTGCCTGCGGCCTGAGCCGCGACCGCCTTCTCATGGCTCCGCAGGGAGAAGCGGTCCTGATCCTCCCGGCTGACCTGGTACTCCTTGGCGACCCTCTCGGCGGTCAAGCCCATGCTGAGATAGACCCCCGGCCAATCGAGGGCGAACTGAGGATTGGGACTGAACTTGTTTCCGGTCATGGGCACCATGCTCATGGACTCCGTGCCCGCCACAATGACAACCTCCGACTGCCCCGCGAGAATCTCCTGCGCCCCCATCGCGAGCGCCTGCAAGCCCGAGGAGCAGAAGCGGTTCACCGTGGCCCCGGGAACTTCCACCGGCAACCCTGCCCGCAGAGCCGCAATCCTTCCGACATTGAGCCCCTGTTCCGCTTCGGGAAAAGCGCAGCCGATGAGCACGTCGTCAATCAGCTGGGGGTCGAAGGAGCCGGCCCTTCGGTAGGCCTCCTGGATCGCGGCGGCGGCCATCTCATCCGGCCGGACCGTGCGCAACGAGCCGCGGGGTGCCCTCCCCACCGCGGTTCGAACGGCTGAAACGATGACCACCTCGCGCGCCGCCGGAGCCCGACCGGCCCGCGGCCGTGAGGTTTCCCTCGCCGGACCGGGCCGAGACCGAGCCGGCCGGCTCCTTGCCTTGCGAGACTTCGAAGCCTGGACTTTCGTCGCTGGCATGGATCACCTCCTACCCCATCCTGGTCCTGTCGGTCGGAGACGGCCCCCGCCTCCTAGTTGCGGAGCGGTTTCCCAGTCTGAAGCATGTGCCAGATCCTCTCCTGGGTGCGGGACTCTCCGCACAGCGACAGGAACGCCTCACACTCCAAGTCCAAGAAATACTGTTCGTCCACCCAGGCCGGGGAAGCCAGCTCCCCGCCACAGAGCACCCGGGCCAGATGCCCGCCGACCACGGCGTCGTACTCCGTGACCGCCGCGCTCTCCCGGAACATGTGCAGGCCCACCCGCAGGGCGGCCAGGGCATCCCGGCCCGCCGCATACACTTTGAATGGGATAGGCGGGCGGTAGCCGGACTGGGCCAGATGCAGTGCCTCGTCCTTTGCCTCCGAGAGCAAATGAGCCCGATTCATCACCAGCCGGTTCTCCAGCGAAAGGAACCCGAGACTGCGCGCCTCCTCCGCCGAAGTGGAGGCCCGCGCCTGACCCACGGTTTCGAAGATCCTCTGCAGGGCCGGCAGCGCGTCCGCCCCCCGGTTCTGCATGACCGGGCTCACCAAGCGCCGGACCACTTCCTTGGTGCCCCCGCCCGCCGGGATAAGCCCGACCCCGACCTCGACCAATCCCAGGTACGACTCGGCCGCAACCACCGCGTGAGGCGACGCCATGGTGATTTCGCAACCTCCGCCCAACGCCATTCCGGCGGGGGCGGCAATCACCGGGCGGCTGGCGAAGCGAATGCGCATGTTGATCTGCTGAAACTGGCGGATGCCCTGCTCCAACAGGTCCCAGGCCTTGTTCTGTGCTGCCACCCCCACGTAGGCCAGGTTGGCTCCGACGCTAAAGTTGTCCGCCTCATTGCCGATCACAAGGCCTTCGAATTCCCCCGCCTCCAACCGGTCCAGAGAGCGAGAAAGCATATCCCAGATGTCCGTGTCCAGGGCATTCATCTTGGTGTGAAACTCGACGCAGGCCACGCCTTGCCCCAAGTCGATCAGCGAGGCCCCGTCGTTCTGAGCCAGGACCGCGCCCGATTCGGATTTCCTCACGGACAAAGCCACCTCGGAGGGATCGACTGTGATCTCCCGGTATCCCTTGCGGGCCGGTTCGTACACGCCGCCCCGGCGCGCGCCAGAATTGGCGTAGAAGCTCTCCTTCTCCGAGGCCAGCATTTCTTTGACCCAGTCCGCAGGAGGCGCCCCGGCAGCTTCCATTTGCCGGGCCGTCTCGCGCACCCCGAGGGCATCCCAGGTCTCAAACGGCCCCTGTTCGTGGGTGAACCCCCAGCGCATCGCCTGATCCACTGCCAGGGGCGAGTCGGCGATCTCCGGGAGGCGATGGGAGGCATAGGCGAGACCGTGATACGTGGAGGCCCGCAGCAGCTCCGAGGCCCGGTCCTCCGCGGCCAGCAGGGCCTTCAACCGCTCTCCCAGCGGCGCGATGTCTTTGGCCCGCCCGACCGACTCAAATCGCGGTTTGGCGGGAGGCTCGTACTCGAAGGTCTTGAGATTCAGGGACCAGAACTCGCGAGCCCCTTCCTTGCGGACCTCCTTGTAGAAGCCTTGCCCGGTCTTGCCCCCCAGCCAGTTGCGATCCACCATCGTCTTGAAAAGATCCAACACTGGCTGCGAGACCATCAGCTCGCGCGATTCGTCATTGGGGACAACCGGGTAGAGGTTGCGGAAGACGTGGTAAAGGACGTCGATTCCCACCAGGTCGAAAAGGCGGAAGGTGGCCGTCCGCGGATATCCGATCAAGGGCCCCGTCAGAGCATCCACCTCGTCCACGCTGTACCCGTGGCGCAAAGCATAGTCCACGACAAACAGCCCCTCCATCGTCCCCACCCGGTTGGCGATGAAGTTGGGGGTGTCCTTGCAGATGACGACCCCCTTTCCCAGGCGCTTCTCGCCGATCCGGCGCATGAAATCCACCACCTCGGGGAAGGTGTCAGCAGTGGGGATAATCTCCAGCAGGCGCAGGTAGCGGGGCGGGTTGAAGAAGTGGGTCCCCAGGAAATGGCGGCGAAACTCCGCCGTGCGGCCCTGGGCGATGCTGGTCACCGGGATCCCTGAGGTGTTCGTGCTCACGATCGCGGTTTCGGCACGCACCGTGTCCAAGCGGGCCATCAGCTCCCGCTTGATCTCCAGGTTCTCGACAATCGCCTCCAGGATCCAGTCCACCTCCCGGAGCTTTTCGAAATCGTCCTCCAGGTTCCCAATCGTGATGCGGGCGGCCAGGTCCGGAACGAAGAAATCGGCCGGCCGGGACTTCAAGGACCTCTCCAGGCCGGACCGGGGAAAGCGGTTGCGCACCTCCTTGTCCGAACGGGTCAGCCCCCTCTTCTGTTCTTCGGGGGTCAACTGGGGTGGAACGATGTCCAGCAACAGGACCGAGACGCCGGCGTTGGCCAGGTGGGCTGCCAGGGCGGCGCCCATCGTGCCCGCTCCGATCACCGCCGCGCGTCGCATGGTGTAGGTCATCATGGCCTCCTTTCAGAGGTGAGTCAGACTGGCCGGGAAGGCCTAGCGGAGCTCGCGGCTGCCGTAGCCCAGGATCCGGCGAGCGACGACCAGCCGGTTGATCTGGCCTGTGCCTTCAAAAATATCGTTGATCTTCGCGTCGCGGAACCATTTCTCCAGGAGCTGCTTCCGCGAATACCCGATTGGTCCCATAAGCTCGACCGCACGTTGGGTGATCTTGGTGACGGCGTCCCCAGCCTTGACCTTGGCCATCGAGGACTCCAGAGAATTGGGCGTGCGCTGATCCGCCATCCACACGGCCCTCAGAACCAAAAGCCAAGCGCTGCGCAACATGGCCTCCATGTCGATCACCTCGCGCTCAATGTTGGTCAGTTTCTGGCGTGGGACGTCGTAGCGGATCTGAACCCCAGCTTGAGTCAACAGGTCCTTCACCAACTCCACCGTGGCGCGAGCTACACCCATGGCTGAGGCAGCGACCAAGGGCCGGGTCGCATCAAAGGTCGCCATCGCCCCCTTGAAACCTCCGGCGGTGGTAGGCCCCTTCGCCACCTCGGGGCTACCGAGAATGTTCTCCAGCGGCACTTTGCAATCCTGGAAGACTACGGAGGCCGTATCGGAAGCGCGGATGCCCATCTTGTCTTCCAGCTTGGTCACCGACATCCCCGGGGTCCCCGCTTCGACCACGAAGGGGCGCATCCCCGCCCGCCCCGCGGAGGGATCAATCGTTGCCCAGACGACCACAAAACCCGGAGTGTCGACGAGCGATTTGTGCCCTGCCGTCACAAAGATCTTCTCCCCGTTGAGGACCCAGAAGCCCTCCTGGCGCACGGCGGTCGTTCGGATCGAGGCGGTGTCCGAACCCGCCTGCGGTTCGGTCATCGCCATGCAACCCAGAATCGGCTTCTCCTCCGTGAATCGCTTGAGAAATTTCTCCTTCTGCTCAGGCGTCCCGGTCGCCTCCACAGCGGCCGCTCCCAGTCCCCCTCCGGGAGTGCACAGGTAGAACGCGGCATCTCCCCATGAGAGGATCTCAATCTGATGAGCCAGGATCTGGTACCCCAGCCGAGGTCCCTCATGTCTCCCTTCGCGGGGCGCCAGGGATCCCGCCTGCGTCGAGCGCATCGCCATTTGCATGAAGTTGATGTAGTCCCAGGGAATCTCATGCTCGTGCTCATCGAATTGACGGGAAACGGGGCGCATCATGTTCTCCGCCACCGTCTGCAACATCACGCGCTGCTTCTTAATCGGTTCGGGCATTGAGAAGTCGATCATGGGCTGCTCTCCTTTTCAGAACCGCCCGACCTGGCTTGCGGCTGGGTGGGCGGATTGCCTCCGTCTAAACCATGGCTAGTCCGGTGAAGGTCGGGAAGCCACGGCCGTTGCGCATCCACATCTCGACTGGATGCTCGCGGATGTAGCCGTGTCCCCCCAGGATCTGCACGGCGCGGTCCGTCACCATCATGACCATGTCATCCGCCGCGCTCTTGGCCAGAGCGACGGCCCGGGTGGCCTCCTGCCCCGTATCCAGGGTCCAGGCTGCCTCCCAGACCAGCAAACGCGCCGCCTCGATCTCCGTAGCCATCTCGGCCAGCATGAACGCCACCGCCTGCTTCTGCGCGATCGGCACCCCGAACTGGATGCGCTCCTTGGCGTAGCTCATGGCGTACTCGTAGGCCGCTCTGGCAACGCCGACCGCCATCGAGGCCAGGGCTACATGACTTGAATTGAGCAGCAGTCTCGGATCGTGCCCTTCCTTTCCTCCCAGGCGGGCATCCTCCGGAAGACGGCAATCCTCCAGTTTGATCTCAAAGGTCGGGAGCGCGCGGATGCCCAGGTTTCCCTCGCGCTCGAGAACTGTGAGGCCTGGCGTCTGACGGGGCAGGAGAAAGGCCTGGCTCTTGCCTTCGAGGGAGGCCAGCACCAAAAGGTTTTCTGCCCGATCAGCGAAGGGAACAAAACACTTGGACCCGCTGAGCACGTAGCCGCCCTTCTCCGACCGGGCTGTGGAACGCAACGCCCCCGGGTCAAAGTCGAAGTCGGGTTCCACCCAAGCCAGGGACACCGGCCGGTAGTCTCCCCCGACTAACGGAGGCAGATACCGTTTCTTCTGCTCCTCGGTCCCCGCCAACAACAGGGGAAAGGCGAGCACCCCCGGGCCCAGAATGGTCAGAGCTCCAGCCAGATCCCCCCAGGCCAACTCCTCCGCCGCCAGAGCCCCCGTCACGGCAGAATGGTCCCCAAATCCCCCAAAGGTCTCAGGAACCGAGGCCTGGACGACGCCCAGCTCCCAACCTTTGGAAATCAGGGTATCGGGAAACCCACCCGTTTCGTCGGCCTCGTGAGCCGCCTCGCGCAAGTCTTTGGCGGCGTATTTATGAACGGCATCCACAAGCATTTTCTGCTCTTCGCTTGGTTCGAATCCGTACATCGTGCCTCCTCTCTCTACGCCCGACCTTCTTCCCCTCGGGCTCCCAACCGTTCGCGCACCCCGTAGGACCTCAAGCCCTGCCAGGACCGGCCAGCGACGCGCCGGTAATGAAGAGGCTGGTCCCCACCCGAGGCTCGCGAGGCGGCCTCCATGACTTCCAAGAACCCTCGTTGTTCCAGGTACTCGATGTGCGCACCCGCTTCTTCCAGCGCCAAGAGCACATCATATCCGTGCACCGCCCCAAATAGCCGCTGCGACACCTCGGCAATCGTTCGCGGTTCCTCCAGAAGGTCCAGAAGCCGCGCCAGTCGATCGGCGTGCAGTTGAAAGATTTGCTCCACCCGACCACGCAGGTCGGTGATCGGGCCTTCATGCCCTCCCAGGGCGAGGGTCACCTCCGGGTAAAGCGTCCTCAGCTCGGCGAGCGATTCTAGGTAGTGGGAAAGTCCGGTGAAGGGCATGAGTTGTTCAGGCGATTGATGGGGCGAGATCTGGGGCAGGACCATGTCCGAGCTGAGCAGGATGCTGCCCACCCGGATCACGACCAAGCCGGGGCAATGACCGGGAAGATGAGTCACCTCCAAGGCCCCGATGCGGGCATGTTTTCCCTCCAGCACCTGGTCGACCGCCACGGATCGGGAAAGGCTCTTGGCGAACGAATACAGATCCATCATCGACCCAAGCGATTCCTTCGCCACCCCCGCTTCCTGGAGAAAACCCCGCAGGCGGGCCGCCGTCCATGCCAGGCGCTCCTCATAGCTCGTGAGCACGCGCATGTCCAGCTCGTGCGCGGCCAGAGGCGCCGCACATCGGCCGCGAAGCCAGGCCATGCCGCCAAAATGGTCAATGTGGCCGTGTGTCAGCACGATCGCGGAAAGGGATTCCGGTAAGGGCGGCTCCCGGTATTCGCGCGAGATAGCCTGAAGCCCATCCAGAAGGTCGCTATTGCTCTCTTCCAGACCCGAGCCCGCATCGACCAGGATCAGCTGATCTGCGGCGCGGACCACATGGATCATGGCCTCCAGGCCGGGGAAGGCCCGGACCGGGAAGCGATAGACCCGCATCTCCGCGCCGGCCGGAAAACACTCAAGGGGAGGCATGGTCGGAACGCAGGCCCCGCAGGAACAGCCCGGAGAAAAACTCAGCCAGGTCCGCCGCCGACTTGGCCCCCCCCGGCTGGTACCACGTCACCATCCAGTTCTGGACAGCCAGGATGGCCCGCGCGGCCAGTGTTTCGTCCGTTTTCTGAAAGGCCCCCTTGCGGATGCCCTCGCGGATCAAATCCCGCCACAGGCTCTCAAAACGGTCGCGCCGGGCAATGTGACGGTTGCGGTAGCGCGGGGACAGATTCCGGTATTCCAGGAGAAGAACGGCGGCCAGGTCGCTGTGAACGGCAATATGCTCGGCATAAACTCTCATCGCCTCCCGCAGCTTTTCCTCGGGCGAGAGGTCGGAGTGCAGGACACTTTCCATGCCATCGATCAGAAGATCCAGAGCGCGATCGAGGAGAGTGACGAGGATTTCTTCTTTGCTGCGCACGTGGTGGTAGAGACTGCCCTTCTGCAGGTGCACCGCGTCCGCGATGTCCTGCATGGAAGTCGCCTGGTAGCCCTTCTCGCGGAAAATCTGGCCCGCCGCTGCCAGGATCTGTTCCCGCTGCAAGGAGCCTCCCTACCAACCGTTTGGTTGACAATTTCAGTTTAACACCGAGCTCAGCCCCAGTCAAGCAATTGCGTGGGTTCAGGACATATGAGACAGATGGGCTTTCGGGGCCGCCCAGGGGTGGTAGCGGTAAAGGTACTCGGCCGGGGTCTTTTTGGCAAGGGAGCGGTGGGGCCGAACATGGTTGCCTGCCCTGGACCCGCAGTCCAGGGTAGACCCTTTCCCAACGGTGAAGGGCGTGGTTGACGCTCGGCATGTCAAAGCTGCCTTCGTAGAGGTCATAAAAGTCCTCGGCATGGGTCTGATGAGCTCTTTCGACAAAGGCGTTGAGCTTGGGGGAACGAGGGGGAAGAACGAAGAGGCGGATGCCCTGGGCCGCACAAGCCTGCTCGAACTCCGCCTGAAACTCGCTACCCCCGTCCACCTGGATGGCTTTCACCGGGAATGGCATGCGAGCGGTCAGGCTGTCCAGGAAGGCCGTGGCGGTCTTGGCGGTCGCTCGCGAGTAGGCCTGGACCACGTCCCAGCGCGAAACCACATCCCTGGCTGTGAAGTG
>JBEKXU010000054.1:0-11281 GCA_049511715.1 Anaerolineales bacterium
GGAAGGATCGGAGGCAGGATCCAACCTCCCGCGGCAGGAACAAGGCGAACCTCCGCCCTCTTCGCTGAGGAAGATCACCATTGCCTATACTGTCCTCTTTCTCGACTCTTTGCTTTTCCTGGCCACGGGCGGCCTCAGCCGACTGGTCGCCGACGGGGTGATCATCTTCTATGAAGCCGATAAGAACAGCCTGCTGGGTTCCTGGTTCTCCCGCCTGGCCAGGAATTCCTCCCAGCTGCCGGTGACCAGCTATGTCCACAAAGCCCAGGCCATCCTGCTGCGGGTGGAAATCCCTTATGTCATCGCCGGTTTCGTCATCGGCGCCCTGGCCTGGATCTTCCTGTGGTATTCCCGCAAACGGGCGAGGTCGGGCCGAACCTCATCCCGCCACGGTCCCGGCCAAGTCTTCCTCAACCCCTGGGTGCTCGGCGCTGGATGCTTGCTCGGTTTCACCACCTCCATCCGCGTGGCCGGGCCGTACGCCGGCGCGATTGTGCTGATCTATGCGTTCTACAAATCCTGGAGGAAGGCTCTTCTTCTTATCGTCCCCTACACCGTGAGCGCCCTGCTCATCTGCTACCTCACCTGGCCTTACCTCTGGGGCGATGCGGTCCAGCGCTTCCTCACCAGCGTTACCCTGATGTCCCGCTACCCGTATCAGCCCTGGATCTTATTCCAGGGAGCGGTCTCTCGGCCAAGGAACTTGCCCTGGTATTTCTTGCCCTATCTGATGTCGATTCAGCTCACGGAAGTCGTCCCCGTCCTCTTTCTCGTCGGACTGGTCCTCTCGGCCTGGAAGTTCATCCTGGGCTACCAAAGGGAACCTTTCGCCCTCACCCTCCTGTGGCTTGTCCTTCCTGTGACAGGCATCATCCTCGACAAGAGCACGCTCTACAACAACTTCCGCCAGGAATTGTTCCTCGTGCCTCCAATCTTTATCGTGGGTGGAATAGCCTTGCAGGCTTTGTTTTCAAAAGTAAGAAAGGACTTCTTGAGGGCTTTGATATTGGCGCTGGTGATTCTTCCCGGCCTTTACGCCGATGTGACCCTTCACCCGTATGAGTACATTTACTACAACAGCTTTGTGGGAGGCGAGGCGGGAGCATTCCGCAAATTCGAACTCGATTACTGGGGCACGTCATATCGTGAGGCGGCCCAGTACGTGAACCAGGTGGCGCCGGCCAACGCTACCGTTGTCGTCTCTGAGGCTATCGCCATCTTCGCGGATTATGCCCGCCCGGATTTGAAGTTGGTCGGCCTCTCTCACCTGAAAGCAAATGCCCAGTATGATTTCGTCGTGCTCAACAGCTATCAAAACACCGATGAGGCCATTTGCACATCCGTCCCTCCGGCCAAGACCATCGCGCGGGAGGGAGCCATCCTGGCCGTGGTCAAGGTTTCTCCTTCGTCGACCCATAGATGCCCTTAGTCATTTGGTAGACTGGGCTTGTCGGTGGGTGAAGTATAAAGAGGCGCCTCGAAGCCGCGATGATTATGGGGGAAAAACGGGGATCCGCGATGAATCCTTTCCCTTTTTTCCCTTGTTGTTCCCTATCTCGACATTGCCATCGGATCTCCCCGCCAGGTATTTGGAGCAGAGGAAATTCATTCTGAGGTCTCTGTGGAGATTGAGTCTCAATGCCCGAGGAGTATTAGGTAGTCTCTTACCTGCTCGTCTCACCTCACTCACAAACCATGAAACTGCCGACTAGCAAACGCCTCCAGCGTCACTTGCCCTTTTTCATCTTGATCCTCCTAAATCTTCTCATAGGGATCCTGGTCGTTCGCGATTATGGAGAAAGCGTGGATGAACCCGGAATCTATGCGTACGCCGAACAATCCCTTCGAGCTTACATCAATCTTCTCCGCAACGGCACTCTTCCCCACTACTTGAACGTTCCCTTTAACGCGGTCAATTACGGCCCCGCTTACGCTATGTTCACTGTCTTGTTGGCACAAGGGCTGCATGCCGTTGTTCCCGCCTGGTCCCAAATCGACGGCCGACATTTCGGCGAGTTCCTGGCCTTTCAACTCAGCGTCGTAAGCCTCTATTTCCTCGGGCGAAAGTGGATGGGCGGCTGGGCTGCCATGGCAACCACCCTGCTTTACTCGACCCAGCCGGTGCTGTGGGGCCACGCCTTCATCAATCCCAAAGACATCCCCTTCCTGGGTTTCTTCCTGGCCAGCGTCACCGCGGGAATCTATATGGTCGACGCCTTGCCCGCCCCCCTCAACCCAAACGCCGGCCAACCCCAGCGTGGAGGATCGGGCCTGCGGCTACGGGAGGAATGGCACCACCTGGCCTCTTCCATAAGAAAGATCACAACCGCCTGCGGCCTTCTCTACCTCGACTCTTTGTTCTTCATCGCCGCAGGCGGCCTCAGCCACCTGGTCTCGGACGGGGTGGTCATTCTCTACGAAGCGGATAGGAACAGCCTGCTGGGTTCCTGGTTCTCCCGGCTGGCCAGGAATTCATCCTACTTGCCTGTCGGCGACTACATCCACAAGGCGCAGATCATCCTCCTTCGCGGCGAAGGAATGTATGCCGCGGTTGGCTTCGTAATCGCCCTGCTAGTGGCCCGTAACATCTGAAGCAGTAGTGATGGTGATACGATGGTCGGGCTGACGGTAGGTCCAACGGATCGGTTGAGCCGTGCGATTTCGGTAGCGAATATAGCGCATGATCTTGCGGCGAAGATCACCTACCGAATGAAAGATGCCGCGGGCGATCAGGTCGCGTTCCATCTTCGAGAACCAGAGTTCGATTTGATTGAGCCACGAGGCATAGGTCGGCGTGAAGTGCAAATGCACGTTGGGATGCAGCGCCAAGAATTCTGCCACCCGCTTGGTCTTGTGCGTCGAAAGGTTGTCGAGGATCAGATGGATCTCTCTCCCGCGGCGTTGCGAGGCGACAACCTCGGCGAGAAAGTCAACGAAGACGGCGCTGGTATGACGCGGCACCGTCCGTCCCAGGACGGTACCGCTCTGAGTATCCAGCGCCGCCAGCAGCGACAAGGTGCCGTGGCGGTAATACTCAAACCCATGCCGTTCCGCACGCCCAGGCGAGAGCGGGAGGACCGGCTGGAGGCGGTCGAGGGCTTGAATCGCGGTCTTTTCGTCGACGGCAAACACGGCGGCATGGCGCGGCGGGTTCAGATAGAGCCCAATGACGTCAGCAGCCTTCCTCTCGAAGTCGGGATCGGTCGAGGCCATATAGCGCCGAAACCGATGCGGCTGCAAGCCAGCCCGCGCCCAAACGCGGGCCACCATCATGTGACTGACGCCCAGGACCTTCGCCAGTTTGCGGGTGCTCCAGTGGGTGGACCCATCCGGCGGGGGCCGGCGCGTGCGATCCAAAATCCGGGCTTCCAGTTGCGGCGTCAGGATCCGCGGCGGCTGGCCGCGATATCGCGAGCCCAACCCCGCCATGCCCTCTCGCACAAAGCGCTCCCTCCATCGACTGATGTAGGAAGGGAAGCACCCAACCGCGTCCCGGATTGCCCGATAGGTCCGTCCGTCAGCCAACATCAAAATCACCCGTGCCCGCCGAACACTCTCGGCCCGCACCCGCCGCAACCGGGTAAGGTGGAGCAACTCAGTCCGTTGATCATCGGTCAGCCTGATCGATGCATGAGTATCCATGCACCCCAGTATATCACTACCGATTTAGCTGTTACAGTGCACTAGTTTTCCTTGGGGTCTTCCCAGGCTATTGCGCGAAGTTGGTGAGCCAGCGTGTAATCCCATCACTCGAACGCTCGCTCCGGCTCCTGACTAATCCTGCAGTGCTTGCCGCCGGATTCGTCTTGGGTTTCACCACTTCCATCCGAGTCGTGGGCCCCTATGCTGGCGTGATCGTCCTGACCTATGCCTTCTACAAGTCCTGGAGAAAAGCCTTTCTTCTCCTCCCTCCCTACACCCT
Organism: Anaerolineales bacterium; assembly: GCA_049511715.1. Classification (GTDB taxonomy): domain Bacteria; phylum Chloroflexota; class Anaerolineae; order Anaerolineales; family RBG-16-64-43; genus JBEKHT01. The sequence goes on from JBEKXU010000054.1 coordinate 3,923, forward strand.
TACCGCCCTGCTCATCTGTTACCTCACCTGGCCTTACCTCTGGGGCAATGCGGTCCAACGCTTCCTCACCAGCGTTACCCTCATGTCCCGCTACCCGTATGGCGGCCCTGATCTATTTCAGGGAGTGCTCTTTAGTCCAAGCAAATTGCCGGCGTATTATTTGCCCTACACGATGTCGATTCAGCTCACCGAAGTCGTCCCCGTCCTGTTTCTCGTCGGATTCGTCCTTTCGATCTGGAAGTTCTTCCAGGGCCACCCCAGGGAACCTTTCGCCCTCACCCTCCTGTGGCTTGTCCTCCCCCTGGTCAGCATCATCCTTGACAAGAGCACGCTCTACAACAACTTCCGCCAGGAGTTGTTCCTCGTGCCTCCGATCTTTATCACGGGCGGAATAGCCCTGGAGGCACTATTCTCTAGGCTGAAAAGGGAATGGCTCAAGGTTCTGCTCTTGGCGGTGGTGATTCTTCCGGGCCTTCGTGCCGATGTGACCCTTCACCCGTACGAGTACATTTACTACAATAGCTTTGTGGGGGGCGAGGCAGGGGCTTTTCGCAAGTTCGAGTTGGATTACTATGGCACCTCCTATCGTGAGGCGGCCCAATACGTTAACCAAGTCGCGCCGCCTGGCGCCGCCGTTGTCATCGCAGGCGCCTTTGCCATCTTTGCGGATTACGCCCGCCCGGATTTGAGGTTGTCAGGGCAGTCCGATCTCAAAGCAGACAGCCATTATGATTTCATCGTGCTCGACAGCAACGATAACAGGGATCAGACTGTTTGTCCCTCGATCCTCCCGGCCATGACCATCGCGCGGGAGGGAGCCATTCTGGCCGTGGTCAAAGCTCCCCCTCTATCAGTCGATGGGTGCCCTTAGTCATTTGGTAGACCGGGCTTATCGGTGGGTGAAACCAGGAGATCCAGTTCGTGCCTTGCCCAAATCCTCCCACCCCGCCGCCGGCCATTATTGGAGAAAATGGTCATTCGAATTCCCGACTGTCTTTCCGCAATATCTTCTCCTGCGATTTCGTTCCTCAGCTCCTAGCTTGAGGAATTGACTTTCCGCCCGAAGAAAAGACCGACCCTAGATTTCCAGCGCCAGTTGAAATGGCGATTGGCCAACGGAATTCCTGGAAACTGCGCAGGATTGACCACGGGATAGTTCCCAGACCCGGGAAAACTCAGCCAAGAGGATTTGCCCTCCTGAAGAGGACCCAAGGCCCTGGGAGTTAGCAATAAACGGGCCAGGGTCCGTAACCAAGTTCCCGACGACCAGTCGCCAAAAATCCCTCGGATTACCCAAGAACCCGAATGGCCGGCAGAAGATCCTAGGATCCCGGCAGAAACCTCACCGGGCGAAGACCCATACCCACTGTCGTCTCCCGCAAGCCTGGATTCCAATACCAACAAATCGCCGCGCTTGAAATCCTCCCGGCTTCGCCCCCATCCGCCCCGACTCCCAGGGAAAGCGCAGATTTGGGGCCCTGTACGGTCTCCCTCGTTTTGGTTGACGCTCTCCTGCGATCCATGGTAAACTCCGGCCCACCTTGCGTTCGGCAAGCAGGGAGAGCGGTCCGAGCTAGCCCAGGGGAGGAGAAGGCGCCATAAGCACATCTGAATATCGCATCAACGAAGCCATTCGAGTCCGCCAAGTCCACCTGATCGGCGCCGACGGGAACAACGTCGGGGTCGTGACCATCCAGGAGGCGTTGCGCATTGCCCGGGAGGCGAACCTTGACCTGGTGGAGGTTTCGCCCACGGCGGATCCCCCCGTTTGCCGCGTCCTGAACTATGGCAAGTTCCTTTACGAAAAATCCAAAAAGGACCGGGAGGCGCGCCGGGCCCAGACCAAGGTCGAGATTAAAGAGATTCGCCTTCGGCCCAAGACCACGGATCATCACCGGGCCTTCAAGCTGCGGGATGCCCGCCGATGGCTGGAAGACGGCATGAAGGTCAAGGTGCGCATCCGCTTCCGCGGGCGAGAGATCACTTATCCGGAACTGGCCCGCGAGGATCTTCACGAAATCGCCCAAGAGCTGGCGGATATCGCGGTCGTCGAGCAAACCCCAGACATGGAAGGCCGGACGATGCTGATGGTCCTGGGGCCCTCGAAGAAGAAATAGCGGGGCATCCCCGCGGGTGCCAAGAAAAGGGAGAACCAAGGAGCGGCAATGCCAAGGAAGGTCAAGGAAGGAAAGACCAAGCTCAAGACCCACAAGGCCACGGCCAAGCGCTTTCGGCTGACCGGGAGCGGCAAGCTGATGCGCACCAAGGGCGGAAAGAGCCACCTGCGCCGAAAGCGGTCTCGCCGAAGCAAGGCGCTCTTTGGCAAGATGTTGGAAGTCAAAGGGCACGGCATCGCCAAACGAGCTCGGCGTCTCGCGCCCTATTTGCAGCAGTACCAAGCCAATCCACCGCGGTGATCCTGCGGGCGGGCGGCCGCGGAGGGCCGCCTGAAGTAGCCGCCGTTGCGCGCGTGCAACTGGGTCGTCAGGGCCCGGCGCGCAGGGGACGGCCGGAGCGAATTCAGTGACTCGTGTCAAGGGAGGCTCTCGGCCTCATTTGCGCCACAAGAAGATCATTCACCAGGGCGCGGGGCAGTTTGGGACGCGCCACCGCCTTTTTCGGCGGGCGAACGAGGCCATGCTCAAGAGCCTCTGGTACGCCTACCGGGATCGCCGCAACCGCAAGCGCGATTTGAGGAGGCTATGGATCGCTCGTATCAACGCCGGCGCTCGCCTGAATGGCACGACCTATAGCCGACTGATTGCGGGAATGCGCCGCGGCGAGGTTCTGCTCAATCGCAAGATGCTTGCCGACCTGGCCGTGCGGGACCCCCAGGCCTTTGCCAAAGTCGTCGAAAGCGTGAAGTAGTTCCCGGCTTGCAGACGGACGCCCGGCCTCCTTCCGAGGCCGGGCTTTTTTGTTGTACCGGGGCCGGACCCCAACCCGTCGGCGGCCCTGCCTCGTCCGGCCCGCGGCTCCCTCTATCGCTATGCTATACTGCCTGCCGCTAGTGGCAGAACTCCCCCAGGAGGGACGTGGGGCAATGATCCTCCGCGCTCAAGAGCTACCCTCGGGCCAGCGGCTGCTCCTGGTGTCGGCAGACCTGACCCAGGAGAAAGTGGACGCGATCGTCAATGCCGCCAATGCGTACCTCCAACACGGGGGCGGCGTGGCTGGCGCGATCGTGCGTCGGGGAGGGCAGGTCGTGCAGACCGAGAGCGATGCCTGGCGGCGCGCCCATGGCCCTGCGCGTCCCGATCATCCGGCCATCACGGGCCCCGGCGCGCTTCCCTGCAAGGCGATCATCCACGCGGTCGGCCCAGTTTGGGGCGAGGGGGACGAGGAGGCTAAGTTGCACACGGCCGTGTACTCTGCGCTCGTCCTGGCAGAGGAGCGCGGGTTCTCCAGCATTGCTCTGCCTGCCATCAGCACGGGAATCTTCGGCTTTCCCAAGCGGCGGGGCGCCCAAGTCATCCTCGAGGCGACCTTGGATTTCTGCCGCCTCCGCGCGGTCTCCCCGCTCAGGGAAATCCACTTCACGGTGATCGACCGGCCAACGCTGGAGATCTTCCGGGACGAGTTCGACACGCGCTGGCCCTCTTCACAACCCGCCGAAAATGATCACCTCCCTCTCGAATGAGCGGGTGCGGCTGGTGCGCGCCCTTCAATCCCAACGGAAAGCGCGGGAACGTGAACGGGCCTTGGTTGTGGAGGGGGTGCGGATGGCCGAGGAGGTGGTCCGGGCCCGAATCCCGGTGCGCCTGGTCTTCCACGGAGCGGCCCTGTCCCCCCATGGGCGCGCTCTGCTCAACCAGATGGCCCGCCTGGGTGCTGAGATCGATGAGGTGACGCCCGCGGTCATGAAGGCTTGCAGCGAGGACACGACCCCTCCGGGGCTCCTGGCCGTCCTGCCGTCCATTTCCTTGCCCATCCCGGAGCCCATCGAATGGGCCCTGGTGGCGGATCGCATCGCCAACCCCGGGAACCTGGGGAGCCTGCTGCGCTGCGCGGAGGCCTTTGGCGTGCAGGTCGTGTTCCTGCCACCGGGGACGGCCGACCCCTTCAGCCCCAAGGCCCTCCGAGGCGCCATGGGAGCTCACTTCCGACTCCCCCTGGCGTGCGTGACCTGGGCTGAACTGAAGGATCACCTGCGGGGCCTGCGAGTACTCGTGGCAGAGGCTCACAGCGGAGCGCGCTGCGACCAGATCAACTGGAGCGGACGGGTTGCCCTGATTCTCGGCGGGGAGGCCTCTGGTCCAGGAGATACGGCTCGGTCTCTGGCTGTGCAGTCCGTGCGGATTCCGGTCCGCGGCGAGGCGGAGTCCCTTAACGTGGCCGTGGCCAGCGGCATCCTGCTCTTCGAGGCGGCTCGCCTCAGAGGAAACCTGCCAGAATGAAGATTCGCTCCGTGACCTACTTCTTCGATCCGGGCTGGCCGCTGCGGCGCGACCGCTTCGACGATGCCTCGCGCCTGCTGGAAGCGGCGCGCAACGCCTTCCCACCGGCCGGCTATCCGGTCGAAACCACGCGGGTGGCCCTGGGCTCCTTTAGCCATCTGATCCCCGAACCCAATGAGGAGAATTGCGCCGAACTGTCCCGGCGGGTAGAGGCCGAATGCTTTGTCCGGGCCATTGACTATGCCTCTCTCGGCCCGGCCTTGCCAGACAGCTCTGCCTCCTACGATTTCCTCCCAACACTCCTGGCCTCGGCCGAGAACATCTTCGCCTCAGCAGTCATTGCGGAAAAACCCCGAGGAGTTTCGGTCCGGGCTTGCCAGGCCGCCGCCCGAGCCATCCTGCACGTGAGCCAGCTGGGAGGAGATGGATTTGCAAACTTGCGCCTGGCTGCCCTGGCCTGCGTCCCGCCCTTCAGCCCCTTTTTCCCTGCGGCCTACCATGACGGAGGACCACCCGGCTTTGCCATTGCGACGGAGGCGGCCGATCTCGCGGTCGAGGCGATTAGTTCCTCCCAGAACTTGGTAGAAGCGCGCGCTCGGCTCGTGGAGATGATTGAGCAGCATGCGGGGGCCCTGACCCGAACAGCAAGCCGGGTGGCCTCAGCCACCGGAGTCCGCTATTTGGGCGTCGATTTCTCCCTGGCACCGTTCCCGGAGGAAGCGCGCTCGCTTGGGACCGCTCTTGAAAGGCTGGGCGTGCCCGCCGCAGGGCTAGCTGGAACCGTCACGGCGGCTGCAATTCTGGCGGCCGCCCTGGACCAGGCTGAGGTGCAGTCGATTGGGTTCCGCGGCCTGCTCCTTCCCCCTCTGGAGGATGCCGTCCTGGCTCGGCGAGCGGCAGAGGGCCTCCTGACCGTCAGCGACCTGATGATCTATTCCTCCCTGTGCGGCACGGGGCTGGATACGATTCCTTTGCCAGGCGATGTCCGCCCGGAACAACTGGCGGCCCAGCTTCTGGACCTGGGCGCGCTGGCCCTGCGCCACGATAAGCCGCTGACGGCCCGGCTTATGCCGCTGCCCGGGAAACGATCCGGTGACGAGGTGGCCTTTGATTTTGAGTACTTCGCTCCCAGCCGCGTCATGACTCTCAAGTCCGAGGGCTTGACGGGCCTTCTCGCCAGAGAAGACTGGATCGAGATTCCGGCCCTTCACAGCTCACGGCCAACGGAGAAGCCTCGCGAGTCATGATCGCCGCCCCAGGAGACGGGGCGGAGCCGCTGGCGGCTTTTCTCGCAGGCCGAGGCCCCCGGCTGGCGGGAAGGGGGAAATCCGGGCAACAGCAAAGGGGGCAGGGCTCGATCGGATCCTAGGATCCGGAGCGGCCCCGGCGCCTGGCCGGCGCAGAGCGCTTGGACCTGTCTTGAGCGCGGCTTCGCTTCTTACCTCGTAAAGTTCGGTCTCGGTTCATCCACGAGATGATCTCGGTCCCGAACTCCGAGCACTTGATTTCCCTCGCCGATCTCATCAAACGGGCGAAGTCATAGGTGACCGTTTTGGCCGCGATCGTCCGTTCCATCCCGGCCAAGACCAAGTCTGCCGCCTCATTCCAACCGATGTGGCGCAGCATCATCTCTCCGGACAGGATCAGCGAGCCCGGATTCACCTTGTCCAGATTGGCGTACTTGGGGGCGGTACCATGGGTGGCTTCGAAGACCGCATGGCCGCTGGTGAAGTTGATATTCCCGCCGGGCGCGATCCCAATTCCTCCGACCTGCGCGGCGATGGCGTCGGACAGGTAGTCGCCGTTCAGATTGGGGCTGGCAATCACGTCAAATTCATCTGCGCGGGTGATGATTTGCTGGAAGGCGATGTCGGCGATCGCGTCTTTGATGAGCAACCGGCCCTGGGTCCGGAAGGCCTCTTGCTCCGCATTGGCGGCCGACTCGCCTCGGGCCTCTTTCGTCTGGTTCCACTGTTCCCAGGTGTAGACACGATCCGCGAATTCTCGCTGGGCCAGGTCATACCCCCACTGGCGGAAGGCCCCTTCCGTGAACTTCATGATGTTCCCCTTATGGACCAAGGTCAGGGAGCGACGGCGGTGCTCCAGCGCGTAGCGGATCGCAGCACGCACCAGCCGTTCGGTCCCCTCCCGCGAGATCGGCTTGACCCCGATCCCGACGCTTAGCGGGAACCGGATCTTGGCGTACTCTTCTGGGAAGGCATTCTGGAAGAGTTCCAGGAACTTGCGAGCGGGAAGGCTGTCGGCCTCGAATTCGATCCCGGCATAGAGATCCTCGGTGTTCTCCCGGAAGATCACCATGTCGACCTTCTCCGGGCGCCGCACCGGGGAAGGCACTCCCTTGAAGTAGCGCACCGGCCGCAGGCAGACATACAGGTCGAGAGCCTTGCGCAGGGCCACATTGAGGGAGCGGATGCCGCCTCCCACCGGGGTGGTCAGCGGACCCTTGATCCCCACCCGGTAATCGCGGAAGGCCTTTACGGTCTCCTCCGGCAGCCATGTCCCAAACTTCTGGTAGGACTTGCCGCCAGCGTATACCTCCATCCAAGCGATCCGGCGTTTGCCGCCATAGGCCTTTTCCACGGCCGCATCGAGGACCCGGACCGCGGTGCGCCAGATGTCGGGACCGGTCCCATCCCCCTCGATGAAGGGGATGATCGCCTGGTCGGGCACCTGGAGGCGTCCTTCCGCGAATCCAATCTTTTCACCGTCTCTGGGCAGGATCGGCTGGGATGACGACATTTTCTTCACTCTCCGCGCGAGGGGCAATCAGTTGCTATCGCGCGGCATTATAGCATCCCCACCGTCCGATCCGTTCGCGGGCGTATTCACTCAGCTAATATGTTACCGGGGGGGTGTGGTTCTCTCAATTGATAATGTTACCGAGGGAACCATGGCAGCCAAAGACCCCATGACAATTGACGAGCGCCGGAAATACCTGTAC
>JBEKXU010000055.1:0-9075 GCA_049511715.1 Anaerolineales bacterium
ATCCATCACTGGAATGAGTCCGGAAAGCGGTTTGTCTGGACCAAGAGTTCAAAAGATATCCTGCAGCGCGTCAACAAAGCAACACGCGACTAAGTCTGATGTCGTTTACGGAACACTAGTGAGCCTAATCAATCACGACAACGAGATATGGGTTCAAGCAGCCCGACGAATCAGTCCTGAAATCATGATCGAATTCCTCGATCTTACCGATCGTCATCTCTACGACCACTTTAGGAGTCTTGACCAAGATGCGTTGGCCGGAATCACTGTGGCCTGGGCAAGCGAGAGCTTGCCACCCAATTGGTTTGACATTGCGCGTGAATACACGGAAAAGTGGCTTCACCAACAGCACATACGTGAAGCAGTTGGTCAACCGTTGCTGCTGGCTTCCACTTGGCTATCTCCAGTGCTCGACACGTTTATGCGGGGTTTACCACGCACATTTCGCAACGTGAAGGCCAAGAAGGGCACAAGTGTTACGGTTGAGATTTGTGGAGAAGCCGGCGGGGAATGGTCGTTAGTCAGAAGAGGCTTTGACTGGGAACTATTCGCTGGTCGCGACCCGATGGCAGCTTGCTGCGTGCAGATTGATCAGAACCTGGCATGGCGGCTGTTTACCAAGGGTGTCAACCTGCAAGATGCCAAGCAGCAGGTCCAGATAGATGGCGATGTAGCCTTTGGAGAGCAAGTATTGGGCATGGTGTCTATCATGGCATAGTTACATGTGCCAGCCGAAAACTCTATCCCAGCAAGTGCGCAGTGGGAGAGCCACGCAAAGGGGATCAGGCACGAGCTCGGTCGGGGTTGCGGTACGTCGGGGTAAGGCCCCTGGAATTTGGCGGGGGACCTCCGGGCTGCCAGCCCGGAGGTCAATGGTTCGAAAAGGAAATCGCAGATCCACTCGATGTGCGAGCTTGGTCCTTCCGAGGAGTGCGCCGGCCTGCGGAACCAAAGCTCGCCGGGTTATGAGCCTTCGCCCTACCGAGCCGGCCTCAGACGTCAGTTCTGTGGATCTGAGGGTGCGCTCTCTTCTGCGCTATGAGTGAGCCTCGTGAGGTTTGCGGCCGAGAGCAAATGCGAGGTTACCTCCCGTGGTGTCTCATGTCAAGATTGATTTTGGTCCATCCACGGTTTGAGGGACCTTCGTGGATTGGACGACACAAACATCGATTGTCACCGGACCCGTGGCGATGCAGATAGCGAAGACTAGCCAGATAGCTGATACCTCGGTCAATGACATCGGAATCTGCCAGATGGTTCGAAACTTTCTGGCAACTTGTGCGTAGATCTATATGATCAATCCTTACTGCAGAGGAGTTTCCATGGTGTTCGGATTCTGCCGGGTATTCACGAGTGCACCTCATGGTCGCAGCTAATCCAAGGGAAACGCCCTATTTCCATCGGCCTTGCCCAGAGATGGTGCGCGGGCTAGTTGCACATGTTAAGGATACATGGGGAACCTGCCCTACCAGTCTGATCGACCTCGGTCCCGCGTACAGCCGTCGACAAAAAATGGCTAATGAGTCCCAATTGAATTATTGTCTGAACCGACTGACTGCTGAACTGGAGCCGCGCGGAGAGTCCCGCTCCGATGGGGAGGGTTTGCGGCAGCAGCTCTTGCCACTGGCTGCTGAGGCTGCCAAGGTAACTCTTGGTCTGGAGGATCAGCACATTGCCGCCCTCGAGTCGTACGGTTTTGTGGAAGCGATCCAGGAATTTGTAAGAAAGGCGCGCCGGTTCGATTCGGCCATTTCGGCAGCGGATCTTTACCAGGCAGGCCGGAATGCCTGGTCAATGATCTTCATTCAGTTAATGCTCGGGTTAACGGTGGAAGTTACCCCCTCAGTTCTGGCTTACAGCTTGCTTTATCCTTACACGGACAACTACCTGGACGATCCTGCGGTCACACTCGGTGAGAAAACTTCGTTCAGCGCAAGGTTTCGACAGCGGCTGGAGGGGGGGCGGGTTTCGCCTGCTAATTCACACGAGCATAAGATCTTTGATCTATTGGGGATGATTGAGGTCCAATACGGGCGCGATCTCTATCCTGAGGTCTATGACGGCCTCATTGCGATCCACCGGGCACAAACCAACAGCCTGAATCTGCAACACCGCATCCTCTCGAAGTCCGCGGTGGATGTGGAGGGGATCATCTTTGAAAAGGGGGGAACGTCGGCACTTGCGGATGCATACCTAGTTGCAGGTTCGCTGACCGGCCCGCAGCGGGAGCTCATGTTCTATTATGGTGCATTCACCCAGTTGATGGACGATCTGGAAGATGTCGACGATGACCTGCGCAGCGGGATCATGACCATGTTTTCTCAAACAGCCCGTCATGGGCCTCTGGACGCCCTCACCAATCGATGCATTCACTTCGGGGCGGGATTGTTGGAATCGATCCATGCCTTCGTGGTCCCCGGGCTTGAGCCGCTCGAAGAAATCATGCGAGTGTGCATAACACCGATCATCATCGATTCGGCTGGTCGGGCCGGCCACTTTTACTCCCGGTCGTATCTCGCCGAGCTGGAGAAACACTTCCCCTTCCGCTTTTCGAATCTGAAACAGCAACGCAAGAAAGCGATGGGCCGTCTATCCGCGGACCGCATCCTTGAACTCGTGCTGACATCTGAGGACGACGCGCCCCCTCAAGATTAAGGTCGCGTTGTTCGTTCGATCCTTCGCGTCCCCGAAGGGATAGACAGGTCGGTAGGCGTGAGGCCTCGGCGAACGACATGCGGGGATGTCTTCCGCCCCCGCGATGTTCGGGGCGGTCCGGGGCGCGGGCCGGGGAGCCGTCGAGCCCTGCAAGCTACGGTTCGTGTGCGAACCTTGACATTGTCGGAGTGAGACTGGAACCAGCGATCCGGCGGTTACGAGCTCCACGAGCTGATTAAGCAACTGTAGCCATCGAATCCCGGGGAATTAAGCTGGAGTGGTCTGATCTACGACCCGGTCACACGAAACAAAGCCGAGGCATTTGAGCCTCGGTTTTGGCCTTAGGTAGGGGGGGCTGGACTCGCCCGTCCCCTCGTCCCGAGGGCGGGCTGGCGGACTGGGCCAGCCTGCCCCAGCCGCAGGCCGGGGGGAACCAGCGACCTCCGGGTTATGAGCCCCACCCTCGGAGAGGGGGCCTCAAACAGGAATTCCAGGTACTTGAGGTGCTACCCGTGGTTCAGTATCCTCGAGCCCAACGAGGTTGATCCGTAGGTGCAATCCGGGGAGTACCCTTGTCAGGCGGGTTTGTCAACGCCCCGAGATTGATTGAATCACGAAAGCTGCGAATGGATCGCCAGATAGACCGTCAGAATCCAGGAAAGGAACATTGCGCACGTCTAATCCACCATGAACATCCCTGACCGCAGCCCAGCTCGGCTTCCGAAGGCGTCAGCTCCATATCACCAAGGCGTCCAACATTCGGGTGCCAGCACCTTGCATTTGGATGAAACGGGATAGAATCGGCCCGTGCACGATTCGGTGGTGCAAGTGACCTGGGAATCGCTGCAATGAAACTTGGTTCCAGAGGCGATACTCTGAACTGGCCACAACCAGGCGCCGGCTTGAGCCGCAACGGGCAGGCCAGCGCCTGATCTTTTTTGTGGTGTCAAGAATTCGTCAAGGAGGTGGCATCATAAGCAGACGTTGATTGCCGTTCGTTTCTACAAGGCCATTTGTTTTTGCCCATCATCCAGCGCGACATGGAGGAATTTAGATGAACAACATAGATACCGGGGCTACTGCCCTGGTGCTGGTTAGCGCAGCACTGGTGATGCTGATGACGCCAGGATTGGCCTTCTTTTACGGGGGGCTTGTCCGCCGCAAGAACGTGCTGACGATCATGATGCAAAGTTTTGTCTCGATGGGTATCGTCACAATCATCTGGGTCTTTTTCGGATTCAGCCTGATGTACGGTAAAGACATCGGAGGGTTCATCGGGAATCCGTTCCAATACTTCGGCTTGGTGGGCGTGGCTTCAGCTACCATGAAGGTTCCGGGATCCACACAGACGATCCCGCTCATGGCGTATTTTGTGTTTCAGGAAATGTTTGCGATCATCACTCCAGCCTTGATTACGGGCGCTTTCGCTGACCGGGTCAGCTTCAAGAGCTATCTGATTTTTCTGGTCTTGTGGAGCCTTCTTGTTTACACGCCCATGGCTCACTGGGCTTGGGGCGGCGGTTTCCTGGCGCAAATGGGCTTTGCCGATTTCGCCGGAGGGATCGTGGTGCATACCAGCGCAGGATTTGCCGCGCTGGCGTCCATTCTGGTCATAGGCAAGCGGAAGATAAAGAAGGGGGAAAAACTGGCGCCGCACAATGTCACGTATGTTGCACTGGGGGCGGCCCTGTTGTGGTTTGGTTGGTTCGGCTTCAATGGCGGCAGCGCGCTGGGATCTAATGGATTGGCGGCCGTGGCTTTTGTTAACACCGACGTTGCGGCTTCGCTGGCGATGATCACCTGGATGATCATTGACTGGGCTCGCGAAGGAAAGCCCAATATGGTCGGGGCCATGACGGGGGCGGTCGCCGGGTTGGTGACGATTACACCGGCAGCCGGGTTCGTTCAGCCTTGGGCCGCCGCGGTAATCGGCATCATCTGCGCCTTTGTATGCTATGGCGCGATCCAGTTGCGGGGAAGGATGGGTTGGGATGACGCGTTGGATGTCTGGGGGGTACATGGAGTGGGCGGGGCGCTCGGTACGATCCTGGTCGGAGTCTTCGCGGGCGTCGCCGTGAATAGGGTCAGCGGGTTGATCGAGGGCAATGTTCACCAATTTCTGATCCAATTACTGGGAGCCGTGGTTGCCATTGTCTATTCGTTTGTGCTAACTTATGTACTTCTGCGGTTAGTAAATCTGATCACGCCTGTGCGTGTGCCCGAAGAAATGGAGATTGGAGGCCTGGACGAGGGGTTGTTTGGAGAGGAGGCTTACGTAGAGTAGGCTGGAACAACACCCACCCAGCCGTTTTGGCTCTAAACGTAGAACGGCTGGGTGGAATCATTCCGCGCCAAGGCCTCAAGCGACCCATAAGGACAATTGACAAGACTGCGCCAGGGCAAGACTCCTTAGGCTGTCGAAGGGCTGATGCTAAGGGTCCGGCGTGTCACGCATCAACCATCGGCTCAGCCGGCGGCAACCGAAGTGTGTTAGAAGGTCGATAGATCGCCGCTTGCTTCGCCGCAGCGCGGTCTGGGAAGCGCCAACATTCAGGGCTGGTCGGGGCCCTCTAGCCAGCTGTCCTCCTGTGCCGGGCATACTCGCTTGCGAAGGCCTCTCTGGCCTTTCCCATTGCCGTGTCTACCGCGTCCCGCAGTTCCTGCGAGGACATCCCGGCTCAGCGCATCCTTTCATAGCTCTCGGCAGTCCCTTGACGCGTCCGGATTCGTCTGGTGACCCTGAAATTACTAGAATGAGACTCGCCTGCCCTGGCGAGGGCGGGAAACCAGCGACCTCCGGGTCATCAGACTTCATGCTGTCGAGCCAGCCTCAGACATCGGTTCCGCCCGCTTGATTATCCCTTATCTTCTGCAGTGCCAATGAGCCTAGCGAGGTTCGCGGTCGAGCGTAAGAGCGAGGTTACATCCCCTGCCGTCTCACGCCGAGGTTGATCTTGGCCCGTGCCGCCACGTTGTTGGCAGGCGACCGTTCAGGTCAATTCGGCACTGTTGGGGTTTCTGGCTTGGACGACGCCTCCGCTGGCTGTTCCAGCTTTCGCCTGATTCTCAGCTTCCACCATATCCCAACGCGAGACCACATCGTCGAGCGCACTGGAATCCCATCGACGCCCGTCACCTGTCGCTAACCTCTTCCCTCTCGTGAAGGGCTTCGAGCCTCCCCACTTGAACCTTGCGGTACACCTGTTCCGGTGCCTGGAGCTGACCCTCTACCGTAAGCAGATCCCGAAGGCAAATGCCGAATAGACGTTCGTTCTGCAGCAGGTAGGGTTCCAGCAGATCCCAATCCTCTCCGCTCAATTTGACAAAGACGCCGCTGTTCAGCTGCGCCTCGCTCACCAGGCACATTGGATCACGGAGGTACACCGTCCCACCCGAGGCGAGTGAAAAGAGGTTTCCACCCGGATAAGGGCTGTCCAGCGGTAACAGCCGCCCGTCGTCGCCCGTGGTGACGCCGTTGACAACGGCGAAGCCACCTCCGTGCAGCGGATCGCCAGCCATAAACGACTCGGCCAGATAGTCAAGGCAGGTGCCATTGATCACCGCGCGTGGCCGGCCAGTGGCGTTGATAAGCGGACGGCCCGCGGCCGAGCCGCGCACGTAGACTTCGCCCCCCTTGGCACCGTAAAGGAATGTCTGGCCCACATCACCGTGGATTACCAACTTCCCCGATTTGAGAATCTGGCCCACTTGGTCCTGCCCATCTCCGTGCAGGTGAACCTCGGCGCCGTCCAGGCCGGAAGCGGCGTAATCTCCGACATCGCCATACAGGTCGAGCCGAGTGCCGGCGCTGTCGGGGCCGAGACCACAGGCGGCAAAGCGGCCGCCGCGCCAGCGGTATGAAATCAAATGCTGCCATCCCATGGCGTGGGCTCGGACCAGCCAGCGCGCAGCGCTGTCGTCGCCTTCGGGCGGGAAGCTGCGCACGTCGAGCGCGAGCGCCCGCTCACCGAGCGCCGGGGGCCGCAGGCTATGTCGCGCCTCCCACGTGAGTCTGCGACGGGAGGCAAGATGCCCATTTCCGTCCTCCATCCCAGGTAGGCGGTCAAGCAATTTCTCCAATCGCTCATCGAGGAGGGCGAGGAGCGAAGCCCGCTTCTTTCCCCCCAGCCGCGTCGGGCGGTCGCGCAGGAGGGTCAGCAGATCGAAAACGAACTCCCATTCCCCGGCGCTGGCGCCGCCGAACCCCTCGAGCCACTCCAGGGCCGAGGCTATGGTCTTCCAATCTGCCTGCGGGGCGACTTCGCACCACCAGGGCCATATTTCCGGCGCTCCGCCGTTGTCGTAGGCGTGCAGGAAGTGACGTTGCCATGAATCGAGCAGCCCAGCCGCGTTGTAGCCAGGACCTTGCTGGCGGCGGTCGAAATGCTCGCCCGGCGCAAGGCGCACCGGACGTTCGAACTTGTCGGCGCAAACCAACCCACCTTGTCTCAACACGGAGAAGCGAAACGCGCCTCCGTCGGTGTGGGAGCCGCCGCGGGCCACCCAGTTCCGGTCCGGCAGGGGCTGGAAGCGGGCGTCCTCCGCTGCCAGGGATCTCAAGCAGGCGTGGATGGCCTGTCGCTCCGAGGCGATTAGCCCGATCTGGACCGAGCCCTCGGCACCGGCCAGGTTTTCGTAGAGGGCGAACACCTGGGGGCGGAGCATGCTCGTGTCGGTGATGCCCAGAAGCTCCCAGCGATCCTCGTCGGGGAAGGAGCGAGCCAGGAGGAAGAACCAGGGGCCGTCGGGCGAGCCGTGCATGTGCGCTGCCTGAACCGTCCGGTACAACTGCTGCTTCTTCGGCGGCAGCATGCTGAAGTCGTGTTCGGTCGTCGGCGCCATGGCCTCGAGTGTGATCTCCAGCGGATAGCGATAGACCCGATCCCATAGGTCGAAGAGCTGCACGCCGACTTCGGTGTCGGTGAGAAAGAGTTGTGGAATGTTGCGCTGGCGCAGGTATTCGCAAACGCTGTGGTAATTGGCGAAGTCTCCATTGTGCACAAGGGCCTCGTTCAGGCCGACGAAAGGATGGGCCCCGCCCGGATGCCAGACGCGCCCCTTGGTTGGGTAGCGCTGGTGGGCAATCCACACATGGGCCACCTGATCCTCAAGCTGGTAGTAGTGCACCACCTGCTCGGCATAGCCAACGATCTTCAGAACCACGAGGTCACGCCCGTGGCTTAGAACGAAGGCGCGTTTCTCCCCGAGGCTGGCATAAAAGGTGCGGTTCAGCTGCAAGGAGTTCTGGAACACGAACTCATCCTCGATGGCCCGAGAGGGCAGTTCGCCCAGGGTGTGCTCCTCGGCAAAGCGGGCAAGCACCGTCTCCGAGGGCCGTACGAAGTACCGCCACACCTCCGGCGGCCGGATCTCCAGCCCAGGGACCTGTCGATGGTCCTCGAAATGATCAATGACGTAGCCCTGCGTCACGTCGAATTGGGGCAGGATGAACTGCCGCTCCACCTCGCCACGGGCCGATGGTTCCAAATAGGCTACCTGGACCAGATAATGAGTGCGCAGGGTGTCAGCGTCGACGCGCTGCTGCCGTGGGTCGAGGCCCGCCATGGCGATGCCCCCCCCCTTGCCATTGCCGCGATTGTGCATTTGTTGCGAGGCGGGCAGGACGTGACGGCCGGCGATCCGCAAGTTGGCGGCAAGGCCTAGCACCCCGCAGCCGCCCTCGGCCGCCTCTGGGGAGCGGGGCCGAAAGTCGCCTCGCTCGATCAGGCGGCGCCGCGAGCACAAGATCTTATCCGCTGCCCACTCAGCCATGGCTCAAGACTCCAGATACACCAGCAGATCGCTGCGCCCTCGCAGCTCGTGCACCGACCGCAGGCCCAGCCGCTCGAGAATGCCTGCCAGTTGCCACGCCCATGCCGTGTATAGATTGACAATCTTCTGCCAGGCTTCGGCTGGGTCAATCTTGCGAGCCAACTCGGGGTCGGTGGTGGTGATGCCAAAGGGACAGCCCAGGCCCTTCTCGCACTGCCCGACGCGGGTGCAGCCGATGGCAACCAGCTCCGCCGTCCCCAGGATGGCTCCGTCGGCGCCGAGGGCGATGGCCTTGGCCACATCCCAGGCCGTGCGCAGGCCACCGGAGGCCATCACGGTCATCTCGTCGCGGACGCCCTCGGCGGTCAGGAAACGGTGCACCTTCGGGATGGCAAATTCGATCGGCATGGCGATGTTCTTCTTGGAAATCTCTGGCGCGGCTCCGGTTCCGCCGTAGGCGCCATCGAGATGCAAGACATGTGCGCCAGCGTAGTACGAGCCCACAGCTACCATGTCGACATCGGTCGGCGTCGAGACTTTGACGCTGATCAGCGCCCGTGGGTTCACCTGCTTGAGCCAGTCGACGTGCTTCTTGTGATCCTCGACCGAGTAAACGCTGTGGAACGGGAAAGGCGAGAAAAGCGAGGT
>JBEKXU010000056.1:0-6295 GCA_049511715.1 Anaerolineales bacterium
CCCGCTTTCCGCCAAGACGATCCGCAACGTGTGGATCGCTCTGTCGTCCTTCTCCCACTGGGCCGAGCGCGAACTGGCGGTCCCCTTCCCAATGGCGCAGGTCCGCGCGCCCCACCCGCCAAGGCCGTCTATCCCCGAACTAACGCGAGAGGAAGTCGCGAGAATGCTCAAAGCCTGCACCTTTTCCCGTGCCACAGTGTCCGCCACCAGGCGCTCCTTCGTCACCCGTCGCCCTTCAGCCAACCGCGACACCGCGCTGATCCTTGTTCTTTTGGACACGGGGATACGCGCTTCCGAGCTGTGTGCTTTGAAGATCGAGGACGTCGACTTGGCGACAGGCAGGGTCGAGATCAGACATGGCGTGGAGGGCGGCGCCAAGGGAGGGAAGGGCAGGACCATTTACCTGGGCAAGGCAAGCCGACGGGCGCTTTGGCGATACCCTGCCAGCCGCGATGACGGGCAAGCTGGAGAGGCCCCCCTGTTCGTCACCAGCAGCGGCCGGTTGATGCGGCCCTCCATTCTTCGCCATCTGCTGACCAGACTTGGGGACAAGGCCGGGGTATTCAAGGCCTATCCGCACAAGTTCCGCCATGCCTTTGCCATCACGTATCTGCGTTCGGGCGGCGACGTATTCACCCTACAACAGATCCTGGGGCACTCCAGCCTTGACACCGTCCGCCTGTACGCCCGAATCGCCCAATCCGATGTCGCCCAAGCCCACCGCAGGGCCAGCCCCGTCGATAACTGGAGGCTGTAGGGCCAGGACCGCCCCACTGCCCGAGTCAAGATTCTGGTGATCCAGCCTCTCTACAACCCTGCTGATCAGGGCGGTGCTATGACGAAGCCACCCCGCCTGTCCCTTCGGGGGCAGCCCGCGAGACCGCGCTCGCAGGAGTGCGGTCTCTGCTCCTTCGGGGGGAAATGCCAGCCAGAATCTCCACCTATGTTGAAGGCTTTAACCCGTGCAATTGAGCATTCAGGCTGGATGTTAGAGCACGACTATCAAGGCAAGACCTGGGTGGATTTTGGAACGAAGAGACAACCCAACAAATGGCTAACGCTCCGAGCCCTGCGCATGCTGAAGGCAGTTGGCCCGGGCTGACACCGAGGTTCATCTGGCGGCGCCTCGACGCCTGAGCGCGCTCCCAGCTCTCGGTCGTGACGTCCACCACCGAGGCAAGGTGTCTCCCCTGTGCAGCCGCTCCCACCCGCAACTCTCTTGTGTGTTGACACGAGAGTATCCCAGTACATATCAGAGGTGATGTTCTCCATTTCGAAAACATGGTTGTCTGGTATGGATTCCCTCTCGCCCCTTCTTCGGGGGTGGTGAATCATCCACGGCTCGGCCGTATTCGCAAGTGGGTGCAACCCCGACGGACGGAGCTGCGTCGAAGAAGCGGAGAAATGCTGGGGGACGATCAACTACACAGTGATCATAGAGGTCAGAGCGTGCATGCCCCGCCCACACGCGCGGGATTGACGCTTCTCTATTTGCCCGCCGCCGATCCTTCCCCTTTTCGATATTCCCAATACGAGTACGCAACCACCCAAACCACGAGGATGCTCATATCCGCCAACAGGATGGTAAGGACCCAATCCGGGAAAAAGGCGCTGGCGAGAATCACCACTGCGGATGCGCGGAACAGCCAGGATCCAAGGCGGTGCGTCTTTTCCCAGACGACATCGCTGCTGAGGGTCCAGGGAGTGCGGATTCCGAACGTCCAATTGCGTTTGGCGTGAGGCAAGATCGCGCCGAGGAAGTAGAAGCAAACGGCGATCACAAGGGATAGGAGAACTCCCATCGGAAAACGAAACCCCAGATTCCACGCCAGCGTGATCCCTCGCACTATCGCCAGCATGAGGCAAAGGCACAAGACGGCCAGGTTGTATTGGGGGCGGAATGCGGCGATGTTTTTCCCGAGGGGGTCAATCAGGGGCATGAGAAAGAGCAGCGCTACCAACGCGGCCATGATCCCCGGCAACAATAGCAGATCGTCGGTCTTTGGCATGTACCCGTTCACCTGGCCGGCGGCATCCCAATGGGAAGCCACCTGGTCCGGCAAGGCGGGAAAGGCGGCGGCGCTGACGGCGGCCACAAGGAGAAGGAGACTCAACGAAAGGATCACAGTGGAACGTGTGCTCATCGTTGCCACCCGATGCAATATACGGAAGTCTTGTGCGACGGGGCTGCGGGCGATAGCTGGGAGGCCTCCCCGCCCGGAATCTCAGGGCGCGCTCAACCCGGATCCGGATATGTTCTTTGAGGCTCCCTCCCACGTGCACCGTTCTGAACGAAACCCGGGTTCTCTTTGTCTCCCTAGGCTCCCTTCCCGGTTGGATCATACCGCGGCTATCGGAACGGCGCATGATCCCTGTCCTGACCAAAAACCCCATCCGCCCGAAAATGGGCCAGGATCACACGTGCACAATGTCCCTATCACGGAGTCTAACCGTCTAACGAGGGATCAATTCGCAGCGTTCCTTATTCAATCAATTTCGGTGCACTCGATTCAATTCCTCTTGACAGGCAACAACCTCCTCCTTATACTCTGCCATGATCAGTCCATACAATCCAGCAGGCGCGGCTGAACTCGGGTACGAAAGTGGGGTTGATCTGGCAACCGGTTGGCTGTAAGGTGCCAGATCCTCGAGACAGACTCATAACCCGGAGGTCGCTGGTTCCCCCCGGCCTGCGGCTGGGGCAGGCTGGCCCAGTCCGCCAGGACGGGCGAGTCCAGCCCCCGCTACCTCAATGCAAAACCGAGGCATTTGAGCCTCGGTCTTGATTAATTCAACGCGGTTGCAGACGATCAAACACCTGCGAAATTCCCCGGGTTTATTGTGCATACGTGGTTTGGCAGCTCGTAGGGCTCGTAACCGTCCGATCGTTGGTCCCTCTCCCAATCATAGGGGGTCAGATTCGATGTCGACCTCGGATCGTCGGGCCGGTAGCCCGAAGGCCGCTGGTCCCATCCTCGCCACCAAATGGACAAACCGAGGGTTAAATCGCCGCGGTTCGTCGCTTATCGCATCAGACCCGATCACCCGACTTCAGCCAGATTCCCCCAGAGATTCTGTCGTGTCGTCCCGGTTCGCCCCACATAGGCTCGGAACATCTGGTCTCTTCTGATCAGGTAGGGCCATTGGACCGAAGGGGATGCTGGACAGGCAACAGGCCAGCTTCGGATCCCACCACCCGCTTTGTGGTCTCCAGGCCGTCCCTTCGGAGGGCTCCTCTGCTCTCCATGCCTTAAGGGGGAATCTACCGATCCGGCTGCCAGGCCACTACTTGACATCCATCAGGACCGCCCGGACGAGTATTCGATACTCATAGCCGCCGGCAGCCTCCTTATAGCCGCGACAGGTCACCAGGGTGACCCAGGGTCGGTCCTCATGCTGGAGCATCGCCCCAACATCCTCAGGCCCGACCTGCATCACCTCCCGGACCCCGTACACATACTCTGCCCCATCCGCATGGATAATCACCGGATCGCCCCATCGTAGAGTACTGATGGATTGGAACGGACCGGGCAGCCCGGAGGAGTTGTAGACATGGCCGGTGAGAACCGAGTTGCCCGGCCAGGTCGGAAAAGCCGTCCCGTTCAACCAGCCGGCGTCATTCCCCAGCCAGGAGACATCCCAGCTCCCATCCGCCGACTCGGGTACCCCCACGATCGGCGTCTGCACCCCCAGGCGCGGAATATCCAGCCATAGGCTTCCTAACGGAGCATAAGACACTTCCTGGGCTCCAAGAGCAGAGATCCGCCCTGCGGCAAATCCGGTGGAGGGCATGATGGAGGAGCTCACGTCAAAATCGATCTGCGAGTCGCTCCCCCCATTGTTCAGCTCCAGCCCGGCCACGCTCCAGATGGAGGTCGTGCCACAAACAAACAGGCGGTAGGCGCCGGGGCGAAGCGGCGCCGCCAGAGTCAGGGTAGCGGTCTGGGTGCCGGAAGCGTAGCTAGCGTGGGCAATGGGCACGTTCGTATCATCGCCCAGCCGACCGTCTTGGCACGAGAGCGTATCGAACACCCCATTGGGACCGGCCTCCACTAGCAGGTAGTTGGCCGGATTGTCAGCCGCCTTGGAAGACCCATCGTCCCTCATGTCCTGATTGAAAGTGACGCTCAGCTGATTGGGGCTGGGGACCGTAGCCCCCGCGGCTGGATTGGATGAAGTGACCAGCGGCACAATGGGGCCGTATTCATAGGCGCCGATATCACAGCCCGCGCCTTGCGGACGGGTCACGCCGCGCTGGTCCTCGTTATTCACTGGACTGGCCGCGCAGGTGGCGCCATCGCCGGCATCGATCGCCGGCGACCCCGCGAGGAGGGCCATCGTCTCCGTGGGCCCGCCGTTTGCGGCCAATGGGCCTAGGTCCGGAATTCCGCTCAGCGCCGCACCACAGCTGCCGTCGGACACCAGGTTCTGGGTATTTGTCCCGATCGTGCCCATCGAGTTGGCACAGTCCGCTCCGGCAAGCGGATTGGCGAGAATGGTGTTGGCGTAGTTCAATGTGGAGAAAAGGAAGTTGAACACATCCGCACCGGTAATCCACGCACTGTTGCCGGAAAAAGTGTCGTTGCTCAGCGTTAGGGTGCTGCCGGAGTTGAAGACGCCCCCTCCGCGCACGTAGGCCTGATTACCGGTGAATGTGCTGTTCGCAACCGTCACTCTGCTGTTCGTGTTGTAGATCGCACCCCCCACTTCACTAGACTCGTTCCCGACAAAGGTGCTGCCGGTAACTATTGCGGTGGACCCGTTATTGTAGATGGCCCCGCCGTAGTACCCCGCCGAGTTTTCTTTGAACGTGCTGCCCGTCACGCTCAGGCTGCCGCGATTGTTGATGGCGGCGCCATCCCCGCCGGGGGTCTTATTGGAATCAAAAGTGCTGTCGGTCACGGTTAGCACCCCATCGTTCCAGATGGCACCGCCCCAGCCGCCGGTATTGGCAACCAGAGTGGAATCCGTTACCGTGAGAGTGCCTTTATTCCGAAGGCCCCCTCCATACGGTTGGGGGCCTAGATCGGATGTGTTGCCCTGAGTGACCGTCAGATGGTCAAAGATCGCGCTGACGCCCGGATCGACATAGAACACTTGGTACACATTTTGGCCGCTGATGGACACAGCATGTCCCGTTCCATCGATGGTCACGTTGTGTCCAATCGTCAAGGTGCTGGCAAGCAGAATTGCCGTGTTCCCACTGAAGTTGATCGTATTGCAAGTGGCGTCGGCGACAAGAGAGCGCAACGAGCCGCTCCCGCTATCGGAGTTGCTCGTGACCGTGCACGCAGCCGCCCGGACAGTCTGCATGGGCAGGAGGGCCATCCCCATGGCTAGGGTTGCGGGAAGCAAAACGTGAAGAAGAACGGTGCGTGCTCTGCGAAGGGTCTTCATGAATTCCTCATGACCCACCGAATCCAGCGCGAAGGACGCAAAGCCCTTTGGATCAAAGCGGTCAAATCGATCCTTCCTTCGTGTCCTGACCATGGAATCGACCCGATCCCGAATCTGCGAACGACCTTAAGACCCTGGCTCCGGAGTGCCCGATCCCGAAATCTTTTTTCCCCCTCGCCAAGGAATGCCAGTGGCCTCAGTGAACTTGGATAACGCGATCGTCCCCAACCAACGCATCAATCGGGACAAGCCCCCACAAACCAAGAGCCGACCAGCGACGGAAGTACCGAACAGTTTCCCCGGCTCGGTGCCCCAGACCGCTGCGCCACGACGGCCTATCTTCGTGCGCCTTCTCTCGGGCGAAGCCTGTCTCCTGTTTGAGCGCGCCGACAAAGTCCCGCGATTCCTTCTTGCCGGGAACCGCTTGCCGATCCCCCTGAGGTCCGCTTGACTCCAGATAGGGTTGCACGAGTCGCGCCCTGGCGCAACAGCGATCGCGGCCTGGTTATCTCCAATGCCGAGGTCGCGCCGACCGTCCAGGAGCCACCACGGCCCTCTCATTCTCAGCAGGACCCGATCGCTACGGCCGACTCTGTGTCGCTCGCTGGCGGTAAAGGCAAAAAGAAAAAAACCGGCCGCCTTTCAACCTCCTCCTAGGCCTGCTGTCCTTGAGGTGCTCCCCCTAAACTGAACCGGGTATTATGAGAGTCTGACCGCCCTGGAGGGCAGGAGGACTCTCGATGAAACAGAAACGGCACACCACCGGGCAGATCATTCACAAGCTCCGAGAAGCTGATGCCCAGTTAGCTTCGGGCGCTACCGTAGCAGATGTGTGTAAGCAGATCGGGGTCAGCGAAGGGACATACCATCGTTGGCGAGCCTTGTACGGTGGGCTCGA
>JBEKXU010000057.1:0-5950 GCA_049511715.1 Anaerolineales bacterium
CACGTCACACACAAAACTGGCATTGACGTACCCACGTTCGTTTCTCTCCAGCGCGACCAGCCGCCCCAGATCGTAATGCTGGAAGACCTCATCGAGTTCGACCGCGGGGTCTGTGGCCATCCGTCTCCTCCATGCCCCTTCGCCTCGCCACGGCGCTGATGCATGACCTGCCTACCTGGTGCAAGGCCCGCGGCGACATCCGGGCCGCCGAACCGGGACCGCTCACGGCGAATTGTATCCGAAGCACCAGGAGTCGGTCGGCCCGAAAGGAACCCTTGAAAGGGCGGGGTCAGAGGTCGGCTCTGCTAGATCCTGTCACTGCGTTGGTCCGAGCCCAGCACTTCCGGTTGCGCCACTAACCCTTCGGGCTTCTCCCGGCGCGGAAAGCATCGTGGGAAGGAAGCCGTGGACCCCTTGTTGGCTTGGTAGCCTCCGGGCTCCGGCTGTAGGCGCCCGGAAATCCTGGGCACAGCGAATGGGATGCCTCAGTTGGAATTACAGTAATCCTGGGTTCGATTAGCAGACGGACACCGCACGATGATAAGCCCCGCCATTCGCTGAGAGACCCCCGACCAGGCTCCTTCCTCCGCCGCGATCCGACAAAGCGGCCATCACGGGTCTAGCCAGCGGAAAGACGCGTCTGCCTAGCCAATCCCCCCGGAAACCTCCGCCGCGGAGTTCTTCATCTGGCGTCTCTGTGCTTCGGGGATGAAGCTGGGCGCAGGCCTCGGAGCCCGCGCCGTTGCACCTCAGCGCGCAGGGACATACCCGATCGGCGCCCGGGTGACGCTCTCCAGCGGCAGGACATCAACCAATTCATACTTGCGGGATCCAATCCCGAGGGCCTCCGCGTATTCCAAGACTCGATATGGGTCCTTAAGGGGTCCGTGCAACTGGCGAAAGGGGTGCCCTTCCCTGGAGTACACCTCCAAGGAAGGCGGAATGTTCTCCTCGATCAGCTGGCAATGCGAAGTCAGGTCCAGCGTGGCTTGCTCGAGGGCGACCAGATCCTCCGAGCCGAACAGGCCCACGTCCGGGAGAATGGGAAGGGTGGTGAAACCAAAGCAATCGCAGAGCGGCGTGATGTCGGTGGCGAGGTTCAGGTGCACGCTCTTCCCCGGTGCAAAAGTAGAAAGGGTGATTGCGGTGCTGATGGCACAAGCTTCCTGAAAGGAATCGAAGTTGACGGGGTCGATCCGTAGGCTTCCCGCCGGAGCCACGGACAGGCAACGGCCACACTGATTACATTGCTCAAAGTGCAGGTGCAGTTCCTCCGGTCGATCCTTGTCTTCCACGAGCGCCTCGAAAGGACAGGCCGCCATGATTCTCTGCCGCATCGCGGGCTCCGGGCACTTTTCAGGGAACCAATATCGATCAAAGTGGCAGCTGTCGTGCATGGCGCTACGGGTCTCCGTGACCATGCATCCCAGCGCTAGATTCTTGATCGCCCCCCCAAACCCACAGGAAGGATGGCCCTTGACGTGGGCGAAATTGACCAGGAAAGACGCATCGTTCACCATACCCGCGAGCTTCCATTCCTTCAGGTTCTTGTAGGGATGGACATGGGAATAGCAGTACTTCTCGTCGATCCCTGCCGCCAGGTAAACCGGGCATCCAACCGTTTCCTGCGAATAGCCCCGTTTCTCCGCTCCCTCAACGTCCCAATACACGTCTGCAATAAACGGCTTGCCATCCCCTTGCTTGACAGCCTCCACCACTTTGCGCACGAAGAGGGGTGGGATGGTGGAGTAGTTGATGTTATTTCCCGTGTGCATCTTGATCAGGACCGACTCCCCCTTCACCCGGTCTCTCAGGCCCAGCCTCTCAAGAATCAGGTCAAGCTTGGCGGGCAGGGTCTCCTTCGCCTCCATGCGGGTTTGGTGCGCTGATCCGAAGTAGACTGAACTGGTCATAAGCCTCTCAATCTCCTGTTGAATGGCGATTTTCCAGGGGAGAATCTTAGACCCGCTGGCCCGGCCCGCCCACATTGAGACACCAATAGGCATCCCGCCAAGCTCAGATTCGGCCCCAGACCGCCCCACCTCTCCTGCATCGGAGAAACCGGCCGCTCGTTCTTTGCCATCCGTGGCGCTGGATCCGCCGGATCTATCCGTCTTTCCTCGCCAGCCACTCGTCGATCTCTCGAGTGTGCTGACGGTAATCGCGCGTCAAGGCCTCCACGATCCTGCCCACTGTGGCTGGCCCGCCGCGGTGATGAACGACCCGGTGATCGGCATTCCACTCGCCGGGATCCAGAGTTCCCAGGTAGTCCCGGAACCCCTGTCGAGAAGCGGCAAGCTGTTCCAACATCTCGCTTTTCGATCGGGAGGCGAACTGGGCGACGGATGCGGCATTTAGGCTGGCGTAGTCCGAGGCGGCATCGGCGTAGTAAACGGGCGCCTGCCCTCGAAGAATCGCTTGGCATGCGTGAATCATTCGGTAGTTCCAGCCCACCAAGTGCGCCGCCACGTCTCGAGGCGACCAGCCTGGCATCGGTTGTAAGAAAAAGGGATCCGGGAGGGACCGAAGGCAATCGCAAAACCCGAAAAAGGCCTCGTCGAAAAGGGCCACTTGACTCGAGGTTCCCACGACAAACTCACTCCTTCCTTGTTTGGCTTCTAGTGCAAGGGGCCCCCCGAATCCGTTCCGCGAATTTCGCGAACCGTCGTATGACCCGCGCCGTTCCCTCAGGCGGAGGTCCCGGAATACCTGTGCAGCCCAATCAGCCAGAAAAGGCGGGAGGCGGCCAGCAGCGCCACCGCCACCGCCGACGCACCGAGCAGGGTTTCCCCGGAAAGCCGACCGATCAGCGCCTCGGCCGGAACGGTTGTGGCAAATGCCACCGGCACGATGAAGGTCAGGGCAAACCGCAACCAACCCGGGTACAGGCTCACGGGCCAACGTCCCGCTTCGTACATGCTCGCGAAGATCTCGAGGATGTTCTCCACGCGCACGAACCAGAAGGACAGGGTGGCCAAGATGAGCCAAAAGCTGTAGATGATGGCAGCGCCCGCGATCACCATCGCCGCGAAGTAGCCCGCTTGGGCCGCCCCCACTCTTGCACCCAGCCGCAGGATGGCGGTAACCAGAACTCCCAGTCCCAGGACAATATCAATCAGTTTCCAGATCTCGACCCGGTGGATGCTGACCAGAAGTTGCGCGTCCTCCGGCATGGTGAGCAGGAAGTCAAGCGATCCGTCGCGAACCGAGGAGATTAGCTCCTCCATTCCCGGCTGGATCACGAGCCCGATGATCCCTCCGACGAGAAAGTACACCCCGATCAGGGCCAACACCTCATCGGGGGTCCACCCGCCCAGCGTGTCCGTGAAGGAGAATACCACCGCCAGACCCCCCAAGGCTGTCGCCAGCTCCAGCAAGGACTGGAACAGCTGGACAAAGAAATTGACGCGATAGGCCAGCTCGTCCATGACACTGACCCGGAAGAACACGCCCAGGAGGCGCAGGTAGTTCATGCCCCCACCGCCGAATAGACCCGGACCCCCGCCCGCCACACAGTCCGCACCAGGGCCAGGCTCAAGGCCAGCCACACAATCTGGGCTCCCAGACCGATCCACCCCTGCAACGGGCTGAGCTGCCCGGTCAAGAGTTCCACCGGGAACCCGATCATCCAGCGGAAGGGCAAGACCGAGGCCAGAATCTGGATCGAAGGGGGGAACAGCGAGAGGGGCACGATTTGCCCGGAGAGGAACAGCAACGGCACATAGTAAGCCTGGTTGATGGCGCTCACGCGTGTCGTCCAGAAGGCCGATTGCGCCAGGGCCCATTCCACAAGGAACCGGATCAGGAAGGCCAGCACCAGAGCCGGCACGGACATCGCGAGGGACCAGAGGGCCGGGGAGGCGGAGGGTCGGAAGATCCAGGCCAGGATCGCCGCGGCGGCCAGCATCATGGGAAGGGTGATCATCTTGGAGGAGAGATTGTCGGCGATGTCGGAGTGAATGGGGTGCACCGGCTTCAGGAGGGCGAACGACAGGTTGCCTTCCCGGACGCGGTACTCGTACTCGTACATGATCCAGGTGTAGGTCACATGATTGACGAGCATCAGGATAATGTAATAGGCGGCAAAACCCTGGGTCGTGATCGTGCCCACCTGGCCCCCGTTCGTTTCTGAAACCGCCGACCAGACAATCAGGTAGACCAGCGGTTCCAGAATGTGGGCGATCATCCAGATGACCAGCGAGGCTCGGTACTGGAGCGTGGAGGCCAGGGTCGTCTTGAACTGCTGCACATACAGATCGATCAGAGCCCTCACCGGTCCCCCTGCGCAAAGACGCTCTCGATCACCTCCTCAATTGGAGGATCCTCGACCAGAAGGTCGATGACCGGAAGGTCCGCCAGTAATCGCTCAGTGACCCGGGCCGTTTCCGCCTTGGGGACGCGAAGGGTGAAGCTCCCTTCGTCGCAGGAAACCACCTCCCCATAGGAGTGCAGATCGGCTCGGCAGTCCTCCAACTGGACCATGATCGTCTTGTGCGCCGTGAATTGCTGCACTAGAGCCGTCAGCTCCCCGTCAAAGAGGAGACGCCCATGATGGATCACAATGACCCGCCGGCAAAGGGCCTCCACATCCGCCATATAGTGGCTGGTGAGCAAAACCGTCGCCCCGAAACGGCGGTTGTACTCATCAATGAAGGCGCGAATGCGCCGTTGCATGGTCACATCCAACCCGATGGTCGGTTCGTCAAGAAAGACCACCTGAGGCCGGTGCAGCAGGGCTGCAGCGACTTCGCATTTCATCCGTTCCCCCAGGGAAAGGTTGCGCACGGGTTTGTGCAGCAGAGGCCCTAGATCCAGGAGATCGGTCAGTTCCCGGATGGTGCGGGAATAGTCGGCAGGGGGGATGCGATATACAGCGCGGTTCAACTCGAACGAATCAAGGGGGGGAATATCCCAAACCAGCTGGTTCCGCTGACCCATCACCAGGGTGATCTGCCGCAGGAACGCCTTGTCGCGCTTCCAAGGGACAAAACCCAAGACCGTCACCTCGCCCGCCGTGGGATGCAGCAGACCGGAGAGCATTTTGAGGGTCGTGGTCTTCCCGGCCCCATTGGGACCCAGGAATCCAACCACTTCGCCGGGTTCCAAGTCGAATGAGATCCGGTCCACCGCAGGTACATCTTGCGTCTTGCGGTGCACGAGACTCTCGAGGGCGGGCAGGATGCCCGACTCCCTCTCGCTGACCGTATAGGTCTTGCAGAGATTCTGGATGTGAATCGCCGCAGGCATCGAGATCAAGTCCCACTGGGACGAGGGGAGATTTTTGGCCGCTCCAACCTTGCCCCCCATAGGAGGCGGGCTCGCTTCTGACGGTTTTTCATTTGTCACCTTCCAGGCCGAACCGCGTCCATCCCGCCTCCCAAGAGGCGAAGATTCTGGCCGCTTTATCCCCTGGGCCGGGCTTCCCGCATTGGCCGAGGGGTAACTCCATCCCACTCCATCGGGGACGGCGCCGCCACTCAACTGAAATACCAGAGCTCCGGTCCGGGTATCGGGTGGTTCCCGCAGGATGGAATCTATCATATCCGGAGGTCCGCCAATACCCCCGCCCAATGCAGGTCGGCAGCCCAAGAAGGAGACCTCCTCCCCTCGCCCTGATCGAAACTCGAAATCATCGCGGTCAGACATTCCGCCAAGCCCCTCGATACCTTGGGAAATCCTCGCCTTGGCCCCCGCGGCGACTTGCCTCGATCTCGGCGCCGGGGCTCCTTCAGGAATTGGAGTGAGGTCCACCGCAGCCCCCCAAGCGAATGACCGCCATCAACAGGAAGGCGTGCCCTCCATCGCTTGCCGCGACTCAAGGCGAGGTCGTGTCAACAGCGGTCGAAAACTGACCCTTTTCCAGCGGTCCAATTTTGACCCCCCGCCGGTGATTCACTCTTCCGGCAGAGGCGTAGCCATCTTGGTCTTGGGACTGGTGAGTTTCTTGTCT
>JBEKXU010000058.1:0-5308 GCA_049511715.1 Anaerolineales bacterium
CCATCCAAGGGTACCTGGACAATCACAACCAAAACCCTCAGGTCTTCGTCTGGAGCGCACCGGTGGAACGGATCTTGGCCAAGATCGCCAAATGTAAAGAAGCGTCAGACGCACCACACTAGGTCGGGTCAACCACAACCCCCGACGGATCGTCCACCTCCATTTCCTCGGTGCTGATAACCTTTGCGCCAAGCTCTTTGCATGCTCGCAGCACCAAGCGCCCAATGATGTCGGCATTGTGGCCTTCCTCCAGCCAATTGGAGGCGAGACCGTTGAGACGCCTTTCGACCACCTGATCGCTGCACCGCCACCAGTGATCGATATTGAAGCCTGCGGTGGCGGTGTGCCCGTCCGGCAACACGAGCGTTGCCCTCAGCGTTTCCTTTCTCTTGCCCATCGCTTCTCCTCATCCCGCGCACTCAGTATGATCCGGTGGGGGGGCGGTACGCGGGTTTTGCAGGAAGCGCAACCGGAAAGCACAGCTCTCGCAAGGCGACTCGCAGAGAGGCCACGAACGATTTAAAGGGAGAACGGCCTGACCCGCGGTCGCAGCCTTGGAGGAACCGGCGGCCCCTTGAGAGCGCAGTTCGCCCGCGGGTGTGTGCCAACGGCATGCACAGACCGGGATCCAGGTGGTTAGCGGCTCTCAGGCCAGGGCCGATCCTGGGCTCGGAATGCGGACCTTTTTCAACGGCCGCAAAGCTGTCCGGGCTTTGTCCAGGTTGTCCACTCCCACAACCAGCCTTGTAGAAGTGGCCAATTAAGCGACCTCGATGTTCACTCCTGATCCAGCCAGGCGCCGGGCAGTATTGCCAAGCTCTCCGGGTCGATCCTTGAAGTCCCGTACCATGACTTCGGTCTCGCGCAGGACTTGCATGCCGCTCGCTCGCAGGGCCCCACTGGCCTTGGCCGCTTCTTCAACCAAAATATGGATCTCCCCCTTGCCCTGCGACGTGAACGCACAAATCCCCTCGATGTTGACCCCTGCCCGTCCGAGGATCTCGCCCAGCGTGGCGAGTGATCCCGGCCGGCCCTCCAGAATGACGGTCAGATCCTTGGGCATGCTTCCTCCCTTTGGGAACAACAGCAGGATAGTTGCCGATGGCTTGGCCGTGCCCCGAGCTGCAGGTTGCCTGGAGCCGAGTGCCGAGCCCGGAGGTTGCACGCCACCGGACCCCAGACCAAAGCCGAGGAACATGATCTTGCGCGTTGGCACCGTTGAGCCAACTTTTCTCGTGATACACTGCTCCAATTTGGAGATCCTGAGCGGGGTCATGCCATCGGCCGCAGGGCGAACACAATGGCAGGCGGAGCGCCTTGTCTTGGAACCGTAACATTCGGGTCCCGTCATCCAGAGGGGCACTTGGGGAGGAGGCGCACAGGTTTGATCAGTCAGGATGAATGACTGAGGAACCAGCGATTCCTCTGAAGAATGGCGAGATTCAGGCTTGTGGAACGACTCTTGCAACCCCAATCGAGACCGAACGGGACGCGGCTCCTGAAGGTTTTCGCGGGTGTTTGCGAAAAATGGACTGCCTTTATCGAAATCGAAGCAACTCACCGGCATCTCGTTTACAATTGTCCGGGCTCCAAAACCGGGCTGGATAGGTTCTCCCCTTGAAGCCTCGTGAGGAAATGGGGTTTCGATGAGTTCCATGGCTTCATGAGGCTGATCTTGCCTTGGAAGATCGATCCCAAATTCAGAGAGATGAAACCTGACGCGGTCAAGCCCGACCAAGTGATTGGAAATGCCTTCCGAGCCTTGCGGCGAGGAGACATGCGCGCTGCCCGCCGCTGGGCGCATCAGGCCGTGGTGCTTGCCCCGACGCTGGAGGATTCCTGGCTCGCGCTAGCCGCCGTGGCCACCCCTCGGGGCAGTGTGGAATACCTCGCCCACGCGTTGGAAATCAACCCTGGCAGCCAGCGGGCCACAAGCGGCATGCGCTGGGCGCTAGAGCGATTGCAGAGAGAGAAGGCAGCCGGAGCCGCACATGCCGCGTTCCCACATCATGCGGCGGACCTGCCTCCCTATGTCCCTCACGGCCACGGCCCCTTCTCTCAAATTCCCCACTTTCTGGTTTACCTGGGCGTCCCTCTGCTGGCGCTGGCCGCACTGGCGCTCAGCTTCTGGACCATCTGGGCGATCATCGGGCCAACAGTTCTGGCCTTTGCCCAACAATCAGACTCTCAACCAATAGCTGCAGACAGTGCGACGCTTGCGCCGACCCAGGCGCTGTCTTCTACCCCGCTTCTCTCCGACGCGCCTACACTAGCTGCGACTTCAACTTCAATCCCCATCCCGACCCAGTCGCCCGAGCCGACCACGGCCCCTACCCACCTGCCAGTCCCGACTCAGGCCCCGACCTCCGTGCCAACCCACACTCCAGCCCCGACCCAGGCTCCTGCCGTACCTTTGTCTGGCAAGACTTACATCGTCCAGCCTGGGGACACGCTATCGGACATCGCCGAGATGTTCGGAGTCAGCACCCAGGACCTGATCCAGGCCAACCACATCTCCGATCCATCGGTCATTATGCCCGGCCAGACCCTGGCCCTCCCCAAATCCAGCTCCGGATCCAGTGCCACCATCAGTTCCGGATCTGGTTCCAGCGTCGGCATCCCCGCGGCCCCTGCTGGGGCGAAAAGCATCCTGGTGAAACTCTCCCAGCAGCACCTATATGCCTATCAAGGGGGGACGCTGGTCTACAGCTTCGTGATCTCCAGCGGACGGAGCGCGGCCCCGACCCTCGTCGGTACCTTCAGCATCCTTGACAAGATCTCTCAACCCTGGAGCTCCGCCTATGGGTTCTGGATGCCCGATTGGATGGGAATCTACTGGGTGAGCCCCACCCTGGAGAATGGCATACATGCCCTCCCCGTTGAGACCAGCGGCGAGACGATTTGGGGAAACTCCCTCGGCACCCCCATTTCCTACGGCTGCATCGTGCTCGGTACCCAGAACGCGAAGCAACTTTTCAATTGGGCGGACATCGGCACCCCGGTCACGATTCGATACTGAGCCGCGGGCGCCTTCAACCTCGAGGTCCGTAGCGCCTTGGCGCGCGGGTGATCGGGCTCGATTGGTAAACTTCCGCTTTTTGATCTGCGCTAGACGGTTCGGGGCCTGGCGGCGGCCCAGTGCGCCCGTGGGATGATGATCGGGCACAGTGTAGTGGACTTGCGTCGGCCGCCCTTCCTGGTTGCTCAGAACCCCCGATCCTCAACAACGGCAAACACCCGGCTACGCAGCTTAACGACCCAAGGAACCCGTGGAAGGCGTGCTCACGCCAATCGCACGAAGCGCCCAAGGATTCCGACGATCACCGGTCCCCTCGGGAAGCGCCTGGGCTGGAAGTTGCCCTCCCTACAAGCCCCGTGAACTCCGCTGCCTAGGCGAGAGGCATTGCCCGCCCAAGATGATCCTTGGGTTCCTCTCCTCTCCTTCAGTCCGCCCCAGACTGCCTTTCCCGAGAATGAAGGAGATTTCCGTTCTGTGGGCCTCGCCCACGCTGTGCACAGCTCGTGCCCTTGGCCAGGACGGTCAGGACCAACAGTGCCTTGGGGACCATCCTGCCATCTCGAGATTCTTTGCATGCCATTTTGGCGCGCCGAGTCAGACACTGATGCGTGGTCAGGCTGACCGCGTAGACAGACTCGCCGAGGGCGTCGCGAAACTCGGCGTGAGAACCGGCTGCTTCGACATTGACCCCGCCGATCTCGAGCCAAGCCGCTTGGCGGCGTTATGCAACGTAAGCGGCCGCAAGGCTTGCTTCGCTTACCCACCAAGATCGCCCAGGCGAGAGCTCGCCGAGCCAGCTTTTGCGCAAGAGCGTACAGTGAACTTCATGCCTTACGGGGGCCGTCGAAGTTGCCCGATCGGTACATGGGGAGGTAGGCGATTGCCCGGCCGCTAACCAAAGAAAAGGGTGCAGGACGGCCAACTGCGCTCCAGGCGGGCGCGCCACTGGTCGAGAAGCTCTTGCGGGTCATAGAGACCAGACTCGACGAAAAGTGCCGCTTGGCGAGCGCCGGAACGCATGCGTTCCAGGAGCGCGGCGTGAGGACAGTCGGAGGTCGCGGAGCATTCGGAACAGGACTCAACGAACCGGCTCATGGCGCAGGCCCGGATCTCACAAGCCTCCCGTCCCCCTCCCTGCCGACAGCCCCGGCAGACCGGGAGGCGTTGGAGGGAGGCCAGACCCTTCGATAGCTCGCCGAAGTCAAAGTCCCTCGGCCCCCATTCGGAGAGACCGTAGTCTCGCAGGATTGCCGAGTATTTGCGAGACAGCTCCCGGAGGCTGCCGTTGCCGACCACGCAGCTTCCGCACCAGATCCCACACCAGCCTACTTGTTCTTTCACGTTCTCCAAGGCCTCAAGCGAAGAGGATGGTTCCTGGGGGGAGTCCATATGGATTTGCCTCCATGTTCGCCCGGCCTAGAGGACCCGGGCCAGCGCTGCACGACGTCGCGCCCCGCGCCCGCGGAGTCAAATGGATCCTCAGCCTAGAGCCAGTCTAGCACAGGATCCTAGGCTGCACGCTTGTTTCCACCAAGGGGGGCCTTAATGGGCGAACCAGGGTCATCCCTTTTCTTGGGCTTCCTTTCGTCACCGGGCATGCGTAACTACCCACCCTTGCAAAATCCCGGACTGAATCGGCCGTTGAACTCCAAAACCCCCGAAGGGACGAGTTTCTGGCCTGACACACCAACGGGCAGCACAGCCAGCAGGAAACGCGCACTATCCACTGTTACCAGGAGGGTGTATCACAAACACGAGGTCCTATGCAATTCCACGGGCGTGGCCTGCTCAACGCGGATGGCCGCGCAGCCCAAGGATGATGGGCCGCATTCGAACATTTCCTGATAGCCGGCCCCGCCTTGGGCCTTGACCCTCCCTTCATCGGGAAAAGGGTCAGAAAGGCCCGGTTATTTTCTCAATCCTTGGAATCTGCTCATGCGACCCCCGCTGGTGCCGGCAGCCGTAACCACATTCCGACGGGTCGAGGTGGGCAGACTGAAGCCGCTTCCATGTAATCCCCGGCGGATACGAATGCGGACGGGTCACAAGAAAAGCCGATGGGGATGCCAACCGCCCATCTCTGAGCAGTAGCGGATGCACCCCTGCATAGTCCAGTTCATTTGGAATACGCTGCAAGAGCTACCTCCGGTTCCCTGCGGCCCGCGCCGATAATGTCTCATGGAGTGGTGTAAATGTAGGGCTGGCTTGACAAAAAAGGCCATCGTGTGCTTCCTTGAGTGAACTGCCAGATCCACAAAAGGAGGCCACGATGACCGATCCGAGTATGAC
>JBEKXU010000059.1:0-4962 GCA_049511715.1 Anaerolineales bacterium
CTCGGTTTTGCCTTGAGGTAGCGGGGGCTGGACTCGCCCGTCCTGGCGGACTGGGCCAGGGAACCAGCGACCTCCGGGTTATGAGTCAGTCTCGAGGATCTGGCACCTTACAGCGAACCGGTCGCCAGATCAACCCCACTCTCGTGCTCGAGTTCAGCCGCGCCCGCTGGATTACATGGACTGATCAGCGCGGAGTATAAGGAGGAGGCCGTACCTTGTCAAGAGGAATTGAATCGAGTGCACCGAAATTGATTGAATCAGCGAGGGCTGCGAGTTGATCCCGGGAAAGAGAATCAGAATCCATGATAGGAACATTGTCCAGGTCCCATCCAGACCTAATTTCGGACGGATGGGGTTTTCGCCCAGGACAGGTGGCGCACCCGACAATCTTCAGACGTTCCATGGGTTTGGGCAATTTGCCCGAATCTGTAGCAAATTAGAGATTCGGCAAGGCTGAGGTTCCGGGCAAGAAAGCCAATCGCAGAGATCGGGTGAAGTTCTCTCCAGGGGCTGCCCCTCAATTGATCGGTTATCGGTTCCGGCAATCTGCGCAACGGCCGAAAATGAAGAGAGAATGGCCTTCAATTTCAAAGCCTGTCTTCTTGCCAATCGCCGCCAGCAACGGCTTTGGAAGGCAGACATCCACGTCCACGACGCGATGGCACTGAACACAGGTCAGGTGGTGATGGTGTTCATCCCCGCAGGCCCGGTAGGTGTGGCTGCCATCCGCGAATTCAATGCGGTTCAACAGGCCTTTGTTGACCAGCATTTCAACAGCCCGAAATACCGTCGTACGACCCAGGTGAGAATCATGGCGTTTCAGGTCGTGCCACAGGTCTTCCACGGTGAAATCTGCGCCGCTGGTCGCCAACTTGGCAATCTTCTCGGCGATCCGTTTTCTCGGCCGGGTCCGTCGCCTCGTTTGTACCTCAAGGGCAGCGTGGATCTTTTCGGCCGTGGTACTTGTCGAGCTCTCGGAGGTATTGGTTGAGTCCTTCATATCCCTCTTGTAGGGTTCAAAGACTCCCGCTCGCGTCCGTGCGCGGCCACCTTAGCCCACTCTAGCGAGCGGGAGGCAGAATCTCTCGGCTCGGATGCTGCGGCTCGAGATAGCGGCGGGGGAAACGCAGGGCGCGCAGTCCCAGAGAGCCGAAATAGAACATTGAAGTCAGGCTGACTATGTAGAAGCTCACAGGCCAGTGGCCTACAAACGCCAGGATCAGCCCCCCCCAGGTGGACGCCAGACTGATCATCACCCCCAAGGAGACGGCGAGACCCGGGCGGTGGGTCAGGTTACCAGCGGATGCGGAGGGCACCACCAGGAGAGCAAAGGCGAGCAGGACTCCCACCACCTGGATAGCCTCCGAGGCGCTTACCGCGAGCACAACCAGAAACAGGATCGAGATGCGTTGGACGGGCACCCCGCGCGCCTCCGCCACCTCCGGGTCGACGGAGGCGAACAGCAAGGGGCGGAAAAGGAACCCAAGCATGGTGATCGTAGCCAGACTGCACCCCAGGGTGACGATCACGTCCGAGGTCGTCACGCTCAGGATGGACCCAAACAGCACTCCCACGGCCGCCGTCGCGCTCCCAGTATAAAGGCTCAGGAACAGGACGCCTAGCCCAAGAACAAAGGCCAGCAGCATCCCGACCTCGACATCCCGGCCTCGCAGCCTCTTGCCCAGGGCCCCCATGCCGACGGCTGCCAGAAGGGTGAAAAGAAGCATGCCCAGGAGCGAACTGGCGCCCACCAAGGCGCTCCCCATCGCGCCGGTAAATCCAATGTGTGAGAGGGCCTCCCCGGCAAAGGACTGGGCGCGCAGGACAACGAAATACCCGACGAGGGCCGAGAGGATAGCGACCAGGGTTCCCGCCAAGAACGCATTCTGAACAAATCCATGCCCAAGCAGGTTAAGCATGGCTTAGCTCATCCGGGGGCAGGCGTAGAGAAGAGGCCGTATTGGCTGGTCGAGCCCGCCGTGGACCCACTGGCCTCGCGATCAGGCGGACCGGCAGGTACACCCCATAGGAGAGCGAGGCGATGAAGAAACTTACAGGCCAGGGGGTGAGGGAGGCCAGCAGGATCCCCAGCCAGGTGTAGATCAGACCCAAGAGAGCGGCAAGCGCGATTGCCCGTCCGGGGCTCCTGACCAGACGCACGGCAGTCGCTGCGGGTCCGACCAGCAAGGCAAAGACCAGCAGGATTCCCACGATCTGGATAGCGATCGAAACGGTGACCGCCACGATCACCAGAAAGACGGCTGCCAAGAGGCGCACTGGAACCCCGCGGGCCTCGGCCAGCTCCGGATCAAAGGAACTGAAAAACAGAGGGCGCCCAAGGGCGGCCAGGGCTGCCAGAATCCCAAGGCACAAGCAGGCGCTCACAAGCACGTCGCGGCGGCTGATGCCCACGATAGACCCGAACAAGATGCTGTAAGCCTGCTCGGCGTAACCGGGATAGAGCGACAGGAAAAGGAGGCCCAGGCCCAGGGCAAAGGTCATAATGACCCCGATCGCGATGTCCTGTTCGCGGATCTCCCTCCCGAGGGCCGAGATGGCCAGACTGGCTGCGACGGTAAAGGCCAGCAGGCCGTAGACGGGAGGCACCCCGAGCAGGACCGCCCCGGCCGCCCCGGCAAATCCGATGCTGGACAGTGCGTGGCTGGCGAAGGTCAGGCCTCGCACGACCAGGAAGTATCCCAAGATCGCCGCCGCGACCGCAACGATCGATCCTGCCAGGAAGGCGTTTTGAATGAACGCGTAGCCAAGGATGGTGAGCAACTTCTGAGACTCCTTTCCCGGGCTGAATCGGGCCTCCCGGGGGTCCAGGACCTCGGCGGCTATACCTCGGCCCCGACGACAAAGTAGCGTCCCAGAGTTTGGACCACCTGAACCGCCGAACCATAGAGTTGCGACAGGGTCGCCCCGGTGATGACTTCTTCGGGCGGGCCGATGGCAATGTGGCCATGCGCGATGTAGAGCACCCGGTCCGTGACGGAGAGCAGGGGGTTGATATCGTGCGCGACCAGGAGGACCGTTACCCCTCGCGAGCGGCAAAGCCGTTCCAAGAGGGCCACCGCCTCCTGCTGGTGGGTCAGGTCCAAATTGGCCAGCGGTTCGTCCAGCAAGAGCAAGCACGGATCCGTGATGAGAGCCTGAGCGATCAAGAGGCGCTGCTGTTCGCCGCCCGACAACTGTCCGATCGGCGCCTCGGCCAAGTCCAGCGCATCCACCTCCATCAGCGCCCGGTCAATCCTTTCTTTTCGTTTTCGGCTCGGTAGGCCGATTCCCCAGCGATGGCCATCCAATCCGAACCCCACAAGATCCCGGGCTCGCAAGGCCAATTCGGCGTCCAGGGCGCGATGCTGCGGGGCATAGCCGATCGCTTCAAGCCCACGGCGGGGAATCTCGCACAGGACGCGCACCCCTCCCGTGGTCGCCCGCACCAAACCTAGCAAGAGCCGCAGAAGGGTGGTCTTGCCGGCCCCATTCGGCCCCAAGACAACAACGAATTCACCTGGGTTGATGGAGAGGCTGACGTCCTGAAGGATCGGCCTTCCGCCCAGCTCAACGCTGACGTGGTCTAGGGTAACAAGGGGTTCGTCCATTCGAGAATTCCTCGCCAGTTCCTTCGTGTGTCGTACTGGCAGTTCCTTGAATATTGGGCGAGCAATTTGTGCCATCTTTCGGCTGGTTTGAGCGTCCAATCTGCGACAAATCAGGCCTGCGTGCCCCCAGTGGTAGTTGCCCCTGTCCAGGAGGAACACGTTCGACTTCTCCAAGTTATTTCCAGAACGCGATACTAGCCGCCCAGTGCCTTTGCCAGAGCATTCAGCTGGTCGAGCATCCAGCTCTGATAGTTCATTCCGGGGGGCATGGTTTCAGATACGGGAACAATGGGAATTTTCAACTGGCTTGCCTCCTGCTGCAGGTTCGTCGTTATCGGCGTCACGGTCTGCACGTTGTAGATCAGGATCTTCACTTCACGGTTCGTAATCTGGTCATTGGTGGTCACCACGGTGTCGGCAGGCGGGTCGTTCCCCTCGGCTATGGCTTTCTCGAACGCAAAGGGAGTCAGGACTTTAAGGCCGATCGGCTCGCTCTGGTAAAGGAAGATAGTTTCGGTCAGGGCCACCGGGGTTCCCGCGTACCGGGTCTGCAGTTCGTTGATCTTCTGCTGGATTGGCGTCAATGACTGCAGGAAGATAACCAGGGCGGCATCGTAGGCCGACCGGTCGCTGGGATCGAGCTTCTCCAAATCCCCGGTGATCGCCTGGGCGATCTCCCTGATGTTGTCCAGCCCGTACCAAATGTGTGGGTTGTCAGGCAGCTGGTGAGTGGCGACGTTGGCTGCCACTAGAACGAGCCGATTGGGGTTGGGGGAGGCCGCAAGGAGCTTATCCATCCAGGTGTCATAATCGTCCCCGTTTTCCACCACCAGCTGTGCGCGGCTGACCGCCACACTGTCTTGGACGTTCGACTCATACTCGTGCGGGTCAATGTTCGGATCCGAGAGAATGCTGACAACGGAGACATTCCCGGCACCCAGCTGCTGGACGATGTTCCCATAGAAGTTTTCGGTAGCCACGACGGCAACCCTTGTCTCGGAAGGGGCGACTCCGCTGGACGCCGAGGGGGTTGCCCCTCCGGCGCCCCCTAAGGCGGGGCTCGCACACGAGCTCAGGCCCAAGGTGGCAAGCGCCGCTCCTGCGAGGAAGCGGGAGAGCAGGTTTCTCGGGCTAAAAGGCATGTCAACCTCCTACCATTGTCAGGATCCACCAATGGTACACCGTATCATTAGTGCATAACTGTAAGACGAAATGCGGCTCTTGTCAATATGCCGCGTTCCCTCACCTAGAATGCTACCGAAGGGCTATGGTTCCCTCAAAAGATAATGTTACTGAGAGGGGACTATGCCCAAGCCAGAGCCCATGACCCTACCAGAGCGCCGGAAATACCTCT
>JBEKXU010000060.1:0-4060 GCA_049511715.1 Anaerolineales bacterium
TCATACTCGGATCGGTCATCGTGGCCTCCTTTTGTGGATCTGGCAGTTCACTCAAGGAAGCACACGATGGCCTTTTTTGTCAAGCCAGCCCTACATTTACACCACTCCATGAGACATTATCCCTTTGCTCCCCTTGGCCCCGCCTTCCACCCCGTGTTTGATCTCGACCTTCCCGGTCTTCAGATCGACATCCTCGACCTTCAGTGCGCACAGCTCGGAGGCACGTATCCCTGTATCCAGGAGGACCAGGAGGAGGGCGATGTTGCGGCTGGCCGTCGGGCGGCGCATCACGATGGACCACCGAATGGGAGATACCGCTTCGCGCGAATAGGTGCAGGCCTTGAGCATGCGTTCGACCTCTTCTCGGGTGAGTTCGGGCACAGGGGGTCTGGGCGAGCGGGGGGCCCGGACCTCCCTCATAGGGAAGGGCAGGGCGAGTTCGCGTTCGACCCAGCGGAAAAGGGCGGACATCGCGATCCAGGTGTTCCGGATGGTTTTGGGGGAGAGGGGATGGGTCTTGCCGCTGAAGCGGTGAGGGATGTACTCGGTACGGAGCCAGGCCCGGCACGCGCCGATGTCGGGACCGGTTACCTTGTCGACCTCCCGGTCGCCGGTGCGCTCGACCCATTTCTGCAAGTCTTCCATGCAGGAATCGACCGTGCGCTGGCTGAGGCCTTCGGCGAGCTTGGGGTTGGTGAAACCGACCAGGGCCTTGCTGAGGGGGAGGGGCCCGGACCGAACAGCGCTATCGGGGGAGCCCGGAGAGCTATGGTTGCCTGAGGAGCCCGATGAAGTGTGGTACATGCGAAAATCTCCTCTCGGAAGGGATTTTCGCGTTCGCAATTCACCAGGCCAAGCAAAGAACCGTAGCCCGGAGCGCTACGGTTCTTCTAAGTTAGCAGGGGCTGGACTCGTCTGCCCCAGGGCAATCCGGGGAACCATCGACCTCCGGGTTATGAGCCCCAACCTGGGGGAGGGGGCCTCAAACAGGATTTCCGCCTGCTTGAGGGTGCCACCCGTTGGTCAGTATCCTCGAGCCAGACGAGGTTGATCCCCGTGTGCATGTCCAAGATTACCTCTTGTCACGTGGCTATGTCAAGAATCGGAACTACTTCTTCATGCACAAGAGGTCCCCATGCGCTCGCCTCTCATCGGGCCAGCTTAGAGGGGAAGGCCGTACCCAGCCTCCGACCGAGGTAGGCTCGGGTCACGCGCCGGGCTACGGTGACCGACGCAGTCGGTTGACGTTGCGGTCGGCCTCTCTCAGCGAGGCGGCCAGCATCCCGCCGCTCCCTCTCGCCCGTTGGCAGGCAGACCTCCCCCTTCAGCATCTGCCGCATGCCTGCGAGCACCTCGTCCCCAGGCTCGGTCCCGGTTGGAGCTCCGTTCACGCGGGCTGCCCCTGCCCCCTGGGCTCACCCCACTCCCCCTCAAATCCCACTCGGTCGTCTAGCTCTCGTCCCCGGCCGCTGGACGGCTGAGGACTTGTTCAGTGCCACGGCGGCGCGAATGAGCGCCTTCAACGCCTTTTCATCAATCTTGTCGGCCTCATGGAAATCGATGGCACGCCAGGTGTTGCCTTCGAGGCTGGAGTTGAAGAGGCCTGAAGGGTCCTCCAACGAGGCGCCCTTGGCAAAGGTCATCTTCACGACATTCTTGTACGTCTCACCGGTGCAGATCATTCCGGCATGGTACCACACAGGAACCCCTCTCCACTTCCACTCCTCGACCACTTCGGGGTCGGCCTGCTTGATGAGAATTCGGACGCGAGCGAGCGTCTCGCCCCGCCAATCACCCAGCTCCTTGATTCTCGCATCTATCAGCTGAGAGGGAGAGTCTGCTCCTTTTCCTCCCTTCGAGCCGCCCCTCCTCTTCTTCATGGTTGTTGTCGCTTTCTTCATGGTTGTTGTCGCTCACCCGTCACTTAAGTATCGCTAGTCAGCACTTGGTACCATTGCATCTCGTTTCCTTCAGGGTCTTCGATGTCGAACCAGCTTATCACGTTTGGTCTCGTCTCGATTTCGGGTACATCGACCCCGTTCCCCAGCAGCCTCTCGAGGCATAGGGCGGACAACCCACAGAAAGTCACATGGCGCGGGAGGCATAGGCGATACAAAGGGCCAGCTTGGAGGGGAAGTCGGTACCCAACCTCCGACCGAGCTAGGCTCGGGTCACGCGCCGGGCTACGGTGACTGCCTCAGCCCGGTGACGTTGCCGTCGGCGTCTCTTACCGAGGCGACCAGCATCCCGCCGCCGACGTCGCGAACCGCCTGTTGGACTTGCGCACCCGCCTCGAGCAGGGATTGCATACTCTTCTTGATATCACTGACCTCGAAATAGGCGATCGGTCCCATCAAGCCCTGCTTGTGGCCATTGGGATCCAAACCGATTTCTTGGTCTCCCAGGCGAAAGCCAGCATAGTACGGTCCATCTGCGTAGGGCTCGACGCCTGAGAGCGTGCGATATAGTTTTTTAGCTTGCGTCAAGTCTTTAACGGGATAGACAAATAGGTGGATGCCTTGCATCTTATCCATGATCCTTTGGTCTCCTGTGCGATGGTGATCAGCGAATGACGGCGCGCATATTAGGACTAAGATTATCACATTTAGGCCGATGAGTCAAGAAGGAAGCAGGCCATTGTTATTGTTCTTTGAATCTGTCACCCTGTGACTGGTCAGCCTGGCCTGCCCACGCGTGCCAGGGTGAAAATGATTGCATGGAAGCGCTGCCCTCCGGTAAACTGGGCGGCGAGAGGAATCACTTCCCAGAAGGTGGAGCCTGTCCGGTGACAGACGGGCAGCATGCTGAGTATAGGATGCGATGCCTTGTGGTGGCCGAAAACCCCATCCCAAGATTCCCGACTGGGGAAGAGCCGGACGAAGCGCTATGGCCACGAATCTGCTGGTGGATTATGGTTGGCGAAGGGGCGCCCGCGCCATTGGAACCTGGAACCAGCCGGTCACAAACCCATCGGGGCGGAAGCGGCCAACAAACACCAAGGGAAAGGGAATCGGGCCAATTGGGGGAATAACCGAAAAGAGGACCGAGGCTCAGAGGATCCTGGTTCTTCATTCAAGTAGCGGGGGCAGGATCCGCTTGCCCCCCCGACCCGCGCACGGAGGGCGGGCTCGCGGTCCAGGCCGGGGAACCTGGGACCTCCGGGCTACCGGCCCGACAATGTACGGTTGTGCAAGGAATCGGGTAGCGGAGGTTCAACGAGCCCGACGATCCGAGGTGGGCTTGCAATCTGACCCCGTCTGTTTCGGACGAGGACCAGCGATCAGCTGGTCACGTGCCCTACGAGTTGATTGAACTGGCAGCGTCTCTTGAAACTCCTGAATCCTCGTGGATTATGATGCCTTGGCCCGGCACAACCCGGTCACACAAAACAGAATCGAGGCTCAAATGGCCTCGGTTTTGCCTTGAGGTAGCGCGGGCTGGACTCGCCCGTCCTGGCGGACTGGGCCAGGGAACCAGCGACCTCCGGGTCATGAGCTCGAACGCAGGGGGAGGGGGTCTCAAACAGGATTTCCGACCGCCCGAGGGTGCCACCCGTTGTTCAGTATCCTCGAGCCCAACGAGGTTGATCCGTGAGTGTATTGGGAGGGTACCTCTTGATGGGCGCGTTTGTCAATTTAGCGAAGAGGGTTGAATCCCGAGGGCTGCAAATTGATCCCAGGATACGCGGTAAGAATTCATGATAGGAGCGTTGTGCACGTGCAATCCTGGGCTATTCTTGGACGAATCGTTTTCTTGGTTGGGACAGCTCACCTGCCCTGTAACTGGTTCAGATAGATTGATCAAGTGTCCAGTACCGGATAGGTGTTGACACATTTGGTTCATGACGCTCGGGCATGGTTCGATCTCCCTTGGGCTAGGACCTGGGCGGGGGTGCGGCCCTTGGTGCGATACCCCTGGTGGGGTCTCAGATGATTGTAGAAGTCAAGGTAGCGGTCCAGTGAGACCTGCATTGCTGTTGTCCCGGTGAAGTACCTGCGACGGAATTCAATTCTCCAGTGCTCGTTGAGGATGGTGCCTTGAAGACGCTCCACAAAGCCAT
>JBEKXU010000061.1:0-3378 GCA_049511715.1 Anaerolineales bacterium
ATGAGCGACCCGCCCAGGAGGGGAAAGATGATCCTTCTTTCGTTCGGCAGCAGGCCGGGGGAAATGAAACTGTATAACTCGTAGGCCCAGACCGGGAAGGAGATCACCACGCCCGTGTAGAGGGCAAGGCGCCACTTGATCATGAAACCGTCGAGCAGGCCAAAGGCTCGCAGCTGGAGGCCGCCGGAGGGCAGCAGCAGAAACTTCAAGATGGGGTTCGAAAAGAAGAATCCTACTGCCGTGACCAAAAGGATTGCCGCCGCAGAGATCAGAAGGCGAGTGCGGAACTCCTCCAGGTGCTCCAGGAAGGTCATCCGCTTTTCAGCCATGGAGGCTCACTGTGTATCTCCAATACCCAGTTCTCGGGCGCGGCGGTCCGATCCTGGCAACGGGCAGAATCCGTTCTACGCCACTAGTTGCGCCCCACACTTGCTGCAGAAGCGGGCTCCAGGAGGATTGGCGTTACCACATTGAGTGCAATAGGGACCAGCAGTCGCCGAAGGCTCCACCGGACCGCTCGTGGGCGCCGAGGTGAAAGGGGCGCTTGTGAGTGTCGAGGTGAAAGGGGCGCTCGTGGGCGCCGAGGTGGAAGCGGCGCTTGTGAGTGTCGAGGTGGAAGGAGCGCTCGGATTCTGTTTCATTTCCTCGCGAAAAGATTCCGTCATCTCCTTGGTCCCCTCGCGGAACTCTCTGAGGGCTCGGCCCATTCCCCGTCCAATGTCGGGGAGCCGTGAGGGTCCAAAGACGAGCAGCGCCACGACGGCAATCACGATCAGGTGCCAGGGTTGTATTCCGAATGGCATGGCTCCCTCCCTTAGTACCTCCAACCGACAGGGATATGGCAAAAAACATTATACATCACCGCGGCGCCGCTCCCCCCTGGAAGGGCTTCTCTCTCAGCAACGAATTCGCGGATGACCACAAGCTTCCACCGGGTTCTCCCCGCTCGCGGGGTCCAACGGGTCGTCGGGTCCAATTGGCCCACGAAAAGGGCGGAGACCAAGGGCTTGTTTGGCCTGGCACAGGCCGAAAATTGCCATAGGCGAAGGTGAATTCCCGCTCCGCCGGGAGTCCCTGTTGCCGTGAAACCATCGGCAGGAAAGTCCCGAGGGCGAGAGATATCCAAGGAAGGACGCTTCTGCGAAGTTCCCCTGCGACCGGGACGGAAGGAGGAGGGCAAGGAGCTCCTGGTCATGCGGTGCGACCCGCGTTGAGGTGTCGGGACCACGGTCGAGGTGAGCCTTCGCCGTCACATGCCGGCCCGAATTCCGCAGAAATCCGCTGCTCAAGAGACCCCGAATCAGGTTGCCAAATCATCGGCTCTCGATAAAATGCTTGCAGGAGAACGGTACCCAGGCGGATTGCCGGCCGCTGGATTGCGGCCTCATGGGCGCTCGCGCCGGATTCATCTTGGGATCAGGGTCCCGCTGGAGGAGGACTCTCTGGCGAAGATAGGCGAAAGACAGGATGGCCTGTGACGCCAACGCCCAGGCGGTCAGAGGCAGGCCTGGCTCACACTTGAGGAGTTGGATCAATGAAAGCGCTAGTCATCTACTATTCCAAATTCGGCAACACGCAAGAGGTCGCCGAGGCCGTTGCGACTGTTCTCCAGATCCAGGGATCGGCCCGTTTGCTCCGGGCGGAAGAATTGCATGCCGAGGCCTTGGGCGAGCAGGATCTGGTCGTGGTGGGCAGCCCGACTCACAAGATGAATCTGCCCGAGCCCATGCGCCTCATCCTCAAGGCCCTCCCTCGCCGCGTCCTCAAAGGGAAAGCCGTGGCCGCTTTTGACACCTCCTACAAAATGTCGGCGTGGTTGGCCCGCTTCACGGCCGCCCACAGGCTCGCCTCAGGGCTGCGGCGTCTTGGAGGCAGGCTGATTGTCAGACCTGAGACCTTTCATGTTGAAGCGAGGGAGGGGCCCCTCTCGGAGAAGGAGATTGAGCGAGCCACGGGGT
Source organism: Anaerolineales bacterium (assembly GCA_049511715.1). Classification (GTDB taxonomy): domain Bacteria; phylum Chloroflexota; class Anaerolineae; order Anaerolineales; family RBG-16-64-43; genus JBEKHT01. The sequence continues at coordinate 1,959 of JBEKXU010000061.1, forward strand.
GGGCCGAGGGGCTGGTTCGTGCCCTTCAGGAGGAGCGGAGCTCGGCTCATCTCACACTGCCCGATTCTTGACGCTGCGCTCTTCCTGCCAAAGACCACGCCGAAAGGATTCGTCAAGGCCATCCTCTCCCAGCCTAAAGAACCCGGTCGACGATGGGGGTCAGGGGCAGGTCGAACAGCCGTGTGCTCAGGTACTTCTCGCCGCCGTCTGGAAAAAGCACGACGATGGTCCCGGATCGAATCCTTTCCGCCAGTTTCATCGCGCCCCAGAGCGCGGCCCCGGAGGAGATCCCTACGAACAGGCCTTCAACCCGCGAAAGTTCCCTGGCCACCCTGAAAGCCTCTTCATCATCGAGCGTGATCTTCTCATCCAGGGCGGACTCCTGGTAAATGGAGGGCACGTAGGCGCCCATGTTCCGGAGCCCTTGGATCGCGCTGCCAGCGACGGGTTCGAGCCCGACAACGGTGACTCCGGCTTGGCGCTCGCGCAGATAGCGGGCCACCCCCATCAGAGTTCCTCCGGTGCCCATGCCCGCCACGAAGTGAGTGACCTCTGGTACGGCCGCCAGTATTTCCGGCGCTGTGGTCAGGTAGTGGGCCTCGGGGTTAGCGGGATTGTTGAACTGGTCAAGCATGAGGTAGCGGTTATCCTCCCGCATCAGGCGTGAGGCCACTTCAATCGCCCAGTTGGTTCCTTTGGTGCCCTCGGTTAGAATGAACTTTGCCCCAAATGCGGCCATGATCTTGCGCCGCTCGATACTGGTGCTCTCTGGAAGAACAGCCACAAAGGGGTAGCCACGAACGGCCGCGATCATTGCCAGCCCAATGCCCGTGTTTCCGCTCGTCGGTTCGAGCAGAATTCTGTTTCCTCCCGGGTGAAGCAGGCCCTGGTGCTCGGCGGCCTCGATCATGGCCTTGCAAATCCGGTCCTTTACCGACCCTCCCGGGTTGTGTCCTTCCAGCTTGGCATAGATCCTGACATGGGGGTTGGGGCAGAGGCGCCGGATCTCCACTACCGGGGTGTTGCCTATCAGCCCCAGAAGGTCTGGCCGGGGCGAACCTGTTTCTGCATTCCTGTTCATGATCCCTCCTGAATCGCTTCGGATGAGCCCGCGAATCCTTTTGTTGCGCTCGACGGAAATAGGCCTTGGTCATGGGCAAGCCCAGTGCTCTCCTCGCCCTCTGCCCTCATGGCGAACAAATGGCCTCGGGGACAACTCGCCGCGGGGGAGCCCCACTCCGATCGCAGCTCCTCAACGGGTCCCTTCGCCGTTACATTCTACTTCCTGCACCCGACCTTGTCATCAGCGGCCTAAAATTGACCCCCTATCAGCGGTTGAAAATTGACCCCCCTCCCGGACATTAAGATAGGCCTCCTAAGCCCTAGATTGAGCGGGGTGGAGGAGGCGGGAGGATGGTCA